>CAMVGU010000016.1 GCA_947167105.1 uncultured Selenomonas sp. | reverse complement strand
GCACGGTGGTGTGAGAGGTCGGCTGGTCAAATAATGGTCAGCCTCCTACTCGATTAGGGATAGGGGAGATTACTTGCTGATTTCGTCCCATTTCTCCTCAAGCTCACGCACGATGCGGGCGTGTTCCTGCTCGGTGAGGGTTACTTTGGCACGATAGATGAAGGTTGCAATGACGAGCAGCACAATCGGGGCTGCGAACATAATCAGCTCGAAGTGCAGGCGTCCTGCTTCGGTGATGGTGTCAGCCGTTGCTCCTGCGGTCATGCCAACGAAGATGGCCGTGATACCGACCAGGCCGCTGGTGATGGCACCGCCGAGCTTGTCGATCAGGGGACGCACGCAGAGAATCAGGGATTCATCGCGGTGGCCCAGCTTTAGCTGGCCGTACTCAACGGTATCGGTAATGGTCATCAGGACTACCAGGAAGACCAGGGGCTGGGGCAGTGCGAAAAGACCGGCTGCCAGCAGGGTCATGACAACGCTCTTGCCAGCCATGGCGTAGAGTACCAGTGCCGCCAGCATGATGGCTATGGAAGCGAAGAAGAGCTTGCGACGGCTGAACTTCTGGGTCAGGATAGGGAAAAGGGCAACGGCGGCCAGGCCGATAATGACATTGATGATGCCCAGGAAGGAGAACTTCGTGGAATCACCGAGAATGTAGATGAAGTAGTAAAGATTGAAGTTGTTGACGATGTTCTGGCCGAGGCCGAACACCAGGTAGGCAATGCCCACCCACATGAGCTGGTCGTTCTTCAGCAGCACCTTGAAAACATCTTTGAAGGAAGTATCAGTCTTGTTCTCCCGCAGCCCGGATTCCTGTTCCTTCGTGCCGAGGCCGAGGATGATGGCGCCGAGGGTGGCAATGCCGCCGCCGATGCAGGCAAAGGCCAGCCAGCCCTGGGGGTCGCCTGCACCGCCGTTTTCATTGACGGAGAAAAAGAGGACAACGGGGATAACGATGACCGTTACCAACTGGCCGCCGAAGACGGAGCCGATACGGGCAAAGGTGGCGGTAATCTCGCGCTCGTGGGAGTCGAAGGACAGTGCGGGAATCATGGACCAGATGGCCACATCCTTCGCGGAGTAGAACACATCCATAATGAAGTACAGAATGCTGAAGGCTACAAGATAGGTCATGGGGGAGCTGACAGCAAGGCCGCCCATGTCTGTGAACAGGATAGCCAGGGTGATGGCGGCAACGAAGGCGCCGACGATGACCCAGGGCTTGAATTTGCCCCAGCGTGTTTTGGTCTTGTCAATGGTGTTGCCGATAAAGGGGTCAATGAAAAGTTCGCCGATGCGGAGCACCAGGATAATGGTAGTGACGATGCCAATCATGTACTGGTCATGGGTCGGGTTATCGGAATGGAATAGATTGCTGGTGACAAAAATCATGAAATAGGAACCGATCATGGCGTAGAAAACATCATGACCGAAGGTGCCGCAGGCATACGCAACGCGTTGCCAGAATTGGCTTTTGCTGCTGGACATGGCTTTTTCCTCCTTAGCAGTTACCGCTGTGCTGATAATATCATTTATGCAGTGCTTCTATATAGGCGAGTATGCCGTCGGCGATTTTCTCCAGGGGTTCATGGCTGGTGTTGACCACGAGATCATAGTTTGTGCCGTCACCCCAGGTACGCCCCGTGTAGTAGTTATAGTAGCGGGCGCGCTTGTCATTTTCGCGGTTCAGCTCTTTCAGGCTCTTGCCCTCGTAAACGTTTTCACCACGCTGCGCACGAAAATCGTCATCGGCACAGACGAACACCGAGAAGCGGTTCGGATCATCACGCAGGGCATAGTCAGCGCAACGGCCAAGTATTACGCAGGAGCCGTCTTTAGCCAGCTTGCGGATGGCGGCACTCTCGGACAGGAACATGCCGCTGGTTGATTCGCCCATGCGGGTCCCGAAAGAATGGAAGGGGATGAAGGACATGGCGAGAGGCTTGACGGTGTTTTCCATCTCCAGGAGTTCCTTTTCGCTCAGATCGTTGATGCCGAGCTTTGCCGCAGCTATATGCACGATTTGGCGATCATACAGCTTGACCCCCAGCCTCTGGGCCAGGATTCCGGCAAGCTCACGGCCGCCGGCGCCGTATTGGCGGCTGACTGTGAGGACAAGATTTTTGTTCATAAATGCTTCCTCCTTAGATCCTTGTAATCGTTTACTTTTTATTGCAAAAGCACTGTAAACGATTTCTATAAGCTATATTATACACGTTTTGTCCGATTGTGCAAGCACTTTTTGGAAGAAAAAATATTTTTCCTGTGCATTTTATGCATATATTGAAGGAAAAAGGCATAACAGGAAAATGTGTATTGATTGCGGGAAAAATGCGCTTGCTTTTGCTTGTTCTTTAGAGTATAATGCAGGCAGAAAAAAAGAAAGCGTTTACATAAGACCGGCTTATGTATCATTCCGGCAGGTTTTACGAAACAGGAGGGATTGCTTTGCCTACTGTAAATTTTTCTATTGAACGTCTGGCAGATCCGGAGTTTTTCCAGGAGAACCGTGAGGCGGCCCACAGTGACCATGAGTATTATGCAAATCGAACAGAAATGGCCCTGGGCAAATCGAGTTTTGTCCGCAGTTTAAGCGGTCTGTGGCATTTCCACTATGCCCGGAATCTCAGCCAGCGTCCCCTGGGGTTTGAAGCAGCGGATTATGACTGCCGTGGCTGGGAGACTATCCATGTGCCAGCCCATTGGCAATTGGAAGGCTATGGCCGCCCCCAGTACACGAATCAGGCTTATCCCTGGGATGGGCATGAGGCAGTGCAGCCGGGGGAGGTGCCCCAGCGCGAGAATCCGGTTGGTT
Organism: uncultured Selenomonas sp.; assembly: GCA_947167105.1. Classification (GTDB taxonomy): domain Bacteria; phylum Bacillota; class Negativicutes; order Selenomonadales; family Selenomonadaceae; genus Selenomonas_B. The sequence continues at coordinate 77,097 of CAMVGU010000016.1, read as the reverse complement.
CCTATGTCAAATATTTTACCCTGCCGGAGAACTGGCAGAATGCCTTTGTTTCCTTCGAGGGTGCGGAATCGGCCCTGGCGGTTTATCTGAATGGACACTATGTGGGCTACAGTGAGGACAGCTTTACGCCGGCAGACTTCGACCTGACCCCATATCTTGTTGCCGGTGAAAACAAGCTGGCTGTGCAGGTTTTTCGCTTTAGTTCCGGCAGTTGGATTGAGGATCAGGATTTCTGGCGCTTCGGCGGCCTTTTCCGGGAAGTGCGTCTCTATACGAAGCCCTCGGTGCATGCCGAGGATGTGGAGGTGCAGGCCCGTCCGGTGCACGACTATGCAGATGGTGAAATCCATGTGACGGTGCGGACTGGGGCAGGGGCTAAGGGACATGCGGAAATGGCCCTGTTCTCTCCTGAAGGTGAGGAACTGGCCAGGGAGTCCCTGGCCGTGGGCGAGGCCGGTGACTGCCTGTTCCGTTTTGAGGTGGAGCAGGCCAGACTGTGGAGCGCTGAATGCCCGGCACTCTACAGGGCGGAGCTTTCCCTTTTTGATGAGGCAGATGCCCTGGCAGAGATTGTGCCGCTTGACATCGGCATCCGTGAGTTTAAGCTGGATTCCATGGATAAGCTGATGAAAATCAACGGCAAGCGCATTGTCTTCAAGGGTGTCAACCGGCATGAATTCGATTGTTATAACGGCCGTGCCATGGACCCGTCTTCTTTTGAAAAGGATATCCGCGAGATGAAGCGTCAGAATATCAACGCGCTGCGCTGCTCCCATTATCCGAATTCCAGCTATATCTATAAACTGTGCGATCGTTATGGTCTCTATGTCATTGACGAGACGAATCTGGAAACCCATGGCACATGGCAGAAAAATGGCGTTCTTTCCCGGGATGAGCATACGCTGCCCAATGACAAGCCTGAGTGGCAGGAGACGTTGCTGGACAGGGCCAGGTCTATGCTGGAGCGTGACAAGAACCATCCTTGCATCCTCATTTGGTCCTGTGGCAATGAGTCCTGCGGCGGCAAGGATATCTTTGAGATGAGTGAGTATTTCCGCCGCCGTGACCCTTCGCGGCTCGTGCATTATGAAAGCATTTTCTGGGATCGCCGCTATAACGGAACCAGCGATATGGAAAGCCAGATGTATACGAAGGTGGCCGATATCAAGGCTTTTCTGGCAGAGCACCGCGATAAGCCATTTATCTGCTGTGAGTACACCCATTCCATGGGCAACAGCAACGGCGGCATGCACAAGTACACGGAGCTTATGGAGGAAGACCCCCTCTACCAGGGGGGCTTTATCTGGGATTTCGTAGATCAGGCGCTCTGGCACCGGGACAGGTACGGGCGGGAAGCCCTGGCCTATGGCGGTGATTTCGGCGACCGTCCCAGTGATTACGATTTCAGCGGTGATGGCATTCTGTTTGCGGACAGGAGCGGAACCTCCAAGTTGCAGGAGGTGAAGTTCAACTATCAGGACTTCGAGCTGGAAGTTGAGCAGGGCAGTATTACGATAAAAAATAAATCCTTGTTCACCAATGCGGATGTTTATGAACTGCGTTTGTCCTTGCTGTTGGATGGCCGGGAAGTCTGGAACAGACGCATTCCGGCCCCATCTGTGGAGCCGAAAGCCAGTTATTCCTGTCAGTTGCAGGTACCGGAATTCGGCAGGGGTGAGTATGTGCTGACAGCTTCCCTGTGCCTGAAATCTGATACACCTTGGGCTGAGGCTGGCTATGAGGTGGCCTTTGGGCAGGGCCTTTGGGTCCTGGATGGAGACTTGCAGTCTGATGGGCAGGGAGCAACGCCAGCAGGTGCAGTTTGCCTGTCGCAGCATTATGTGCCCCGCTTGGCCATGGCCCCGGAGGCGCAGGTGCAGGTCGTGGTGGGGGATATCAATCTGGGCGTGCGCGGCTCCGGCTGGGAAATTCTCTTTTCCAGTGCCCAGGGCAACCTTACCTCCTACAAGGTGGACGGCGTAGAGCTGATTGCGCAGCAGCCGCGCCCCAGTTTCTGGCGTGCCCCTGTAAGCAACGATTACGGCAGCCGGCGTGATTTTGAGGTGGCCCAGTGGAAGCTGGCCAGCCTTTACCAGCGCTGCGTGAAAAAAGAAGCGTTCATGAGGGGGGAGTGGCAGGAATTAAACTGGTTCGGCCAACTGGGCTGGCAGGAGTTTGCTACGGACAAAATTTCTCTGCGCTTTACCTATGAACTGGCTACCCAGCCTCTTTCTGCCTGCACTGTTACCTATACTGTCAGCGGGGGCGGAGCCGTGCAGGTCGAGCTGGATTACGCGAGGACAGAGGGGCTGCCGGAAATACCGGATTTTGCCATGCTCTTTGCCCTGCCGTCTGAGTATGACCGGGTGCAGTTCTATGGCCTTGGCCCCCAGGATAATTATAATGACCGTCGCCGTGGTGCCCGTTTGGGCGTGTTTGAGCAGACAGTGGCGGAGCAGATGCAGCCCTACCTTGTGCCCCAGGAGTGCGGCAATCATGGTGGTGTGCGCTGGCTGCAGGTCACGGATCGCCGGGGGCGGGGCTTGCGCGTATACGGCAGCCTTCCCTTCGAGGCCTCGGCGCTGCCCCATAATGCCCATGAGCTGGAGGCAGCCCGCCATCAGGAAGAACTGCCGCCGGTGCAGTACACATATCTGCGGGCGTCCCTGGGCCAGTGCGGTGTGGGCGGCGATGATACCTGGGGCGCGCCGGTGCTGCAGGAATACCGTCCCCAGAACGAGAGCAGGCATTTCGAGTTCTGCTTCCGTGGGTTTTGATTACTGATGAATGGGAGGCAGAGCCATGATTACTTTTGAGGAGCAGTCGGGGATTTTCCATCTGCGCAATGACAAAATGAGCTATGTGATGCAGGTTGTTCGCGGCAAATACCTGCTGCACCGTTATTGGGGGGCACCGCTGCGCAAGTTCCGTGATAGCAGGGCTTTCCAGGCCCTTGACCGCGCCTTTTCGCCCCAGCCGGGGGATTATGAAAATGAGCGCACTTTCTCATTGGATGTACTGCCCCAGGAATATCCTGCCTGGGGACATCTGGACTACCGCACCCCGGCTTATGAGGTGCGCCTGGCTGATGGCACTACAGCCACCGAGCTGCGCTATGCCGGCTACGAAATCAGGCCGGGCAAGCCCCGGCTGGCAGGGCTGCCGGCGGCCTATGCAGAGGATGATGAAGCAGAGACCCTGGTTATCACCCTGAAGGACTATGCAGGACATCTGACGGCAGAGCTTTATTACACGATTTTTGCGGATCTTGCCATTGTGGCCCGCAGCGCCCGGCTTTGCAACACGGGCAAGGATGCTCTGACCCTGACGGGGGCGGCCAGTTTTGCCCTGGATTTCCCGGATCATGATTTTGACCGTCTGTCCCTGTATGGCGGCCATGCGGCAGAGCGCAGCCTGGAGCGCATACGTCTGATGCGGGGCATCCAGGAGACAGGCAGCCGCCGGGGCGCCAGCTCTCACCAGCAGTCACCTTTCCTGGCCCTGGCACGTCCCGAGACTACGGAGCAGGCAGGGGAGGCCTTTGGCTTCAGTCTGGTCTGGAGCGGCGAGTTCTCCTTCAGGACGGAGGTGGAGCAGTTCGGCACCACCCGCGTAGTGGGCGGCATCCAGCCGGATGGCTTTGCCTGGCTCCTGGAGCCGGGTGAGTCATTCCAGACGCCGGAGGCCTGGCTTGCATACAGTGCAGAAGGACTGGACGGGATGAGTGGCAATTTCCATCAGCTTGTGCGCCAGCATCTGCTGCGTGGCCCCCATCGCGCTGCCCTGCGCCCCATTCTGGTCAATAATTGGGAAGCCACCTATTTCGACTTTGATGATGAAAAGATGGATGCCCTGGCTCAGTCTGCTGCTGACCTGGGGATTGAGCTGCTGGTTCTGGATGATGGCTGGTTCGGTCGGCGCCAGGACGATAATTCCTCCCTGGGTGATTGGCAGGTCAATACGGAGAAGCTCAAGGGCGGCCTGAAGGGGGTGGCGGAGTCGGCCCATAAGCGCGGTCTGAAGTTTGGTCTCTGGTTCGAGCCGGAAATGATATCCTTTGATTCCGAGCTGTACCGGGCGCACCCGGATTGGGTGCTGCGGGCGCCGGAGTATCCGCTGTCCTATAGCCGCCATCAGTTGGTGCTGGATCTTTCCCGTCAGGATGTGCGGGATTATCTGGTGGAGGCGGTCAGCAGGATTCTGCGGGAGAATGAGATCGACTATGTGAAGTGGGATTTCAACAGGCACATCACGGATGCTTTTTCCGCTGAGCTGCCGCCGGAGCGTCAGGGCGAAGTGCGTACCCGCTTTGTGCTCGGTCTATATGACGTGCTGGAGCGCATCACAGGGGCTTTCCCCCAGGTGCTCTTTGAGAGCTGCTCCGGGGGCGGCGGACGCTTTGATGCCGGTATGCTCTACTATATGCCCCAGACCTGGACCAGTGACGACACGGATGCCATTCAGCGTCTTGCTATCCAGAGCGGCACTAGCTATGTCTTTCCACCCATCACAATGGGGGCACATGTCTCTGTGGTGCCGAATCATCAGGTGGGCCGTGTGACCAGCTTGCAGACCCGTTTCCTGTGTGCGCTGATGGGGGCCTTCGGCTACGAGCTGGATATCACCCGCTTTAGTGCCGAGGAGCGTGAGCAGGTAAAGCAGCATATTGCCCTGTATAAGCAGCTGCGCCCGACAATTCAGCTAGGCAACTTCCACCGCCTGCTGACGCCCTTTGCAGGAACAAAAAATGAGACAGCCTGGGAATTTGTCAGCGCTGACGGCAGGCAGGTGGTGCTTACCTACTTCAAGACACTGGCAGAACCGGCCTCTCCGGTGCGCATCCTGAAGCTGGCTGGCCTGGAGGCTGAGGCAGACTATGAGATTACAGAGTACCTGCCTGCACAGTGCACATCCGTTGACGGGGCCGGCAAGCCCCAGATGCAGGTCAAGGGACAGGTCTACGGCGGCGATGAACTGATGCACAGCGGCCTGACGGTGGAGAAGATTGATACTGACTTTGCCGCTTACCTGTGGGTGTTTAACAAAATTTAAGCGGAAGCTTCCTGCCTGCCCGGCAGGAAGTTTTTATTTTCCCTGGAATGATTTCGCGTTGCGGAATCTTGCCTGTGGCAAAACTTGAACAACTGCGTTATAACTCGGCAGACTGCTGCCTCGTTGAAACGCTGATTGGAATGTTTTGCCTGTGGCAAAACTTGAACAACTGCGTTATAATTTGTTTGTCGGTTTTGCGGGAAGGGAGGCTGCGGCATGCAGAAGTATCGGCTTGTGCCCCAGAAGGACAATATGCTCTGGGAATTGGTGCAGGGCATGAAGCTCACGGCGGAGCAGAAGGAGCTGTTTCGGACGGGCACTATCCGGCATGTGGAGGTCTCTGTGAAGTCGAACAGTTGGGAGATTGTGCTGGTCTCGCCGGTCTTGATACCTGAGACGTTGCTGAAGGAGGCATCCGCACAGATTGCTGCCAAGTGCAATCTGAAGGAGGTCGTCTTCTATCAGGAAGTCATCAATCTTGAAGACGAGCTTCAGAAGGTGTGGACAAAGGTTGTCACGCAGGTCTCAGAGGGCAATCCCGTAGTCTTTCACCTGCTGAAGCGCTCGAAATACTCTGTGGATGGCAGCCGACTGACCCTGGATGTGCCGGGGGAACTTGGCGGGGAGATTCTGCGGGCCCATTCCGTGCAGCAACTGCTGGAAAGGGCCGTGCGGCAGATGCTGGGCTGTAATTGCCGGATTATTTGCCATGCCAGCGAAGAAGCGCTGAGCGATATGGAGGTTGACTGTGCCTTCAATACGCCGGATTACCTGAAGGCTGTGCAGGTACGGCAGGAGAGGGAGGCCGCACCCAAAGAAGAAATACATGCTGTACCTCCCAAGGCAAAGCCTGCCCGGTCCCCGGCTGCTCCTGCCGCAAAGCCTGCCCAGGAAAATCCGCCCTTGGTCGTGCAGGGGGCGGGCAGCCTGCTCTTTGGCCGCAGCGTGATGGGCGAGGCCGTGCGTATCGACGAGCTGGAGGGCGAGACAAAGAACGTCATTCTGGAGGGTACGCTGGTTTCCCTGAAGACCATAGAGTTCAAGACAGGCACGAAGATGCTGACTTTTGCGCTTGCAGATGCGACCAATGGCATTGGCTGCAAGAAGTTCTTCAAGCCGAAAAAGGGACGTGACGGCGGCGAGGATGAGGAATTCGAGCAGGCTGTGTCCCAGCTCAAGGAAGGCATGGAGGTGCGTGTGCGCGGCTCCATCCGTTTCGATACTTACCTGAATGAATATATGCTTTTCCTTGACGGACTGGCCAGAAAGGACAAGACCAGGCGCCAGGATAATGCCGAGGTCAAGCGTGTCGAGCTCCATGCCCATACGACCATGAGCTCCATGGATGCGGTGGATTCGGTGGAGGATCTGGTAAAGACGGCTGCCCGCTGGGGCTGGCCTGCAGTGGCCATCACGGATCATGGCGTGGTGCAGGCGTTCCCGAATGCGGCCAAGGCCCAGTCAGACCTGAGAAAGAAGGAAAAGCTGGATATCAAGATTATTTACGGCATGGAAGGATATCTGGTAGGCAATGACTTCAAGCAGAAGCATGCGAACCATATCATCTTTTTGGCGCAGAATCCCAATGGCCTGCGCAATCTTTACCAGATGGTCTCTCTATCGCATATGAAATATTTCCATCGCCAGCCGCGCCTGCCGAAGGCCATCATCCAGGAATTCCGCAAGGGCATCCTGGTAGGCTCGGCCTGCGAGGCGGGGGAGCTGATTCGCGCCATCGTGGCCGGGGCGGCGGAGGAGGAGCTGATAGAGATTGCGTCTTTTTATGATTATCTGGAAATCCAGCCCATCCACAATAATGACTTCCTGAAGCGCAGCGAGAAATTCCCGGATATCAATACCGACGATGATCTGCGCAGGATCAACCTGAAGGTGGCGGAGCTGGCCCGTAAGCTGGGCAAAATGCTGATAGCCACCTGTGATGTGCATTTCCTGAACCAGGAGGACTATATCTATCGTGCCATCCTGATGAAGGGCAAGGGCTTTGCGGATGCGGACGAGCAGCCGCCCCTGTACCTGCGCACCACGGAGGAGATGCTGGCGGAGTTCGATTATCTGGGCGAGGAACTGGCTTATGAGGCAGTAATTGCCAACCCGCGCAAAATCTCGGACATGATAGAGAATTTCAAGCCCATCCCGGATGATCTGTATTCGCCGATGATACCGGGCGCAGATGATGAAATTCGCTCCATGTCCTACAACAAGGCGAAAAGCATGTACGGCGAGAATCTGCCGGAAATCGTGGAAGCAAGGCTGCAGCAGGAACTGAAACCAATCATCGGGCATGGTTTCTCGGTGCTCTACCTGATTGCCCAGCGATTGGTCAAGAAATCCAATGATGACGGCTATCTGGTTGGTTCCCGTGGCTCTGTAGGTTCGTCCTTTATTGCGACCATGACTGGCATCACGGAGGTCAATCCCCTGCCGCCCCATTATCGCTGCCCCTACTGCCAGTACAGCCATTTCATTACGGATGGCTCCTACGGCAGCGGCTACGACCTGCCCGACAAGGACTGCCCTGTCTGCGGTGCGCGGCTTATCAAGGATGGGCACGATATTCCCTTTGCGGTCTTTCTGGGCTTCGATGGCGATAAGGTACCCGATATTGACCTGAACTTCTCCGGCGTTTATCAGCCAGTAGCCCACAAATACACGGAGGTGCTGTTCGGCAAGGACAATGTCTATAAGGCAGGCTCCATCCAGACCGTAGCTGATAAGACAGCCTTTGGCTATGTGAAGAAGTATTTCGAGGAGAAGGGCGAGAAGAAGCATATTGCCTATATCGACCGCCTGGCGCAGGGCTGCATGGGTGTCAAGAGCACCAGCGGCCAGCACCCCGCCGGTATCATGGTTGTGCCGCGCAATATGGACGTGCATTTCTTCACGCCTATCCAGCATCCGGCCAATGATATGAACTGCGGTATCATCACTACCCATTTTGATTATCATTCCATATCCAGCCGCCTGGTCAAGCTGGATATCCTTGGGCACGATGATCCCACGGTCATCAAGATGCTGGAGGAGCTTACCCACCGCGACCCGAAGACCATACCCTTCGATGACCCAGCCACGATGTCACTGTTCAACTGCACGGATGCCCTGGGTTTGACACCGGAGGAACTTGGGGCCACCAGCGGCACCTTTGGCATCCCGGAGTTTCGGACGCCCTTTACGCGGCAGATGATTGATGATACCCATCCCGATGTGTTCTCGGATTTGGTACGCATATCCGGTTTCTCCCACGGTACGGATGTGTGGCTGGGCAACGCCCAGGATTTGATCCGCGGGGGCCAGTGTACCATCAAGAATGCCATCTCTGCCCGTGACGATATTATGATGTACCTGATACACCAGGGCATTGATCCTCTGCTTTCCTTCAAGACCATGGAAAAAGTGCGCAAGGGCAAGGGCATTGACCCGGAAGTGGTGGAGGTGCTGCGCAAGGGCGGCATCCCTGAGTGGTTCATTGAGTCCTGCCAGAAGATTAAATACCTGTTCCCCCGTGCCCATGCCACTGCTTATGTCATGATGGCGTACCGCATCGCCTTTTGCAAGGTGCATTATCCGCTGGCCTATTACGCGGCGTACTTCTCCATTCGGGCGGCAGAATTTGACGCTAATGTCATTGCCAGGGGCAAGGATTTTGTGCACCAGCAGATTGAGGAACTGGAAAACATTGCCAGGGAGCAAAAACTGGATGCCAAGCAGAACGCCACGCTTATAGTGCTGCAGTTGGCCTGGGAGCTTTATCTGCGCGGCTTCGACTGTGAGCATGTGGATCTGTACCGCTCCGATGCGGAGAAGTTCATCATTGATGGCAATGCCTTGCTGCCGCCTTTCGCCTCCTTGGCCGGCATGGGCACGAAAGCTGCCCAGGGTATCGTTGAGGCGCGCAAGGCAGGCGAGTTCACTTCCGTTGATAATCTGCGTCGGCGCTCCGGTATCTCGAAGACGAATGTGGAAATCCTGCGGGAGCATGGCTGCCTGGCAGGGCTCAGTGAAAGCGACCAGGTTTCGCTGTTTGGGTGACATGATTTTTCCCATGATTTTTTTGCATGACGGTTTACAAGCTAAAATCGTTATGCTATAATCAAATAGTTGATTTGTTGTTCGTATGTTTTTTAGCGTCAGTTGAATTTGAACGTTAGGAAAGAGTGGGTTTGCGCCCGCTCTTTCCTTTATGTAGAAAAGAATTTATGCAGAATTTCCTTATCCGTATGGAGGTGGATTATGGCCAAGGTAGAGGAAAGGGTGGAAGCCCTGGTGCAGGAGCTGCTTGCGGGGCAGGATATGGAACTGGTGGATGTGGAATATGTCAAAGAACGCGACTGGTACTTGCGCGTCTACATTGACAAGCCGGGGGGCATCGAGATCGATGACTGCCAGGGCTTGAGCGAGCAACTGGAAGAAAAGCTGGATGCGGAAAATTTCATTCCCGACAGCTATATCCTTGAGGTGAGCTCGCCCGGTATCGACAGGGTACTGAAAAAGCCGCGTGATTTTGAGCGCGAACAGGGGAGGCCGGTGGATGTGACGCTTTACGCCAGCCTCCCTGGCACGAAGGATAAGGTGCTGACCGGCGCACTGACCGGCTATGATGGCGAAAAGGTCATATTGGACGGGACGCGTGAGATACCGCTGGACATGGTCGCTCAGGTTCGTCTGCACATTGATTTTTGAATGCTGGGGCAAATAGCCTGATTGTATTAGGAGGATAAATATTTTGGCAAGAAGAAAAACTGCAAAGGCAGCAGTCAAGGACAGCGGCCAGGAGTTTTTGGACACACTGCGCGAATTGGGCAGGGAGAGGGGTATCGAGGAGGAAGTATTGTTCGAGGCCATTGAGGCAGCCCTGATTTCCGCTTATAAACGCAATTTTGCCTCTGAGCAGAATGTGCGTGTTACCCTTTCCCGCGAGACAGGCGCTTACCATGTGTATGCCATCAAGACCGTGGTGGAGGAGACGGAGAATGAAATCACCGAGATTTCCCTGCCGCAGGCGCGTACCATACGTCCTGAATATGAAGTGGGCGATGTCATTGAAATCGAGGTGACACCGGCCAACTTCGGCCGTATTGCGGCCCAGACCGCCAAGCAGGTGGTGGTGCAGCGCATCCGCGAGGCAGAGCGGGGCATCATCTACGATGAATACCAGAGCCGTGAGGCCGATATCATGACGGGGCTTGTCAAGCATATTGAGAATGGCAATGTCTTCATTGACTTGGGCAAGACCGAGGCTGTGCTGATGCCCCAGGAGCAGATTCCCGGCGAGAGCTTCCAGATTGGCGAGCGGGTGAAGGCCTATGTGGTGGAAGTCAAGAAAACTAATCGCGGACCGCAGATTGTCGTGTCCCGTACCCATCCGGGCCTCCTGAAGCGGCTGTTTGAGCTGGAGGTGCCGGAGATCCAGGAAGGCATAGTGGAAATCAAGTCCGTGGCCCGGGAGCCGGGCAACCGCTCAAAGATTGCCGTATACTCCGCTGACGAGTCCGTAGACCCGGTGGGCTCGTGCGTTGGCTACCGTGGTCTGCGCGTGCAGGCTGTGGTGGATGAGCTGGGCGATGAGAAAATCGATATCGTGAAATGGAACGAGGACCCGGCGAAGTTCATTGCCAATGCGCTATCCCCCGCCCAAGTCGTTTCGGTGGCCGTGAATGAGGACGAGAAGGTTTCCCGCGTCATTGTGCCAGACTATCAGTTGTCGCTGGCCATTGGCAAGGAGGGCCAGAATGCACGTCTGGCGGCGAAGCTGACCAGTTGGAAGATAGATATCAAGAGCGAGAGCCAGGCCGCCGGTGAGGTGCTGGCACCTGAGATGAACGAAGTCGCTGTCGAGGGCGACACAGGCTTCACGGCTGATGATGTAATTACCGAAATCGCGGATGCGGTCGAGGATTGAGCCATGAAGACGAAGAAAAGCCCGGAGCGGCTGTGCCTTGGCTGCAGGGAAAGCCATCCTAAACGTGAGCTTCTGCGCATCGTGCGCAGCCCGGAGGGCGAGTATGCGGTGGACTTGACCGGCAAAAAGCCGGGACGGGGTGCCTATATTTGCCCGAAGCTGTCCTGTCTGGAAGCCGTCAGGAAAAATCACGGCCTGGAACGCTCCTTCCGGGGGCAGGTCGCGCCGGAGGTCTATCAGAGCCTGGCCCAGGCACTGGCAGAGCTGCCCCAGGCAGGCGGCACGGAGGCACAGCGCTGATGGCTATCACACAGGGCGAGCGCCTGTCAAATCTTTTGAGCATGGCACAGCGTGCCAATAGGATTGTCTCGGGAGCTTTTGCTGCCGAGAAGGCTATGCAGGAGCGCAAGGCTGTGCTGTTGCTCATTGCAGGGGATGCCTCCGAAGAATCCAAAGCGAAATATCTGGCAACAGCCAGCAAATATAAAATACCTTGCGTGGAAATCCTGGACCGGGACGCGCTCGGAACGTGTCTTGGCAAGGAATACCGCGCGGTTGCGGCTCTTTTGGATAAAGGGTTTGCGGCTAAGCTCCAGAAGATACTGGAGGAAAAAATATGATCTAAATCAAGCGGGGTGGAGCAATGTCGAAATACAGGGTTTTTGAATTGGCTAAGGAGTTCGGTGCTGACAGCAAGAAAGTGCTGGATATCCTGAAGCGCAATAATTATAAGGTCAACAATAATTTCAGCAGTGTTGATGATGATGGCTATAAGGTAGTGAAGCAGGCTTTCACGGGAACCGCCGAAAAGCCCAAGGTTGCAGCGCCGCAGCAGCCTGCCAAGGTGCAGGAGAAGCCGAAGGCAGCACCTCAGCCCAAGGAGCAGGCGAGACCCCAGCCGAAGGCACAGGAGAAGCCAAAAGCCAAGGAGAAACCTCAGCAGGCACCGGCGCCGAAGGCTAAGCCGGAGCGTAAGGCAGAAACAAAGCAGGCTCAAAACAGCCAGCGTAATAATGCAGGCCAGGCAAGTGACTTTTCTGAGGGTGGACAGCGCAGAAGCGACAGCGGCAGTAGCGGCAACGGCGGCGGTCGCAGCGGCGGCAATCGCCGGGGCAGCGAGCGTGGCGAACGAAATGGCGGTGGCAGAGGCGGCCGCGGTGAGCGCGGAGGCAGGAGCGAGCGCAATGGCCGCGGCAGTGAGCGAAACAATAACAATGAGCATGGCAGCAACCGCAGCGGACGCAGCAACCGCCGCGGCAAGAAGAATGTGCAGCCCGCACCGAAGGTAGAGATTGCGCGGCCCAAGCATATCAAGGTTGGCGAGAGCATCGCTGTCAAGGATCTGGCTTCCAAAATGAGCTACACGGCTGCCGAGGTCATCAAGAAGCTTTTCCTGATGGGCGTGATGGCGACCATCAACCAGGAAATCGACTTTGATACGGCTGCTTTGGTTGCCTCAGAATTCGGCGTTACCTGCGAGGAACTGCCGCCAGATGTAGATCCCACCCTGATACCAGAGATTGAGGACGATCCGAAGTCCCTGAAACTCCGTCCGCCGGTGGTGACGGTCATGGGCCACGTGGATCACGGCAAGACCTCCCTGCTGGATGCCATCCGCAATACTTCCGTTTCTACCCATGAGGCCGGCGGCATTACCCAGCATATCGGTGCTTATCAGGTCATGTGCCAGGGCAAGAAGATTGTCTTCCTCGACACTCCGGGCCATGAGGCTTTTACGGCCATGCGTGCCCGTGGTGCCCAGATCACGGATATTGCCATCCTGGTCGTGGCGGCTGATGACGGCGTGATGCCCCAGACTGTTGAGGCTATCAACCATGCGAAGTCTGCGGAGGTACCCATCATAGTGGCTATCAACAAGATTGATAAGCCGGGTGCAAATCCTGACCGCGTGAAACAGGAATTGATGGAGCATGGCCTCGTGCCGGAGGAATACGGCGGGGATACCATCATGGTGCCTGTCTCTGCCAAGAAGAAGATGGGCATCGACAATCTGCTGGAAATGGTTCTGCTGGTGGCGGAAGTCAAGGAGCTCAAGGCCAATCCGAATCGTGATGCCCGCGGTGTCATTGTCGAGGCCAAGCTGGATAAGGGACGCGGTACGGTTGCCACCGTGCTGGTGCAGAACGGTACGCTCCGCATCGGTGATTCCATCGTCTGCGGCACGACTTACGGCAAGGTTCGCGCCATGGTCAATGACCGGGGCGATAATGTGAAAAAGGCCGGCCCCTCCGTTCCGGTGGAGATTCTTGGCCTGAATGATGTACCCTCGGCAGGCGATGTGCTGGCCGTGTTGGATGAGAAGCAGGCGAAGTCCATTGCGGAGGCCCGCGTCGAACGCCAGCGCACGCAGCTCATCAAGTCGAAGAAGGTTTCCCTGGATGCGCTGTTCCAGCAGATCCAGGAAGGCGAGATCAAGGATCTCAATATCGTGGTCAAGGCGGATGTGCAAGGGTCTGTCGAGGCCCTCAATTCCTCCCTGCTGGGTCTCAACAAGAATGACGAGGTTCGCGTTTCCATCGTTCATTCCGGCGTGGGCGCGGTCAATGAATCCGATGTCATGCTGGCTTCGGCTTCCAATGCGCTCATTATCGCCTTCAATGTGCGTCCGGACGCGAATGCGCGCAAGCTGGCTGACAGTGAGGATATAGATATCCGTACCTATCGTGTCATCTATGATGCACTGAATGATGTAAAGGATGCCATGAGCGGCATGCTGAAGCCGAAGTACAAAGAGGTCATCCAGGGCCGTGTCGAGATCCGCAAGGTCATGAAATTCTCCAAGGCTCTGGTAGCCGGTTCCTATGTGCTGGATGGCAAGATTTACAATAATTCAAAGATCCGCATTATCCGCGATAATATCGAGATCTTTGATGGCGAAATCGACTCCTTGCGCCGCTTCAAGGACGAGGTGAAGGAAGTGGCCGCCGGTTATGAGTGCGGTATTTCCATCGTCGATTTCCGTGATTTCCAGGAAGGCGATATCATCGAAGCCTACACCATGGAGGAAGTGGCTACTTCCATTGCCGAGGCAAACCAGGCTGCTGCCAGGAAACGTGAGGAGCAGGCCAAGGCCGAGGCTGAGTCTGCCCAGACAGAAGACTAAAACATAAGGAATAAGCAGCGGACAGGGAACGCAGGCTGGCTCTATCAGGGCGGCTCTGTCGTTTCCTGCCTTGCTATATGGGAGGTTTTTTATGAGCCAGTTACGGGTGGAAAAGGTACAGGAGCTTATGAAGCAGGAAATCAGCGAAATAATTCTGCGTGAGCTGAAAGATCCGCGCATTGGCTTTGCCACTGTGACCTCTGTGGAGTGTACTGGCGACCTGCGCGAAGCCAAAATCTATGTGAGCCTGATGGGCAGCGAGCAGCAGGTCAAGGACTCATGGGCGGGACTTATGAGTTCTCTGGGCTTTATCCGCCGGGAGATCGGGAAGCGCATCCGCCTGCGTTTCACGCCGGAGCTTACCTTCGCCCTGGATAAATCGCTGGATTACAGCGCGCATATCCAGGAGCTGCTGCTGAAAGTGCAGCGTGAGGAGCAGGCCCAGCGCAAAGCCCAGTCAGAGGCCGCAGACAACGGAGGTGCCGAATGACCATCACATTGGAAGAAGCCTTGGCTGAATTGAGGAAGGCCAGGAAATTGGTGCTGACTGCGCACCAGAATCCTGACGGGGATGCCATCGGCTCCCTGCTGGGGCTGGGGCATATGCTGCAGGCCCTGGGCAAGGATATCCTGCTGCTGCTGGATGACGATGTGCCGACGCGCTATGATGTGCTGCCGGGCCATGAACTCATCCAGAAGCCGGAGGAGGGCAAGACCTATCAGGCGGATTTGCTGGTTGTCCTCGATGCATCCCTTGACCGTATAGGCGCTGTGCGCGATGCTGTACAGGCAACGATACTGAATATCGACCATCATCCGACCAACGGGGGCGCGGCAGATTTCCTTTATCTGGACGGCCACCGCGCGGCTACTGCGGAAATTATCTACCAGCTCTGGGAGCTTTCCGGCGTGGAGCTGACGCTGCCCCTGGCTATGGCACTTTATACCGGCATTGCCACCGATACAGGTTTTTTCAAGTTCTCCAATACTTCGCCCTTCACGATGCGCTCGGCGGCGCGTCTGCTGGAGGCGGGGGTAGAGCCGAACATCATCTCTGAGGCGATGGAGATCCGCCCTTATAGCCATGTGAAAGGGCTGGCGGATGCGTTGCAGCATGTAGAGCTCTGGCATGAGGGCCGTGCAGCCGGTGTGTTCCTGAGTTATGAGCAGATGCAGGAAATTGAGGCCACGGACAGCCTGATTGATATGCTGCGTGTGATTGAGGGCGTAGAAATCGCTACTGTGCTGAAGTACAAGGAGGAGGGCAAGGCGCGGGTCAGCATGCGCTCCAACGGCATAGATGTCAGTGCTATCGCCACTAAGTTTGGCGGCGGCGGGCATAAGCGTGCTGCAGGCTGCGGCATTGAAAAACCTTATGATGAGGCCAGGCAAGAGCTGAAGGCGGCAATAGATGCGGCCCTCGCTCCGACTGACAAGGTTGATGAGGCCCAGGCCGCGCTGCGGGAAGCAGCAGGTGCAGGGGACCCTACGCAGCCGTCGGCAGCCATAGGGGCGGCGGCGCAGTAAATGAGGGCGCTCCGGCAGAGGAAGCTGCGGCTGCCAACCTCAGCGGCTTCCTGAACATCTTGAAGCCTCCCGGCATGACATCCCATGATGTGGTGGGCTATGTGCGCCACGTGCTGCATCAGAAGCGTGTCGGCCATGCGGGGACATTGGATCCTGGGGCGTCAGGGGTACTGCCGGTGGCCGTCGGCCCTTCGGCTCGCCTCATTGAATACCTGGAGGCCACGGGCAAGACTTACCGTGCCGAGGTGCGATTCGGCTTTGCTACGGACAGCGGCGACGATACAGGCGAGATAATAGCAAAGCAGCAGGATTTTGTGCTGCCTTCCAGGGAGAGCATAGAGGCGGCTTTACGGCAGTTCAAAGGCAGAATCAAGCAGGTGCCGCCAGCCCATTCAGCCATCAAGATAGAAGGCAGGAGGGCTTGCGACCTGGTGCGTGAGGGCATGGAGGTAGAGATGCCGGAGCGTGAGGTGGAGATTTATCGCCTGGAACTTTTGGCCGTGCATGCAGATAGCATCATCCTTGATGTGGATTGCTCTAAGGGAACCTATATTCGCAGCCTGTGTGCGGATATAGGCAAGGCACTGGGCATTCCGGCTGCCATGTCTTTTCTGGTGCGGCGGCGCGTAGGTGCCTTTGTGCTGGCGGAGGCTGTGAGCCTGGAGGAACTGGCCGCCCAGGGGGCGGCAGCCCTGCTGCCCCCGGATCTTTGCCTCGGGCAGTTGCCGCGCTATGAGCTGCGTAAGGGACGCCGCAGGGCCTTTTGCAATGGGCTTTCAAGCACAGAACGCTGCTATCCGGGTGAGAGCGGTGAGCTGCGTGTTTATGCGGAGGGCGAGTTCCTCGGCATAGGTTATTACGATGCTGGCACGCAGTCCGTGACGGCGCGCAAGGTCATTGTGCAAAATTAGAATCAGGAGATTTTGTTTTCGATGGAAGTCTATACTAAGCTGACGGATCTGCGAAAAAAATATCCTAAACTTGTTGTAGCCCTGGGTATGTTCGACGGCGTGCATCTGGGGCATCAGTGCATTGTCAGGCGGGCCGTGGAGCTGGCCAGGGAAGTCGGCGGCAAGTCGCTGGTCTATACTTTCAGCAATCATCCCCTGTCCGTGCTGGCCCCGGAGAGCCTGCCGCCCCAGATTGGCAACAACCTGCTGCGGCAGTCACGTCTGGAGACTCTGGGAGTGGACGTTCTTATGTCGGTGCCCTTCACGCGGGAGTTTTCCCAGGTCAGCCCCGAGGACTTCCTGCTGCTGCTGCAGGCGCATTTCGCGCCGCGCTACGTGGTAACAGGTGCGAATTACACTTTTGGCGAGCGGGGCCGTGGCACACGGCGTCTGCTGCAACGTGCAGGCAGTACCTATGGATTTGCAGCGGAAATCTGTCCGACGGTGGAAATGGAGGGCAGGGCGGTCAGCAGCACCCGTATCCGCGAGTGCCTGCTGGCCGGCGACCTGGCCTCTGCCAATGCCTTTCTCGGTTATCCCTTCACTGTGCTGGACAGGGTGCGACACGGTGACAAACGCGGACGCTTGCTGGGCTTCCCCACTGCCAACATCGCCATCGGCCCGCAGCGGGCCATGCTGCCTGCAGGAGTCTATGCAGCGGAGGCAGCCTATGGCGGAAGAACCTATGCAGCCCTGGCGAATATCGGCCGCAATCCGACATTTGCAGGCGAAAGAGAGACCCGCATGGAAGTGAATATCCAGGAGTTCAGCAAGAATATATACGATCAGGTCCTGGCGGTGAGCTTCTTTGAGCAGTTGCGCGGTGAAAGGAAATTCGCATCAGCGGAGCTGCTGGTGAAGCAGATGCACCGGGACAGGGAAGCGGCAAAAAAAGTCTGGCAGAAATATCGTTCAGTTAGCAGATAAATGTTTACAGGGCTTGAAATCCTGTGATATACTGGTAGAGGTCTTAGGAGCCTTGGCTCGGATGGCGACACTCCGACGTCTTCTTAGCCATTGGCAATTTATTTTCATAAATCAGGAGGAACAGAAACATGTTGACTCAGGAAGCAAAGACAGAAATCATGCAGAAGTATGCGGTGCACGAAGGCGATACCGGTTCGCCGGAGGTGCAGATTGCGGTGCTGACGGCTCGTATCCAGTACCTCACCGAGCATCTGAAGGAGCACAAGAAGGATCATCATTCCCGTCGCGGCCTGCTGAAGATGGTCGGTCATCGCCGCCGTCTCCTCAGCTACCTCTACAAGACGGATATTGAGCGCTATCGCTCCATTATCTCCCGCCTGAACCTGCGCAAGTAATTGTCCATTCAGCATACGGAGAGAAAGCGGGATTCGTTCCCGCTTTTTTTCATGGTTACTAAACTATTTCGGCAGGATTTACGCAATTAAAGCAGAAGTATACAAACATGTATGTATCGGGAATATTAAGCAGGAGGGAAACTGATGAATAGTTTCAGCATGGAGTTGGGCGGACGCCGGCTCATCGTCGAGCAGGGCAAGATGGCGAAACAGGCTAACGGTGCGGTGCTGGTGCGCTATGGCGATACAGTGGTGCTGGTGACGGCTACGGCTTCGGCAGAGCCGAGGGAGGGCGTGGATTTCTTCCCCCTCACTGTCGATTATGAGGAGAAGATGTATGCTGCCGGCAAGATACCGGGGGGCTTCATCAAGCGCGAGGGCCGTCCTTCCAGTGATGCCGTTCTCTGTGCGCGCCTCATTGACCGACCAATTCGCCCCCTGTTTCCGGAGGGATTCCGCAATGATGTGCAGATTGTTGCGACTGTACTGTCCGTGGATCAGGACAATGCCCCGGAAATCATTGCCATGCTCGGTGCCTCTTGTGCGCTGACCGTTTCCGATATCCCCTTCCTGGGGCCCATTGCCGGTGTGCGCGTTGGCCGCGTGAACGGCGAGTTTGTTATCAATCCGACTGAGGCCCAGCGTGAGGAGTCCACGCTTAACCTGACAGTGGCCGGTTCCCGTGATGCCGTGATGATGGTGGAGGCCGGTGCCAATGAGCTGCCGGAGGAGGTCATACTTGACGCCATTCTGTTCGGCCATGAGGAAATCAAGCGACTGGTCGAGTTCCAGGCTCAAATCCAGCAAGCCTGCGGCAAGGAGAAGCGTGAGGTGAAGCTTTTCTCAGTGCCGGAAGAATTGCAGCAGGGTATTCGCGAGTATGCGGCCGCACGTTTGGATGAAGCAACCCGCAACCCCGATAAGCTGGATCGTGATGCGCATATCGCGGACATCAAGGCGGATACCCTGGAGCATTTTCTCGCTGACTGGCCGGAGTCCGATAAGGAGATTTCCTACATGCTTTACAAGCTGGAAAAGGAAATTGTCCGCAGGATGATTACCCATGAAAAAATCCGCCCGGATGGCCGGGCGCTGGATGAGGTGCGCCCCGTTTCCTGCGAAGTGGGCGTTTTGCCGCGCACCCACGGTTCCGGACTCTTTACCAGGGGGCAGACCCAGATCCTGAATGTTACGACGCTGGGCGCCCTGGGGGATGAGCAGATTATTGACGGCCTTGGCCCCGAGACGACAAAGCATTACATACATCACTACAATTTCCCCGGCTACTCTGTGGGCGAGGCGCGTCCCATGCGCTCCCCCGGCCGCCGCGAAATCGGCCACGGAGCACTGGCTGAGCGTGCGCTGGTGCCGGTTATTCCCTCTATCGAGGAATTCCCCTATACCATCCGCCTTGTGTCCGAGGTGCTGGAGTCCAACGGCTCCAGTTCCATGGGCTCCGTCTGCGGCAGCACCTTGTCCCTGATGAATGCCGGCGTGCCTATCAAGCGCCCGGTGTCCGGCGTAGCCATGGGACTTGTGAAGGATGGAGATGCCTATACCATCCTGACCGATATCCAGGGCATGGAGGACGCCCTGGGTGATATGGACTTCAAGGTGGCGGGTACCGAGCAGGGCGTCACCGCTATCCAGATGGATATCAAGGTGGCGGGCATTACCCGTGATATACTGTGGTCAGCCCTTGAACAGGCAAAGCGGGGCCGTGGGTTTATCCTCGGCAAGATGCTGGAGTGCATCCCCGAGCCTGCCAAGGAGCTTTCACCCTATGCTCCCCGCGTGGAGACGGTCAAAATCGACATCGACAAAATCCGCGATGTCATCGGCACTGGCGGCAAGGTGGTGCGCGGTATCACCGAGGAGACAGGTGTCCAGATGGATATCCATGAGGACGGCAATATCTTCATCACCTCGAATGATGCAGAGGGCATGCGCCGCGCGAAAGAGATGATTGAAGAAATCGTGCATGAGATTGCGGTGGGCGAGGTTTACACCGGCAGGGTTACTCGCTTGCTGAAATTCGGTGCCTTCGTGGAGCTTCTGCCTGGCCGTGAGGGGCTTTGCCATATCTCCCAGCTGGCCAAGCGCCGTGTGGAGAAGGTGGAGGATGTGGTGCAGGTGGGCGACCAGCTGCAGGTCAAGGTCGTGGAGATCGATGAAAAGGGCCGCGTGAATGTCAGCCATAAGGTGCTGCTGTAAGCGGGCCTCCTTTGTGGGAATAGAGAGGCTGCTCCGGTCCGGGGCAGCCTCTTTATGACAAGAGTGTACTAGGTCAATTCATGATAGAAATCAAGAATCTGCAAAAGAAATATCCCCATAAGGACGCATCCGGCAGGAACGGCTGGAAGGAAGCATTGAAGGGACTGACGCTCTCCATCAGGAGCGGCGAGGTTTTCGGCCTGCTTGGGCCGAATGGCGCAGGCAAGACTACGACCATACGCCTGCTGACCATGCAGCTCCTGCCGACAGCCGGGGCGATTTATTACGGCGGCAAGGAACTTTATGCCCATGCCCGTGAACTCAAAAACTTAATCGGGGTCGTGCCGCAGCATGTGAATTTTGACCAGGATCTGACTGTGGGGGAAAATCTGGAACTGCATGCCCGCCTGCACCATCTGGCCCGCGCGGAGCGGGAGCAGCGCATTAGTGAGCTGCTGGACTATGTTGAGCTCAGCGAGTCAGTGAATGATGGCGTGCGGCGTCTGTCCGGGGGCATGAAGCGGCGCCTCCTGATTGCGAGGGCATTGCTCCACAGGCCGCGCATCCTGTTTCTGGACGAGCCGACTGTGGCTTTGGACCCCCAGGTCAGGCGGCGTATCTGGGCAATGGTGCAGTCAATGGCAGCCGATGGTGTGACTGTGTTTCTCACCACCCATTATATTGAGGAAGCAGAGGCCTTATGCGACCGTGTTGCTATCCTGAACAAGGGAGAACTGGTGGCCGTGGACAGTCCCGAGAACCTGCGCAAGCAGTTTGAGGCCGCACATCTGGAGGATGTTTTCCTGAAGCTGACAGAGACGAGGGGGGCTGTCTGATGCGTATGGCTATTCTCGATATCTGGACAGTCTTCTGGCGTGACTGGCTCGTGCTGCGCAGGCGGCTGGCAAAATTCATTTTCTCGCGCATGGTTGCGCCGCTCCTGTACCTTGTGGCCTTCGGCTGGGGGCTGGGGCGCAGCATCCAGGTGGAGAGCGGTACTTATCTGGATTTTTTGGTACCGGGTATCCTGGCGCTGAATTCCATGAATATCAGCTTCAACAGCATTACGCCGGTACATGCGGAGCGTGTCTACCACAAGAGCCTGGAAGAATACCTGATTGCGCCGATTTGGCCCCATGCCTTCGTGATTGGCAAGGTGCTGGCCGCAGTGCTTCGGGGGCTTATTTCCTCGTCTATCATCCTGGCACTGGCCTGGGCCTTCGGCACGCAGCTTATGCTGACACCTTTATTTCTGCTGGTGCTGGTGCTGAACTGCATCATCTTTGCGGAAATCGGCTTTATTGCTGCCATGAAGGTCAGTACCTATGAAGAAATGAGCCAGGTCAATACCTACATCCTGCTGCCCATGTCCTTCCTGTGTGGTACTTTCTTTAAGACTACGGCACTGCCGGAGGCATTGCGTATCATTATTGAGCTCCTGCCGCTGACCCACACCAGTTACCTTCTGCGTGAGCTGGGGGCGGGAGGGACGGCATCCGCCGTTTCGGTGGCGGTGCTGCTTATCTATGCAGCGCTATGTTTCTGGCTCTGCCGCAGGGCTTTTAGTCGCTTGACATGTTAGGGGGACTTCCTTGCTTTGATGAAGAATATACTGCATCATCAGGCAGCTTCGTGTGGGGACTGCGCGAAGCTCTGTTGCACCAAGATAGAGCATTTCGGCGTAAAAGCCGGAAGCCTGGTTATATTTTCTGATGTAAACCTGCATGTCCACTGTGGCCAACTGACCGCCCTTATAGGGCCGAACGGTGCGGGCAAATCTACGCTGCTGAAGGCCATTCTTGGGGAAGTGAAGCATACTGGCCAGCTCCAGTATGTGGATGCCAAGGGCAAGCATACAGGCCATCCGATTATCGGCTATGTGCCTCAGTATCTGAGCTTCGATGTAAGTGCGCCGACTTCGGTGCAGGACCTATTTATGGCCTGCCTGACCAGGAAACCCGTTTGGTTCTGGCCCTCTAAATCCCTGCGCCCCCGGATTGAAAAAAGTCTCTCCAGGGTGCGGGCGGAGCACTTGATTGACCGGCGGCTCGGTGCCCTGTCCGGGGGGGAACTGCAACGGGTGTTGCTGGCGCTGGCCCTGGACCCGTTGCCGGATTTGCTGCTCTTGGATGAGCCGGTTTCAGGCGTTGACCAGAACGGTCTGGAACTGTTCTATGAGATTGTGGCGGAACTGCGTGCTCAGGAGGATATGGCCATTATCTTAATATCCCATGACCTGAACATGGTGGCACGTCATGCGGATCAGGTCGTGCTGCTGGATAAGGGTGTCATTTGCAGCGGCACGCCCCAGGAAGTTTTTCGCGACCAACGTACCAAGGAAATCTTCGGCCTGCTGGCAGGCGAGGAGGCAGAGCGCGTGGCGCCGGTAGCGGCCGCAGCGCCTGAGGAGGCGGGACGCAGGCGTCACCCCGATGACGCTATGCGGGGGAGGTGAGGCAGTGATAGAATACATTTCCGGATTTTTGGGCAACTTGCCTTTTGGGTGGCTGCATCATACCTTTATGCAGCATGCGCTGCTGGCGGTACTGCTGGTGACACCGCTTTTCGGGCTGCTCAGCACCATGGTTGTGTCCAATCGCATGGCATTTTTTTCGGACTCACTGGGACATGGCGCCTTCACAGGCATAGCACTGGGGGCGCTGTTGGGGGCTGTGTCGCCGCTTATGTCCCTGATTGCCTTCTCGGTGCTGTTCGCATTTTTCATCACCTATATCAAGCATCGCAGTACGGCCTCCACCGATACGATTATCGGCGTGTTCTCGTCTACGGCTATAGCCGTTGGCTTGATGCTGATGAGCTACGGCGGCAGCTTCAATAAATTTTCTGCGTTTCTCATAGGTGATATTCTCAGCATCACAGTCGAGGATTTACAGGCTTTGCTGGCGGTCTTTGTGCTTGTAATAGTGATTTGGGCCTGGTTGTTCAATCAACTGCTGGTGCTGTCGCTGAACCAATCTTTTGCGCGCAGCCGCGGCCTGAAGGTGTTCCTGACGGAGAGCCTGTTTGCCGCCACGCTGGCTGTGGTGGTGGCCATCAGCATCCAGTGGGTCGGCCTCCTTATCATCAATGCGCTGTTGGTGCTGCCGGCCGCTGCTGCCTGCAATGTGGCAGCAAATGTCAAGCAGTATCATTGCCTGTCCGTATTGATAGCATTCTGCTCCGGTGTAATCGGCCTGATACTAGCCTATTATTGCAATATGGCTGCCGGTGCGACCATTGTGGTGGTATCATCTCTGTTTTTCTTTATCACTCTGGCCTGGCGCCGTAATGATTAGTATGATGGAAAGGAGTTGGCCCTATGTATCGACGTATTATAGCAGTGGGGGATATCCATGGCATGTATGATCGTTTTCAGTCGGTATATCACAAGATGGATTATGAACCGGAAAGGGATTTCCTGATATTTTTGGGTGATTATATAGACCGTGGCCCGGACTCCGTCAAGGTGCTGGACTGGATGCTGGAGCACGCAGGACAAAAGAATGTTGTGATACTGCGGGGCAACCATGAGCAGATGCTGCTTGACTATGCAGATTCAGGCGAAAGCGGCTGGGGCTGGCTGCTGAACAGCGGCTTGTCCACCTTGCAGGCAATGAAAAAGAGCTTATTTGGCTGGCAAAAATACCTGGATTTTGTGCACAAACTGCCTTGCCACTATGAGATAGAGCAGGGGGGACAGCGTTATTTCTTCGCTCATGCCGGTGTTAATCCGGCCAAGCCCTTGGAGCAGCAGACTGAGGATGACCTGCTGTGGGTACGTGAGGAATATTACAATCACTATACAGGCGAGGCAATTATTGTCGGCGGACATACGCCTGTGCAGGCCGTGGCGGAGGGACAGACCACGCCCATCCTTAAAAAGAATCTTATTATGCTGGATACTGGCTCATTCCTAAGGGACGGCCACATCTCGGCTATTGATGTGCTGACGCGGGAATTCTGGCAGAGTGACTGAAAATGCATTTTTTGCAATATTTAAGGCATATTATGTGGTTTTCTTGCAGTAAAATGCCTGCTATACTAAGGCCATAGAATTTGATGAAGAAAGGCTGGTGACAGGCATGCTGCTTATGCAGGATTTTGTGGTCGATGATAAGGAATATTTGGTGATGGACGGCAGGTCGGATTTCATGCCGGGCCCCGCTGCTATTCGCTTGCTTGCCCATCGTTGCGAGGGTGTAGGTGCAGACCGTGTGCTTATCAGGATAGGTGATGGTTTCGTGGCCTATGCCGCCGATGGCACTGCCGGCAGGCTGTCGTCAACTGACTATCAGGTTTTGTTGCATGCGGTTCCGAGCTGTGAAATGCGCCTGACAGATTCCTTCGTTCGGTGCCTGCGTGCCGCAGATGCCGCCGAGGAGCAGTTCCTGGCCAGCTAATGGAAGTGCTTGTCCTGAGCTACGGGGAGAGCAGATGGCCCTTATCCATAAGATGAGGGCTTTTTCTGTTGGAAATTGCAGGTATTGACCTGAACTGTCCGTGAATTGCATTTTGTACTGTTATATGGTAAAATTCTTGGGAATATCTAAGAGACGATCAGACTATGGAACTGTAGCGAAATAAACTAGACAAGATTGCTGAGGATAAATTCGTGTGGTCAAGGATGAGGAAGGAGGCATAGCGGGCTATGCCGACTGACGAAGACGCAGATCCACGCGGATTTAGACCAGCAAGATGTCTAGGTTATAAGTCTACAGTTCCTATATAACGCCTTCGTCCTTTGGGCGAGGGCGTTTATTTTTGAGCAAGTGCAGGAAGGAGCCGTAAGATGGCAGAGGAGACGAATATCCCCAAGGTCTATGACCCGCAGTCCTTTGAGAAGAAATGGTATCAGTTCTGGGAAGAAAATAAGTTTTTTCATGCAGAAGTAGATAGGAGCAAACAGCCCTACAGCATGGTGATACCGCCGCCGAATGTCACGGGACAGCTGCATATGGGTCATGCCCTGGACGAGACGCTGCAGGACATTCTGATTCGCTACCATCGCATGCAGGGCTTTAATACAACCTGGGTACCGGGCTGTGACCATGCAGGCATTGCTACCCAGGCCAAGGTTGAGGGAACTCTCCGTGAAGAAGGCACAAACCGCTATGAGCTTGGGCGTGAGAAATTCCTGGAACGCGTGTGGGACTGGAAGGAGCAGTATGGCAGCCGCATCATGTACCAGTTGCGCTCCCTGGGGTCTTCCTGCGACTGGGAGCGTGAGCGTTTCACCATGGACGAAGGCTGCTCTCGTGCAGTGCGTGAGGTCTTTGTAAGTCTGTATGAAAAAGGGCTCATCTATCAGGGCACGCGCATTACGAACTGGTGTCCCTCCTGCAATACCGCCATTTCTGATATCGAGGTGGAGCATGAGACGGAGCAGGGGCATCTGTGGCACCTGCGCTATCAGATTGAAGGCGAGGATAGATATGTTGAGATAGCCACGACCCGTCCTGAGACAATGTTTGGCGATACCGGTGTCGCAGTCCACCCGGATGATGAGCGCTATAAGGATTTGATCGGCAAGACGCTGATCCTGCCTATCGTGAACCGCCGTATTCCGCTTTTTGCAGATGAGTATGTGGACAAGGAGTTCGGCACGGGTGCTGTTAAGGTTACGCCGGCCCATGACCCCAATGACTTCGAGATGGGCCTGCGCCATAATTTGGAGCAGGTCAAGGTCATCGGCAATGATGGCCATATGCTGGAAGGCGCAGGCAAATACGAGGGCATGGATCGCTATGAATGCCGCAAGGCACTGGTCAAGGAGCTGGAGGAAACGGGGGTGCTGGTCTCAGTTGAGGAACATGAGCACGCTGTCGGCCACTGCTCCCGCTGTCATTCCACCATTGAGCCCCTGGTTTCCAAGCAGTGGTTTGTGAAGATGGAGAGCCTGGCAAGGCCCGCCATCGAGGCAGTACGGGACGGGCGGATTGAGTTTGTGCCCTCCCGCTTCACGAAGATTTACGAAAACTGGCTGGAAAATATCC
Organism: uncultured Selenomonas sp.; assembly: GCA_947167105.1. GTDB lineage: Bacteria > Bacillota > Negativicutes > Selenomonadales > Selenomonadaceae > Selenomonas_B. The sequence continues at coordinate 50,998 of CAMVGU010000016.1, read as the reverse complement.
GCGATTGGTGCATTTCCCGCCAGCTCTGGTGGGGCCACCGCATACCTGCATGGTACTGTGAGGATTGCGGCGAGACCTCCGTCTCCCGCACTGACCTCACTGAGTGCCCCCACTGCCACAGTCAGCACATCTGCCAGGACGAAGATGTGCTGGATACCTGGTTTTCTTCCGGACTCTGGCCTTTCGAGACCTTGGGCTGGCCGGATGAGACAGAGGAACTGAAGCATTTCTATCCTACGGCTACGCTGGTTACGGGCTACGATATTATTTTCTTCTGGGTGGCGCGTATGGTCATGATGGGCCTGGAGTTTGGCAAGGATATCCCCTTCCGCCATGTGTTCATTCATGGCCTCGTGCGCGACAGCCAGGGCCGCAAGATGTCCAAGTCCCTGGGCAACGGCATTGATCCTTTGGAGGTCATCGAGAAATACGGTGCGGATACCCTGCGTTTCATGCTGATTACCGGCAATACGCCGGGCAATGATATGCGCTTCTATTGGGAACGGGTGGAGAGCTCCCGTAACTTTGCGAATAAGATTTGGAACGCATCCCGCTATATGCTGATGAATATTCAGGGCGAGGGCTATGATAAGACCTTTGTACCGACAGATGAGGATTTGACCCTGGCCGACCGCTGGATACTGTCCCGCTACACCCAGACTGCCAAGGGCGTGACGGAGAACCTTGATAAATTCGAGCTGGGCGAAGCCGGCCGTATGATTTACGAATTTATCTGGAATGAGTTCTGCGACTGGTATATCGAGCTGACCAAGGCTCGCCTCTACGATAAGGAAAATGAGCGCGCCCGTCATACGGCTATCTATGTACTGTCCTATGTGCTGGAGCGCACATTGCGCCTGCTGCATCCCTTCATGCCGTTCCTGACCGAGGAAATCTGGCAGAAGGTGCCCCATGATGAGAGGGTAAAGAGCATCATGGTGGCTGACTGGCCGAGCCTGGATCTTGATGAGAGCCGCATTGATAAGACGGCTGAAGCGGAAATGACTGCGGTTATGGAGGTCATCAAGACTGCACGCAACCTGCGGGCAGAGGTAGGTGTGGCACCTGGACATAAGAGCGAAGTTATTCTGGGCGTTGCTGATGAGAAATTGCGCTCCGTGGTTGCGGCCAATGAAAGCTACATACAGACACTGGCGGCGGCTGAGCCAGTGACGCTGCTGGCCGTTGGCGCGGCCAAGCCGGAGAATGCCATGGCAGGTGTGGCAGCAGGTGTCGAAGTCTATCTGCCGCTGAAGGGCTTGATTGATGTGGATAAGGAGAGCGCCCGCCTGACTAAAGAGCTTGATAAGCTGGCAAAGGTTATTCTGGGTACTTCCAAGAAGCTTGCGAACGAGAAGTTCCTGGCCAAGGCTCCGGCTGAGGTTGTGGCTGGCGAGCGTGAGAAGCTTTCCGGCCTGGAGGAGCAGCGGCGTGCTCTGGAGGCCCGTCTGGCTGACTTGGAAAAATTGAGGTGAGGGAGCTGTGGGCATGACTTATCAGGAAGCCCTGGGCTATCTTGAAAGCTTGGAAATATTTGGCATCAAGCTTGGTCTGTCGCGAATCAGGCGCCTGCTGGAATTACTGGATTTGCCCCAGGAACGCTATCGCAGCATACATGTGACAGGGACTAATGGCAAGGGGTCTGCCTCTGCCATGCTGGCACGGATATTGCGCCAGTCTGGCTTGCATGTCGGCCTGTATACATCGCCGCATCTGACCAGCTATACGGAGCGGATTCGCCTGGATGGGCAAAATATACCTGAGCAGGAGTTTGTTGATTGCGTAGAGACCATCAAGACCTATGCGGAGCGTATGGTTCAGGAAGGGGATGAGTGTCCCACACAGTTCGAGGTGCTGACGGCGCTGGCGTTTTTCTATTTCGCAATGAAGCGGGTGGATTACGCGGTAATTGAGGTTGGGTTGGGAGGGCTGCTTGACTCAACCAATGTCATAGTGCCAGAAGTCTCGGTCATCACGAATGTGAGCTTAGAGCATGCCGATCGCTGCGGAGGAACTTTGGCCGGTGTCGCAGAGCATAAGGCCGGCATCATCAAGGAGGGTGTGCCGGTCGTTACTGCTGCCACGGGTGAGCCCCTTGACATCATACGCGCACAGGCTGAGGCGAAGAATGCAGATATTTTTGTGCTTGGTGAAGATTTCACAGTGGAGCCGGGAGGGTTCGATGCGGAGCGTGGCACCCAGAGCCTTAGTTTCAGCTCTGAGCTCCTGGGGATTGCCAACCTGGATTTTGATCTGCACCTCTTGGGATACCATCAGCGGCAGAATGCCGCCTGTGCCATTATGGCGACGGCGCTGCTGCACAACGGAGAGCCGAGGATTGATCGCCAGACTGCGGCGGAGGGGCTGCGGCTGGTGGATTGGCCGGCCAGGTTTGAGGTGCTGCGCCTGAAGCTCGGCCCGGTAGAACAGCATATTGTTGTGGATGGGGCTCATAATCCGGCCGGAGCCAGAGCCTTGCGCAGCAGCCTGGCTGAGTATTTCCCAGTGCAGGAACGGGTGTTCCTGCTGGGGATATTGCACGATAAAGCCATCGAGGAAATTATTGATATTCTGCTGCGTCCGAATGATACCGTTGTTGTGACGCGACCTGCTTCCAGGCGCGCAGAGCCGCCTGAGGATTTGGCCCAGCGCATCCTGGGGCGGGTGCAGCATGTGGAGGCCGTTGCCGATCCTTACGAGGCCGCTGACCGTGCCCTGGAACTGGCAGCAGGCAAGCGGCTGCTGGTGGCATCCGGGTCACTGTATCTGGTAGGCGATGTGCGGGAGTATCTGATACAGAAAGGACGGTGCGCGGTGGATGCCTGAGGTGACGGATAAGTCGCTGGCAGATGAGGTCAAGGCCAGGCGCAAGGAGGCTGCCCACGAACGGTGGTGTCAGCGTTTTGCCAGCTGGACACAGACGGCGCTTCTGGTGGAGGCATTTCTGCTGGCTCTGTGGCCGACGGGGGCGACCATTGCGCTGCTGGCCGGTGTCGTCCTGCTGCTGATACGCTTCTGCATAGATAAGAATTTCAAATTCCGTCATTTGCCGCTGGATGTGCCGGCAACCCTGTTCGCGTTAATCGGCGCGGCATCTGTATTGGTTTCTCCGGACAGGAATTTCAGCCTGTACAATTACTATAATCTGGTGGGCGTTTATGTGCTGACCTATATCCTGGCAGGACAGGTGCTGCGTGAGCGCCAGCAGGTGAAAAAACTGCTGGCTGTCAGCGCTGCGGCGGCTGTGCTGGTGATTCTCTACGGCTTCTACCAATTCATCTTTGGCATTGATACCGCCTCCATGAAATGGGTGGACGGCGATGCCTTCCCCGAGCTGAAGAAACGCGTGTTCTCCACCTGGGAAAATCCGAATATCCTGGCCGGCTACCTGGATATCGTTATCTGCATGGCCTTCGGACTTCTGGTGAGAAGCGGCTCCAAGGAGCAGCGTATCCTGATGGGGGCGCTGATGCTCTTAGGGGTGGCATGTCTGGCAATGACTTACGCGCGGGGCGCCCTGCTGGTGATTGCCATCATCATAGCAGTGTACGGCGTTTTCCGGGACTGGCGTGTGCTGGCCGGCTGCGCCGGTGTGGCGGCTGTGGCGCTGCTGGCTGACCCGGTGCTCTACGACCGCGTACTTTCGGTATTCACGAAGGTTGATACCTCCATGGAGATGCGTATGGCCCTGTGGGAAAGCACGGTGGCGATGATTCAGGATCATCCTTTTCTGGGAATCGGCTGGGGAGCTTATTATATGGTCTACCCCGAGTATGACTTCTACTTGCAGGGGGCACCCGTGTTGATCGTGCATGCCCATAATGTTTATCTGAACTATGCCGCTGAAATCGGGCTGCCGGGGATGCTGGCTTTTTGCTGGTTCTTCTTTGGCACGATTTGGCTGGCTTTCAGCGCACGCTTTGAGGCGCCGAATGAGCCTCTGCTGCTGCCGGGGCCCTTCACGCTGAGCCAGGGGGCTGCCGATGCAGAGCTGGCGGAGGTCGTGCGCTCCCTTGAAGCACAGATGCCGCGCCAGGCACGGCAGTTCTGGAAACTTGCGCTATACTGGCCGGAACAGCGGCTGCTGTCGGGCTGTGCGCTGGGCTTAGGGCTGGCACTGGTCTCGGTGGCGCTGAACGGGCTGACAGATGATTTGCTGTTCAACATACCTACATCCATGTTGCTGTGGCTGATGGCTGCATTGACCGGGGTGTTAATGCTGATGCAGGCATTGCCTGTGGAGGAGGGTGAATCCGGTGGCAGTGAAAACTAAAGGGCAGGGCGGCATTTCCGGTGCAACCATTGACCGCCTGCCGCTGTATTTCCGCACGCTTCGGCTGGTACAGGACGAGGGCAGGGACATAATCTCCTCTGATGAGCTGGGTCGCAGGCTTGGCATTACGCCGGAGCAGATCCGCAAGGACCTGGCTTCCTTCGGACAGTTTGGCAAAAAGGGCGTAGGTTACTATGTGAATGAGCTGAAGCATAATGTAGGCAACATTCTGGGCCTGGATAACCATTGGAACATTGCAGTGGTCGGTATAGGCCATCTGGGGGCAGCCCTGGCTAACTATCAGAATTTCGTGGCTCTTGGTTTCAACCTGGTGGCGCTTTTTGATCAGGACCCCCATGTCATCGGTACGGTGGTGAACCATGTGAAAGTGGAGGACAGCCGCCGCATCAGGGAAATCGTCAGGCAGCGCAAGATCCATATAGGCATTATCGCGGTTCCGGCGGCTTTTGCCCAGGGTGTCGCGGATGAGCTGGTGGAGGCCGGTGTCCAGGGCATATGGAATTTTGCGCCCATCAAGATGCAGGTGCCGGAGACAATGCACATTGTCAATGAAGATTTGTCCATCGGACTCTCCAGCCTGTCTTATTATCTTACAAGAACGTGAAGAGTGTCACAAAAAACGCTGAACGCTGTCAAGTCAAGGCTTGACGGCGTTTTTTTTTCGTGCTATTCTAATAGCTGGAACATAATTTTTATATGTTGGTACGATAAGCTATACTTATGAACAATGACTGTCATAACCTAGCGTTATTGTGCCCCGGTAACCAGTAAGGAGGATTCCCGATGATTGATATTCTCGATCGCGTGAAGAACAAGGCACTGCAGGAGAAGATTGTCACGGCAGAGGAAGCGGCTGCTTTCTTCAAGCCAGGCATGAATGTGGCCTGCAGCGGCTTTACGGCCTCGGGCTACCCGAAAGCGGTGCCTCTGGCGCTGGCTGAACGCATGAAGAAGGAACCGTTCACGGTGAACATCTGGACAGGTGCTTCTACAGGGCCGGAGCTTGATGATGCACTGGCTGAGGTGCATGGCATCAAGGGGCGTCTGCCTTATCAGACGGACAAGATCCTGCGCAACGAAATCAATGACGGCTCGGTTGAGTACCTTGATCTGCATCTGTCCGAGTCCGCCCAGCTTGGTCGTTACGGCTACCTGGGCAAAGTGGATGTGGCACTTGTGGAGGTCTGCGCGATTACGGAGGAGGGCAACCTTATCCCGACAACTTCCCTGGGCAATACAGCTTCCTACGTGCAACAGGCTGATGTGGTCATAGTCGAGGTGAATACGACCCAGCCCCTGGAACTGGAGGGCATGCATGATGTGTATGTGCCGCTGGACCCGCCCAATCGTCTGCCCATTCCTATCGTCAAGGCAGATGACCGCGTTGGTACGTCGTACATTCCCTGCACGCCGGAGAAGATTAAGTACATCGTTCCTTGCGACGTGCCTGACCATACCCGCCCGCTCTCCGCTATTGATGATAATTCCAAGAAGATGAGTGAGTTCACCCTGGAATTCCTGAAGAAGGAAGTCGCGGCCGGGCATATGCCGAAGAACCTGCTGCCCCTGCAGTCCGGTGTCGGCAATGTGGCCAACGCAGTCATGGCCGGGTTTGTGGATTCCGATCTGGAGGATTTGTCGGTCTACACTGAGGTCATTCAGGACGGCATGCTCGACCTTATCGACGCGGGCAAGCTGAAGTTTGCTTCGGGCACGGCCTTCTCGCCGTCGCCGGAGGGCATGGCTCGCTTCTACAAGGATGTGGCCAAGTACAAGAAGTACCTGCTGCTCCGCCCGGAGGAAATTTCCAACTCGCCGGAAGTCGTGCGCCGCATTGGTGTCATAGCCATGAATACAGCCATTGAGGTGGATATTTACGGCAATGTGAATTCGACCCATATCGCGGGCACGAAGATGATGAACGGCATCGGCGGCAGCGGCGACTTCGCCCGCAACGCTTTCCTGACCATCTTCTACACACCCTCTGTGGCGAAGGACGGCAAGATATCCTCTGTGGTGCCGATGTGCTCTCACATCGACCACACGGAGCATGATGTTGATATCATCATCACCGAGCAGGGCATTGCTGACTTGCGCGGCCTGGCACCCCACGCCCGTGCGCTTGAGATTATCAATAACTGTGCCCATCCTGACTACAGGCCCATGTTGCTGGATTATTACAACCGTGCCGTGACGGCTACAAAGAATGCCCATACACCGCATATCCTGAAGGAAGCCCTTTCGTTCCACGAGAGATTCCTCGAGACAGGCTCCATGCGCTGAGATTTAAAAAGATAAAGGCTGCGGGGGCGTTATCCGTCTCATGCGGTCTATCTGAATGAAATACCTGGTAGGAGGAAAAATCATGAGCAATGAGAAAATCCAAGCCGAGAAAGAGAAGTACGAGGCCAGCGTAGCCAAGGCCATCGCCCGTTTCCCGGAGCGCCCGCATCTGCCGGAGCAGCGTCTCTATACGCCACTTGATATCAAGGGTGACGATTATGCTGAGGAGATCAGCTTCCCTGGCGTGTTCCCGTACACCCGCGGCGTACAGCCGACGATGTACCGTGGCCGCTTCTGGACGATGCGCATGTACGCTGGTTTCTCTACGGCTGAGGAGTCCAACAAGCGCTACCGCCTGCTGATCGAGAATGGTGCTACGGGCCTGTCCTGCGCCTTCGATCTTCCGACCCAGATCGGCTACGATTCCGATGACCCGATTTCCGAGGGCGAGGTTGGCAAGGTTGGCGTTGCCATTGATTCCCTGGCTGATATGGAGAAACTTTTCGACCAGATCGATCTTGGCAAGGTTTCTACCTCCATGACCATCAATGCGCCGGCTTCCGTGCTGCTTGCCATGTATATTGCCGTGGCTGAGAAGCAGGGCGTGTCTCCGGATCAGCTGAAAGGTACCATCCAGAATGATATCCTGAAGGAGTATGCGGCACGCGGCACCTACATCTTCCCGCCACGTCCCTCCATGCGCCTCATTACCAACATCTTTGAGTATTGCTCGAAGAATGTGCCGAAGTGGAACACCATCTCCATCTCCGGCTACCACATCCGTGAGGCCGGCTCTACGGCTGCACAGGAAATCGCCTTCACGATTGCTGACGGCATTGCCTACGTCGAGGCTGCTATCAAGGCCGGCCTGAACGTCGATGATTTCGCCGGCCGTCTGTCCTTCTTCTGGAACGCTCATAACAACGTGCTGGAGGAGGTTGCGAAGTTCCGCGCTTCCCGCCGCATCTGGGCGAAGATTATGCGTGACCGCTTCCATGCCGAGAAGCCGAAATCCATGATGCTCCGCTTCCATACTCAGACCGCCGGTTCCATGCTGACTGCCCAGCAGCCGGATAACAATATTGTCCGTGTTGCCCTGCAGACTGCTGCTGCCGTCATGGGCGGCACTCAGTCCCTGCATACGAACTCCCGCGACGAGGCACTAGCGCTGCCTTCCGAGGCTTCTGTGCAGATTGCCCTCCGTACTCAGCAGATTGTGGCTTACGAGAGCGGCCTGGCCGATGTCATCGACCCGCTGGCAGGCTCTTACTACGTCGAGGCCATGACGGATCGCATCGAGAAAGAAGCGATGGAGTACATCAAGAAGATCGACGAAATGGGCGGCGCTGTGGCTGCTATCGAGAAGGGTTACATCCAGAAGGAAATCCAGGACAGCGCCTACAAGTGGCAGATGGACGTCGAGTCCGGCGCCCGCACGATTGTCGGCGTGAACAAGTTCCAGGTGGAGGAGGAGCCGCCCAAGGGCCTCCTGAAGGTTGACGCCTCCGTCGGTGAGAAGCAGGTCAAGAAGCTGCATGAGATGAAGGCAGGCCGTGACAACGAAGCCGTGAAGGCTGCCCTGGCCGACCTGAAGAAGGCTTGCGAGGATGAGAATGAGAACCTCATGCCGCATATCCTGGCTGCAGTCAAGACCTATGCAACACTGGGCGAGATCTGCAATGTGATGCGCGGTGTCTTCGGTGAGTACGAAGCACATATCAGCCTGTAATTTCCGGTTCTGGATGGAGGTAATTCGAGATGGAAAAGAAAATCAGAGTATTGGTAGCTAAGCCCGGCCTCGATGGCCATGACCGCGGCGCGAAAGTCATTGCCCGTGCCCTGCGTGACGCAGGCTTTGAGGTCATCTACACGGGGCTGCGCCAGACGCCGGAGCAGATAGCTGAGGCAGCTTTGCAGGAAGATGTGAATGTTGTCGCCATGAGTATCCTGTCGGGTGCGCATCCCCATCTCTTCCCTAAGGTCGTGAACCTTTTGCATGAGAAGGGCATGAAGGATGTGCTGATCATCGGCGGCGGTGTCATCCCCGAGGCGGATATACCGGCCTTGAAGGAAGCGGGTATTGCAGCAGTATTCACACCGGGCACGAATACGTCCGATGTGGTTGACTTCATTAAGAACAACGTAAAAATGTAATCTCACGGGGCACCCCACCACCGCCTGAGATGGTGGCGGGGTGCCCTGAATAGTGAAGGGGGCATAGGCAGCAGTGGAAGTAGCCAAGGAACTCCTGGCCGGAAACCGGCTGGCTCTCTCGCGGGCTATTACAGCCATCGAGAACGAGTATGAGGAAGCGACTGATATTATGAAGGAGCTCTACCCCCATACCGGCCATGCTTATGTACTCGGCATTACAGGACCTCCGGGGGCCGGCAAGAGCACGCTCACGGAAAAAATCGCCAAAGCATATCGTGAGCAGGGGAAGACTGTGGGCATTATTGCGGTAGATCCCACCAGCCCGTTTACGGGCGGGGCCATCTTAGGTGACCGCATCCGCATGAATTCGCTGACTCTGGATGAAGGTGTCTTTATTCGCAGCATGGGCACCAGGGGCAGTCTGGGGGGCCTTTCCCACAAAACGGCAGATGCCGTAAAAGCATTGGACGCTTTCGGCAAGGACATCATAATCGTGGAGACCGTCGGGGTAGGACAGTCCGAAGTGGACATAGTGAAGGCGGCTGATACGACGATAGTCGTGCTGATTCCCGGCATGGGTGATGATATCCAGGCCATCAAGGCCGGCATCCTGGAAATCGGTGATCTGTTTACCGTAAATAAATCCGATTTGGATGGTGCCGATAAGCTAGTGCGTGAAATAAATATGATGCTGGATCTTGACAGCCTGATGACGGATTGGCGTCCGCCGATTTCCAAGGTCATCGCCAGCCAGGGTGAGGGCATTGACCTCCTGCTGGCAGATGTGGGCAAGCACAGGCAGTACATAGAAGGTAACGGGGAACTTGCTCGCCGCCGCACCAAGCGCGCGAAAGACGAGCTGCTGGATATCCTCGGTGCCGGCATTGAACGTCGCATCAAGACGCACATTTCGGATCGTCTCAATGGCTATGTCGAGCAGATGAAGAAGCACGAGACAGATCCTTATACGCTGGTTAATGGGATTTTGGCAGAAATGCTTAAATAATTTTATTAGGAGGTCTTTCTTATGTTCAAGATTTTAGGTATCGACCACATTGGTGCTGCTGTCCCCAATCTTGAGGAAGCAACCAAGTTCTGGAACGAGACGCTGGGCATGGATTATTCCGGCAAAGAGACTGTTGCCGACCAGAAGGTCACCACCGGCTTCTTCCCCACTCCCAACGGAGCAGAGATTGAGCTGCTTGAGGCCACTGAGCCTGACAGCCCCATTGCCAAGTACCTGGAAAAGAACGGCGGCCGTGCCGGCATCCAGCATGTTGCCTTGCGGGTGGATAACTTGGAGCAGGCCCTGGCTGACCTGAAGGAGAAAGGCGTGCGCCTGATCGATGAGAAGCCGCGCAAGGGTGCCGGCGGTGCCATGATTGCTTTCGTGCATCCGAAGGCTTCCGGCATTTTGCTTGAGCTGTGCCAGCACGACTAATTTTTCTTGCAATTTTGTGCATTTTGTAGCAGAATAGTATATGCAAGAATTATTCCTGATCATTAGGAGGGGTATAATTGGCTACAGTTCAAGAGAAAATTGAATTGATGAGGTCCAAGAAAGAGCATATCATGCAGGGCGGCGGTGCCTCGCGCATCGAGAAGCAGCATGCCAAGGGCAAGCATACTGCCCGTGAGCGCATTGAGATGCTCTTTGATGAAGGCACCTTCGTTGAACTGGACATGTTCATGAAGCACCGCTGCACGAATTTCGGGCAGGATAAGAAGGATCTGCCGGGTGAGGGCGTTGTTACCGGCTACGGCACGGTTGATGGCCGCTTGGTCTATGCCTTTGCCCAGGACTTCACGGTCGAGGGCGGCTCGCTGGGCGAGAAGCATGCACACAAGATCTGGAAGGTTATGGACCTGGCCATGAAGATGGGTGCTCCCTGCATCGGCATCAATGATTCCGGCGGCGCCCGCATCCAGGAAGCGGTCGATGCCCTGTCCGGCTACGGCGGCATCTTTTTCCGCAATACGGCAGCTTCGGGCGTCATTCCCCAGATTTCTGTCATCATGGGCCCCTGCGCCGGCGGCGCGGTCTACAGCCCGGCTATCACAGATTTCATCTACATGGTGAAGAACACCAGCCAGATGTTCATTACCGGCCCAGCGGTCATCAAGTCCGTTACGGCTGAGGAAGTCACGGCGGAGCAGCTTGGCGGTGCCATGACCCATAACTCCCGCTCCGGTGTAGCCCATTTCGCGGCTGAGGACGAGGAAGACTGCATCAAGCAGATTCGCTACCTGCTGTCCTTCCTGCCCAGCAACAATATGGAGGATGCGCCGATTGTGGAGACCGGAGATGATCCGGATCGTCAGGATGAGAGCCTCAATACGGTCATCCCGGATAATCCGAATGCTCCTTACGACATGAAGGACATCATTCGCTCCATTGTTGATAACGGTGAGTTCTATGAGGTGCATGAGCATTTCGCCACCAATATCATCACCTGCTTCGCCCGCTTCGATGGGCGCAGCGTCGGCATACTGGCCAACCAGCCGAATGTGATGGCCGGCTGCCTCGATATTGATGCCTCGGACAAGGCTGCACGCTTCATCCGTTTCTGCGATGCTTTCAACCTTCCGCTGGTCAACCTCGTGGATGTGCCGGGCTTCCTGCCGGGTACTGATCAGGAATACGGCGGCATTATCCGTCACGGCGCGAAGATGCTGTATGCGTACAGCGAGGCGACTGTGCCCAAGGTCACGGTTATTACCCGCAAGGCCTATGGCGGCTCCTACATTGCTATGTGCTGCCGCGAGCTGGGCGCTGACCAGGTCATGGCCTGGCCTACGTCCGAGATCGCTGTCATGGGGCCGGCAGGTGCGGCGAATATCATCTTCCGCAAGGACCCGGACAAAGAGGCCAAGACTGCAGAGTATGTGGAGCAGTTCGCGACTCCCTATGTTGCTGCTGAGCGCGGCTACGTAGATCAGGTCATTGAGCCTTCCGAGACCCGCCCGTATATCATCACGGCACTGAATGCCCTGCAGAGCAAGCGGGAGATCGGACCGGCGAAGAAGCATGGCAATATTCCTCTTTAATGATAACTGGTTAAGGAGGCTTTCATATGCACGCTGATAAGAATATCAAGCCGGAAGTAATTGCGGCTATCACGGCGGCAGTCCAGATGATGGGCGGCGGCAAGGTTCGCGCAGTACGCATTAAGCCCAGCACGGCCTGGGCCATGGCTGCCCGTACGGCACGCCTGTAAGAATTGTTGGGAGGAATGGCAATATGAAGAAGTTCAATATCACTGTCAACGGCCAGGCTTATGAGGTCGAAGTCGAGGAAGTCAAGTCCGCTGTGGCAGCCGCTCCACGGGCTGCTGCACCTGCTCCGAAGGCAGCACCTGCACCGGCCGCCCCGGCGGCTCCTGCCAAGGCAGCCCAGGCTGCCGGTGCCGGTGAGCATTCCATTGATGCGCCGATGCCGGGCAAGATCATTAAGCTCGTCGCCAATGTGGGCCAGCAGGTCAAGGCCGGCGATGTGCTGCTGATTCTTGAGGCCATGAAGATGCAGAATGAGATAGCGGCAGATGCTGATGGCGTGGTCAAGGCTTTCAATGTTGATGCTGGCCAGAGCGTCAAGGTGCATGATTCCCTCGTTATCCTTGGCTGATAGCTGAAAAAAAAAACGGCTTCCGCTTCTGCGGAAGTCGTTTTTCAATGTGTGTGCCAAATGCCCTGCAAGCCTCCGTGCCTGCGGGCATTTTGCTTTAAAAAAAATTCCCACAGCACTTCCATTTTGTGCTACAATGGAGGTGCTGTTTTTGGTAGCAGCATTTAATGGCAGATTATTAAGTTTCTGGAAGGAGTTATTCAGATAACATGTGGAGTCTTTTTGGTGGTTTTTCACACGACATGGGCATAGATCTTGGCACGGCTAATACGCTCGTGCATGTGAAGGGCAGGGGCATTGTCCTGCGCGAGCCGTCTGTCGTTGCAATAAAGAGTGATACCGGTGACGTGCTGGCCGTGGGTGAGGAAGCAAAGCGTATGATTGGCCGTACCCCCGGCAATATCGTGGCTATCCGTCCCATGAAGGATGGCGTGATTGCAGACTTCGATGTTACCCAGGCTATGCTGAAGTACTTCATCCGCAAGGCAATGAACTCGAAGTCCTTTGTGAAGCCCCGGGTCGTGGTGGGCGTGCCCTCCGGCGTCACCGAGGTGGAAAAGCGTGCGGTTATTGACGCTGCGCAGCAGGCCGGTGCGCGTGAGGCATATTTGATCGAGGAGCCTATGGCAGCCGCCATCGGCGCGGGCCTGCCTGTGGAGGACGCGACAGGCTCGATGGTCGTCGATATCGGCGGCGGTACGACAGAGATAGCGGTTATTTCCCTGGGGGGAATCGTGACGAGCCGCTCCATCCGCATCGGCGGCGATGAAATGGATTCTTCCATCATCCAATACATTAAGCGGCAGTATAACCTGATGATCGGTGAGCGCACGGCTGAGGAAATCAAGATCAGCATTGGCACGGCTATCGTTACGCCGGATACGAACCGCACCATGGATATCCGTGGGCGCGACCTGGTTTCTGGCTTGCCGAAGACATTGACCATCCAGGCAGAGGAAATCCGCGAAGCCCTGAATGAGCCTATTTACAAGATTATTGACGCGGTCAAGTCCACACTGGAGAAGACGCCGCCGGAGCTTGCCGCTGATGTTATGGATCACGGCATTATGATGACGGGGGGCGGCGCTCTCCTGACGAATCTTGACAAGCTCCTTTCCCATGAGACAGGCATGCCGGTACTGGTCTCCGAAGATGCCCTGTCCTGCGTCGGCGAGGGTACGGGCCGCTCGCTGGAAAACATCGAGCTTTTGAAGCGTGTCGTAATGACCTCTAAGAAGTTGAATTCATGAGCAACAGGGTAAGACGTGACAAGAATTCGCCGAAGAAAATCTGGGCGCTCATCTTTGTCCTCGTCAGTCTCTTTTGCCTGATTTTCTTCGCGGCACGCGGACGCGTGCAGATGCCTGTGTCCAGCCAGGCGGTTTCGCTGGTATTGTCCCCCTTCCAGTCGATAGTTTCCTGGATTGGGGATGAGCTTCGCCAGGGTACGGCATTCATCTGGGAAATGGCAACTGTTTACGAGCAGAACGAAATGCTGAGAAACGAAGTGACTCAGTTGCGCGAGCAGAACCTTACAGCCAGCGAATATGCGGCTGAAAACGAGCGGCTCAGGGCACTTTTGGGCTACAAGCAGTCGGCATTGCAGTTCGATTTGGTGGCAGCCAGGGTGATTGGCAGGGAATCAGCTACCTGGTCCAGCATGATTGTCATCAACAGGGGCCTTGGGGACGGCGTTCAGAAAGATATGCCTGTGGTGACGGATAAGGGGCTGGTCGGTCGTGTAGTGGAAGCGGGGCCGAATTCTTCCAAGGTGCAGCTAATTCTTGACCCACGAACCTCTGTGGGCACGCTGGTGCAGCGTCCGGAGTCCAGGGTAGCGGGTATTGTCGAGGGTGATCTTGATAATCCGACTATGCCGCGCATGGTGAACATCCCGAAGACCGCTGATGTGATCGTGGGGGATATTATTGTTACCTCGGGCTTCGGCGGCATATATCCGAAGGGATTAGTTGTCGGATTGGTTTCGGAGCTGAAAAATGATACGGGCGGGCTGCTGAAGGTGGCTCTCCTGGAACCGGCCGTGGATTTCCAGCGCCTGGAAGATGTGATGGTCATAACGGCATCCCGTGAGGCGCCGCCGGAGCCGATGACGCCGCCGGCGCAGACACCCGGCACGGAGACAGATCCGAAAGCAGCGGCACAGGAGGCAAAGCAGCAATGAGGGAATTCGGTATTTGGGCGGCTTTTGCTGCAGGGCTCTACGTTTTGCAGACTTCTTTGCTGCCGATTATCGCATATCATGGCGTATCGCCGAATTTAATGCTTTTGCTGACCGTTTCCTTTGCCTTCCTGCGAGGTACGCGCCAGGGGGGGCTGATGGGTTTCCTGACGGGCTTGATGCAGGAACTTTCTACGGGCACTTTCTTTGGTTTGTGCAGCTTCAGCCAGACCCTGCTTGGCTTGTTTTGCGGGCGTTTTGCGAACCGTGTGTTCAAGGAGCAGTTCTCCCTGCCCGTGCTGACATCCTTAGGTGCTACTGCCTTTAACTATTTTATTTTGGCGTTGCTTATGGTATTATTAGGGTATCGCTTTAATCTGGTCGGGCAGTTGCAGTTTACGCTGTTGCCTATGCTGGTCTATCAGCTCGCTTGCGCCTATCCTGTCCATAGGGTGACTTATGTGCTGGAGCAGCGTCTGCGGGAAAAGAAGTAGTTGGTTAAGGCGCCTGTAAGGGCGCCTTGCTTTCGTGTATGGGGCAGGGAACCGTTTCTGTTCATCAATGGGGGTGCTTTTTGCTTGGTAGAAAATGATGAATTCATCGGCAGGCTGAAAGTACTGGGCGTATTGATTGTGCTGGTCATTGCCGTGCTGATCGGGCGGGCCGGGCACTTGCAGGTCTATGATGGTGACTATTATGCCCGCCTTGCAGATGGCAACCGCATACGCCTGATTCCGGCAATGGCGCCGCGAGGCACTTTTTACGACCGCAATGGGGCGTTACTGGTCAATAATCGGCCTGGCTTTACCGTGTCGCTGATGCCCCTGGCAGCACCTATCTCTGATGAGGTGATTGCCAGGCTTTCAGGGCTATTGAAGGTGCCTGTGGAGGATATCGAGCAGAAAATCGCGGCACATACCGGCTTTAATCCAATCCGCATCAAGGCAGATGTAACGCCGGATATCTATACTATCATTGAGGAGCGCAAGGAAGAATATCCCGGCGTCATTATCGAGACCCAGTCCGTGCGTGATTATGTGCTGAATGAGCAGGGGGCGCATACCTTCGGCTATGTCAGCGAAATCAACGATATGGAGCTGGAAAAAAAGAAGGACGAAGGCTATAAATCGGGAGACATTATAGGCAAGTTCGGCCTGGAACGGGTCTATGACAGGGAAATCCGCGGCGTGGACGGCGGTGAGCAGGTGGAAGTGGATGTGGCGGGCAAGCCGGTGCAGCGCCTGGGCATGAAGCCGCCCGTTGCAGGTGCTGACCTGTACCTGACCATTGATAAGGAGTTGCAGCAGGCAGCCGAAAAGGCTGTGGATGAGCAACTGGCCCTCATCAATGCCCACGCGGCGGCTGCCGTTGTACTGAATCCGCAGACGGGCGAGGTGCTGGCCATGGTCAGCCGCCCGGCTTTCAATCCTAACTTGTTTGCCCACGGCATCTCCAGCAAGGAATGGAGCAAGCTGAATGATAATCCCTATCATCCGATGGATAACAAGGCCATCACGGGTGAATATCCGCCTGGCTCCACCTTCAAGATTGTGACCGGCACGGCTGCCCTGACGGAAGGGGTCGTCTCGCCGGAGGAGCTTATCTTCGACTCGGGCCGCCATTGGATCATTCCCAAGGGCAATGCAGACGGCGAGGCGCTGGGCAATATCAACTTCGTGCAGGCCATGGCCCATTCCGATAACGTGTATTTCTACGAAATGGGTAACCGCCTTGGCATTGACCGCCTGGAAAAGTATGCGCGCATGTTCGGCCTGGGCAAGGTCACGGGGATTGACCTGCCCTATGAGTCGGAGGGCCTGGTGGCGAACCGCAGGTACAAGGAGCTGAACTTCGAGGACGGCGACTGGTATCTGTCGGAAACCTTTGATGCTGCCATAGGCCAGGGCTTCAATCTGGTGACGCCTCTGCAGGCTGCAATGGTCATGGGCGAGATCGCGGCGGATGGCAAGCGGTTCCAGCCCCATATGGTGAATCGCATTGTGGGCCCCGATGGCAAGCTGGTCAAGGAATTCAAGCCGGTTCTGCTTTCCCAGCTCGATGTGCCTGCTGCAGATATCAAGCTTGTGCAGACGGGACTGCATGACGTGACGAAATACGGCACGGCAGCACGCATCTTTGCGGGCTTTCCTATAGAAATCGCCGGCAAGACCGGCACGGCGGAGAACCCTCATGGCAAGGATCATGGCTGGTTCGTGGCATACGGGCCTTTTGATGCGCCCAATGTGGTAGTGGCAGTAATCGTGGAGCAGGGGGGCTACGGCGCCCAGTCGGCGGTGCCGATTGGCAGGAAGATACTGGAGGCGGCTTTCGGCCTGAATCAGCCTCAGCCGGTACAGGCGTCTCAGGCAGCTCAGCCTGCCCAGCCCAAGCAATAGGATGATAAAGCGAGGATAGCAATGAGTGAAGAATTGGTCAAGATTAAGGGCGGCAAATCCGGTCTGCTGCTGACTTTTGCGCCCCAGGCATCCTTTGAGGATGTCATGCAGCATTTGCAGGGGAAGCTGGAGTCCGGCTCCGGATTTTTTCTGCGCGGTACGCTGGTGCAGATACCAAGGGATGTGTTTACTGCAGCCAAGCGTGAGCAGATGCAGCATCTTTTCCATGAGCATGGCCTGATTTGCCGTGTGCAGAAAGCTAATGAGCACAGCGACAGGCCCGTGCCGGGGGCGTTCACGGTTAATCGTCAGCCACAGAGGGCAGAGGCCGGGCCTAAGCAGGCTGATGGTTCTGCTGAAGCAGCACAGGAAAAAACGGCCAAGTCCGACTCCGTCCAGGAGATGATGGTCGTGAACCGCACGCTGCGGGGCGGCCAGGAAATCCGCACCCAGAGTTCTGTGCTGGTCTGCGGCAATGTGAACCCAGGCTCCCAGATCATTGCAGGCGGCAGCATAGATGTGCGTGGCATTTGCCGCGGTCTGGTGCATGCCGGTGCCTTCGGCGACAAGTCAGCCATCATCGTGGCAGACAGACTGATGCCGCCGCAGATCCGCATTGCGGATCTCATAGCACGCTCTCCGGATCATTTGGATATGACCGCAGAGCAGGATGATGCGGAGCCCGTAGAGCAGACAGGGGATATGGATCGTCAGGAACGCAAGCGCCGTCCGGATCACCCGGAACGGGCTTTAATCAGGGATGGACAGATAGTGATAGAGCCAATCGAACGGTAGGAAAGGCAGGACTAAAAAATGAGTGAAATCTATGTTATCACATCAGGCAAGGGCGGCGTGGGCAAGACCACTACGACGGCAAATCTGGGAGTGGGACTGGCCATGCGCGGCAAGAGGGTCGCGCTGGTCGATACCGATACGGGCCTCCGCAACCTGGATCTGCTGCTGGGGCTGGAGAATCGCATCATGTATGATTTGATTGATGTGACGGAAGGCCGTGTAGAATACAAAAAAGCGCTGGTGCGCCATAAGAAATATGATTCCCTGTTCCTGTTGCCGACTTCCCAGGTCAAGGACAAGACTGCCGTGAATCCTGAGCAACTGGTGAAGCTCTGCAATGACATGAAAAAGGAGTTCGACTATATCCTGATTGACTGTCCGGCCGGTATTGAGCAGGGATTCAAGACCGCCATTGCGGCAGCGGATGTGGCCATCGTTGTCACGATGCCGGAAATCTCTGCTGTGCGGGATGCGGATAAGATTATCGGTGAGCTGGGACGTGCAGATAAGGAAAATATCAAGCTGGTGGTAAATCGTATCCGCCCGCTTATGGTAGAGAGCGGCGACATGCTGGACATGGATGACATCAATGATATACTGTCCATTGAGTGCATCGGCCAGGTGCCGGATGATGAAATGGTCGTCACCAGCACGAACCGTGGCGAGCCTTGCATTACCATGCCGAATTCCCAGGCAGGCCAGGCTTACCGCAACATTGTTTCCCGCCTGTGCGGCGAGCCGGTGCCATTTATGGAGTTCCCGAAGGAAGGCTTTTTCACAAGGCTGAAGCGCGTCTTTAATCTGTAAGGGAGGACTGAGATATGTTGGAAGCTTTAATGAAGATATTCGGCAAGAAGGAATCCTCCGGAAAGATTGCCAAGGATCGCCTGAAGGTCGTATTGATTCATGACCGTGCGAATATCTCGCCGGAAGTCATGAACAATTTAAAGAATGATATCATCCGCGTTATTTCAAATTACATGGAAATCAACCAGCATGATATGGAAATCTCGCTGGCAGATGATGATGATTCTGTAGCATTGGTGGCTAATATTCCGGTAAGCCGCATGAAGCATGACAAGGGCAAAAATAAGGGATGAGGCTGCATGAATAAACGGTTACTGCGTCGCACGGACTTTACGCTGTTGCTGGCGACGGCTGGTATCGTCATAATGAGCCTGATCATCATTGGCAGCGCTACGCATATCAATACACCGACTGAGGAACGCTATTGGTATGTACAGCGTCAGGGGCTGTTTGCGTTGATGAATTTTGCGCTGGCGGTTTTCCTGATGAATTTCGATTATAAAATGCTGCAGGCATATGGGAACAGGTTCTACGTATTTAATCTCATCATGCTGATTGCGGTCATGGTGGCAGGCCATTCTGCTCTGGGAGCACAGCGCTGGATTATGCTTGGCCCTATCAGCATACAGCCCTCGGAGTTCTCTAAGCTCATCATGATTGTTTGTCTGGCAGCCATGCTGGAGGATAAAGTCGGCAAGCTCAATACCTTGCATGACTTGCTCCCGGTGGCCGCCTACGTGGGCCTGCCCTTCATACTGGTGCTGAAGCAGCCTGATCTGGGTACATCGCTGGTCTTTATGGCCATTTTCTTCGGCATGGTTTTTGCGGCGGGCATTAACCTGAGAGTCCTGGGAGGGATTTTTGCGGCAGGGGTGGCGGTCTTTCCCCTGCTGTGGATGTTCGTGCTGAAGGAGTACCAGAAGATGCGCCTGAAGGTCTTTCTGGACCCGAATGTAGACCCTCTCGGCTCCGGCTACCACATCATCCAGTCGAAGATTGCCATTGGCTCGGGCATGCTGTACGGCAAGGGGCTGTTCGGAGGCACCCAGAGCCAGTTGAATTTCCTGCCGGAGAACCATACGGACTTTATTTTTGCTGTGGTCGGTGAGGAGTTGGGCTTCATAGGTGCGGTGTTCCTGCTGCTCCTTTATCTGGTTGTGCTGTGGCGCGGCCTGCAGATTGCGAAGGATGCCAGTGACCAGTTTGGCCGCCTGCTGGCTGTGGGCATCACTTCCATGCTGGCGTTCCATGTCTTGGTCAACGTCGGCATGACGATGGGCATTATGCCCGTTACGGGTATCCCGCTGCCGCTGATGAGCTACGGCGTCAGCTCCCTTACCACCAATATCATGGCGATAGCATTATTGATGAATATACAGCTGAGGAAACCTAAGCTGCTGTTTTAGCATCTGTGCCCCTCACCTTCTGCCGATGGTGGGGGGCGCAAGTGTATATATCAAGTATGTGTATTTTGGAGGAAAACGAAGTGTCAGAAGCAATTAGCCTGCCCCATGACCTGCTGCAATCGGTGCTGAAACCCTCGCGCTATACGGGGGGGGAGTGGAATGCGGCTGTGAAGGAATGGACTGCACCTGAAGTGAAATGCCGCTGGGCGCTGGCCCTGCCGGATGTCTACGAGGTAGGCATGAGCAATCTGGGTCTGGCCATCCTCTATGAGATACTGAACCGGCGCGGCGATACTGCCGCTGAGCGGGTATACGCTCCCTGGACCGATATGGAAGCGGAGATGCGCACGCGCAAGCTGCCGCTGTATTCGCTGGAAACGAAGCATAGGATTGCAGAGTTTGATTTTCTGGGGTTTTCCCTCCAGTACGAGATGATTTACTCCAATGTGCTGAATATGCTGGATCTGGCGGGGATTCCCCTGTGGGCACGGGAACGCGGCGAGGATGCCCCCTTTGTCGTGGGGGGAGGCCCCTGTGTCTACAATGTGGAGCCGGTGGCAGACTTCTTTGACTTCTTTATTATCGGTGAGGGCGAGGAAGTCATCTGTGAGGTAACGGATGCTCTGCTGGCCTGGAAGCAGGAGGGCCACCCCGGTGGCCGTCAGGGGTTCCTTACACGTCTGCTGGATATTGACGGAATTTATGTGCCGGGCTGCTATGAGCCGCATTACGACGAGGCAGGGAATTTTACCGAATTGCGCCCGTTGCAGGAAAAAGCCCGTCCTGTTATTTATAAGCGTGTCGTGCAGGACATGAATCAGGCTATGTCGGTGGAGCATCCCCTGGTGCCCTTCATGGATATTGTGCATAATCGTGCGATGCTGGAGCTCTTTCGTGGCTGCTCCCGTGGCTGCCGTTTCTGTCAGGCCGGCATTTGCTATCGCCCGGCGCGGGAACGCAGGGAGGAGAAACTACGGTCTATGGCCCGTGGCCTGATAGATTCCTCCGGTTATGCGGAAATGAGCATGACCTCCCTTTCTTCAGCCGATTATTCCTGCCTGGGCCGTCTGGTTGATGACTTATTGGAGGACTTTCGCCATGAGCAGGTGAGCTTCTCCCTGCCTTCTCTCAGGATTGACAGCTTCTCCATCGACCTGGCCCATAAGCTGCAGCAGGTCAGGAAATCCGGCCTGACCTTTGCGCCGGAGGCCGGCACCCAGCGCCTGCGGGATGTTATCAATAAGGGCGTGACGGAGGAGGATTTGCTCACGGCTTGCGGCGCTGCTTTCCGCCAGGGCTGGAAGCAGGTGAAGCTCTACTTCATGATGGGCCTCCCCACAGAGCGGGATGAGGATATCATCGGCATTGCGGAGCTTGCCCAAAAGGTCGTGGATCTCTACGCGAAAATCAAGGGACGCCGCGGCGTGAAAGTCACCATTTCCTGCTCCTGTTTTGTGCCAAAGCCCCATACCCCCTTCCAGTGGTTCGGCCAGCTTCCCCTTGAGGAATTCCGGCGGCGACAGCATTTGCTGAAAGAACATATCCATGACCGTTCGATTACGTTCAACTACCACGACGCGCACCTGTCCGTCCTTGAGGGCGTATTTGCCAGGGGGGATCGCCGCCTGGCTCCTGTGTTGCACAGGGCCTGGGCAGATGGCGCGAAGTTCGACGGCTGGTCAGATCTTTATCAGGATGAAATTTGGCGTGAAGCCTTCCGCAAATGCAATGTGGATATGTCCTATTACAATGCCCGCACCCGCAGCTTCGAGGAAGCACTGCCCTGGGCGCATACCTCGCCGGGGGCAAGTGCCAAATGGCTGCGGCAGGAATGGGATAAGGCCATGCAGGCCGCCCTGACTGGGGATTGCCGTCGCGGTACCTGCAGCGGCTGCGGCATTTGCCAGAATCTGGGTGTAAAGGTCATTGATTACGGGATCCAGGAGCAGGCACGGCTGCAGCAGGAGACAGCCCCGCCTGTGCGGGATGTGGAGAGGCAGGTTGCGGAAATCAGGCAGGAGAGGCCGCCCCGCGTGCTCTATACTTATCGGGCATGGATCACGAAGGGTGAACCCCTGCGCTATGTTTCCCATCTGGATTACGCCAATCTCTTTCAGCGTGCCTTTGACCGTGCCAAATTGCCGATGGCGTATTCCGAGGGGTTCAACCCCCACATGAAGGTCGCCTTTGCCTCAGCACTGTCCCTGGGGGTAGCCAGCGAGGCTGAGTATATGGATTTTGAGCTTACGCGGGAGCTGGCCCAGCCAGAGGTCTGGGACAGGCTTACGGCACAGTTGCCTTTGGGGGCTGAGCTCAAGGAATTAAGATTGCTGCGGGGCAAGCATAAATCCCTGATGGCAGAAACGGACGAGGCGCGTTACAGCCTGCTCGTGCCTTATACGGGCACGGCAGAGGCAGCAGAAAGGGCAATCCGTTCCTTCAATCAGGCATCCTCTGTCATTTATCAGCGCGTGACACCGAAAAAAAGACGCGAAATCGAGGTTAAGCAGTATATGCTGCGGCCCATTGAGGTACAGGCCCGTGAGGGAACATTGCAGTTGTTCCTTGACATCAGGTCTGCATCCGATGGCAGCGTGAAGCCGTTGGAAGTATTGACAGCGATTGCGGAGCAGTTCTCCCTGGCTGTGCGTCCGGCTGAGGCCCGTATCACCCGCACGGGCTTGTATGGGCATGGTAAAAGATTGATTGATTTGGATGATTGACAATGAAGACAATCCTGGCAAATATAGTACCAGAGGAAACCCGCATTGCCGTCCTGGATGAAGCAGGCGAGCTGGAATCGGTGGAATACGAGCGCAGTTCACAGGCGCATCTGGTGGGCAATATTTACAGAGGCAAGGTGCAGAATGTCCTGCCCGGCATGCAGGCGGCTTTCGTAGATATAGGAGCGGAGAAGAACGCCTTCCTGTATATAGGGGATGGCCTGCCGCCGGAGGCAAAGGCAGCGGGTGCCCAATATCCCAAGCAGAAAATTCATGTGGGCCAGGTGCTGCCCGTGCAGATTACCAAGGATGCTGTGGGCTCCAAGGGGCCACGGGCGACATTGCACATCTCCCTGCCGGGGCGTTTGCTTGTGCTGGTGCCTACAGCCTCTTATATAGGTCTGTCACGCCGCCTTGCGGATGCAGCGGAGCGTGAGCGCCTGCACGGGCTGGCGGCAAAACTGCTGCCGGAGGGCATGGGGCTGATTGTGCGCACGGCGGCGGCAGGAGCCTCAGAAAAGCGACTGTCCGCCGAAGTACAGGGCCTGGTGCAGCTTTGGCAGGGCATTATGGCCCGCTTCCGACTCAAAGGGCAGAAGCGCAGCAGCCTGCTTTACAGGGATGCGGATCTTCTGATCCGGGTGGTGCGTGATTCCCTGACCGAAGATGTGGGCAAGATGGTAATAGATAATGCCGAAGCATACGGACGCGCTTCTGAACTGGCAAGAGCCCTGATGCCGGAGCTGGCGGAGAGGGTGCAGCTTTATGAGGAAAGGCAGCCTCTCTTTCAGGCATACCAAGTGGAGCAAGAACTGGAAAAACTAGGTGCGCGGCAGGTGGAGCTCATAAGCGGCGGCTTTTTGGTCATAGACAAGACTGAGGCACTGACCGTAATAGATGTGAATACCGGCAAGTATGTGGGCCAGTCAAATCTGGCAGATACGGTCTATCAGGCCAATCTGGAGGCAGCAGCGGAGATCATGAAGCAGATTCGCCTGCGTGATTTGGGGGGCATTATCATCTGCGATTTCATTGATATGGAGACGGAAGCACAGAAGGAAAGTCTCTTGCAGCGCTTGCGGGAACTGGCGGAAAAAGACCGCACGAAAATGAGCATTGTGGACATTACGAGCCTGGGGCTGGTGGAAATCACCCGCAAGAAGTCCCGTGCCAATCTGGAGAGCCTGATTTATGCAGAATGTCCCATCTGCCACGGCTGCGGCCGGGTCGAAAGCCCGGAGACTGTCAGCATCCGCATATCCAGGGATATCCGCCGCATGGAAAGGAAAAGCCATGCCGAGGCCGGCTATGAGCTGGAGGTACATCCCCATGTAGCGGAAGAATTGCAACAGAATCAGATACTGATGAACCTGTCTGCCGAATTCGGACTTGATTTGAAGGTAACAGCCCGCCCGGAAATGCACCCGGAAAGCTACAGCATCATGCAGCAAAGCTGACAGATTTAATCCAATCCTAATGGCAGCCTAATGTATTCACAAGAAATAACTTTTACTCTATACCATGATTTATGATTGTGCTATGATATGTTAGTATGAAAAAAATCTGTAAGGGATACATTGGAGGCGGGAACATGAAGAAGTGCAGCCGTCAGGCGCTGGGGCTGGCGCTGGGAGCGCTGGCCTGGGGATTGCCGTTTGCGGGACCGGCGCAGGCGGCGGACTTGTCCCTCCCGGAGGCCATCGAGCTGGCCTTGGCGCAGAATACGGAGCTGCGTGTGACGCAGAAGGGGGAGGAGTCTGCGGAGGCAGCCCTGCGCCAGGCCAGGGGCAATAATGGCGTGAGCGTCAGTGCCAGCGACAGAGTGAGCTTCAGCAAGACAGAGTCAACGGAACATTTCACCGGCAATGTGCTGAGCCTGAATGGCAGCTTGCCTCTCTATTCGGGAGGCAAGAACCAGGCGAATATCCGCTCGGCGGAACTGGGCGTAGATACAGCTCTTCTTACCACGGAGCGCGGCCGTGAAAATCTGAAGCTGCAGGTCGTCAAGGCTTATTATGATGCCTTGCAGGCACGCAAGACCATAGATGTGGACCAGGAATCCGTGGACAATTACCGGGCTCATCTGACCAATGTGCAGCAACTTTACTCGGCAGGCTCCAAGGCGCGGATTGATGTGCTGCGCACTTCTGTGCAGCTCTCTGATGCCCAGCAGACGCTGATCAAGGCCCAGAATGCCTATGAAGTGGATTTGGCCACACTGCGCAACCTGCTGAATATAGACAGGAATGAGCCTCTCAATCTGACGACGGATTTCAGCTACGAGCAATTCGACACAGCCATGGATGAAGCCATTGTCTACGCCCACCTGCACCGCAAGGATTTGCTGGTGGATGCCTACAAGGTGGAGCAGAAGGAGCAGTCCGTGAAAGCGGCCAAAGCCGGCTATCTGCCCAGCATTGATTTAAGCATGGGCACAAGCCAGTCCAATGATTTTCATCCTTCCAGTGATTCTGCCCTCAGCTTTTCGGCGGGGGTCGGGGTAAGCTGGCAGATTTTTGACAGCGGTGTCACCAGAGCGCAGGTGGACTCGGCAGAGACAGAGCTGGATATCGCCAAGCTGAACCTGCAGAAGGATCGGGAAACGACGGATCTGGAGCTCAGGCAGGCCTACTATAATATGCGTGAGGCGGAGAAGCGCTTCAAGTCCACTTCGGATGCCGTGCAGCAGGCTGAAGAAGATTACTATATCGCCAGGGAGAAGTACCGTGCCGGCGAGGGCCTGATGCTGGATATCATTGATGCGCAGCTGGCGCTGTCCACGGCTAGGCTGAATTATATCAGCGCCCAGTACGACTACGCACGCTATAAGGCGGAAGTCGAGAACAAGATGGGCTTAGGGCTCACGGAGACAGAGCGCACTGCATCTCACCGGCTGCTGGAGACAATGCCTGCGGCCGTGGATGCGGCAGGCGAGCTGGCTGAGGAAACCAAACGTAACGGGGTGAAGTAGGCAATGCCATTTAATATCAATAAAAAACTGGTGGTTGCCGGCATTGCCGTCCTGCTGCTGGCGGGTGTAGCCTATGGGGGCTACGGCTATTACCAGGCCAGGCAGGCAGCGGAGCAGGCGGCGGCCGTGCAGACAACGCCGGTGCAGCGCATGGATATCAGGTCCACGGTCTCCGCCACGGGCACTATCCGCCCGGTGGACTCCGTGGAGGTCAGCTCGAAAATCACCGCCCGCATCAAGAGCGTGCTGGTGCAGGAGAATGATACGGTGACTGCAGGCCAGACCATAGCCATACTGGACGGCAAGGACTTTGAAGCCCAGCGCGACCAGGCCAGATTTGAAGTCACGAACAGGCAGGCCAAGTACAACCGCTCAAAGTATTTGCACGATATCGGTGCGGAAACGGATGCGGATCTGGAAACGGCCACCTATAACTATGAGACGGCTGTGTCCAAGCTGTCAGAGGCGGAAAGCGACCTGAACGAGACTGTTATCACATCACCGATGGATGGAGTGGTGGTGGGTGAGCCCAAGACGCCGGGCACGATGGCTGTGCAGGGCACAAGCAACCCGACTGTTATCATGCGTATTGCAGACCTGTCCAGCAAGCAGATCCAGGCCAAGGTGGATGAGACGGATATAGGCAGCGTGAAAGTGGGGCAGACAGCCACCTTCACGGTGGACAGCTATACGGGCAAGACCTTTACGGCCAGGGTGTCGAAGATTTCCCAGACCGATACTGCCAATTCCTGGGATACGTCCAGCTCCAGTACGTCCAGCTCCAGCACCAGCTCTGCCAGTGTCATCTATTACTATGTGACCCTTGACGTGGATGATCCAGAGGGGCTGCTGCTGCCAGCCATGACCGCCCGGGTGGAAATCAATACGGCGGATAAGGCCGGGGCCCTGGTTGTGCCCATTTCCACCTTAAAGACAGATTCCAACGGCTCCTATGTGGTAGTGAAGCAGCCGGACGGCTCCCAGGAAAACCGCTATGTCTCAACGGGCATTTACAGTGATGAATACGCGGAGATTCTGGAGGGACTCTCAGAGGGCGAGGAAGTCGTTTCCACCTATACGGCTTCCAAGTCAACGACGACTTCCAAGAGGAGCGGCGGTCATCCGGGCGGGCCTCCGTTGTAATATCGGGAGGCAGACATGGCAGAAACAGACAAGCGCCATGTGACCATCAGGCTCACGGGCATCAAAAAAATCTATAAGATTGGCGGCGAGGAACTGGCGGCCCTTAACGGCATCGACCTCAATATCCATCAGGGGGAATTTGCCGCCCTGATGGGCCCTTCCGGCTCAGGCAAGTCCACGCTGATGAATATCCTGGGCTGCCTGGACAGGCCCACGGTGGGCTCCTACAAGCTGGACGGCGAGGAAGTGGCGGGACTGTCGGATGACCAGCTCGCCGTTACGCGCAACAAGAAGATCGGCTTTGTCTTCCAGAATTTCAATCTGCTGTCCCGCATCACGGCATTGGAAAATGTGGCCCTGCCCCTGGTCTACGCAGGCGTAGGCAAGCGGGACAGGTTGGAGCGGGCGCTGCAATGCCTGCGGGCGGTGGGGCTGGAGGACAGGGCCGACCATCAGCCGAACGAACTGTCCGGCGGCCAGCGGCAGAGGGTGGCGATAGCCCGCGCCCTGGTCAATGAGCCACATATCATCATGGCAGATGAGCCTACCGGCAACTTGGATACGAAATCAACCAAGGATATTATGGGCATCTTTGAGGCCATGCACAGGGAAGGGCGCACCATCATCCTGGTCACCCATGAGCCTGAGATTGCGGCCTGCGCCAGCCGTCAGCTTTTAGTGCGGGACGGGAAAATCACCCGTGATGAAGGAAAGGGGGTCGTGATGGATGTCGTCTGAAAAGGAGCAGTCCTTCAAGCTGCCCCCCTTCACAGCCAAGGCACACCCCTCCTGGCTGAACGCTGTCAGGCAGTGCTTCCTCATGGCCATCACCGCCCTCGAAGGCAATAAGATGCGCACCCTCCTGACCATGCTCGGCATCATCATCGGTGTGGGCGCCGTTATCGCCCTGGTATCGGTGGGTATGGGGGTGAAATCCAATGTGACCGACTCCTTTGCCAGCCTGGGCTCCAATATGCTGATCGTTTCCCCTGGCTCCTCTAACAGAGGCGGCGTGCGGGGGGCAGCCGGCTCCATGCAGACCCTGAAATACGACGATGCACTGGCTATCAAGGAGAAAATCAAAAAGATAGAATACGTGTCGCCCACAGTTTCTTCCTCCTATCAGGTGGTGAACGGCAATCAGAACTGGAACACGAGCGTGCAGGGGGTGACACCGGAATTCCTCTCGATACGCAGCCTCACCATCGGCTACGGCTCCTTTATCACCCAGGATGATATGAACAAACGCCAGCGTGTTGCCGTTATCGGTACCACCGTGGCAACGAATTTGTTCGGCACAGAGAACCCGGTGGGCAAAAACATCCGCGTCAATAACCAGCCCTTCAAGGTCATCGGCCTCTTGGAATCGAAGGGGCAGTCCTCCATGGGCCAGGATCAGGATGATATGGTCTACATCCCTCTGACCACAGCCCAGGAGCGCATGATGGGCATCACCTACGTGCAGTCCATCAATTTGCAGGTGGAGAGCCAGGAGGCCATGGATGAGGTGCAGGCAAATGTGGAAACTTTGCTCAGGCAGCGCCATCATATTGTGGGCGGCAAGGAGGATGATTTCCATGTCCGTAACCTTACGAGCATCATGGAGAGCGTCAGCCAGAGCACATCCATGCTGACGCTGCTGCTGGGCTGCATCGCCGGCATTTCGCTCCTGGTGGGCGGCATCGGCATCATGAATATCATGATGGTTTCCGTGACGGAGCGTACCAGGGAAATCGGCATCAGGAAGGCGCTGGGGGCCACCTACCATGATATCATGCTGCAATTCATGATTGAGTCCATGGTTATCGGCATTGTGGGTGGTGTTATCGGCATAGTGCTGGGCTGCGGTGCCAGCAAGCTGGTGGAATACCTGGGGGCAAGCCTGGGCAGCCTGACCACGGTCATCACGCCCTTGCCGATTTTTGTCTCCTTTTTCTTCTCTGTGGGCATCGGCCTGTTCTTCGGCATATACCCGGCGAGGAAGGCGGCAAAGCTGGACCCGATAGAGGCCCTGAGATATGAATAAGATTATGAGCAGACGCAGAGCAGCGCCTGCTTTTTTTTCTTGCCGGGCAGGATTTGCTCGTGATATGCAGAAATAAATACAATGGTATATTAATGATGTGATTTCTGTCAGGGAGGGCTTGGGATGGCTTTGAAGACAGCATTGCAAAAGAAAATTATGGCGCTGGCACTGGCAGGCCTGGCCAGTTTCAGCCTGACTGCCTGCGGCGGTGCAGGCAGCGGCAACGGCACCATAATCTATGCCAACCATCAGAACGGTGATGCCTTTACGGACAGTCTGCAAGCTGCCTTCAAGCAGCAGGCGGACAGCGCAGGCTGGCAAGTGGAGTACCTGGACGGCAAGGGGGATGGCAATCTGCAGATCGACCAGATAGCGGAGGTCATTGAAAAGAAGCCCAGCGCTATTGTGCTGATTCCCGTGGACGGTGTCTCTATCGTCCCCACGGTCAAGCAGGCCAATGAGGCTGGCATTCCGATTATCAGCGTGAATCGCTATGCAGAGGGCGGGGAGAGCTTCAAGGCCTATTCCGATGACCTGGAAGCCGGCCGCCTGCAGGCAGAGTTTATGGTCAAGAATCTGCCCCAGAATGCCAAGGTCGTCTATCTGAAGGGCACAAGCGGGCAGAAGTCGGCAGACCAGCGCTGGGAAAGCTTCCAGAAAAATTGCCTGGACACGCGCAAGGATATAGAGCTTCTGGCTATGGCCGATGCCCAGTGGAGCACGGCGGAAGCCATGAAGGACATGTCCCTGTGGCTGGAGATGTTCCCCAAGATTGACGGAGTTATCTGTGGCAATGACAGCATGGCCCTCGGTGCCATAGCTGCCCTGCGCTCGGCAGGCCGTCTGCAAGGCGTTTTCATTTCGGCTGTGGACGCAACAGAGCCGGGGCTGAAGGCCGTAGCTGCGGGCGATCTCAGCCAGACCGTCAAGCAGGATGCCGAGGGGCAGGCTAAGGCCACATTTGAATTGGTGAAAGCCTCACTGCAGGGCGGAACTCCTGCAGATATTGAGGTGCCGTATACATCCATCACACGCGAGAATGTCGCGCAGTATCTGAAGTAAGGAGGGCAGCCAGATGTTTGAGAATCTTGCGGTGCGTATCAAAGTCCTGCTGCTCACCTGTGTGATGCTGGTTATTGTCGTGGTCATCGCGGGCATAGGCATCTATTACAACAGCCAGTCAGAGACTGTAGTTGAGGAAATGTACAACTCGAATCTGATGACCACCCAGTACCTGAATGATGCAAATAATCACCTGCGGGCCATTGATGTGGACGCGGCTTACCTGCTGCTCAGGAACTATGTTCCTTCTGACCGTCAGCTCCTGCTGGATGATATGACGGGACGCCTGGGCAGCATACAGGGAGATATAGCCAAGATTAAGGAGATAGACAAGAGCGAGAGAGCCCAGGAAGCCATCGGGCAGATAGAGCAAAGCCTGAGCGATGCCACGGCAAAGGTGGGGGGCATCAAGTCCTACGGCACGGAGCAGTCGGACAGGGTCAAAATGTTCAAGGATCTGCAATCCATCCGCAATGTGGAAAATGCCCTTGCCGTCCTGACCCCGGACAATGTCTTTCAGGGCAAGCAGCTCTACGGTGAGGCCATGGTTGCCTACAGCAGATCCATCAAGTTCTTTATTGCCATCATTGTCATAGGCCTGATTGTCGGCACAGTCTTTGCCCTGATGATTGCCCGTGATATCGCCCAGCCCCTGGAAGGCTCCATTATGAAGCTGAACGCGGTGGCGGAGGGGGATCTCACTCAGGACATCCCCGAAGAACTGGCCCGCCGCCGGGACGAAGTGGGGCAGGTCGTGCAGGCCGTCTCCAAGATGCAGAAGTCTTTGCGCAGCATCATGAAGAATGTGCATGATGAGTCACAGGCCAATGCTGCCATGGTGGATGAAATCAGGGCCCTCCTGGAGAAGCTGAATGAAAGCACCCAGGATATGTCGGCGACCACAGAGCAGATGGCGGCAGGCATGGAGGAAACTGCTGCTTCCACGGTGAACCTGCAGAATATCAGCGACAAGCTGAAGGAATCCATAGAGAAAACCTCCAGGGAGGCCAAACAGAGCCAAAGCTACACGGAGGAAATAGATGACCGGGCCGCGAAGCTGAAGGAAAGCACGGCCCGCTCCATCGAGGCATCGAACCGCATCTATGAGGACACCAAGGTGTCTTTGGAGAAGGCCATTGAATCAGCCAAGGTTGTATCCAATATCGAGCAGCTGACCGGGGACATCGCGGAAATCGCGGAGCAGACCAACCTGTTGGCGCTGAATGCCGCCATAGAGTCGGCCAGGGCCGGTGAGGCCGGGCGGGGCTTCTCCGTTGTGGCGGATGAGGTCAGAAAGCTGGCGGAGCAGTCCACCCAGACTGCGGATAAGATCAAGGGCCTTACGGGACAGGTCACGGCTGCCGTGGATAACCTTTCCCAGGGAGCCTTTGATATCCTGAAATTCATAGATGGCACGGTGAATGCCGATTATGATGCCATGGGTCGTACTGCCGAGCAATATAAGCAGGATGCCGATTACCTGCATGGCTTCTCCCAGGCCAGCAGCCGTTCGGCTCATGAGCTGACCCAGGGAGTCGAGACCATGGTGCAGGCCATGGATGAAATCGCCAAGGCCACACATGAGGGTGCAGTTGGCAATACGCGTATTGCCGAGAAGGTCACCGATATGGCTGAGCACGCCAATAACATTATGGATAAGATCAATGCATCCCAGAAGAGTTCGCAAAAACTCCTGGAGCAGATCGCCAGATTCAAGGTATAAGCAGCAAGACCCCCGTTCCGCTCAGGAACGGGGGTCTTTTTCATTGCTTGGGATTGTACTCCGTGATGCGCAGCTCAGGATGCTTGTTCAGGTCAATGACCTCCTCATCTTCCGTGCTGATGACGGGATGGGCGGCGTAATCCTTCGGATAGGCAGCAATGATGCCCTTAGTGCCATCCGAGAGCATCACCCGTGAGCCAAGGAAGGCATCCTTGATATGGGTGAGCACCGGCATGCAGACCTGCGGGTCCAGGCTGGTGAACATATTTTCGGTGATGTAGGCAATGGCCGCAAAAGGTGTCTCTTTGACAAAGCCCTCGCGCTCTGTCGTGATATTGTCATAAATATCGGCAATAGCAACGACCCGTGCATATTCGTGGATATCCTTGCCCGTGCTGCCAAAGGGGAAGCCTGAGCCATCCATGCGCTCGTGGTGCTGCATTGCGGCAAGCTTTACGCCCTCGGAAAGATTGGGCACGGAACTGAGCATATGCTGTCCGTCCACCGTATGACGGATATAGGCTTCATAATCCTCGCCTTCCAGGGTCTTGATATGCTTGTCCAGCAAGCGCTGGGTGAATTTGGATTTGCCGATGTCGTGCAGGAAGCCTGCCAGGATGACCTCATTGGTTTTCTTCTTGCCGAAATGCATCCACTTGGCAATGACACCTGCCAGAATGGAAACCCGCAGGGAATGATTATAGACATCCGTAGCCATATGGTTGAGCTCATACAGGTAGTCAATGACGCCGCTGTTCTTGGCCATAGGCTCGACCGTGTCGTGTATCATGGTCTCGGTCTTCTTGACAGGGACTGTGCCGGTCTTGTTTGCTTCCTTGAAGATATTTTCAGCCGTATGTACCACGCTGTCATATTCCTTCACGAAAGCATTGCCGCGATTGAAGATACTGGAGACTGTCTGGTAGTTCTTGCTGAGTTCGTACTCATCCTTGATGTAGACGACTGGTATATTCAGGAAGCTGAGCCTTGTGATATGTGCTTTGGTCAAAAGCGTATTTTCTGACAGCACGACAATCAGTTCTTCATTGATGATCGTGCGGGCCAGTATCATGCCGGGCTTTAAATCCTCAACGGAAATAGCGCGCAATGTAAATCCCTCCTTAGATTCAGGCCGGGTATATTCATATTTACTATATTCTCCCTTTACGGCGGGAAAACCTGCTATGCAATCAAGAAAAGACGTAAAACGTAAAGAAAATAATACTTGACAGTTTTACGCCCGCCATCGTATAATAGCAACGTATTAGTTCTTTAACGTAATAAAGCAAAGGATGGGATGTATATGAGAAACTGGCAGAAAATGCTGGCTGCCGGCCTGGCGGCAGTGATGATGGCAGCGGTGGCGGCAGGCTGCGGCGGTGAGCAGGCCAAGAGCTCCGGTTCCGGCTCCGGTGCCGCAGATAACAAGAAAATCGTGGTGGGCCTGGATGACAATTTCCCGCCTATGGGCTTCAAGGGGGATGACGGCCAGATTACGGGTTTTGATATAGATCTGGCGAAAGAGGCCACGAAGCGTCTGGGCAGGGAAGTGGAATTCAAGGCCATCGACTGGTCCAGCAAGGAGGCAGAGCTGAAGAGCGGCCGCGTGGATGTGCTGTGGAACGGCCTGGACATCACCGAGAAGCGCAAGGAGAACATGCTGTTCTCCGATCCCTATATGGACAACCGCCAGATTATCTTCGTGAAGAAGGGCGATACCTCCATAGCGGATGAAAAGAGCCTGGCAGGCAAGACCATAGGCACCCAGAGCGCCAGCACCTCCGAGGAATACATGGACGGCAATGACTTCTTTAAGAAGGAGGTCAAGGAGGTCAAGAAATACTCCGATTTCGTGTCGGCCTTCATGGATCTGGAAAACGGCCGCCTGGATGCAGTGGTTGGCGATGAAATCGTGGGCCGCTACTATATGAGCAAGCATGCCGACAAGCTTGATGCCGTGGATGTGGCGGTCGGCCCCGTGTCAACCTTCGGCATCGGCTTTGCCAAGGAAAACCAGGCCCTGCGGGATGAAGTGCAGAAGGTACTGGATGAGATGAAGGCAGACGGCACCATGGCCAAGATTTCCGAAAAATGGTTCGGCAAGGATATTACCAAGAAATAAAGAAAATTAAACCTTGACGGGCAGGCGCAAAAGCCTGCCTTTTTCGTATGCGAAGCGTGCCGAGGTGAGATCCGTAAGCTCCGTCAGGCGCTTATCGCATTCCTCGGGGGGCAGCAAGAGCGGCAGGGTAACATTCTCTGCATAAACAAGCTCAGACATGCGGACAGACTCACGCCTGGCCCAGTTTTGTACAGTCGCCAGCAGGTCATAGTCCAGGGTCACGCTGATTTCCTGAAAGGGCTGCATCTCAATGACGGTAGCGGCATCCAGCCCCAGTACGGTGGCGTGGGAGTAGGCACGCACCAGGCCACCGGCACCGAGCTTGATGCCGCCGAAGTAGCGGGTGACCACCACCACGATATCAGTCAGATTGCGCTGCTTAATGGCTTCCAGCATCGGTGCTCCTGCCGTGCCTCCCGGCTCACCGTCGTCATTGGATTTCTGCAACTGACTGCCGGTTTCCTCACCCAGGCAGTAAGCGGAGCAGTTATGACGCGCGTCATAGTAGCGCTTTTTCTGGGCGGCAATAAAGGCACGTGCTTCTGTCTCACTCTCCACATGTTTCAGATGGGTGATAAATTTCGATTTTTGTATCTCGTAAAGCGTCTCCAGGGAGTCGTCTTTTTCCTCGATGGTTCTGTAGGTCTGCATATTCTTCCTCCTTCGCTCAGCTATTGCCTTATTGTACCATCAGGCTTCCTGCTGTGCAATTCGTGTCGTCGGCCGTACAGATTGCAGGGAAGGAAGAATTTTTCAAGTTTACAATACTCTCCTAAAGCATTAAAATATCATTAGGGAATATTTTGATTTTTTCGCTGATTGGCTGAACAATGACGAGTTGAAACGCTGATAAGAATGATTTCGCCTTGCGAAATCTTGAATCCCTAAAGGGACTAGCTTTCGCGTCGTACTAGCGTTATAATTAAAACAGATGTGTATTTTTCACTGTTCTCATCCATGATAAGAAAGGAAGTAGGATATTGTTTTTTATTGCACTTTCACCTATCCTATGGCTGGTCATAGCCCTGTCGGTGCTGCATATGGGAGCGCACAAGGCTTGCTCCATAGCCCTTCTCATTGCGGCTGCGGCTGCTATGTCCATGTTCGGCCTGGACGCGAAGCTGACTGCCGAGGCGGCGCTGGACGGTGTGGCACTGGCCTGCTGGCCTATTCTGCTGGTCATCATTGCGGCTATCTTCACCTATAATCTGACCTTGCACACTAAAGGCATGGAGACAATCAAGCAGATGCTGGCCTCTGTCAGCGCTGACCGCCGTGTGCTCATACTGCTGGTGGGCTGGGGCTTTGGCGGTTTCCTTGAAGGCATGGCCGGTTTTGGTACGGCTATCGCTATTCCTGCCGGTATGCTGGCGGGCTTTGGCATTCCGCCTATTATGGCGGCTTCTGTGTGCCTGATTGCTAATTCCGTGCCTACGGCCTATGGTTCCATCGGCATTCCCCTGGTGACATTAGGCTCAGTGACTGGCATTGATGCTATGACTCTGGCGAAATTCACCTCTCTGCAGCTTTCGCCCTTGACCATGCTCTGCCCCTTCCTGATGACGATGGTGGCAGGCGGCTCGCCCAAGGCTCTGAAGGGCATGGGCATTATGTGCCTGGCGGCCGGTGCCTGCTTCCTCCTGCCGGAGTTTGTTGTGGCCTCCTTTATGGGCCCGGAACTGGCTGTTGTGGCAGGCTCTATAGGCGCTATGGCGGCTATCGTGGCCTGTGCGAAACTGTTCCCCGTGCATGATGAGGAATATGCGATGCATGGGGATAAGGAAGAAGGCGGCTCCGGGGTGACAGCCGGCAAAGGGCTTGTTGCCTGGCTGCCCTTTATCCTGATCTTTGTATTCCTGCTGCTGACCTCGAAGCTGATTCCGGCTATTCATGACCCGCTGTCTGCTATCAAGAGCTCTGTGCTCATCTACAGCGGCGAAGGCGGGCATCCCTACACCTTTACCTGGGTCAATACGCCGGGTGTGCTTATCTTCCTGGCAGCCTTTATAGGCGGAAGCGTGCAGGGGGCTGGTTTGGGCGAGATGCTCGGGGTGCTGAAGCGCACGATTGTGGGGCTGCGCTTTACCATCGTGACCATCATCACGGTTATAGCTACGGCCCAGGTCATGAATCACAGCGGCATGACGCTGAAAATGGCTGAGACAGCGGTGGCTGTTACCGGCACTATGTATCCGTCGATTTCAGCCTTTATCGGCTCTATAGGTACTTTCATCACCGGCTCGGCGACCAGTTCCTGCGTGCTGTTCGGTCAGTTGCAGACCAGCTCTGCGGAGGCTATAGGTGCTTCCGAGGCGGCCAGGGCCTGGATTGCCGCCTCCAATGCGGCAGGCGCCTGCGCAGGCAAGATGATTTCTCCCCAGAGCATCGCGATTGCAGTCGCGTCCATCGGCGTGGCCGGTATTGACGGCAAGCTGCTTGCCTTTGCCGTGAAGGTCTATGTGCCCTTCATCATTGTGTTGGGATGTATGGTTTATTTTGGCCAGATGATTGTGGGCTGAGCATAGAGTGATAAAAAAGCCTTCCCCATAGGGGAAGGCTCTTTTGAATGATTCAATAGACGCGGTTGATTTCAAAGCCGTTCTTTTCCAGGGCGCGCACGATGCGACGGATGTGTTCCTCGTTGTGGGTTTCGCAGGTGACAGTGAGCTGCACCTTTTTGAAGGAATCCGTGACCATGGCCTGGTCGTGATCCAGCTTGATGACGTTGGCGTTCTCATCGGTGAGTAGCTGCGCCACTTTCAGCAACTGGCCGGGCTTGTCCGGCAGCTGCACGGAGAAGGCGAATACGCGGCCCCTGGCAATCAGCGCCTTGTCAATCAGCGCGGAGATGGTGGAGATGTCGATATTGCCGCCTGACACGATGGCTGCAACCTTCTTGCCCTTGAAGGGCAGTTTGGAGAGCGCCGCCAGTGACAGCACGCCGGCACCTTCGGCAATCAGCTTGTGCTTTTCGATGAGGGAGAGCAGCGCTCCCATGATTTCCATTTCGGAAACGGTGATGATGCCGTCCAGGTAATTTTGGCAGAAAGCATAAGTCAGGTCACCGGCGGTCTTTACGGCGCAGCCGTCGGCCACGGTGTCTGCTGAGTCGAGGGTAACGATTTGCTTTGCTTTCAGCGCTTCTTTCATGCAGGCTGCATTGGCAGGCTCTACACCGTAGACTTTTACCTGGGGGGCTGCCAGCTTGGTGGCCAGAGCTACGCCTGAGGCAAAGCCGCCGCCGCCGATTGGCACGAGGATGGCATCCACATCCTTCATATCCTGCACTATTTCCAGGGCGGTTGTGCCTTGGCCCAGGAGGACTTGCAAATCATTGAAGGGATGCACATAGACGTAGCCGTGCTCTTTTTGCAGCTCCAGACTGTGGGCATAGGCATCGTCAAAGCCATCGCCGTGGAGCACGACCTCTGCGCCCAGAGCCTTGGTGCCCTCGACCTTCAGGATAGGTGTGGTGGCCGGCATGCAGATGACGGCCTTGACGCCCAGCTTCTGGGCAGCGTAGGCGACGCCCTGGGCGTGGTTGCCGGCAGAGGCGGTAATGACTCCGCGCTGCTTTTCTGCCTCAGTGAGCTGGCTGATTTTATTGTAGGCTCCGCGCAGCTTGAAAGCACCGGTGTGCTGCAGATTTTCCGGCTTTAGGTAGACATCGTTCCTGGATATTTCCGAGAAATAATCAGAGTGGATGAGCTCAGTATGACGCGCCACGCCCTCCAGTTGCTTGGCTGCCTGATAGACATCGGCGATGGTAGTGCGCTTAACGGTTTCCATCGGTGCGGATTGAGCGCTGGCAGTTTGTTTTTTTTCTTCTTTTGGCATAAGTCAGGGCCTCCTAAGACAGGGGATGTTGCGATAATTCAGTGATTGTTGCCTTCCAAGCATAGCATTTTGCAAGAAGATTTGTCAATGCGAAGTTTTTGGCGATTACAAAGAGGGTTTGTGCTTCTTTGGGCGAATTAACCATAGAGAGAAGGGAATGGTTGCTTATGGTCAATACGGAAAAAGAGCCACGGTTCCTGGTGCCGGTAGATGGCTCGGAGTGTGCAGACCTGGCCGTGGAGACCGCAGCTGAGTTGGCCCGTGCAGTAAATGGCCGGCTGGACATCCTGCATGTATCTTATTTCGACAGTTCTACAGATTCTGCTGAGGATGAGGATAGCTGGCTCCCGGATATCGTCACGAGTGCGGCGGGAAAAGAACATGAGTCTTCCTTGGAACAGGCGAAACTGCATGTGCCGGAGGATGTGGCTGCAGAGTACTGGCAGCGCACGGGTGTGCCTGCCGATGAAATCCTCAAGCTGGCGCGGGAATTGGCGAGCAGCCTGATCGTGGTCGGCGGCAGGGGGTTGGGCGTTATGCAGGGCTTCTTGCTGGGCAGCGTCAGTCAGCAATTGGTGGAGGAGTCGCCTGTTTCAGTGCTTATAGTGAAGGATGGCAGTGGACAGATCGACAAGAAGGAGGTAGGCAGCCTGCTGCCTGATGTATCATCCCGCCTGTCATATATTATTAAGGCATTAAGGACACCTCAGCTTCCCCATAAGTGAAGCGTGGAAGGTCTACTCTGATAAAGGGGGTCTATTTATGGAAATCAAGAATATCCTGGTGCCGGTGGACGGCTCGGATGGCTCGGATCGCGCGATTGCGCAGGCCATTTCGATGGCAGAGGCTTTGGACGCAAAGTTGAATTTCCTGTATGTGGCGAATATCAACCAACTGGCCATCAATGCCTGCCTGTCAGATGCCATTCTGGAGGCTGTGACCAAGGCGGGCAATGTCATCCTGGATCGTGCCATGGAAATGGTTCCCACGGGCATTGAGAAAGAAGCCTTTTCAGAGACCGGTTCACCGGCGGTTGTTATCCTGGATTTTGCAACCAGCAATGATACGGATCTGATTGTCATGGGCAGCCGCGGCCTTGGCGTGGTGAAGGGCGTGCTGCTGGGCAGCGTCAGCCAGTACATTGTAGAGCAGTCGAAGTGCCCGGTACTGGTAGTGAAGTAATATCAGTGGGCGAAAAAGCCTCCCCAGGGCAGGGGAGGCTTTGCTGTTATGCGCTTTGGGCGTCTGCACCGTCGTTATAGAGCAGCACGATACGCCGTTGTTTGCGAGTTTTCTGCATATCTATTACCCGTTGGTTGCTGGAGCCGCGAAATAGGAGCGTTAAGTCCCGCATGTCCTCCCGGTAGTCGCCGTCAACCAGTACGTCCAGCTCTGCAAGCAATGTATCGGTATCAGGATCGTGCCTATGCTGCAGGTATTCCAGCGTATAGCCGGTATAGCTCCAGACATCGAGACCGCGCTCATGGCAGGCCCTGGCCAATTCAGCCAGAGGGGAGGGCTGGGCAAAGGGTTCCCCTCCGCTGAAGGTGACACCGGTCAGCAGGGGATTTTTCTCAATCTCTGCCAGCAGGGCGGTGGTGGTGGTCAGGTACCCTCCCTTAAAATCCTGTGTTTCAGGATTTTGGCAGCCTGGGCAGCTGCGGGGGCAGCCCTGGACGAAGATGGCAAAGCGCAGGCCGTCACCGTCAACAATGGAATCGTCCACTGTGCCGGCGAGGCGGATTTCCATATCTTTCATGTTGATTCACCTCAGATACCGGAGGGGCGCTTCCGCTTGCAATCAGTGCAGGCCGTGCTTCACGCGGTCATGCTCCTCTGCTTGCTTCGCATCGTTCCAGCGGTCGATGGTGCCCACAAGATAACCGGTGATGCGGCGGATGCGCTCGAACTTCTGGGGCATCAGTGCATAATCGAGGGTTACGCAGCCATCATCTGCCGCCGAGATATGCAACTTGCCGACACGATCCCTGGTCTGCTCATTGACATAATCAATATAGCCCAGGATTTCCTGCTCGGAGACATCAGAAAGACCGTCCACAGTCACATCAATACCGTTCACTGTCATAACGCTCACCTTTTCCCTTCCAGAATCATCGTATGCCAGCCATATATGTTGTGTTTCCCCTATCTGGCTGTGATTTGATTATACTATATCTAGTAGTGCCTCGTCAATAGGCGTCCAAGATATAGTAGTTTTTCGGCAATTATGACACAATTGTGCTTTCGCTTGCTGCGGGGGTGAGCAGAGTCCTTACGGGGTAAGGAATCTCAATGCCTTCCTCCCGGTAGCGGCGGGTCAGGGCCTTGATGAATTCATGTTTCAGAATAAATTGATGGTCAAAATTCGAGGAATGCAGAAAGACGTTGAAATCTATGCTGGATTCGCCGAAGGTGTGGAAGCGCACTGAAGGGGGGATGTCGATGGCCTCATCCACTTCCTCCATAACCTTGGTGGCGACTTCCAGTGTCACGCGCTCCACCAGGTCCAGGTCGCTGTCATAGGCAACGCCGATGGGCAGCTTGATGACAATGTCGCGGCGCGGCAGGCTGTAATTAGTGATGATGGCCGAAGCAAGTTTTGAGTTAGGAATGACCACCGTATTTCCGTCACCGACAGGCACGATGGTGGTGAAGCGCCAGGTGATATCGGTGACGCGGCCTTCTTCCGTCGGCGAAAGGCGTATATAGTCGCCCAGGCGCAGCTGCTTTGAGAGGATCAGGTGCAGGCCGGAGAAAATATTCGCCAGGGTTTCCTGCAAAGCAAGGGCGACGGCCATACCACCAACGCCGAGGGCTGTGAGGATTGGCGCAATCGAGATGCCGTAATACTGCAGAATGACCAGGACGCCCATGGCGTAGATGATGACAGTGACAATGGTTGTGAGCAGCGTGGTCTTTGGCAGCCCGGATGAGCGGGACATCTGCATATCGACAAAGCCGGAAACTGTGCGGGCAATGACACGGGTGATGGAGAGCACGATAACCGCAAACAGCACATAGGAAAAGAATTTTACGAAGGGCTGAATGACGTCTATGAGGTCAATGCTCCAATACAGGCCGATGACCATTGTCAGCGAGATGGGGACGCCCCTGATGGCATTCAGGAAAATGTAAGTCCAGGTGACCTCCTCACCGGCAAAATGATGGGCCAGGCGTCTGTTAAGCATCTTGTTCAGGGCAATGCCTATGACGAGCGCCGCCAGCAGAACGCAGGCCGGAGCGGCCAAGGGTTTTAGTATGAACTCATAGAGAGAGTCCCAGCCGGAAACTCCAAGTACACTGAATTTCAATGTTTCTTCCTCCTAAAATCAAAATCCAGGTTATTATAACGCCATTATTCAAGATTTCGCAAGGCGAAATCATTCAGATTAGCGTTTCAACGAAGTTATAACGCTATTGCGACGCGAAAGCTAGTCCCTGTGGGATTCAAGATTTCGCAAGTTTTCCTTGGTTGCTATCTATCTGCAGCTTCGCTATACTATGTATGAATGGGTTTACATTATTTCAGGAAGTGACGAGAGCGTAATGGAAAGAGAAATAGAAGCAGATAAGCTGCAGGGAAAGTTTTGCGAAGGGCCGCGGCTGCGCCTGCGTCGGGCAGGAGAGCGTGACTTGGATTATATCATGGAGCTGGAGTTCGCGCCGGAGAATCTAAAATACATCGTGCCGTTTGACAGGGATTTCCACACGGGGCTGCTGACGGGCAAAGGTGCGCTGGACGCCATAGTTGAGACATTGGCGGGTGAGTCCGTCGGCTATATGACTATCAGCGGCCTGACCACAGAGGCCAGGGAGATTGAATGGACTCATGTGTTGATTGGCGCCAAGGGCAGGGGCTATGGCCATGAAACTATGAAATTGGCAAAGAAGTGGGCCTTTGAAACCTTGGGCTTTCATCGTGCCTGGCTGGACTGCAAGGATTATAATGCCAGGGCGCTGCACCTCTATGAAGCTGAGGGCATGGTGCGGGAAGGACTGATCCGGGAAACTATCATCACTAATGGCGTTTATGAGAATCTGGTCATCCTGGGTATGCTTGAGCGGGAATACCGTGCGCGTAAGGCTCAGGGGCTGGAACTATGAGAGGAGGCAGCGATATGCAGGCAGCAGAGATTTTAGCTACAGTAGACCATACGCTCCTGAAGCAGACAGCTACCTGGTCAGAAATCCAGCGTATCTGCGAGGAAGCAAAGGCATACCATACGGCGACGGTAATGGTGCCCAGTTGCTTCATTGCCCGCATCAGGCAGACCTACGGTGAGGCAGTTAAGGCCGCAACAGTGGTCGGTTTCCCGAACGGCAACTGTTCGACGGCGGCAAAGCTGGCAGAGACAGCCCAGGCACTTGCGGATGGTGCCGCAGAAATAGATATGGTCATCAATATAGGCGCATTGAAGTCAGGGGACACGAAATATGTGACTGATGAAATCAAGGCGCTGAAGGCACTGTGCGGCGAGCGTGTGCTGAAGGTCATCGTAGAGACATGTTTCCTGACCGAAGAAGAAAAGATTGCGGCATGCCGGTGCGTGACCGAGGGCGGCGCAGATTTCATCAAGACCTCCACCGGCTTCGGCACGGCAGGCGCGACTTTGGCGGATATCAAGCTATTCAGGGAGCATATTGGCCCGCGGGTGCAGATGAAGGCTGCGGGCGGCATCCATACCCGCCAGGAAATGGAAGCATTCCTGGCAGCCGGATGTACGCGCCTGGGAGCCAGCGCAGCCGTGAAGGTGCTGAAGGAGGAAATGGGATGAGCAGAATCAAGCGTGCTTTTATTATTGTGCTTGACAGTTACGGTATCGGCTCTGAGCCGGACGCTGCGGAGTTCGGTGATGGTGTTTGCAATACGCTGAGGAGTATTGCTGCCTCGCCCGAATACGCTACGCCCAATATGGAAAAGCTGGGTCTTTTCAATATTGATGGTGTTGGTTGCGGTACGCCAGTGGCTAGTCCTATCGGCTCTTTTGCCCGCCTGCGTGAGCTCTCCCGGGGCAAGGATACCACCATTGGTCATTGGGAGATTGCGGGCATTGTCTCTGAGCAGTCGCTGCCCACATACCCTGAAGGATTTCCTGCAGACCTGCTCGCGAAGGTTGAAAAGGCGTGGGGTCGCAGAATTCTCTGCAACAAGCCTTATTCCGGCACGGCAGTTATCCATGACTATGGGCAGGAGCATGAAAAGACCGGTGACTTGATTGTCTATACCTCCGCAGACAGTGTTTTCCAGGTGGCGGCCCATGAGGAGCATGTGCCGGTGGAAGAACTTTATAAATATTGCCGTCAGGCTCGTGAAATCCTGCAAGGTGAGCATGGTGTCGGCCGTGTGATTGCCAGGCCCTTTATTGGCCATTATCCGAATTATGAACGCACCCCGCGGCGGCATGATTTCTCATTGAATCCAACGGGGGATACGGTACTGGATGCACTGGCCCGCAATGGGCTGGCGACCATCGGCGTCGGCAAGATTTCTGACATTTTTGCGGGCCGCTCTGTAAGCCGCTCCCTTGGCATCAATAAGGATAATGTGGACGGCATGGAAAAAACCTTGAAGGTCATGGAGGAAGATTTCGAGGGGCTATGCTTCGTGAACCTGGTGGATTTTGATATGACCTATGGCCACCGTCGCGATATTGACGGCTATGCTAGGGCCGCTGCCGTTTTTGATAGGCAGTTGGGTGAGTTCATAGCGAAGATGCGTCCCGGTGATGTGCTGATGATTACCGCCGACCACGGCTGCGACCCTGGTGCCCCCGGTACAGACCATACACGGGAATACGTGCCGCTGCTGATTTACGGCGAGCAGATCAAGGCCGGGGTGAATCTGGGTACCTATCCGACTTTTGCAATGATTGGCGCTACTGTAGCGGATATGTTCGGAGCCGACTTGAAGACAAAGGGAGAGAGCTTGTTGCCGCGTATCCTTAAATGACAGAGTGGAGATAGATTGCAATGAGAATGTATGACCTGATTACAAAGAAGAAGCATGGAGAAGCCCTCACCAAGGAGGAAATCGCCTTCACGGTGGGGGGCTATGTCAGGGGGGAGATTCCTGACTACCAGATGTCTGCTTTGCTGATGGCAATCTGGTTCCGTGGTATGACGGATGAGGAAACCACCGAGCTCACTCTGTGCATGGCCCATTCCGGCGACATGATTGATCTTTCTGCCATCCCCGGCAAGAAAGTTGACAAGCATTCCACCGGCGGTGTCGGCGACAAGACTACCCTGATTGTAACTCCGATTGTTGCGGCCTGTGGCGGCAAGGTTGCGAAGATGAGCGGCCGTGGCCTTGGTCATACCGGTGGCACAGTCGATAAGCTCGAATCTATTCCGGGCTACCGTACAGTGCTGGGGCGGGGGGAGTTCTTTGATGTTGTAAACAAATGCGGTCTCAGCATCATTGGACAGTCGGGCAATCTAGCCACGGCAGACAAGAAACTCTATGCGCTAAGGGATGTGACTGCGACTGTGGACTCAATTCCCCTGATTGCGTCCTCCATTATGAGCAAGAAGCTGGCAGCCGGCTCGGACTGCATTGTGCTTGATGTGAAGACAGGCTCAGGTGCCTTTATGAAGACCCTTGATGATTCCATCAAGCTGGCCCAGGCCATGGTTGCTATCGGCGAGGGGGCTGGCCGGCATACGGTGGCATTTATTACTGATATGGACACCCCCCTTGGCTGCAGTATTGGCAATAGCCTGGAAGTAATGGAAGCCATGGATGTACTGAAGGGGCAAGGCCCGGAGGATCTCAGGGAAGTTTCTC
Source organism: uncultured Selenomonas sp. (assembly GCA_947167105.1). Lineage (GTDB taxonomy): Bacteria > Bacillota > Negativicutes > Selenomonadales > Selenomonadaceae > Selenomonas_B. Next base: position 6,665 of record CAMVGU010000016.1, on the reverse strand, counting down.
TGCAGCTTGCAGAAGCTATGCTCTATGTTATCGGCAAGGGCACGCCGGAAGAGTGCCGCAAACTGGCAGAGCAGGCTGTCGCAGATGGCAGCGCCTTCGAGACTTTCTGCAGCATGGTACGCGCACAGGGAGGCGATGACTCCGTGTTGCGTGATTACTCGCAATTTCCACAGGCACCGTATAAGCGTGAAGTACTGGCTGAAACAGACGGCTTCATTACGAATATGAATGCAGAGGGCGTAGGTGTGGTCTCGGTTGTGTTGGGAGCCGGGCGGGAGACCAAGGACAGCGGGATAGATTTTTCGGCAGGGCTGGTGCTGCATAAGAAGAAAGGTGAGGCGGTGCGGCGAGGTGAGAGCCTTGTCACCCTGTATACGTCCAGGGAGAAGATGCTGGATGAAGCTGAGCGCATGTACCGCGAGGCAGTGCAGATTGGCAGTGAGCAGCCGGGGGAGAAGCCGCTGGTTTATGCGCGGGTTGAGAAAGATACAGTTGAGAGATATTGAGAGAATTTATTTTTGGGGGCAAATGAATAGTGGGATTGTAAGGGGAGTCGTCAAATGTATTTTGCAGTGAATATTTTGGGCATCCTGGTCTTTTTGGCCGTAGGTGTCCTTTTGTCCAAGCGGCGCAAGGAGATCAACTGGCGTGGTGTCAGCACTCTGCTGGTTCTGAACCTGGTAATTGCCTGGTTCCTGTCCTCGTTTTCCTTTGGCCGTGAAATTGTCAGCGGCATGGCATCAGCTTTCGTCTGGCTGTTCAGCGTTGCCTATGATGGCATAGCCTTTGCGTTTCCTGACTGGGTGCACGTGAAGCAGATGAACTTCTTCACTTCTGCCCTGCTGCCAATTCTGCTGGTTGTGCCAATGTTCGATGTGCTGACATATATCGGCGTGCTGCCTTTTATCATTAAATGGGCAGGCAAGGCATTGGCCCTCTTGACACATCAGCCTAAATTTGAGTCATTTTTTGCGATTGAGATGATGTTCCTGGGCAATGTTGATGCTCTGGCGATCTCCAGCTTGCAGCTGAAACGCATGAAAGCCGACCGCTGCCTGACACTCGCGATGATGTCCATGAGCTGCGTGACGGCGGCCATGATAGGCATATATTCAAGCATTATGCCGGCGGAGTTCATTATGACGGCGATACCGCTGAATATCATCAATGCCCTTATTGTCACTAATATCTTGCATCCGGTGAAGATCTCCGAGGAAGAAGACATCATAGCAAGAATTACTGATGGCGGTAAGCAGCGAGAGCCATTCTTTTCGTTTTTGGGCAATTCCATAGTGGGGGCAGGGCGCCTGGTATTGATAATCTGCGCTAATGTCATTGCCTTTGTTGCGCTGGCAGCCTTGGTTGACAAGCTGCTGATGTTGCTGCATACGGACTTTACACTGGAGAACATGCTGGGTATCATTATGTTCCCCTTTGCCTGGCTGACTGGCCTGGATGTGCATGAGGCCTTTATACTGGGGCAATACATGGGGACAAAGCTCATCACGAATGAATTCGTTGTGATGCTGCAGGTCCAGGATTTGTTCGAGGACTATAGCCGTCATATGCAGTGCGTGCTTACAACCTTTATCACGAGCTTTGCCAATTTCGGAACACTGGGCATGACCCTTGGAGTTCTCAAGGGCATGCTGGATGAGGGCAAGAGCCAGCTCATTTCCCATAATGCCGGCTACATGATGCTTTCCGGCGTACTGGTTTCCCTGCTTTCGGCAGCCATTGCCGGGCTCTTTGTATGGTGACATTTCGCATATTTCCTCCGGGAAAGGTTTTTTTCTCCCATGGAGAAGGAAAAGGCAGCATCTATGACGAATTAAGCACCAAGCAATTATAGGATAGATATATTGCAGCTGGGGAGGCGGCAGATTTGGATAGGAAATTGAAGATACTCATCACGGATGACTCTAAGCTTTTGCGCAAGAAACTTCGGTCAGAGCTGGAAGCCCTGGATTGCGAGGTCATCGAGGCAGAGAATGGCAAGGAGTCCGTGATGCTGGTGATGCAGGAGATGCCGGACTGCGTGTTCCTCGATATCGTTATGCCGGAGGTTGGCGGCATTGAGGCACTGCAGGTCATTAAGGAGGTGAGTCCTGAGATACCCGTTGTAATGCTCTCTTCAGCAGGTTCACCGCAGAAATTGATGACGACCCTGAAGATGGGTGCTATGGAATTCATCCAGAAGCCCTATCAGAGCGAACAGATAAAGAAGGTTGTGGAATCCATCCGAAAGAAGGTGGAGGCCGATGGGTGAATTCAACATAGCTCAGTGCTTGATGAACCAAGGCAACCATTCCACGGATGAGATGCAGGAGCTGATGCACAAGGCCGAGGAGGACGGTGCCACTCTGGCACACCTGATAACGGATGATGTTGAGATCGACCCTCGCCCCGTGCGCACCGCAGTCGGGCGTGCTGCGGGCGGTGCCTGGGACGAAGAGTTGGAGCTGTACTCTGACTACATGGAGCTCTTTCTGGACTCCATGAATAAGTTCATGCATACGGAGGCTGTGGTGAGTCCCGTACTTGCCGAGGACTACGTTGAGGGTGAGGGTCGTGCATCTTCCCAGGGCATTGGCGGTGATATAAGCCTGGTGACTGGACTTGTGGCAAGGGATCCGGTCTTTCTGGAATTAGCGCGCCGCTACAGTGAGGAGGAACTTCCGGAAATTGATGAATTGGCTGTGGACAGTCTGGAAGAATTCCTGAATGTCATCAATGGCATCTTTACGGTGGATCTGGCGCGCAGGAAGATTAATGCGGAGCTTGGGTTGCCGCGTTCCGGTGAGGATGTGCAGCCCCATGGCAGCAGGCAGCTTTGCCTGCGCATATACACTGCCTTCGGCTCCTTCCGGGTAGTGCTGGCAGTTGATGAGTTTTTCTGAAACCCTGTTGATATGCTGGCTGGGCGGGCGGCGGCTTGTTTCCCGCCTGGGGATTTTTTGCTTTTTTGAAAAAGTGCTTGACAGCGCATGTGCATGAGTGCTATACTTTATATCGTTGCGAGCGGCAAGCGCGAGCAAGAATTGAATAGCTTCTTTTTGAGAGCACAGTGGAGAGTTGTCCGAGTGGTTGAAGGAGCACGCCTGGAAAGCGTGTGTACGGTGATACTGTACCGAGAGTTCGAATCTCTCACTCTCCGCCATTTTTTATTTGGCAGATAAAACTTTTTCAGGTCGGGCCGCAGCGTTCAGGTCTCGCGCAATGGGACCTCGTGAACCTCGTCAGGTCCGGAAGGAAGCAGCGATAAGCGAACCGTTCCGTGTGCCGTGAGGTCGCCTGGGAGCTGTGGTTCGACGTGAAAAAGTTTGTGGATACTATGAGGGCGCGGTTTCGCGCCCTCATTTTTGCGAGGTGGAGTCTATGGCCTATGTAGCTTTATACCGTAAATGGCGTCCGGAAAAATTCAGTGACCTGGTAGGGCAGGAGCATATCAGCCGCACGCTTTCATCTGCCATTACGAGCGGGCGCATCGGCCATGCTTACCTTTTTTCAGGCCCGCGCGGAACAGGCAAGACCAGTACGGCAAAGATTTTTGCCCGCGGGCTGAACTGCGAGCATGGGCCTACGCCGGAACCCTGCGGCGAGTGCACTGCCTGCCGCAAGATTGCAGAGGGGACATCCCTGGATGTTTTTGAAATTGATGCTGCCTCGAACCGCGGCATAGATGAAATCCGGGATTTACGCGAGACGGTGAAGTTCGCACCGGTGGACGGGCGCTATAAAGTTTATATCATTGATGAAGTCCATATGCTGACGACGGAGGCATTCAACGCTTTACTGAAGACCTTGGAAGAGCCGCCGGAACATGTGGTTTTTATACTGGCCACTACTGAGGCCCATAAGGTACCGGCCACCATCCAGTCTCGCTGCCAGCGCTATGATTTTCGTCGCATCGGCACACAGGAAATTGAAACGCGGCTGGCACAGGTTGCTCAGGCAATGAAATTGACTGCAGAGCCGGAAGCCCTGGCGCTTATTGCCCTGCAAGCAGACGGCGGCCTGCGGGATGCGCTTTCCTTGCTGGATCAATGCGCTTCCTTGGCTGAGGCAGAGATTACGGCGGAGCGTGTACGCCAGATCATGGGGCTGGTCGGGCATGAGTGGATCTATAAGCTGACAGCGGCACTGGCGGCCCGCAAGGCACAAGATGCTCTCTCTCTATTGGCAGACTTGCTGCGGGAGGGCAAGGATCTGAAGCAGGTGCTGGTGGAGCTGGCATTGCATTTGCGCAGCCTGATGATTTTTCAGGCTGCCGGCAGCCTGGGCAAGCTGGATCTGTACGACGAACAGGAGGCCACGCTGCAGGAGCAGGCCGGATTCTTTCAGCCGGAGCAGCTAATGCAGATGCTGACACGTCTGCACGGGGCCATGACGGAAATGAAGTGGTCGCCGCAGCCGCGTATTGCAGTGGAGGTGGCATTGCTGGAGCTGTGCCGGGGGGAAGTGGCTGCAGCAAGCCCGGCAGCAGGAACTATCGGGCAGCAAGCCTCCGGGCAAGGTGCGGCAAGTGAAGCACGGCTTGCCCAGTTGGAAGCGCAACTGGCGCAATTAAGTGCGGCTGTTGCCAAAGGTGCAGCGGCTGCTCCTGCTGCGGTGAAGCCGCTGCGTCAGGTTGCTGCCCGGGCAGCGGCAGCACCGGTTTCTGCTGCCAGGCCAGAAACTGCTCCGGCTGCTGTCATTGATGGTCAGGGACATGAGCTTTGGCAGCAGTTATTGCAGACTTTGCAGCAGCGAAACAAACCGCAGATACTTGCCTGCCTGCAGGGGGGAGGCCGTTTCGCAGGGCTTGGGGATAGTCATTTCCACATACGTTTCAGCAGCTCCCTGATGGCATCGCTGACCATGCGCAATTACCGCAGGACGCTGGAAGAAATCCTGGCTGAATTGGCCGGGCGTCCGCTGCAGCTTGTGGCGCGTGGCGAAGATCTGCCGCCAGCACCTCCGTCACCCCCAAAAAAGCCTTCTAAACCGGAGCCTGTGCCGGAGCCTGGAACCACGCATATCGAGGTTCCGCAGGAGGAACGTCCGCCTGCTTTGGATGCGGCTGTGCAGATATTTGGTGATAATATCGTGGCGGTGGAAGAAGAAAATTGACAGCCGACAGTCTTTTTGGTAGTCTAATAGCAGTTTTATTTATTTTAGAGAGGAGCATGACTATGTTTGGTGGCATGGGCAATATGGGCAATATGGCCGGTATGATGAAAAAAGTCCAGAAGATGCAGAACGAAATGAAAAAGATGCAGGATGAGCTGAAGCGGAAGACTGTGGAGGCAACCTCCGGCGGCGGTGCGGTGAAAATTGTGATGGACGGCGAGAAGCAGGTGCAGCAGCTTATTATCGATCCGTCTGCGGTTGATCCGGAGGATGTGGAGATGCTGCAGGATTTGCTGATGGCTGCCTTCAATGAATCTACGAAGAAAGTAGACAATATGATGGCTGCTGAGATGCAGAAACTAACGGGTGGCTTGGGCCTGCCACCGGGACTTTTTTAAGGAGCGGCTGTGTCGGAATATATTGCACCTCTCGCAAAGCTCATTGAGCATTTCCGTGCCTTGCCGGGCATTGGTGCCAAGACGGCAGTACGGCTGGCATATCACGTGCTGGATATGGATGCCCAGTCTGCCAAGGCACTGGCCGGGGCTATCATTGAAGCAAAGGAAAAAATCGGCTTTTGCAATACCTGCTTCAATTTGAGTGATTGCAACCCGTGCGCCATTTGCGCATCCGCGGAGCGGGATCACTCTGTCATCTGCGTGGTGGAACAGCCCCAGGATGTGGCTGCGATGGAGCGCATGCGGGATTATCACGGCGTGTATCATGTATTGCATGGTGCGCTCTCGCCTCTGGAAGGGATAGGGCCTGGCGATATCCGCGTGCGCGAATTGCTGATGCGCCTGGCAGATGAACAGGTGCAGGAAGTCATCATGGCCACTAATCCTAATGTAGAGGGTGAGGCAACGGCTATGTATATTGCGAAAATGCTTAAGCCCATGGGCATCAAAGTTACGCGTATTGCACGGGGCCTGCCTGTTGGCGGGGATCTGGAGTATGCGGATGAGGTCACACTCTCCAAAGCAATGGAAAATCGAAGGGAAATCTGAATGTTAGAACTGATAGTGGCTTTTGCTGTAGGCGTCCTTGTGCTTTGCCTGCTGGCTAAGCTTATCTCGCTGCCTTTGAAATTGGCCTGGAAATTAGTGACTAATAGCCTTGCCGGTGCCATCCTGCTGTGGGTAGCAGACCTGTTTGGTGCTGGTATCGAGATAACATTCCTGAAAGCGTTGATTGCAGGCGTCTTTGGCATACCGGGGGTAATTGTTTTATTGGTGCTGCGGTAACTGCGAAAACAGCATTGGGGAGGCTTCGTGGCAAAAAAAATCACACGACCCTAAAAAACTGTTGACAAGATATGCAAAAGCCTGTATCATATTACAAGTCGCCGCAAGTTACGGCAAGTACGCTAGTGAGTTTCCTTCATTAAATAGCGCCTTGGTTGGCAGCAAAAGAAATTCAAAAAGTGCTTGACATACTGCGAGCGGCAGGGTATAATAAATAAGCTTTCTAACGAGAGCAGGGCTGGAGAAACGGCCAGGTTGTTCCTTGAAAACTAAACAATGCAAGATGAATCATGCAACATGATTCAAGCC
>CAMVGU010000015.1 GCA_947167105.1 uncultured Selenomonas sp. | reverse complement strand
AGGTTTCTGCATATTTACAGGATTATTCCAAAAGCAGGTGAGAGCATGGCAATTAAGATAGACGGAATGACGGCACAAGGCCCCTCGGTCTCTGTCCTGCGCTTGAACGATGAGCGCACCAGGGAGGCGGATTCTGATTTCGGCGCGGAACTGCTGGATCAGGAGGAGGCCCTGACGGCGGAGCAGCTTGACAAGCTGATGCGGCAGATAGATGAGCAGGGGGCGCGCCTTTCGCGCACGCCTACCTATGATGAGCTGCGCTCTTATCGCGGGCTTATCCAGCGCTTTGTGGGCGAGGTCGTGAACAATATGTACGAAATGACCAGCCAGGCCGGCTGGGACCGCATGGGCCGCCGCAAGGTCTATACCACTGTGCGCAAGATAGACAAGAAGCTGGAGGAGATGGCGGAGAGCATCAGGCTGGGACAGGCAGACCAGCTTTCCATCATTGCCAGCCATGATGCCATCCGCGGCCTGCTCGTGGATCTGTACATGTGAGCGGGGGACGGGAAGCGGACACGCAGGAGAAGGACTCATTCCCCTTTGCCTGGGAGGAGATAGCAGGCCATAAAGCCCAGAAGCAGGAGCTAAGGCGCCTGCTGTCCGGGGGACGGCTGCCCCACGCCCTGCTCTTTTCCGGCCCGGAAGGGGTGGGCAAGGGACTGGCGGCCCGCCTGGTGGCGGCAGCGGTGCTCTGCAGAGAGCCTTCGGAGGGTGCGCCCTGCGGCGTATGTCCTTCCTGCCGGGCACTGGCTGCAGGAGGGCACCCGGACTATTATGAGCTGCAGCCGGAGGTGCGGGGCAAGGGCACGCGGACAATCCGCATCGAAGCCATCCGGGAGCTTACGGAGCTGGCGGCGCGCTATCCCGTGCTGTCTGACAGGCGGGTGCTGCTGATTGATTCTGCGGAGACGATGAATGAAGCGGCGGCCAACAGCCTGCTGAAGACCCTGGAGGAGCCGCCGGGACAGGTTACTTTCATCCTGCTGACCTCTGCTAGGAGCTCCTTGCTGGATACTATTGTCTCCCGCTGCATGCCCCTGAGTTTCGGCATGCTTCTGCCGGAGGAAATGCAGCCCCTGCTGGTGGAGCGGGGGCTAACCGCAGCGGAGGCGGAGGAAGTGGCGGCCATAGCCGATGGCAGCGTAGGCCGCGCCCTGGCCCTTTATGCAGGAGGGGGACTTGCCCGGCGGGATGAGGTGCTGGCCTTCCTGGGGCAGCTGCCGGGGCTGGATATGGAGGAGATATGGCGTCGCTCTGAGGAGATGGGCGGCTGGGAGCGGGAGGCAGTCTCGGAATGGCTGCTCTGCCTGAATATGCTCCTGCGGGATATGCTGGTGCTGCATGAGGATGGGGGCAGCCCCCTGCTCTACCATGGGGGGCGGCGGGAGGAAATGGCGGCGCTGCTGGCTTTGCATTCTGAGCGCCAGCTTCTGGGCATGCTTGCCTGCGTGCGTGAACTGATGCGCCGTCTGACGGCAAACGTGAATCTGCGCTTGCAACTGGAGGGCTTCTTTATCCGGCTGCGCGATATATACATTCATTAGGAGGGTCGTTTTGCAGACTATCATAGGTGTCCGTTTCAAGCATGCGGGCAAGATATATTATTTCACCCCCGGTGAGCTGGAAATTGCCTCGGGGCAGCAGGTCATCGTGGAAACGGCACGGGGCGTGGAGTGCGGCACTGTGGTCGTGGGGCCCAGGGAGGCCGGGGAAGGCGAGGGCAGGGACCTGCCGGTGGTGCACAGGCTGGCTACCCAGTCCGACCTGGATCGCATCGAGGAGAACAAGGAACGGGAAAAGGAAGCCTTCGGAATCTGCGAGCAGAAGATTCGTGAGCGTTCCCTGCCCATGAAGCTGGTCAATGTGGAATACACCTTCGATATGGGCAAAATCATCTTCTATTTCACGGCGGACGGGCGCATTGATTTCCGCGAGCTGGTGAAGGATCTGGCTGCCGTCTTCCGCACGCGCATTGAGCTCAGGCAGATCGGCGTGCGGGATGAGGCCAAGCTGATGGGGGGCATTGGCTGCTGCGGCAGGCCACTGTGCTGCGCCTCCTTCCTGGGGGATTTCGAGCCGGTATCCATCCGCATGGCGAAGGAGCAGAACCTGTCCCTGAATCCCACGAAGATTTCCGGCATCTGCGGCCGCCTGATGTGCTGCCTGAAGTATGAAAGCGACTGCTATGCCTGCGGCTGCAGCCATCAGGTACACCGTCCGGCTGCACCGGAGCAGGGCAGCCGCGTGGTGACGGTGGACGGCGAAGGCAAGGTCATCTCGGTGAACCAGCAGCGCCGCACCGTGACAGTCCTGCTGGATAACAGCCGCACCGTGGTTGCTGCCTGGGAGGACGTGGTGGAGAAGGATGAGGACGAGGGGGCAGCGCCCTACCGCGCACCCTTTGCCGAAGATGATGATGAAAATGACGAGGTGGATGCCGGCCTATTGGCGGCCATTGCGGAGCGCTCGGCCCGGGCTGAGAAGCTGGGGGAAAGGGAGGCCGGGGAGCAGCCTGCCCGTAGCAGGCGTGACCGCCGGGAGCGCAGTGACAGGCCCCGCCGTGAGCGCCCTCGGCGGGGAGAACCCCGCGAAGGCGACTACCGGGAGAGCCGCAGCCAGTACAGCCGCAGGCATCCGCGTACCGAAGGCGGGGAGGAGCACCCAAGGCGCAGCCGCGACCAGCGGGAGAACAGAAGCAGCCGCAGTGAGCGCCCGGAGCGGCAGGGCCGCAGCCGCCGTAGCCGTGCCCCCCGTGAAGGGCAAGGCCGGGGCGGCGCCCCGAGACGGGAGCCGGAGGCGTGAGCTGCCCCTGGGTTGTGGAGCTTCACCCCTATGAGCGTTTGGACGATTTGCAGTACAGGGGACGCTGGCTGATCCAGAATACCAGGGAATTCTGCTTTTCCCTTGACGCTGTGCTGCTGGCCCGCTTTGCACATTTGCGCCCACGGGACAGGCTGCTGGAACTTGGCACCGGCACGGGAGTCATACCCCTCTTGGTGGCGGATGAGGTGGCCAGAGTCGAGGCGGTGGAGCTGAATCCCGTGACGGCGGCCCTGGCGGCGCGCAATGCGGAGCTGAACGGGCTGGCGGACAAAATAAAGGTACGGCAGTGCGACTACCGGGAGCTGGGGCAGCTCTGCCCGCCGGAGAGCTACGATATCGTGCTGTCAAATCCCCCCTACAGGCCCATTGGGCAGGGGGAGCAAAATAGGCTTGCGGGCAAGGCCAGGGCCAGGCATGAGGTGACGGCCACCCTGGCCGATACTTGCAGGGCGGCGCGTCACGCGTTGCGCTTCGGAGGCCGTCTGGCAATGGTGCACCTGCCGGAGCGCCTGGGGGAAATTGTCATCGCCCTGCATGAGTGCCAGATGGAAGTCAAGCGCCTGCAATTCGTGCAGCCCCGCCAGGGCAAGGCACCGAACCTCCTGCTGCTGGAAGCTGCAGTCGGTGCCGCGCCGGGTATCAAAGTGCTGCCGCCCCTCAGCGTGCGTGAGGAAGGCGGCAGCTATACGGAAGCAATCAGAAAGATTTATGGCCTGGCCTGAAGGGTACGGGCCTTATTTTAGGAGCAGGATATGGCTGAGGAAAAACAGGCGGCAGGCACCCTCTATCTGTGCGGCACTCCCATCGGCAATCTGGAGGATATGACCTACCGGGCAGTACGGCTGCTGGGGGAAGCGGACATCATTGCGGCGGAGGACACGCGCCATACCAGGCCCCTGCTTACCCATTTCAATATACATACAAAATGCGTGAGCTACCATGAGCACAATAAGCTGGAAGTGGGGCCGCAGCTAGTGCAGCGCCTGCTGGCAGGGGAGAATGTGGTCTGCGTCAGTGACGCCGGGCTGCCGGGCATCGCAGACCCAGGCAGCCATCTGGCCGGGCTGGCCATAGAAGCCGGTATACGGGTGACACCGCTGCCGGGAGCCAATGCCGCCCTTTCGGCCCTGATCTGCTCCGGCCTGGATACGACCTGCTTCACCTTTGTGGGCTTTCTGCCGAAGACGGCGAAGAAGCGGGCCGAGGTGCTGGCGGAGGTGCGCTCCCATAGGGAAACGCTGATTTTCTACGAAGCCCCCCACCGCCTGAAAGCCAGCCTGGGGGAAATCGCCTCTGCCCTGGGGGGGGAGCGCCGGGCCGCGGCTTGTAGGGAACTGACGAAGAAATTCGAGGAATTTCGCCGGGGGAGCCTGCAGGAACTTCTTGAGCATTATGAAGTGAGTGAGCCACGGGGCGAATTTGTGCTGATTGTGGAAGGGGCAGGGGAAGCAGAGGAAGCCCCGGGAGAGGCCCCGAAGCCCAGGGAAATGTGCGAAGCCTTGCTGGAGCAGGGCCTGCCGAAGAAAGAGGCCATGCGCGAGACCGCAAGACGTTTGGGGATTTCCCGCAGGGACGTGTATCAGGCTATGCTGGAAGAAAATAAGGAATAAACAAAAAGACAGGAAGCCCTTTTTCTGGCGTTCCTGTCTTTTTTCTTTACGCGTTACGCTTCCTCCGCTGCCGGCTGGGCGGCTTCTGCTGCCAGCATATCGTAGTAGAGTCCTGTCAGCGCGCGGCGGGCAACGGCGACGGGGCAGGCGGGGGAGCAGACTTCGCAATGCCCGCAGCACTCGTCCACAGCCTTCATGGCCGTTGCAATTTTCTCCGCTTGCAGCATGGTTATCCCTTCTTCCTGGCAATTTTTCTCCTGGAATAATGGTAGCAAATAATAGTGAAGTTCGGCTGAAGGGCACGACTCCTTACATTTTTCTGGCAAACTGCATATTTCTGTGTTATGATGTGAGTGTTTTCAATGTGTGTTTACAGCGAGGAGCGGCCCAAATGATTAAACTTATAATGTCCGATATGGATGGCACTTTGTTGGATGAAAATGGGGAGCTGCCTGCAGGCTTCGCAGGGATTGTGGCCCAGCTGAGGGAGCGGGGCGTGCAGTTTGCACCCTCATCAGGGCGGCAGTATTATTCGCTATTGGATACTTTCCAGGCCTATAAGGATGAATTCATTTTCATAGCCGAGAACGGTACTCTGGTGATGCGCAGGGGAGAGGAACTCTTTTCCTGCCCCCTGGCTGAGCATCTGGCCCTGCAGGTGGTGGAGGAGGCCAAAGAGATACCCGGCGTCTACATCGCCTATGCAGGCAAGAAATACGGCTATGTGCTGCCGGAGCAGAATGTGCAGACCTTCCGGGATGAGCTGGCGAAGTATTACACCCATACCCAGGTGGCAGAGGATTTCCATGCAGACAGCATCAATGATACGGTTATCAAGGTTTCTATCTTCGACCCCACGGGCCATGCAGGGGAGAGCATTTACCCCCGCCTGAAGAAATTCAGCGACCGCATGCAGATCGTGCTGGCCAGCGACTACTGGGTGGATGCCATAGACCTCTTCATCAACAAAGGTATTGCCGTGCAGCAGATACAGAAGAAGCTCCATATCACCCCCATGGAATCCGCAGCTTTCGGCGACTTTATGAACGATGCGGAGATGATGAGCTCCGTCTACTACAGCTACGCCATGGCAAACGCTCATCCGGATCTCGCCCGGCTGGCCCGCTACCGCGCCAAGAGCAATGCGGAGCACGGCGTCATCCTGGCCATCCAGGAGCTTATCGACAGCGGCATGTGCGGCGAGCCGCTGCCAAAGGCATGAGGGCAGGGCATGAAGACAGATTACCACATGCACTTCGAGTACGGCTCCTACGATGAGGAATGGACGGAGGGCTTCTTCAAGGCCGGGGCAGGGCGCGGCCTTGAGGAAATCGGCATCTCCGAGCACAGCCACACCTTCCCTGAGTTCAAGGAGCTGTACTATCAGGATCTGGTGCTGGATGATTCCTTTATCGGCACATTCCAGCAGCAGTGGCTCCGGCGCAATAAGTTCAAGTACACCCTGGAGGAGTATTTCACCTTTATGCGCAGATTGCAGCAGCGCCATAGGGTGAAAATCGGCATTGAAGTCTGCAATTTCCAGGATCAGCAGGCAGTGGCGGAGATCCTGAAGGAATATCCTTTCGACTATGTGATAGGCTCCGTGCATTTCCTCAAAGGCTGGGCCTATGATTCCTCCGAAATCAAGGCAGAGTGGCAGCGGCACGACCTGCGTGAGATCTACGAATGGTACACTGAGGAAATCGAGAAGCTGGCGGAGGCGGGCCTCTACGATATGCTGGGGCATCCCTTCAATATCCGTCTGTTCAAATTCCTGCCGGATTTCGACGTGACTCCCTACCTGGAGCGGGCGGCAAAGGCCCTGGCTGCGGCGAAGATGGTTGTTGATGTGAATACAGGCACACTCTACCGCTACCCAATCGAGGAAATTTCCCCTTACCCGGATTTTATGCGGATAGCGGCCAAGTACGATCTGCCCATCACCCTTAATTCCGATGCCCATAAGCCGGAGGACTGCGGCGCCTACCATCAGGAGGCCGCCGATTATGTACGCTCCTTTGGCTACAGGCAGACGGTGCGCTTTACGGCACGGGGGCGGGAATTGATTGAATTGGCATAAGAAAGAAGCTGTCTCCACCTCAAGGGGGGGACAGCTTCTTTCTGCTTATATCTGTGAAACCTTCGGCGGGGGAGCGGAGGCAGCCTGCCCCGGCGCCAGGCTGCGGCAGTAGGCGGCCAGTTCCTCGTAGTAATGGGCTACGGCTTCGGCCAGGGCGGGAGCGTCTGCTGCAAATACATTGGTTTCCGTGGGATTGTTTTTCAGGAAGTCGCGCATCAGTTCAAGGGCCTTGATAATCAGGGGGGCACCCTCGGAGGCGCGGCCTGCTTTCCATAGCTCGATGCCCTCGAAGAGCCAGGGATCAGGCATGGAGGGCATATCCCTGCGCATGGCGGCCAGAGCTTCATGCCGTCCTTTTTCGTCGTGCAGGGCTTGGCAGGATTTGTACCAAAAGCGATATGCGTTAAAGCGCAGGTTTGCCTGATCTGTTCCTTCTTTTACGGCCTGTTTTGCATAACGGCGTGCATCCTTCCAATTACATGCAGCGAAAGCCATGTTAGCTTGGTAAAAGGCAGCGTACTTTACCTCGTGCCCGATTTTCAGCTCGTTACTGATTAGCTTTGAGTTGCGTTCGTATTTTGCCGCAATTCTTTCCGGTGCATAGCCGGTATGTATGATGATGGCTCTTTCCCTTGGCACAGGCTGGCTCGTTGGTGCCTTGCCGTCAGGCGTTACATGGCGCTCGTGTATGGCTCCTACATAATGCAAGCCCTTCTGAAAGATGCGGAACATAGCTTCCTCGGCGCCATCGCCGAGAGGCTGTCCCTGCAGGTTTACATTCAGCAAGCGAACAATCAGCGATTGCGGCCCGCCCGGTCTGGTGTAGTCTTCACAGATGGTTTTTAGGTAATGAGAAGATTCCTCGTCAAAGGATTCATCGCTGTCAAGGAAAATAATCCAGTCACCTTTTGCTTGCTGCAGGGCATAGTTCCTAGCAGCAGAGAAATCATCGTTCCATTTGAAAGTAAAGATTTTATCTGTATGTTGCCTGGCAATTTCAAGGGAGCTGTCTTCTGAGCCGGTATCTACAACAATAATTTCATCTGCATTCCGGAGGCTGGTCAGGCAGCGTCCTATATCTTCCTGGTTATTGCGCATGATGACGCAGGCAGAGACGGTGATTTTGCCCTCTGCGTTTCTTAGCTCACAAAGAAACGGCAATGCTGTCTGCAGTGCAATGCGCTGGGGGGAATTAACGGTGCGAACGGTCAGATTGAAGGGCTTCGGCACAGGCAGGGATTTTTCCCTGCCGAAATTCAACTGCCCGCGATAGCCTGCGGTGTGTGCGGCGGCTTTGGCCAGGTCGCCATAGGTGAATTCCTGACCGTCCAGTAGCAGTATATCCTTCTGGTTATAATTGAATAAGGCATAAACAGCTGCCTGTGCCAGTTCATCTACATAGGTCAGGAAGATGGAAGCATGTTTTTTTATGGGTAAGTCAATGCTGTCTGCTTTTTTCTCGGCAGCTTGCCGGAATTGCTCCAGCAGTTCCTCCACGTATCCTGCGGGGTCTTCCGGACGTTCGGCACCGTAGAGCTGGCCGGGGCGTGCCATAACGGTATGAAAGGGCAAGCCTTCGGCAGCGCAGCCCGAGAGCAGGGTGAAAAGAGCTGTGCTGGCAAGGTGGGAGAGGACATTGTCCTCCGGTGCCTCCAGCATGATGACCAGGCGGGTTACTTTGGCGGCCTTGGCTTCATCCAAATACTTGCGGGCAGCTTCCACCCTCGCTGTATGTGACCAATTTTCCTCGGCTGAGATTGGCCCCAGGAGCGGCAGGAGTGCATATTTCTGCGTTCCTGCTTCGCAGGGGGCAGACAGGCCGCTTTCCTCATCTTCCCAGATACGGTAGATGAGGTTCTGTGCGCTGACAGCCCTGCGCAGGACGCGGCCGCCCAGGCTTTCGCCACGAGCTATGTATATTTGTGTCTTGGATTGTGATTGTGTAGACACGAAAAAAGTCCTTTCTCATTGTATTTTGCAGAAAACGGCTAACAAGTCACAGTTGCGACCCCGATATTCTTGGCGATTGTTATCAGGCGCGTGTCTGACGTAAGCAGAGTTGCACCGGTCTTTTGGGCGAGAGCCAGGTAGAACATATCGTAGGCTTTATGGCCGTACATCAGTGACAGAGACATGGCCTGCTGTGCCAGGCTCTCGCAGCTTACATAGCCGTAGATCAGTTCCAGGGCGGCTTGATACTGTTCCATCGCCAGTTTTTTTGTGCAGTTGCCGCTCCTTACATACCTGCCTATGACATTTGCGCATTCTGCGCAATAAATACTGGGGGCAACAACGTTGCTTGCTGTCTCCAACAGGCTTTCATATGCAGGCGCTGTGGGAGCTTGTCGCACTATATCGCAGGCAATGCACGCATCTATTACATACAGTCCGTTCATTGCCTGTCCTCCTCCAGGATCTCTTTAGGAGTTGGAAAGTCATCAGCAAGAGTGATAGGGTTTTCACGCATAAACTTTAAAGCGGCTTTTCTGCGGATTCGTCCTTCCTCGATTTGTTCCTGGCTCATGGTGAGAATTTCGCTGGTGGTGATGTTCTTTAGACCTGCATTTTTTTTACGTGCATAGGCATGACGGCGTGATTTTTCTTCCTCACTGTCGATGACACGGCGCAAAAAATAAATTGTCTCTTGAGCGATGCTGCGATGATCCATTTCTGCGGACAGGGCAACGGCTTCGTACAAATCTTCCGGGCATTTGCGTACCTGAATCTGTGCCATAATCCTCGCCTCCTTCTTGCTTCATTATACAGCATAATGCAGGCATAGGCAATCTTCTTTGGGATAGCGCCCGTCCGGGGGGGCAGGGTACGGGCGCAGGCGGTGTACGGAGGATTTTTGGGATGTTCATAAGCTGAAAAAGCTCCGGCAAGCCATTTGGCAAGCCGGAGCTTAATTTTAACTTTGTACTATTACCGCTTCATATTGATAACGGTTTCGAGCATTTCATCGCCTACGGTGACGATCTTGGAGTTGGACTGGAAGCCGCGCTGGGTGATAATCATGTCGGCAAATTCATTGGCCACATCTACGTTAGACATTTCCAGGGCGGAAGGTGTGATAGCCACACCCAGCGCACTCGCTGTCTTGATATTGGCTGAGCCAGAGTTGTTAGATTCCTGATACAGAGAATTGCCAGTTTTGGTCAAGCCTGTAGAATTTGCGAATTGAGCCACAGCAACCTGAGCCTCTTGTCGCCGCTCACCGTTTGTATATACACCGGTTATAATACCGGAACTGTCTATAGATATACTCTCAAGCGTGCCAGACGTGTACCCATCGTTCTCCGCATGCACTGTGCTTTCATTTGCAAACTGTGTGATAGAACTCAAATCCAAATCTATATTCAAAGGAGTTCCTGCACCTGATGTAATTGTTATTGAAGCATTGGAAGAAGTGGTAGAAGCTGGCTGCACACCAACGGTAGTGAATGACACACTGCCACCAGTTATGTTGACGCTGCCAGCACCAGCAACTGTTCCAGCTGTGACAGACCAAGTGTTGGTACCTGTTTTTTCAAAAATAAGAGGAACAGAATACTTAAATCCTTGGGAGTCATACGCTGTTACCGTGGTAGTTATCTTCGCACCGGTACTATTCTCCGCATCCAAGTTTCCGCTATAGGTAGCTTTAGTGGTCATCGTTGCCGGCATACTCTGCCCAGCTTGAATAGTTATGGCTGTAGTTGCAGCATTAGTATTGATTTCCCATTCGCCATTGGCACCAGCAGCACCCATCCAGCCCTGCACCAAGAGACCGGAACCTGGCAGGACATAATTGCCTGCAGCATCGAATTCAAATGCACCATCACGGGTGTAATAGGTCTGGTCTCCTCTTTTTACAACAAACAGGCCGTTGCCTGACAGGCACAAATCCGTGTTCTTGCCTGTGGATTGCACAGAGCCGTCCGTGAAAATCATATCAATGCTGGCCACGGAAGAGCCAAGGCCAATCTGTTTGGCATTTACGCCGCCCAGATTCTCAGTAGGCCCAGAGGCCCCGGTCAGGGTCTGGCTCAGCTGATCTGCGAAAGTAGTTCTGCTGGATTTGAAGCCGGTAGTATTGACATTGGAAATATTATTGCCGATAACATCCATACGGGTCTGGTGGTTTTTCAGTCCGGAAACGCCGGAGAAGAGCGAACGCATCATAATATATCGTCTCCTTTTGCTATTTATGTGCTGTGGCTAATGACGCTCCCTGTCCTGCCAGTGCAGCCTTTGGGCCGCTTAATTTCCTTTTACATTTTCTTTATCGTAGGTTTAGGGGATTTTCTTAAGTCTTTTTTTTATCCCGATTGCAAAACTGGCGGAAGAATGTCATTGCTTTTCATTGACATATACACGCGCAACAGGTACAATTGAGCTATGATAAAAAGTTTTCGTGACAAAGAGACAGAGAAAGTGTATCGTCAGCAATTTTCCACCAAGCTTCCGCAGGATGCGCAGAAAACCGCATTGCGCAAGTTGATCATGCTTGACAATGCTTCTGGCCTGTCAGACCTGCGGGTTCCACCCTCTAATCACCTGGAAGCATTGAAAGGAGCCAGGCTGGGGCAGTATAGTATAAGGGTCAATGGGCAGTATAGAATCTGCTTTGAGGTAGTTGATCCATCGGATTTTGTAAATGTGGAAATTGTTGACTATCATTGAAGGAGGGGTGATTTATGATTGAAACGCCAAAAATCAGTGAGATTTTGCAGGAAGAATTCATGGGGCCTTATAATGTCAGCGCCTACAGCCTTGCCAAAAGCATCGACGTACCTGTAAGCCGTATTCAGGATATACTGCATGACAGACGCAAGATTACGGCGGATACGTCCATCCGCCTGGGGCGCTTCTTTGGTGTGTCCGATCGGTATTTTCTGAATATGCAGATAGATATTGATATAAGAAATTTGCTCATAGAGAATCAGGCGGAATTTGAAAAGATTTCCGCAATAGCCTGAATTAGGGCGTGTTGATAAACGGAAACTGTGCGATACAGCGAGACAGTTTTTCGTATGGCAAGGAAGTGAAGCCGCAGTCGTAGCAGGGCTACGTCAAGGTTTCACTGACGCAGACAGGCGGAAAAATGGCCGCTGTAGCGTGCAGGTGGAGTTTTTCAACACGCCCTAAGGGGGGTCACACGAGTGCAACGTGCGGTACTCCCCTTTTTTTATGGCATGCGCAGAGACAAAAACAGCCCTTTCTCAAAAGCGAGATAAAGGGCTGTTTCCTGTCCGGGCCTGTATCAGCCTGCCAACTGATGGCGGGCGAGATGGTTGATTTTTTGGATACTGTGGCGCTGCAGCTCGAAGATGCTGGCCACCAGGCTGTCCCGTTCCTTGGGTGTGAGGATGTCCAGATTGCAGGCAATCTGGTAGTAGGGGCCTGCAGGCTCTGCCTCCGCTTCCGGCTGGGGCGGCTTGGGACCTTCCAGCAGTTCCTCCAGGCGGGAAAAGAGCTGGTTGAAGTCCGGGGAACCGTCCTCGTGTACCATTTTATCGGGGGGGAGCCCTGGTTCATCCGTCTCATCGCACATTTCAATCACGCAGCGCCTGACTGTGGCGAAGGTCTGGAAGCCCTCAAGGAGGGGCAGATCCGGAATTGTTACCTGTATGGGCTCACCCGGCACCAGGGGCTGCAAACTGCGGAAGCAGAGACCGCCGCCGCTGATGTCCAGGAGCCGTCCCTTGCAGGGTACGAGCAGTTCCCCCTGGGGATTCATCTGCTGATAGGTGAGCTGGCCGGTGAAGGGCACGCGCACGAAACGGCGTTTCTGCTGGGCACCCTTCGGTTTATCTGTGAGGCGGGAGGAACCATGTTTTTCTTGCATCGCGGGTCATCCTTTCCCGTTGCTGGTACGTTTTTGCTAGGCATATAGTACCAAAGTCCTAGTTGGCTGTCAACATGGAAATTGGCGCTGTACCTCTTTCATAGATATTTCAAGTTCATAAGGGTATAATAATAGCGTATCACGATCAAGGATATATGGAGGGGATTTCATGCGGGTACTTTTAGCGGAAGATGACAAGCGCCTGGGCAAGCTGATCCAGTACATGCTGGAGCAGCATGATATCAAGGTTGAATGGGTGACGAACGGCAGCGATATCTATGAGTATGCCATGTATACGGAGTACGATATCCTGATCCTGGACTGGATGATGCCTGGGGAGAACGGCGTGGATGCCTGCGCCAGGCTGCGCCAGGATGGCTACCAGAAGGCTATCCTGATGCTGACGGCCCGTGATTCGGTGGAGGATCGGGTCACGGGGCTGGATGCCGGGGCCGATGACTATCTGGTGAAGCCCTTCGAGTTCGAGGAACTGCTGGCGCGGCTGCGGGCCCTGGGACGGCGCAGCACCCAGAAGATCCAGCAGGATGTGGTGGAGGTGGGCGAGTTCACCCTGAACCGCACGGCGAAGGTGCTGAAGAAGAAGGATCAGGTCATTCAGCTCTCCCCCAGGGAGTTCCAGATTTTTGATCTTCTGGCCCAGAATATCGGCATTGTCGTGCCCAGGGATATTATCCTGGATCGCATCTGGGGCCTGGAGTCGGATGTCAGCTCCAACAATATTGATTCCTATATGAAGATCCTGCGCAAGAAGCTGAATGCAGGGGACGGGCAGTCCGTGATCAAGACTGTGCGCGGTGTGGGTTATAAGTTGGAGGCGGGCGCCTGATGGCGATGGCGGAAAATCTGTTCGGGCGCAGCCGGCAACGGCTGACCTTGTTGTATTCGATTGTTATGATTGTGTTCCTCGTCCTGCTGCTCTTTGTGATGCACATGACGATGGAGTGGTCCATTACTTCTGAGCAGGCACGGGAACTGATGGATACGGCGGAGAGCGTATCGGATGCCCAAGGGTATCTGAACCAGCACCCCGAGCTGACCATAGATGATAATGTGCTCTACAAGAGCACGAATGACCGTCTGTTCTTTTATGTGTTTGACAGTGACGGACGCCTGCTGAATTTCGCCAGGGCCTCCTTCCGCATCGAGCCCTTTATTCTGGACGAAATGCAGAACTGGAAGACTCCCGAGGGGGAGGTGGCGGTCTTCACGAAGCACGGGGAGAATGGGCGCAAGACCAAGGTGATGATGATAGCCAAGCATGTGGCCGGTATGGGGCTGGTGGACAGCTCCCTGCAGACCGTCTATGTGGGCAAGGATGTCACCGCCATGTATAACGGCATGGAGAAGGCCACTTACGCCCTGGCTATCCTGGGGGTTATCGCCCTGATTATTGCCACGGCGGTGGGCCATGTGCTCTCCGGCCGCGCCATGGTGCCCCTGAAGACGGCTTATGAAAAGCAGCGCCAGTTTGCGGCGGATGCTTCCCACGAGCTGCGTACGCCCCTGTCTGTTGTGATGGCTTCGGCGGAGCTTTTGCAGAATGATCCTTCCATTACATCCCCTTTCCTGAAGCAGGTCATTGATGATGTGCGGGATGAAGTGAAGAAGATGACGAAGCTGGTGGGTGATCTTCTGGTGGTGGCCCGCAGCGACAATAAGGCGCTGAAGCTGAAGCCCTCGAAGTTTGAGCTGGCAGGGCTTATCGAGCAGACGGCCCGCCTGATGCAGCCCCTGGCGGAGCAGAAAAATATTACCCTGCGTGCCGAAGGGCTGAAAAAAACCGATATCCAGGCGGATGAGCAGAAGATTCGCCAGTTGGTGCTGATTCTGGTGGATAATGCCGTGAAGTACACGCCGGAGGGGGGCACGGTGACGGTCTTTATGCCCCAGGCAGAGAAGGGCCATGTGAAGTTTGCTGTTTCGGATACGGGCATCGGCATTGCCAAGGAAGACCAGGAGAAGGTCTTTGACCGCTTCTACCGCGTGGACAAGGCCCGTTCCAGGGAAATGGGGGGCAATGGCCTGGGCCTTGCCATTGCCCAGGAGATTGTGAATCTCCACAAGGGGCATATCTCCATTGCCAGCGAGTTGGGCAAGGGCACCACCTTTATCGTTGACCTGCGGGCCAAGGTAAAGACGGGCAAGCTGCCCAAGGTTGTGCCCCAGACGGAGTAGGGCGTGCGGATAAAATTTTATTTTTTTAACAAAAAGCAGGAAAAAAACTGCTCCTTAGCGAACTAACCTCAGAGTGTGTTATGCGAGTAGGGGGATGTTCATGTCTGAGGAAGTGTGCATGCCATGAAGCATGCGGGTTTTGAGGAGCGGCTGGACAGTATCATGGTGCGCGGGGCCATCCGTTTGCAGGAGCGTATGCGGCTGGCATATTTTCGCGGCAACCTGGCCTCTTATCTTGAGCGCATTGGCCTGGCAGAGGGGCTGGAGCCTCTGTTGCAACGGGGGAGCCTGCTGGATGTGCAGGATGAGGCGGTGGTGCTGCTGGCCAGCAAAATCCGCCAGGCCCGCAAGAGCGGCTGCCTGAAGGAGTTTTTGAAGCAGGTAAATATGCTGGAACTCCTGTATAAGGATCAGGAGCAGCAGCGCCATGTGAAGCCCACGGGGCTGGAACGGGCCAGGCATAAGCATGTGCAGGTGGAGGGTGAGAACAGAGACTCGGCGGAAAGCGCCAAGGAAAGAGCACTGAGGCTGGGGCGGCTTACCCTCATCAAATAAGAGTACGAAAAAAGGGGCAAACACAGATACAGACCGTGTTTGCCCCTTTGTCATTGATTGATTTTTACAGGATGCCCTGCACCTTTTCCGCGATGGCGCGGAGGTCGGCTTCCGTGGGCACATTGGCCTGGCGGATTTTTTCCAGCACTATTTCGCAGCCGCAGGCTTTCAGCTCATCCTCCACCAAGGCGATGCTCTGGCCGCCCCAGCCGTAGGAGCCGAAGGCGAAGGCCTTGTGGTTCTTCGGTGCCAGCCCCTTCAGGTAGCAGAGGAAGCTGGCGACGGTGGGCATCATCTGGTTGTTGAGGGTGGGAGAGCCTACGGCCAGGTATCTGGCGGTAAGCACATCGGTAACAATGTCGGAGTAATGATTGGCTTTCAGGTCGTAGTAATTGCAGCGAATGCCTTTTCCCTCGAAGGCCTCGGCAATGGCGCGGGCCATCAGCTCGGTGGAGTGCCACATGCTGTCAAAGACCACCACGGCCCTCTCCTCCAGCTCCTGCTTGGACCATTTCTGGTAGCTTGCCAGTATTTCCTTGATGTACTTGCGCCAGATTAGGCCGTGGCCCGTGGCGATAAGGTCGATGTCGAGCCCACCCAGGGCGGCAAGGGCCTTCTGGGCCTGCTGGCCGTAGAGCATCAGGATGTTGGCATAGTATTTCTGGGCCTCGTGCATGGTGACGGGCAGGTCGTTCTCGTCATCGAAGCGGGAGCTGGTGGCGTAGTGCTGGCCGAAGGCATCATTGGAAAAGAGGATTTTTTCCTCCGGGCAGTAAGTGACCATGCTGTCCGGCCAGTGCAGCATGGGGGTGGGGACGAAAGACAGGGTGCGGCTGCCTAGCTTCAGCGTGTCCCCGGCTTTCACGGCCTGATAGGGCAGCTCGCCGTAGCGGGCGGTAAGGCCCTTCAGGCCCTGGGGCTGGCTGGTGATGATGGTGGCATTAGGGCAGTGCTCGTGCATAAAGGGGATGGAGCCGGAGTGGTCAGGCTCCACATGGCTGGACACGATGTAATCAATTTTGGCAGGGTTCACGATGCTCTGCACCCGCTGCAAAAGTTCTTCTTCAAAGCCGTGCTTGACGGTGTCGATCAGGGTGATTTTTTCATCCATGATCAGGTAGGCGTTATAGGTGGAGCCGCGCCCCGTTTCATAGCCGTGGAAGGAGCGCATGGACCAGTCGATGGCTCCCACCCAATAGATGTTCTCACGTATTTTTACTGCCTGCATAATATGACCTTCTTTCTGGTGTTAATATTTATAGAAAATTGATAAAAATCGACTTCTTCCATTTTATCGCGAAAAGCAGGTCTTGGCAAGGTTTGAAATTTGCACTAAACTGGTAAAAGTCTTCCCTTTGAGGAAAGAATTTTTCACTAGGGCGTGTTGATTAAATGAGCTTAGTCCAGATTTGTGGGGATTGGCTGTCCATGCAAGGCGACAAACCGCAGGCATAGTGGTGCTATGCTGAGGATTTGTCAACGCAGCAGGGGCAGTCAAGACCCATGAAGATGGGCTGAGTGAATTAATCAACACGCCCTAGCGGGCACGGCTCGTGGTGTTACTTTCTTTGTGTGGACAAAGAAAGTAAACTTACTGGACACCTGCGGTGTCCACACGCCCTTACACGAAATCTAAGCTCCCGCTACGCCTACGGCTTGCGCTTGCTAAGATTTCGTAGTAACCAAAGAAAACCGCCGCCCTTGTTCCCTTCCTTGGAGAACGAGGGCGGCAGCGCCCATCCCTGGGCGCGGGATTACCATTGCCTTCTGCGTAGCACATGTCCGCCCCCTTGGGGGCGGGGGACCCTCTTGAGGGTGGTGGGGGTAAAGAGGTTGCAGCTTGAGAGGATTTTTTTAAAGAGTATAGCAAAGGAGCTGGCCGGGATGCGCCATCAGGGGAAAATTGCGGAGAGAATCAAGGGCATGAATAAGCGGCAGGGGCTGATTGTATTGGCCTTGGGCGCAGTTTTTGCCCTGGCCCTCTATATGTATTTCGGCCATGGAAGGGACGAGCAGCCCAGGAGCGTGATGCAGAAGCCTCTGGTGCAGGTGATGGAGCTCAGTCGCCGGGATATGATGCGGCATGTGGTGCTCTCCGGCCAGACGGTGGCGGCGGCGGATATTGCCCTGGCCCCGAAATACTCCGGGCGCATAGCGGAGGTGCGGGTGGAGCTGGGGGACAGGGTGGAGGCCGGGGAGATCC
This sequence comes from uncultured Selenomonas sp., assembly GCA_947167105.1. Classification (GTDB taxonomy): domain Bacteria; phylum Bacillota; class Negativicutes; order Selenomonadales; family Selenomonadaceae; genus Selenomonas_B. The sequence goes on along the minus strand of CAMVGU010000015.1, from coordinate 66,398 downwards.
TCCTGGTGCAGGATACGGCAGATCTGGATATTTCCATTCTGGAGCAGCAGGCCCAGGCCGGGGCGGCCAGGGCGGATGCCCATGAGGCGGAAGCCACCTATGAGGCCAATTACCTGAAGGCCAGGACGAATTACGAGTTGGAAAAGAGCAAGTATGAGCGCAATGAATATTTGTTCTCCATTGGTGCCATTTCTCAGGACACCCTGGATTCTGTGCGGCAGGAGTTCATGGCCAGCCAGGCTGCCTTTGAGATCCTGGAGAATCAGGTGGAGGACGGCATCCCCGCCAGCGTGCAGTCGAAACGCTACGGGGCGGAGAAGGCGGAGCGGGGAGCCCAGTCACTTTTGCAGCAGCGTGAGGACATGTACCTGCGTGCCCCCAGGGCAGGCATTATCGGCTATCGCAAGGCAGAGGTGGGGGAGCTGGTGACGGCGGGCACCAAGCTGCTGTCCCTGGTGGATAATAGCCATACCAATGTGGACTGTACCCTGTCCGAGTCTGATGCGGCCATTCTGGAGCCGGGCATGGAGGTTCAGGTGACGATTGATGCCCTGGGCCGTGACTATCCGGGGCGCATCACTTATGTCAGCCCTGCCATGGACGCAGGCTCCAAGACCTATCAGGTCAGGGTGGAGCTGCAGGAGGATAAGACCGGGGAAATCAAGGCGGGCCTCTTTGCCCATACGGCCCTGGATATTCTCCAGCGCCCCCAAACCTTGTTCGTGCCCAAGGGGGCAGTCCTCTCCCGCAGCGGCAGGCAGACGGTCTGGGTGCTGGATGAGGAGGGCAGGGCTGAGGAACGGGAGGTCAGAATCGGCCTGATGAATGATGAGATGCAGGAGATTCTGTCCGGCCTCTCCGAGGGAGATGTGGTCATTATCACGAACCAGGATCGCCTGCGGGAAGGCATGGAGGTGGAGGCTGTTTACCAGGAGGAAGGGCAGGAAGCGGGTGAGGGCGCATGAATCTTACCCGTTTTTCCATAGAGCGCCCCGTGGGCATTTCCATGATTGTGGCCTTCTTCGTGGTTCTGGGGCTGTACAGCTACTACCGCATCGGCGTGGAGCTGCTGCCGGCCCTGAATACGCCCTATGTTACGGTCACGGTGAAATATCCGGGGGCCAGCGCGGAGTCCGTGGAGCAGGAAATCGTGAAGCCGGTGGAGGATGCCCTGTCCTCGGTGTCGGACGTAAAGAAGATTACCTCCACTGCCAGCTATGAGCGGGCGCGCATTGGCCTGGAGCTGGAGTTCAAGGCAGATGCGGATATGGCGGCCATTGAAGCCACCAAGAAGGTGGAGGCCATCAAGAACCGGCTGCCTGATGAGGCGGATTCGCCCGTGGTCATCAAGCGGGATATCAATGCCAAGCCCATTGTGGAGCTGGCTGTCATGTCCCCCTACGGCCTGGCGGATACCTATTCCCAGACAGAGAATGTCTTTCAGGAAATCATTCAGCAGGCCGGGGGCGTGTCGGAGGTGGAGCTCCACGGCGGGCGGGACAATGAAGTGGCAGTAGAGGTAAACCGCGACAAGATGGCGGCCTACCAACTGACCCTGGATAAAATCGCCAGCGCCCTGCGCAGTGAGAACCAGCTGCTGCCCTCCGGCTCCGTCTATACGGAAACCACCAAGTCCGATGTGCGGGTGATTGCCCAGTACAAATCCGTGGCGGATATTGAGCAGGTACAAGTAGATAATGCCTCCGGCCAGCCCATCCCCCTGACTGCGGTAGCGACCATCCGGGAGCAGTCTGCCCGCACGGAGCGCTACGGGCGGCTGAACGGCGAGGATGCCATCAATGTCCTCATCTACAAGAACAGCGATGCCAATGTGGTGGAGACAGCGGCGGGTATCATGCACAGCGTGCAGAAGCTGCGCCGGGATTATCCTGAGTACCAGTTTATCGTAGTGTCAAATGATGCGGACTATGTGCAGACCTCTTTGCATAATACCATGGGGACGCTGGCAGAGGGACTGATTACCACCGGGCTGGTGCTGTTCTTCTTCCTGCGGGGCTGGCGCAGCACGGCAGCGGTTATGATTGCCATACCCACATCCCTGATTGCCACCTTCTTCGTGATGTACCTCTGCGGCTTCACCTTCAACATGATGTCCCTGATGGGCATGACCCTCTGCATAGGCATACTGGTGGATGATTCCATTGTGGTGCTGGAAAATATCACCAGGCATTTGCAGATGGGGGAGGCACCCAGGGAGGCTGCGGAGCAGGGCCGCACGGAGATCGGCATGGCGGCGGTGGCCATCACCCTCTGCGACGCGGCGGTCTTTATGCCCATTGCCTTTATGGAGGGCATGACAGGCCAGTATTTCCGGCAGTTCGGGCTGACCATCGTGTTTGCGGGGGCCTTCTCCCTGTTTGTTTCCTTTACACTGACACCCATGCTGGCCTCCCGCTTCTACAGGCAGGGCTATCAGCCCCCCGTGGGCAGGCTGTGGCAGCGCTTGGATAACCTGGAGCAGCAGGCAGTAGAGGGCTATGAGCAGCTTCTGCGCTGGAGCCTGGGGCATCAGAAGAAATTGCTGCTCACTATCCTTGCGGTGTTTGTCGGAGTGCTGGCCCTGGTGCCCCTGGGGGCGGTGGGCACGGAGTACATGCCCCAGACGGATGAGTCCAGCTTTACCATCAATATCCAGGCGCCTGTGGGCTCCTCGGCAGAGGAAACCAACAAGGTGGCGCGGCAGTTGGAGACAAAATTGGCGGAGATCCCGGAGGTCAAATACTACATGACCCAGGCAGGGGGCTCCACCGCTTACGAAGGCCGCATCAAGGTGCAGTTGGTGGACAGGACAGAGCGCAGCCGCACGGTCTGGCAGGTGGCAAATGAAGTGCGCCGCTTTGCAAGTACCATCCCTACTGCCCAGGTGCGGGTGTCGGAGACCCAGACCAATGTGGCGGGCATCTCCGGGGGTGGTGCCCGCAATGGGGGCGGGGCGCTGCAGATAGAGCTGCGGGGCAATCACCCTGACGAGCTGAATGGGGCGGCGGAGAAGGTCATGGCCATCCTGCGGACAGAGGTGCAGGGCGTCACGGACGTGAATTCCACCTATGTGGAGGGCATGCCGGAGCTGCAGCTCCGGGTGGATCGGGAGAAGCTGAAGACCTACGGCACTTCCCTGGCAGATGTGGAGACAGCCTTTGCTTCGGCCATTTCCGGCATTTCGGCGGGGGAACTGAAGAATGATGTGCTGAACAGCGGCCAGGATACAAGCATCAAGGTGCGCTTCCAGGGAGCGGACGGCTACCGTGCCTCTGATGTGGCCCATGTGCCCATTCAGGCAGGGGGACAGCTTATCTATCTGGGTGATATTGCCACCATCTCCAATGGGCGGGGGCCCGTCAGCATCCGCCGGGTGGATAGGCAGCGCTCTATCGCCATCGGTGCCAACTTAGCGGGGCGGCCCATCGGCGATGTGGCTGCCGATGTGCAGAAGGCCCTGAAAAACATGGAACTGGGAGTGGGTGTCACCTATCAGTTCAGGGGACAGGCCACCCGCATGGATGAGACTTTCTCGGAACTGCTCTCTGCCCTGTTCCTGGCACTGGTGCTTATCTACATGCTGCTGGCGGTGCTCTACGAATCCGTAGTTACTCCCTTTATCCGCATGTTCTCCCTGCCTTTGGGGCTGATAGGTTCCATTCTGCTGCTGCTTTTAACCCATAATACGCTGAATTTGTACTCCATGATTGGTATTCTGGTGATGGACGGCATTGTGGCCAAGAACGGCACCCTCCTGATAGACTATACCCTGACCCTGATGGAGCGGGGGCGGGAGCCCCTGGCAGCCATTATAGAGGCAGGCCGCGTGCGCCTGCGGCCCATATGCATGACTACCATCACCATGATGGTGGGCATGCTGCCCATGGCCCTGTCCCTGACCGCAGGCTCGGAGACCAGGGTCTCCATGGCCTGGGTCATTATCGGCGGCCTTTTGACCTCCACGGTCTTTACCCTCCTGGTGATACCCATTATTTTTCTTTTTTTCGCCCAGCGCAAATTGACCTAGTGTGTTATGCTATGGTATGATGTACCTGTACTCGCTAAAGAAAAAGCCTTCCCTTGAAGAGAGATTTTTTTGCTGACGGGCATGGCTCGTGGTGTTACTTTCTTTGTGTGGACAAAGAAAGTAACCAAAGAAAACCGCCGCCCTGGTGTCCCACCTCGTTCAGATACGCAAAAATAATTGTTCGAGATGTGGTCAGGTGCAAGGAAGAGGAAGGAGCCATAGCGGGCTATGGCGACTGACGATGACGCAGCAGATGGCCGCATATCGGGCAATTATTGCGGATATGGACGAGGCGGGACACTGGTTCCCTTCCTTGGAGAACGAGGGCGGCAGCGCCCATCCCTGGGCGCGGGATTACCGTTGCCTCCTGCACAGCGCAGCAAAAGTCCGCCCCCATTGGGGGGCGGGGGACCCTCTTGAGGATGGTGGGGGAGAATGTGGCATCTTGAGAGGAACATTTTTCCTTTAAAGAGTATAACGAGGCAGAAGATGTCCCCCACTTCTGTAAGTGGGGGTGTACATCTTAGCAGGCGGGAGCATATCTCCTGCCTCGTTGAAAGGCCGAGAGGAGGATTTGCCTACGGCAAATCTGGAACAATGGCCTTATAATTGTATAGGGAGATTTTAGGTGGAGTCTGTTCAGCAGCAGGCTCCGTCTATTTTTTTTTGCAGAGAAAAGGAGGCAGTAATGGCAACACTGGCAGGCATTATTTTCGTATTCATGTACATGGTGATTGTCTCGGAAAAAATACACCGCACGGTGGCGGCGGTGCTGGGAGCAGTGGCTATGCTGCTCTTGGGCATCCTGTCCCAGGAGCAGGCGATACACCATGTGGATTTCAATACCCTGGGGCTGCTGGTGGGCATGATGGTGCTGGTGGGAGTCACCAGCCACACCGGCCTGTTCGACTATGTGGCGGTCAAGGCCGCGAAGGTAGCCAAGGCGGAGCCGCGCCGCCTGCTTATATACCTGGGGCTTATCACGGCGGTCTTTTCCGCTTTTTTGGATAATGTGACCACGGTACTGCTGATGGTGCCTGTTACCTTCTCCATTACCCAGAAACTGCACCTGAAGCCCATACCCTTCCTGCTGACCCAGATTATCGCCTCCAATATAGGCGGTACAGCCACCCTGATAGGCGACCCGCCGAACATCATGATCGGCAGCGCCGTCAAGGAACTGACCTTTGTGGCCTTCATTGAGAACCTGGCTCCCATTGCCTTCATCAATCTGGCCATTGTCATCTTTATCATGGAAGTCATCTACCGCAAGAATCTGGAGACCAAGCCGGAACTGCAGGCGGAAATGATGCAGATGGACGAGAAGGAATCCCTGAAGGATATGAAGCTGCTCTACAAGGCGCTGTTCGTGCTGGGACTGACTATCCTGGGCTTCTTCACCCATTCCCTGACCCATATCGAAAATTCCACCATTGCCCTGGCAGGGGGCTTCTTGCTCCTGCTCCTGGCAGGGGGCAGCCATCATCTGGTGGAAAGCACCATGAAATCAGTGGAGTGGGCGACCATCTTCTTCTTTATCGGCCTGTTCATCGCCGTAGGCGGACTGATAGAGACAGGCATTATCGGCAGCCTGGCCCAGCAGGCAGTGGAGCTCACCGGCGGGGACGTGACAGCGACCTCCCTCCTGGTACTCTGGCTCTCGGCCATTGTGTCCTCGGTGCTGGACAATATCCCTTTTGTGGCCACCATGATTCCTCTCATACAGGGCATGGGGGAAATGGGCGTTTCCAATCTGGAGCCAATCTGGTGGAGCCTGGCCCTTGGTGCCTGCCTGGGAGGCAACGGCACCCTGGTGGGCGCCAGCGCCAATCTCATCGTGGCGGGGCTGGCAGCCGAGCGGGGAGTGCGCATCACCTTCATCAACTACCTGAAAGTGGGCTTCCCCATTATGATCTTTACCATCGTCCTGTCCACGGTTTATGTTTATCTGCGGTATCTGATTTGAGCATAGCAATGACCTTTACATCCTGCCTGGAAAGGGGTAAACTTTTCCGGGCAGGATTTTTTGCTGCCGGAACGAATAGTCAAGTTTTGGAGGGGATTTTTTTGGCCAGGTTCGGAGGGAGCCGGGGAACCGGCATGTGTGTGTTATATGTGGTGATTGGGGCCATACTGGGCGGGCTTTTAGGCCAGCTTTTAAGCAAGGTGGATGTTTTGTCGGGCTTTATGCCTTATCTGGTGGATACATATCCGGTCTTTGACGTGGCACCGGCCACCTTTAACCTGTATGTCATCCAGTTTACCCTGGGGCTGGCCTTTGCGCCGAATTTGATCAGCATTCTGGGAGTGGTGCTGGCGGTCTATCTGTTCCGCAGGTTCAACTGAAAGGAGGCAGGCAGATGTTTATTCTGGCATCCGGCTCGCCTCGCAGGCGTGAGCTGCTGCAGCAGATCGGGGCCTTGTTTCGCGTGGAAGTGAGCGAGGCCGAGGAACTATCCCAGGCAGAGTCCCCGGCAGAATTGGTGCGGCTCAATGCGGCAGCCAAGGCGGAGGCGGTGGCCAGGGAGCATCCGGGGGAGGCCGTGCTGGGGGCTGATACGGTGGTAGCCCTGGAGGGCAAAATCTACGGCAAGCCCAGGGATGCGGCGGAGGCATGCTCCATGCTTGCTGCCCTTTCCGGGCGCAGGCACGAGGTGCTGACAGGCATTGCCTGGGTCTCAGGGGGGCAGACCTTTTCCGAGGCCGTAAGCACCCAGGTGCAGTTTGGGGAGCTGACGGCAGAGGAAATCAGCCGCTATGTGGCCACAGGGGAGCCCCTGGACAAGGCGGGGGCCTATGCCCTGCAGGGTGGCGCAGCAGTATTTATTGAGGGAATCGAAGGCTCTTATTCCAATGTGGTGGGGCTGCCGCTGTACCGGACAGCCCTGTTGGCGAAAAAAGCGGGGGTAGATCTGTATGGGAAAGGAAGCAGCAAGTAAGCTGGAGACGCTTATGGTCAGGGACATACCGGAGGAGGAGCGTCCCAGGGAAAAGCTTATTGCCTACGGCGCATCCGTGCTCTCAAATGCGGAACTGCTGGCGGTGCTCCTGAGGACGGGAACCCGCGAGCACTCGGTTCTGCGCTTGGCAGAGCAGGTTTTGGCCCGTTACCAGGGGCTGGGGCTCACAGGCATTATCCGCATGTCGGCAGCGGAGCTTGCGGAGCTGCCGGGCCTGGGCCCGGCGAAGGCAGCCACGGTGCTGGCGGCAGTGGAGCTGGGGCGGCGGCTTTCCATGGCGGCAGCCAAGGTCGAGGTGGTGCACGGCCCGGAGGATGTGGCCCATTTCGCCATGCCCCGCTTCCGCTTCGAGCAGAAGGAGCATTTTGCGGTGCTGCTGCTCAATACGAAGAACCATATCCTGGCGATGCCGGAGATCTCCATCGGCTCCCTGACGGCTTCCGTGGTACATCCCAGGGAGGTCTTTGAGGCGGCGGTGCGCTACTCGGCAGCTTCGGTGATCCTGCTGCATAACCACCCTTCCGGGGACCCGGCACCGAGCAAGGAAGATATTGCCGTCACGGAGCGTCTGCGGAAGGCGGGGCAGGTGATGGATATTCCTGTCCTGGATCACATCATTATCGGCAATAACCGTTTTGTCAGCCTGAAGGAAAAGGGCATGCTGAATTAGGGAACTGCGCAATGAGTGCCCTTAATGGGGGAAAAGAACTTGAAATACGGTGAACTGATGGCAGCTCTAAGGCAGGGGCCGCTGCCCCATGTGTTCCTGCTGGCAGGGGAGGAACATTATTATATCGAAAAGGCCAGGGAGCGAGTGCTGCAGCTTTTGTTCCCTGACCCAGGGGCGCTGCAGGATGGCCTGCAAAAATTCACGGGTGACGTAGATCTGGACACGCTGCTGGGCACGCTGGATACGGTGCCATTCTTTGCGGACAAGAATGTGGTGCTGGTGCAGGATACATGCCTCTTTAAGGCCAGCTCCCAAAAAGCAGGGGAGGGGAGTGGCCGGGAGGGCGATGACAAGTCCCGGCAGCGCCTGCTGTCCTTTTTGGAAAACATGCCGGAGTACAGCTATCTGCTGTTTGTGACGGACACGAAACCGGATAAGCGCAAGAAACTCTACAAGGCCGTGGAAAAAGTCGGGCTGGTGCTGGAGGCAGAGCCGGTGCGTGCCTGGAATATCGGCGATTGGCTGACGGGCAAGCTGAATTCCATAGACAAGCAGCTTGACAAGGAAGCCCTGGCCTATTTCCAGGGGGCTGTCAGCCTGATGCAGCCCATTTCCCTGGAATTTTTGGACAAGGAGTTTGATAAGCTGGCCCTCTTTACGGACAGGCGCCTTATCTCCAAAAAGGAGCTGGTGCAGGTCTTTGCCGGTATCCCGGAGGTGTCGGGTTTCGCCCTTCTGGATGCGGTGAGCGCGCGGGATGCCAGGCAGGCCCTGGCCCTGCTGGACAGGCAGCTTGCGGAGGGGACGTATTTCACGATTATCCTGGCCCTCCTGACGCGGCATGTGCGCCAGCTCTGGCAGGCCCGTGTGCTGATTTCCAGTGGAGTGCGGGGCAAGGCCCTGGCCCAGCCCCTGGGGCTCAATCCCTATATTGCGGAGAAGCTGGGCCGGGCGGCCGCGAAGTTCCCGGAATCGGTGCTGAAACGCGGGATGCTGGAGCTTATTGACGGGGATTATTTGCTGAAGACAGGCCAGGCGGGGGAGGAGTGCCTGGAGCACGCGCTGATTGTCCTTTGCACGGCTGATTCATAACAGAATGAGACGTTTCTTTCCCTTTTCCGGCGGATATATTTTCTGCCGGGGAAGGGAATTTTTGTGTCCCTGTAGAATAGAAAATGAAATCAAGCTGAAAAAACGGAAATCTGCCGAAAGGGATGGTGGAGGGTATGGCTGCGGAGGATGTACTGGGCAAAAAGGTGCTGATAGCGGGCTGGCAGTGCTTTTGGTGGGAGGCACTGCAACGGCTGTTCGCCAAGGAGGGCTGGGATTATTATGCGCTGCCGCTTGATTTGGAGCCGGAGGCGGAGGGACAGCTGAAATTCCTGGAGCCTTTGGAGATTTTCAGAGTTCAGAATATACCCATTGTTATGTTCTCTTTGGGACGCACCCGCATGGATGGAGGCGAGGGCAAGTGGCTGTCGGAGCTCAATGAGCTGCTGGCCCTTTCCCATAAATACAATGTGAGGCATTTCTTCCTGCTGTCTTCCCTGCGTGCCCTGCCCAGGGAGGGACAGACGGAACCGTGCAGCCAGTCCGCGCGGCTGGCCGAGGATACTGTTCTGGCCTGGCAGAAGACCAGCGGGCTGCAGGTTACTATCCTGCGCACGCCGGAGATTTACGGCACAGGGGAAACTGCACGGGAGGGCCTTTTGGGGGAATGGCTGCAGGCGGCTGAAACAGGTGACGTGTGTACCGGCTTTATTGACACGGAAGGACAGCGCGACTTCCTGTATGTGGATGATGCGGTTTATGGCATCTACCGGGCCGTTGCGAGGGGCTATGCAGGGGAGCCGCTGAATTTGATGAGCGGCTCTGCCTATACTGCGGCGGAGGCCCTGGAAGCAGTGCGGCAGGCAACGGGCAAGGAACTGACCCTGGCAGAGGGACAGGAGATTTTTTCCCGTCCGCTGCCAAAGCCCGAAGCTGCCCAGAAGGAATTGGGCTGGAGCGCCAAATACGCCCTGCAGGAGGGCCTGAGACTGACTGTCGAGGGTGAGCGGGCTCTGGCCAAGGCACAGGTGGAGGCCGACAAGGAACAGGAACGGAAAGAGAAGCTCAGGGCACTGAAGGAAAAGCTGATTCCCTACGGGGAAAATATCCTGGGCGCCCTGCTGATGGCGCTGATAGCCTACTGGCAGGACGGCAGCCCGGTGAATCCCTGGATATATTTTGATGTGAACTTTGTTTACATAGGCGTAATGGGCCTTTTGTACGGCAAGCGCCAGGCCCTCTTAGCCATGGCTTTCTCCTCGGTTATCCTGCTGGTGTCGCTGCTGCTGCAGGGAGCTAACGCGGTGGCGCTGCTCTACATGCCGCGGCATTTGCTGCATTTCATTTCCTATATTTTCGTGGCGGTGGCCACGGGGTATTTTGCGGACGGGCGCACCTACGAGCGGGAGGCGGCGGCCTGGCAGGCTTCCCAGGCCCAGGAGCGCTACGATTTCCTGCGCTCCCTGTATGATGAGAATGTGGCGGTGAAGGACAAGCTCTATCGCCAGATAGTGAATTCCGATGACAGCATCGGCAGGCTTTACCGCATTATCCGGCAGCTGGACAGCGTGGCTACGGAGAATATCTTCACCCAGGCGGCCTCTGTCACGGCCCAGGTGCTGGCAGTGGAGGATATTGCTGTCTATGTGATGGGCAAAGGCGGGTACTTCCTGCGCCAGAAGGTGCGCATGGGACGCCTGGCCCAGGCCCGTCCCCACTCCCTGAGGGTGGAGGATCACGCATATCTCAGGAATCTGGTGCAGGAGAAGTCCATCTATGTGAACCGGGAACTGGTCAAGGATACGCCGGATCTTGCGGCGCCGATTGTCTATCAGGATGAGGTCATAGCGGTTATAGAGATTTTTGGCATGTCCTTTGAGCAGTGGAGCCTCTACCAGCAGAATCTCCTGTCCATCACCACCCGCCTGATTTCCTCCTCCATGGGCCGTGCTTACCAGTATGAGGCAGAGGTGCAGGAGCGCCGCTACCATGCAGGTACCAGGGTGCTGAAGGAGCCTGCTTTCCGTGCCATCATACAAGAGCTCAGAGACAGGCGCCTGCTGCAGGGGGAACTGGAGATTTCCGTATTGCGGGTGGATATGACGGGCCTTGACTATGCGGCGGTGGACGAGCGCTGCGGGCGGCTGATACGCAATGAGGATTTCATGGGGGAGCTGGAAGGCAAGGTTTATCTCCTGCTGCCGGATGCCGATGAGTCCGTGAAAGGCATGGTGCAGGAACGGCTGCGCAGTGCCGGCCTCATAACGGAAAGCGATGGGACGGTGGTATAGCATGGCAGGCTTGGATCTGGATTTCATGGCGTTCATGCTGCTGCATGTCATTGCCACCGGAATATTCCTGCTGGTTGACCTGCGGGGCAAGACACGCATCCGGGCCTTTACGGAGGCGGCCATTGTGCTGTTCGTGCCGGTATTTGGCCTGCTGATTATGTGCCTGTTCAAGCTGATGGGCTCTATCCTGGGGCTGTGGGAAGGGCAAACCCCGGAACTGGAATCCCAGGGAGAAGCCTTCTTTACGGGCACCCAGGTGGATGATGATATTGTCCCCCTCAATGATGCCTTCCTGGTGGATGACCAGCAGCGGAAGCGCCGCTTTTTTACGGAGGCCATCAAGCAGTCCATGGTGGAGAACAAGAATATCCTGCAGATGGCCATGCATGACAAGGATCGCGAGATTGCCTACTATGCGGTTTCCATGCTCACCACCCGCATGGAGAAATTGGAGACACAGCTTTTCGAGGGCACTTCGGGGGTGCTGTCCGGCAAGGAGCAGGAGAACCTTCCCCTCTTGCAGAAGTACGCGGATTTGCTGAAGGAGTATATATCCCAGCGCAAGTTTATCGACCATGTGACCTGGCGCAAGAAGCAGGGGGATTATGTGGGGCTGCTGGCCCATCTTACCAAGCTTTGCCCGGATAATATGGAGTATTACTCGGAGGAAATCAAGCAGCTCATTTCCATGGGTGATTACACCATGGCGGAGCAGGCAGCGGAGGAATTTATGCAGGCATTCCCCCAGCGGGAGGAGCCGTATTTGAAATATATTGAGCTTTATGCGGCCTGGAAGCGCCCGGAGGAGTTGCAGCAGAAGCTTTCGGAGATGAAGGCCTGCCCCATGGAACTGACGCCGGAGGCACTGCGGGTTATCCGCTATTGGGATAGGGGGGCGGTCAACCATGGATAAGCGGGGCATCCTGGCCATTTGCGCTTTTGTAATCGTGCTGGCCTGCTTCTTCCAGTTCAGCCGCATGGATGGTTTTTTGCATCTGGGAGCGCCAGCCAATGACACCCAGCTACCCAGCTCACCTCCCCAGGGGGAGCCGGTGGAGGAAACGAAGGATACCTATCTGGTGCTTTATGACCCCCATGATGTTTCCAGCGTGTTTGCGCGCCATAGAATCGAGTGGCTGCTGGCCCAGCAGAAGAAAGGCTTTGCGGATGCGCCTATTACCGATGCCACTTTAAAGATGTCCTCCCATTACCAGGGGGTGCTGGTGCTGTCCGGCTATCTGGATATGATAGCGTCCTGGCAGGCCCTGCAAAGCTACGTGGAGGAGGGGGGGACGGCGGTGTTCTTCATGCGCCCGGAAAAGGCGCTGGACGGGCCCTGGCAGGCAGAGCGCCTGGCGGCCCTGGGTCTTGCCTCAGTCGGCGGCGATGCGAATGTGAAGGGCATCAGCCTGGAGACGGATTTCCTGTTTGGTGGCAAGGGCTTTTCCTTTGGCGAGGGGACTGCTTACAATACCAATGCGTCCCAGGTCAGCCTCATGCCGGAGGCAAAGGTGCATGTGCGCTCCTATGACGGCATGCCTCTGGTCTGGGAGCATAAGTTCGGGCAGGGCCGTTGCTATATGTACAATGGCATTGTGCGGGATGACAAGACCAATATCGGCCTGCTGTCCTCCCTGATTAACCACTGCGGTGACAGCGCCATCTATCCGGTGCTGGGCACGAAGCTCTTTTTCATAGACGACTTCCCCTCGCCGGTGCCGGAGGGCTACTATGAGAAAATCTATGATGAGCTTGGGGTCTCCACCGAGGATTTTTACCGCAATATCTGGTGGCCCTTTATGCGCGGTTGCGCGAAGGATTTCGGCCTGCTGTATACGGGGCTTATTATCGAGAGCTATGGTGACCAGGTCAAGGGCCCCTTCGGGCCGGCCGCAGGCCGCAAGGCGAGGGACAGCCTGATAGTCTATGGCCGCGAGCTGCTGGATATGGGGGGAGAGCTGGGGCTGCATGGCTACAATCACCAGTCCCTGGCTCCGGACAACTATGTGCCAGGTGAGCTGGAGTATGTGCCCTGGGCAAGCCAGGCGGATATGATAGAGGGGCTGCAGGAGCTAAGGCGCTATATCAAGGAGGCTTATCCGGGCTATACATTTAAGTGCTATGTTCCTCCTTCGGATATACTTAGCCCTGAGGGGCGCGAGGCCATTTTGCAGGTCTTCCCGGAGGTCAAGATCTTTTCTTCCCTCTTTGACGGCCCCTATGCCTCCCGTGCCTATATCCAGGACTATGAGCGGCATGATGATGGCGTCCATGAGATACCGCGCACTTCGGCAGGCTTTTCCCCGTCCAGGCAGCAGATGTATGAGAATATCAGCGTGATCAATTATATCGGCAATTTCAGCCACTTTGTGCATCCTGACGAACTGTTCTATGAGGAGAGCAAGGATCTGTCCTGGGGCACGATGGAAGACCATTTCCGCAAGTTCCTGGCGGAGATCAATGAGCGTTTTGGCTGGCTGCGGCCGGTGACTGACTCGGAATGTGCCGGGTATTTCGATGATTATCTGGATATGGATTACCGGGTCAGGCGGGAGCAGGATCATCTGCACCTGACCTGCTGGAGTTTCCGGCATCCCCTGCGCTTTGTGCTGCGCACGGAGAAGGAAATAGAGCGGGTAGAGGGCGGCAGTGCTGTCCCCATCGGTGATGATGCTTACATGATTGAGACAAAATCAACGGAGACGGATATCTACTGGAAGGAGGGAGCGTGATGCGTATCTGCCTCTTGGTGGAGGGCTCCTATCCCTATGTGGTCGGCGGTGTTTCCTCCTGGGTACAAATGCTCATCCAGGGCTTGCCGGAGCACGAGTTCTTCCTGTATTCCATAGGCGCGGAGGAGAAGGATCGGGGCAATTATAAGTATAAGCTGCCCAAGAATCTGGTGGGCATCCAGGAGGAGTTTTTGGACTCCATCCTGAAGCTGAAATCCAAAAGCATGCGGGAGAATATCCTGAGCGCCCAGGAACGGGAGGTGCTGTATGATCTGGTGGTGGGCAAGAAGCCTATCAATGTCACGGAACTGGCGGCCTTGTTTACGCCGGAACACATGAAGGATGGCCCCCTGACCATCTTTATGAGCAGCGATTTCTTCGATGTTATCCAGCGGGTGTATGAGGAGCGCTACAGTTACCTGCCCTTTACGGATTTCTTCTGGACCCTGCGCTCCATGCTGCTGCCGCTCTTCTACCTGCTGCAGCAGGAACTGCCGGAGGCGGATGTCTATCATAGCGTGGCCACAGGCTACTGCGGCGTTATCGGCGCCTTGGCGGCAGAGGTACACCATAAGCCCTTCCTGATTACGGAGCACGGCATCTATTCCCGGGAGCGGGAGGTGGAGATTATCAAGAGCGACTGGGCCAAGGGGGATTTCAAGTCCGTCTGGATTCAGTATTTCTATAACCTGGCCAAGCTCTCCTATACCACGGCAGATCATGTCTATACGCTCTTTGAGCATAACGCGGAGATCGAGCGTGACCTGGGCTGCGACCCGGAGAAAATCGGCATCGTGCCCAACGGGGTGCATATGGAGCGTTTCGAGCATATTCCCGAGGTGCAACAGCATGAAGGCCCCTTTACCGTGGGGGCGGTGGTGCGGGTGGTGCCCATTAAGGACATTGTCACCCTGCTCAGGGCCTTCTTCCTGGTGCAGCAGGAGCTTCCTGATGCAGAGCTCTACGTGATGGGGGGCCTGGAGGAAGATCCTGACTATTACGCCCTTTGCCAGCAGACGGTGGAAATGCTGCAGATTCGCAATGTGAATTTCACAGGCTCGGTGAATGTAGTGGAGTATTTGCCCAAAATGGATGTTATGGTGCTCTCCAGCATCAGCGAGGGCCAGCCCCTGGCAGTGCTGGAGGGGCAGGCCGCTCACAGGCCCTTTGTGACAACGGATGTGGGCTGCTGCCGTGAGCTTATATACGGGCCTTCCGACGACCACCTGGGGGCGGCAGGCTCCATTGTGGCACCCATGGATTTCGAGGCCATGTCCGGGGAGATTCTCAGGCTGGCCAGGGATTTCGAGTTGCGGCGTAAGATGGGCAATATCGGCTATGAAAGGGCTAAAAGAGGGTATACCTACGAGTTCTTCATTGAAAGCTATCGGAAGATTTATGAGCAGGAGAAGGAGGTGCGGCGCTGATGGCAGGCGTGGGATTCGAGCTGAAGAAACTGTTCATGGCCCGCACGGCAGCAGGCCATATCAGGGCCTACTCATATTCTGCCATCATCACGGCAGGGCCCTTTGCCCTGATGACCAGCATGGTGCTGGCAGTGCAGATGCTTTTTTCTTGGTATGGCGTGGCAGGGGAGGCCTCCAGCATCTTTGTGGCTTCGGTTGTCTATGCCTTTGTCTTTTCCCAGGTTCTGTCCAGCGGCTTTACCATGGTTCTGACCCGTTACCTGGCTGACTGCCTGTCCGTAGGCCGCTTCGGGGATGTGACGGCTTCCCTGCTGGGGATGGGGGCCATACTGACAGGTTTAGGAGGCATGGCGGCAGGAATATTTTTCTGGGGCAGGCCCCTGGATTTTGGCACGAAATGCCTGGCCTACCTGTTCTTTGCCCTGCTGCTCCTGGCCTGGACGGAGAGCGTTTATCTTTCGGCGGTGAAGAAATACAAGCGCTTGCTGTTGTCCTATTTGTTCGGTGTGCTGCTGGCCATTTTCCTGACCTGGGTACTGCTGGAGGGGGGCGTGCTGCCGGCGGAGCAGGCGGGTCTGCTGGCCATGGATGTGGGCATGGCTGCCATAGTGTTGCTCTTTATGCTGCATATTGTCGATTATTTCGGCTTGCCGGAGAAGGGGCAGAATTTCGCCTTTTTGCCCTATTTGGAGCGGCACTGGCGCTTGTTCCTGATTTCCGAGGGCTATATGCTGGGGCTGTTCCTGCCCAACGTCATCATTTGGCAGGGGCCCTGGGGTGTGGATGTGGCAGGCACCTACAGATTCGCCCCAATTTATGATGTGGTGACCTTCTTCGCCTTCCTGTCCATTCTGCCCCTGATGATGATGTTCGTGGTGACGGTGGAAACGAATTTCTACGAGCGCTATGCCGTTTATTTTTCCTACATCACCCGCAAGGGCAATTTCCGGGAGATTGATGATGCCCGCAAGGATCTTCTGCATACCCTGTGGTTCGAGCTCAGGCATATCATTGAGTTTCAGCTTGTCTTTACCCTGGTATTCCTGGCTTTGGGCAATTACGTGCTTTCGGGCGCCGGCATTACCTATGCCCAGGTCAATATGTACAATGTCATCCTGTTCGGGGCCTTCTTTACCGGCATTTTGCAACTGATTTACATTCTGCTGATTTATTTTGATTACCAGAAGGATGTGCTGCTGGTGTCCCTGTTCTTCGCGGGGCTGAACCTGGTGCTGGGACTGCTGGGACTGTGGGTGCTTGGCCCCCAGAGCTATGGCTTTACCTTCTTCCTGGCAGGTGCGGCCACCTTCCTGCTGGGTTTCTGGCGGCTCAGCCATTTTGGTGACCGCATCAACTATTTTCTATTCTGTTCCCAGCCGGTTTTTTACCAGCCGCCTCAAGGCCCTTTGACCAGGCTGGTACTGCGGCTGTATGGCGATGAGTATGTGGATCTGGAGACGGCAAGGGGTGAGGAGCCATGAGGATGAGCCGGAAAAGGCGTAGGGAGTTCGCGCCGGTGAAGGCTGCCAGGGAAGCGGAAGAAGCCGCACGTCTGGAAAAGCTGGCCGCCCGGCCTACGCGCCTGCTGCGCAAGGAGACCCGTACACTCAGGCTGGCCCGCACCCTGGAAGCAGCAGAGCGGGCCGCCATGCGCCGTCTGCTGTCCGGGCGGGCCCATCGTCTGGAGCGGCGGGGGCGCAGGCGCATGCAGCGGGACGAGGCCCTGCGCCAGACAGCTATGGCGGCTTCTGTTTCCACCCTGGCCCTGCTGCCAGCGGGAGAGGCTGCGGCCTCCAGCATGTCAACCCTGCATGATGTGCCGGCGGCTTTCCAGACCATGCGGGATGCCAGGGATCGCATCAGGAGTTTCCACGCGGCCCAGAAAGCTGTGGCCGATGCCAGGGAAGCCCTGGTGCAGGCAGAGGCAGCCCTGCAGTCCGCCCGTCAGGATGCGCGCAATGCGGAGCAGGGGCTCTTGCAGGCCCAGGAAAACCTGGCGACAGCCCGCCGCAATCTGGAACGCATGGTGGGTGAACTGGCCGCTGCCCGTGCCGAAAGCGAGCAGCTCACCCAGGCGGCTCTGGCCAGCCAGCAGGCTGTGGCAGATTATTTGCCGCAAATCCAGGCGCAGGAAGCCTCCATACAGAGCCTGACGCAAGACCAGGCCCAGGTGCAGGCCGATTTCCAGCAGCAGTTCGGAGGCGATAGGGCAGAGGGCGGCCCGGAGGCTGAGCCTCGGGACGTACTGGCTGAAAGCATCAGGAAGGCATGGGAAAGCGTTGACTGGCAGCAGAACCGCCTGGCGGAAGTGCAGCAGCAGGTCACGGAATTGCTGCGGAGCGGGGCAGCCGCCAGCGGAACTGTGCAGCAGCCCGGAAGCGAGGGCCAGCGCGAGGCTTTTGTGCAGCGCCTGGAAGAAATCGACGCGGAGCTTGATGCTGAGGAGGCAGCCTTGGATGATATGTATTCTTTCCTGGACGAACTGGAAGCTGCCAGGGATGCGGCTGAGGACGCGGAAAGCGATGCCCGTGCCCGTGTGGAAGATCTCTCCCAGGAGCAGCTGGATACGGAAGCGGATATCAGGCAGCAGGAGACAGACCTGGAAGATACAAAGAAATGGCGTGAGGAAGCCGGGCAGAACCTTATTGAGGCAGAGAAGTATAAGAGGGAGGCAACAGGGGAACTGGCACAGGCGGAGCATGAATTGGAGCATTTCGGTGAAGGCAGCTCCTGGCAGAGCCGTCTGGAGTATTACAACTGGCATGGCCCCTTTTCCGGGCACCAGTTCGTGATTGGGCAGAGCTATTATGCCAATCTGGGCAAATGGGATTTAGGAATTGATACTGGTTATCTGACCTCCTCCTCCGGCCGTGAGCATGGCCATGTGTCCGGCTGGACGGACACCACCCTTGCCGCCATTTATAAAAATGACCATAAGCTCTATGATGTGCATTACCTGCTGTCGGTGAACGTGCCCACAGGCCGGACAACTCATGTAAATGCCCAGTTGCCGGAGGGACTGGCACGCTATACTTCCTTTGGCGAAGGCTGGAATGTGACTCCAGGGGTTGAAGTAACGCGCCATCTTACGGAAGAGAACAGTCTGACTGCGCGGTTGAGTTATGCCATTCGTGGCAATTATGATTACAAATATTCGGCGGATGTGTTCGATGTCGGCGGGCTCCGCACAGGTGAACGCCAGGAGGAGGGCAGCATTTCTCCGGGCAATCAGCTCCTGCCGGAGCTGGAATATCTTCATGCCGGAGAGCATGGGCAATTCCTGGCACGGCTGGGCTACACTTATACGGGCACGACCAGGCAAAACGCACCTTCTGGCAGCGGCAGCTACAAGGAAGGCTCCGGCTGGCACCTCAGGCTGTTCTACAGCCATGACGTGACACCGAGGGATTCCTGGCAGGCTTTTGCCAGCTGGAGCCGCACAGGGGCCACATCCTATGGGGTAGAAAATTGGAATAGCCCCTATAACCGTCCGGTGAACTGGCTGGAGGGCGGTCTGGGCTGGACACATCACTTAGACGCCCGTCAGCAGCTGCACCTGATGTTTACTTATCAGCGTGCCAGCGGTTATGTCTACCTGTATGACAGACTGCGCGGCCTGGCCGGCAGCGACCTGAATAATTACTGGCAGGACCCGGAGCGGCTCGCCCTGCAGCTTGCCTATGAGTGCAAGCTGGATGACACAAGCCAGCTGGAACTGCGGGTGGAGCATTACAATATCCGTGCGAGAAGTGATAATGGCTACCGGGGCTGGGGTGCGGCACTTATGTATACGAAGAATTTCTAAAGGCGGTATATTATTTATGAGGATAAAACTGAAATCAATAGCAGCGGCGCTGGCGGTTATGCTGGGCCTCTCCGGCTGCAGCAGCCAGGCAGAGGCAGTCATTGACTATCAGGCAGAAATGGTGGAGCTGCTTTCAGGTATCAGGACTTATGCGGACAGCAAGCGTCCGGGGTTCCAGCTTATAGCAAACGGCGGCTCGCCCCTTTATTTGGCGGATAACGGCAATTCAGCCGAAAATGCCGGGCGGATGCTGCAGATCATGGATGGGCAGATGGCGGAATCTGTCTTCTATCGCTGGGATACGGAGCAGAATTGTGCAGTGGAGACAGACCCTGATGAAACTGCATACTTTGAGTATACGCTGGCCGTGCCGCGGAATGCCGGACTGACTGTCCTGAGCCTTGATTATGTGGACTCGCCAGAAATGGAGGCTGATTCCTATAAAATGAATGCAGGCCAGGGCTATCTGGGCTGGGCATCTTATCGGCGCTCCCTTGACGAGATCCCAGGGGCAGCCCCCCATGGCATGAACACGGGGAATATCAAATCGCTGAAAGAGGCACGCAACTACCTGGTTCTGCTGAACCCTGGGCGCTTCAAAAGCAGACAGGATTATCTGGATAAGCTGGCTGCCACATATTATGATTTACTGATAGTTGACCTGTACTACGGTTCAGAACCGCTGACCCCAGAGGAAGTGAAAGCTCTGCAGCACAAGCCGAATGGCGCGCGGCGGCAGGTCTTTGCCTATATGAGCGTAGGCGAGGCTGAGACCTACAGGCCGTACTGGCAGGGCAGCTGGGGCGTGAAAATGCCAGACTGGCTGGCAGCGAAAAATGATGACTGGGCAGATAACTACAAAGTGAAGTACTGGCGGCCGGAATGGCGGCAGATTCTTTACGGCTCACAGGAAGCTTACCTGGATCGCATCCTGTCCGCCGGCTTTGACGGTGCTTTTTTGGATGTGGTTGATGCCTATTGGTATTTCCTGAATCCCCAGGATGAAACAGAATAGAGTACACATAGGAGAACAGCAGCCGGTTGATTGGAACATCAATCGGCTGCTGTTCGTGTCCACGAGGGTGAACAAAAATATTTGCAATTCCTGTCATGGTGGAGTATACTATTTCGTATCGTTAATGCACATCATCGGGATGTGGCACAGTTTGGTAGCGCGCTTCGTTCGGGACGAAGAGGCCGCAGGTTCGAATCCTGTCATCCCGACCATTAAGGCACAGCAAAGGCCAGCTCCCTCTGAGAGCTGGCCTTTTTTCTGCGGGTGTAGTATCAGAATTCTTTCAATGTTTTATCGTCCAGGAAGCGTATGAACCATTCGGGGGCAATGACCTCATCATCAATCTGAATCAGGGCCTGGTGCATCTGCACGGAAACCCAGCGTCCGTTGTGGGGGGTGTGTATTTCCTCATAGAATTCTTCCTCGAAATGGGCTTTGAAGGTTTCGGCTGTGCTCTTGCTGGAAGTGATGTTGAGGATGGAGGAGTAGACGTTCTCCTCGCCGGAGCCGTACTCAGTCTTGAGGACAATGAATAATTTCATGTTCTTTTTCATAATGCTTTTCCTCCCTTGAAAATAAAGGTTTTAGCAGTTTGTATATGCGGCTTTGACTACACACTGACTACAAATTGCCTAGTATGACTCAAGTCAAATACATTTACTCTATATTTCCTGAACTCACCTATGAAAATTCTGGATATATCGCTTATCAAACATAAAGCTTATTACTCAACTTTCCCAGCAAAAAAATGGGCATGAACCCTCATCCAGACAGGCATTGTGGCATTTGCATTAGATTGCTTGACACAATGATCCGAATTGCATATTGCCAGTATTTACGGGGAATAGCATAATTCATCAAAGTGGCACTCCGTTTATGTCAAGTGACCTATTTTTTGTCGCACGAAGCCTTATACTGCAAGGAGTTGTGCTGATTTTCAAGCTGGGAAAGTTGAGCTTATTATATTTGGTCATACTAGCATATCAGCTATTTTCGCTTGTACTTCTCCCATTCTTCATCAGTGAACCTGACAACGTTGCCTTGGCGGATTTCCTCGTCTGATTTCTTTAGCTTGGCAAGATAAGCGGCGTTGTTGGCAGCCTTCATGGAGGCTTTCACAATGAAGTCTTCAACACTTTCATTGGCAGCGGCAGCTTGCGCCTTGAGTAGTTCCATGTCGGCGGGCTGGTAGTTCAGTGTAATGGTCATGGTCATTCATCCTTTCTGTGTCTCACGGCTTATGCCGTGGGCTTTTTAGTTGTTGTTGTGAAAATCATCTTCTTGACCATGGTAGGTGTTTGTCTTTGCAAGCATATAAAATACAGCAATAAGACATGCAACGCCGAATAACATAACGAAATTGTCACGGTGAGTATTGAAATAATCTGCTATCACGAGGGAGGCAATAACCAGAACTATGCGCCATGCGGTCGGCAAAATCACAAACAATTTATACCAGTAGGTGCATATTGTAATGATTACAGCAATCATTACAGCATATGGCAAAGCCATGAATAGGAAATTTGCTGCCACCAGTACCCCAAGAAATAAAAGACAGCCACCAGGGCCTTCGCCTAGTTTATTAATAATCGTATCTAACAAACTAATCACTCCATCATGTGTCTCTCATACTCTATGTTGTCAGCAGTCTCGCAGGCCAACCAGTCTCTGCCTTTGATGTACGCCAGTTCGTGGTGAAAAGCTTCAATGTTTTGTTCGCGGGTATCGTTCTGGTTCAGGTAGATGTTGTAAAAGCCGTCGCCGTCAACGAAACACGCTGCATGTTGTCTAGTGGGCATGGGTATCGTTATTTTCCCAGTTCGACAAAGTTTTTGAATTGATATTAGTCCTTTTCTGCACTTCTGTTTGCGTCATTTCTGTGCGAGTACGGGCTTGACGCAATCTTTCCCCTAGTGTCATACGAAACACCTCCCTATGTCTTATAATACCATACTTCCAGAGAAATTAGAATTTTTTTCCAAGAAGTTTAGGATTTTGTTAACTTCTGAGGAAATGGGAAGCGTACCATAACCATGAAGTCCAAGAAATACTACTTTTAATGATATGCTTAATGACCATTCAGAGCTAAGGGCAGATACACTGGTTAAGATATGCAAAGCCATGGGCATAACTCCATAATAATTTTTTGCTTACGAGTTATTTTGGCGAAACACCATCTCAGACCGCACAGGAGGCCGCAGGAACGCAAGGGCAGGTACAGCCTAAAAAAAGTACCTGCACAGGGCAAAACTTACTATGTACACGGCAACAAGGCAAGCAAGGCTGTATGTGAGTATTACAACCACCTTATCTTGAACAACTACACTGAGAGCCTGGACGAGAACGGCGAGCCAAAGCAGGAGACTGCCAAGGAACAGGGCCAGAATAAAAAAGCCGCCACGGATGGCGGGCAGGAGGCAGCGGGCAAGGTGTCGAATATTGACAGCAACAAGGCCAGCAAGGGCGGTGAAGTTGTTGTGACGGGCAAGGAGTTCGGCGAGTATAAGGATGTCAAGGAACTGCGGAAGAAGGCGGTTCAGTATTACGCTGACCATTTGCAGGGGACAAGTGTCAATAATGCTGCATTAGGGAGAATTGACATAGACGAAAATGGTCTGGTCAACTTCACCGGGGCTTGCAAGCGTGAAATTAAGAACAGTAGCGCAAAAGAGCATAAGCTGCTTCTAGTGAGGCATTTGCCTACGCTTATTGAAAACGCTACTGATATTGATGGCAAGGAATCCTCTGAGGACAAGCACGATGGGGAGTTCTTCTACTACCTCCATACCTCGGCAGTGATTGATGGAAAAGATACGCCGGTCAATATTACTCTGGTAAAGCGTAACGATGGGAGTATTCAGTACTACAACCACACGTTGCCTACGGAGGAAAATAAAAAAGGTGCAGTCGTATCTACGGAACCAGAATCCTCAAATGAGGCCCTCGGCACTCCGTCCATCCCTGCACCTTCTGTTACCTCTAGTATACCACAGGGGCAGCAGGAAGTCACGCAGAAAGATTCCGGGAGCCAGCAGGAGAAGCCAGCAGGGACGGAGAACAACACAGTAAAAGCTGATGGTGAGGAGGAGAGCAGCAATGAGCAACAAGGAGAGAGCAGCCGCCCTGATGGAGGACATGGAGACATGGAACCCGGAGGAGGCCGAGAAGACCAACGTGAAGGAACTGGAGAAGTTTCTGGACGGGATGGACGAGAAGGAGCGGAGAATGGTAGAGACGATGGCCAGGAACATTCCGAAGAATCTCAGTCCGCTGGAGTACGAGCAGGAGCTGAACTGGAAGAGGCAGCAGGCAAGGGAGCTGATAAACGAGGAAATCAGCCAGAGATACCGCTGACTGAGGTCGAGGCTCACCCGTCACCCACGGGAATGTGGAGGCTATCAAGCTGCTGAAACAGCTTGAAGCGGATGAACGTATGCCCACGCCTGCCGAGCAGGAGATTCTTGCAGGCTATAATGGCTGGGGCGGCCTTAAGGGTGCATTCATCGAAGGCAGTGACATGAATAAAGAGATTCGTGAACTGCTGACGGAAGAAGAATATAAGGCCGCAAGGTCTACTATCAATGATGCCTTCTATACGCCTCCGAAGCTGATTCGGGCGATATGGGAAGGTATTTCTCATTTGGGATTCAAGGGCGGCAGAATCCTTGACCCGTCTATGGGTGTGGGCAATTTCCTCGGCACTATGCCACGGGACATGATGGAGAAGACTACTCTCCGTGGCGTGGAGCTTGATGACCTTACTTCCCGGTTGGGGAAAATGCTTTATCCCGATGCTTTTGTGGAGCATAAGTGGTTCCAGAAGTCTGCGGCGGCAGATAACTACTTTGATTTGGCTATCTCCAATATTACTTTTGGGCAGAGCATGATTGATGGCTACCAGGTGCATAACAAGGATTGCGAACGATATTATTGACGTAGTACGGAAACATAATGGTTACTATGCCCCCCTGGAGGGGGTATATCGCTTCCACACGCCGGAGGATAGAAATGCCTTTGTGCAAGAGCTGGATACGGCTATCAATGAAGAAAAAACTTCAAGCAACAGGAAATATTCGCTTGACAATTCCGACAATAGGCGGTATAGTGTAAGCAGGGAAGTGGATTCTGCAACATTGCTTGAAGCTACTAGACGGGCAATGAGAGCACTTGCTGAAAGGTATTTGCCTGAGAAGGACAAAATTAGATACCGGCTTAGGACGGGCATTAAAGCAGATGTAGCGAGGGCAAGGCGTGAAGGCAATGAAATTAAGCGTGATGAATTGCCTACAATATTGAGCCGTATAACTACTTTTAATGCAACCAACGAATCTAATGGGCGTGGATTGTTCGATGAGACCTTAGCAAAGCTGGCGGCAGAGATTTATTACGCTAGGAGGTGTTTTGAAAATGACTTCGGAGCAGAGTATGAAGATTCACGGGGAGATACAGGCAACAGACGAGGAGAGGCTGCAACTAATGCAGGACGTGATGGGACTGAAGGCAGAGAAAGCGAAGGAGCTTTTGCAGACCTTAAAGACACTAGGCCGTTAATTATTGACGGCGAAAAGGACGATGCGCATAAGTTCTGGCAAGACATTCTCCAAAAAGAAATAGACTACAGCATAGGATTGCTGACGAAAACCAAAGGGCACTCTATTAGACAGGGTGCCTTTTCTAATGCCCGCAGCATGGAAGAACTGAAAGCCGAAACCATCGAGGCTTTCCCCGGTGCCAAGGTGCAGGAGAGCGGCAACAAGCTTACATTCACTATGCCTAACGGCCAGAAAGTGACGGCTACCCTGCATGATAGCCTTACCGCAACGGACGAGGAACTTTCCAAGGCGAAGCGGGAGCATGGCATTGACCAGCGTGTGACTGTCACGGTGGAAGGCTATGCCGAAACCGTAGACGGCGAGGGCTTTATCGCACTCTCACAGGACATCCGCAAGGGCACAGGGTTCCATGAGGCTTATCATATATAATTTGAGAAACTTATCTATTGACTTATGTGAAAAAATCACATAAGCTTAACTAAGAGGTGATGTTAGGATGCTGATAAGGTTCAATGTAAAGAATTTTATGATATTTTCTGCTAGAAATGATGGGAAAAGTGAAGAATTTTCTATGCTGGCAGGCAAAGCGAGAAAGAAAAAGGACCACGTTTTTGATGATGGCAATATAAAGCTGCTGAAATTTGCTGCTATATATGGAGCAAATGCTTCTGGAAAATCCAGCTTTGTAAGAGCTATGGGGGTTATGAAGCACACCGTTCTTAGTAATAATTTGCCTGCTGGATATAGCTCGATGTACTGCAAAAATGATTCGGAAAATAAACGCAAACCGTCATATTTCGAAGTGGAAATCAAATTAAAAGATAGATATTATACGTATGGTTTTGAAGTATTGCTTTCAGAAGGGCAATTTATATCCGAATGGCTAGTGGAACTAAAAAATGATGAAGAAAAAGTGATATTTTCACGTGATATCTTAAACGGTGAGACGGAGATATTCAAAGATTTTGAAAATATATCGGAGGAGCTTCGCAGTCGGCTAACTATTTACGCTGAGGATGTACAGAAAGATCCTACAACCTTGTTTTTGCCTATAATGAACAGAAACAAGGATAATCTTTATGTTGAAGACAGTCCTATATATATTTATAGGGCTGTCTATGAATGGTTTGCGAAGAATTTGGAAATAATTTATCCGCAGTATCCGATTTCTTATTACGGATATTTAATAAAAGCGGACAATGATAAGGTTAAGGAAGTTTGCAGGCTGCTGGGGGCATTCGGCACAGGCATTACTGATTGTCAAATGTTGAAAGTTAACATAGAAGATGTTTTCGGGAATATGCCGCCTGAAGAAATACGTAGGGTTAAGATAGCGATAGAAAAGGTTTCACAAGAAATTAAAGATAAACATCCAGAAGAAGTGTCTATGATTATTAAAGGTTCTAATGGGATGTTCTTTATTCTTATCAGTGAAGGTGAGAAAATAGAATTCAGGACTGTTAAATTTGTTCACAATGATAAATCGGAACTGTTTAATATGAATGAGGAATCTGATGGTACCCAAAGACTCTTTGACTTGATTGAAATACTCCTTGCGGCTGAGGATAAGGTTTATGTGATAGATGAATTGGATAGATGTCTCCACCCAAGTCTTACGTATCGTTTTGTAAAGGAATATTTGGCGCTGGCAAAAAATAGAAATGTGCAGCTTGTTGTTACTACACATGAATCTAGACTTATGGATTTTGACCTATTGCGACAGGATGAAATTTGGATGATCAACAAGAGTGAGAATGGTGCTGCTGATATTTATTCGTTGGATGAATATAATATTCGCTTTGATAAAAAAGTTGACAAGGCATATTTGGAAGGGCGGTATGGTGGCATTCCCTTATTTAGTACATTGTTTCCAGTAGAGGAGGCTTGAAGCTATGAGGGAAAGAAGAAATTTTGGAGTGCGCACTCGGGATAAGAAAGACAGAGAACCGCACAGAAAATATTTTCTTGTATTTGAAGGAGAAAAGACAGAGAAGATATATTTCGATAAAGTGATAGAGTGTAGGAAATCCCTTAACATTAATGATTTGTTAGATTTAATCCCTATAGAGCGTGAATATTATGAGCAGGGAACCAGTAATCCAAAGAAGTTGGTGGAAATATTTATAGAAGACGTAAATTTATCAGAGGTAGAAGATATTTCGCGTGAGAAATTGTTGGGATGGATTATGGGGGACTTGATAGACAAATGTAGTTTTTTAGATAAAGAAAATGTAAAGGAGAAGATATGGTTTAACTTAAAGGCGATAGGTCAAAAATTATGGGGTGATGATTTAAGTAGGAAAATTAATAAGGATAATATAGATAGTGATTGCCAGGAAATAATATCATCCTTGATATCAAGAATGGATAAACAGTTCAGCTGGCCAGAAATTGTAATCAATATTGGTGAAGGAATAGCGCTTAATCATAATATTACGTATGATCCAGAGTTAGATAAGGTTTGTTTTATTGTTGATCGTGATAGAAAGAGTTTTAAAGAAGACCAGTATAGGGAGACAATGGAGATTTGCAAAAAAAATAAGTATGGTTTTTATGTTTCGAATCCATGCTTCGAGTTTTGGCTTTTGTTACATTTTCAAGAGTCTAGGAATTTGAGCGATGAAGAAAAGAAGAAATTGCTAGAGAATAAAAAGTCTTACGGAAATCGCAAGACACCAAGAAGAACTTATGCAGAAAATAAACTCCGTGGCTTGTTGGCAGGATATACAAAAAATAACTATGACGTCGCAAAAATTATAAGCAGGGTGCCTGATGCTATAGAAAACGAAAAGATGTTCTGTGAAGATGAAGCGTTGCTGATAAATGAAGTCGGCAGCAGGATAGGAATACTTTTTCAAGAACTTCGCGTATAAGATGGTGGAGGAGATGCTTAAACAGGTGGTTGAGTGGCACCGTGAATGGATACGAGCAATCTACTGGAAACATTGGAATAAGGTCAGGATAAGGTATCAAATAATTCATAAAATACCGGTATTTTATGTGAAGCCTTCTTCTGCTGAAACACCGGGGATAGCCACGAAATCATATTGTATAGAAATATTCTATACGAGCAGGCGGTGTTTCTACCGTTTGCCGCTTTTTTGCAGGGGAGCAATGGAGCAAGAAAGGATGACATTATGAAGATTGTAGATGCACATCTGCATTTCATGCAGATACGGGAATTTGATCAGCTGGCGCTGGAGGCAGGGCATGAAAATTCCGCCGGGCACCTGGAGGCAGTGTACAGGGAACTGGGAGTGGTAGCAGGCGTGGTCATGGGCAACGGCCCCCTGCTTGAGCAGGGGGACTATCCTCCGTTCCTGCGCTACTGTGTCGGCCTGGACAGGATGGCTATGCAGGGCAGCGAGGCCAGGGGTCAGGCCAGCCAGGTGGAGGAACATTTGAAGAAGAAGAATTGCGTAGGGGTGAAGCTTTATCCGGGCTATAATTACTTCTATGTCTGGGATGACGGCCTGGCTCCCATCTATGCACTGGCTGAGAAATACCGCAAGCCTGTTGCCATCCATACCGGGCTGACGGCTGCCGGCATGGGACTCCTGAAATACAGCCATCCCCTGACGCTAGATGAAGCCGCTGCCAAGTGGCCTGGGGTGCAGTTCGTAATGTGCCATTTCGGCAATCCCTGGCTGGAGGATGCGGTGGCAGTCCTGGAAAAGAATCGGAATGTGGCTGCGGATTTGTCAGGACTCCTGGAGGGCAAGGTCAGGGACTGGGCCAGGCTGAAGCGGCAGGGACGGGCATATCACAGGATGTTGAGGGGCTGGCTGGAGTACCTCGATGTCTATGACAGAATCATGTTTGGCACGGATTGGCCCCTGGCGAACCTGAATGATTACATTGAGCTTACCAAGCTGCTGGTACCCAGGGGGCATTGGGAGGATGTTTTCTGGCGTACAGCCTATAGGATCTACGGACTTTGACTTGCAGGGAGTGTGCCTACTTATAGTTGTGCAGGGCAAATTTCCTGATCGGCACCAATACGCCTGCTTCTATCAGGGTCTGTGTATCGGGGATGAAATACTGGGAGGAACCGCCCTTGCCGAACTGCGGATTTGCCTCTGTCAGTGAATATGCAGCCAGGATATTTTCTTTCTGTACCATGAATAGCTGCACCGCGCTCCTATAGCCATATTGGGGATGCTTTTTGACCTGCAGCCCCTCAAAGAAATTCTCGGCATCTTCTGCTGCCAATATGAAGGCATGGAAATCGGAAAAATACTCTGTGCCATTTGGCTCGCCCCTGACCAGAAGCTGCCCTGGGAGCAGGGTAATATCCTGATAGGCATCTATGCCGGGATAATCCCCCTGCCCTTGCCAACTGCGGGCCTGCTCGGAAGGGGACATGGCCCCTGCAATAGCCGCCAGAGGCGACAACGCCAGCACCAGGCCCAGCGTCAGGCCCAATAATATCTTTTTCACTTGAAAGACCTCCTTCGCGATCTATCCCAGCGCCACATCCAGCGCCATCATCAGCGTAAAGCCGCAGGCAAAGGCCAGGACACCCACATTTGAATGGTGGCCTGTGGACATCTCGGGTATCAGTTCCTCCACCACTACATAGAGCATGGCTCCTGCAGCAAAGGCCAGCAAATAGGGCAGTACAGGAATCACGAGGCTGGCGGCAAGGATGGTCAGCAAGCCGCCTATTGGCTCCACTATGCCTGAAAGCATGCCCCCCAAAAAAGCCCTGTGCCGGCTCATGCCTGCCGCACGCAGGGGCAGGGAGATGATGGCACCTTCGGGGAAGTTTTGAATGGCAATGCCCAGGGACATTACCAAAGCTCCCCCCAGGGTAATATCCGCCGTGCCTGCCAGCCAGCCCGCCAGCACCACGCCTACCGCCATGCCTTCTGGAATATTGTGCAGGGTTACAGCCAAAAGCAGCATGGTGCTCTTGGGCAGGCTGCTTTTAGGTCCTTCCGCCTCATCTGCATCCATGTGCAGATGAGGGATGAGGCGGTCAAGAGCCAGAAGAAAGAGGGTCCCTGCCCAGAAGCCAATCACCGCCGGCAGAAAAGCCAGATTTCCCATGGCCTCCTCTGCTTCCATGGCAGGTATCAGCAGGCTCCAGACAGAAGCAGCCACCATCACCCCTGCGGCAAAGCCCATCAGCCCCTTTTGCACCAGTGGGTCAAGTTCCTCCTTCAGCACATACACTCCCGCCGCTCCCAGGGTGGTGCCTAAAAAGGGCAGCAGCAGCCCTTGCAAAACTTCTACGGTCAGCATTGTTTCCTCCCAGATTTACAAAACAGATTTCAGTTTTATCCGTATTAGAATTATTCCACTTGCTTAGGAAAAGTCCTGCCAGGGAACTGTAAGGGCGTAGTACGAAACACCATTTCGCACGAAGTTTATCTTGCAAGTGTACTGAACAGACGTTAAAATGTTGCTTGAAGAATTTGTATCTTTAGGAGGGTGATATGATGGGCAAGGCATTGGTCATTGGCTGCGGCGGTGTGGCTAGCGTTGCTGTCCACAAGTGCTGCCAGAATTCTGAGGAATTCGGGGAAATCATGATAGCATCCCGCACGAAATCGAAATGCGATGCGCTGGCGGAGAAGCTGTCAGGCGGCAGGACTAAGATTCGCACGGCTCATGTGGATGCGGACAATGTGGAGGAACTGACGGCGCTGATCAAGGATTTTCGGCCGGATGTGGTTCTGAACCTGGCGCTTCCCTATCAGGATCTGCACATTATGGAGGCCTGCCTGGCAGCCGGGGCAAATTATGTTGACACGGCCAATTATGAGCCCCTTGATACGGCTAAGTTTGAATATAAATGGCAGTGGGCCTACCGTGAGCGCTTTAAGGAGGCCGGCCTGACGGCTCTCCTGGGCTCCGGCTTCGATCCGGGCGTGACCAGCGTGTTTGCTGCTTATGCCCTGAAGCATTATTTTGATGAAATCAATTATATAGATATCCTGGACTGCAACGCAGGGGACCACGGCTATCCCTTCGCGACAAATTTCAATCCCGAGATCAATATCCGTGAGGTCTCTGCTAAGGGAAGTTATTGGGAGAACGGGCACTGGGTGGAGACGGAACCCATGGAAATCAAGCGGGTGTATGATTTCCCGGAGGTGGGTCCCAGGGATATGTACCTGCTGCACCATGAGGAGATTGAGTCCCTGGCCCTGAATATTCCCGGCATCAAGCGTATCCGCTTCTTTATGACCTTCGGCCAGAGCTACCTCATGCACTTGAAATGCTTGCAGAATGTGGGCATGACTTCCATTGAGCCTATAGACTACAAGGGGCAGAAAATCATACCTCTGCAGTTCCTGCGGGCAGTGCTGCCGGACCCGGCCAGCCTGGGCCCCCGCACCAAGGGCAAGACCAATATCGGCTGCATTTTCTGCGGCAAGAAGGATGGCAAGGAAAAGTCCTACTATCTCTACAATGTCTGTGACCATGAGGAATGCTATAAGGAGGTGGGCTCCCAGGCGGTGTCCTACACCACCGGCGTGCCTGCCATGATCGGCGCGATGCTCATTATGAATGGCACCTGGAAAGGGCCGGGAGTCTTCAATATCGAGGAATTCGACCCTGATCCCTTTATGGAGGCCCTGAACAAGTGGGGCCTGCCCTGGCAGGAGAGCTTTTCCCCGGAGCTGGTGGACTGATGGCAGGGCGGCCTGCGCGGGAGCGCGAGTATCATCGAAGCTGGCTGGAGGTCCCCACACCTGCCTATGTGGTGGAAGAAAATCTGCTGCGGCATAATCTGGAGATTCTGGCCGGGGTGCAGCAGGAAACGGGCGCAAAGATTCTCCTGGCCCAGAAATGCTTCTCCATGCAGCATTATTATCCGCTCTTGCGGCAGTACCTGGCCGGTACGACGGCCAGCGGCCTCTATGAGGCAAGGCTGGGCTTTGAGGAAATGGGGGGGGAGACCCATGTTTTCTCCCCTGCTTATAAGCCGGAGGAACTGCGTGCGCTGGCACAGATCTGTGACCATATCTCTTTCAATTCCTTGCAGCAATGGGAACGCTACGGGGGGGAGGCACAGGCGGCGGGGGTATCCTGCGGGCTGCGCATCAATCCTGAGCATTCCACTCAGGATAAGGCCATCTACGACCCCTGTGCCCCCGGCTCCCGCCTGGGGGTGCGGCTGTCTGAGCTGGAAGCCTTTCCTGAGGAGGGGCTGCAGGGGCTTGAGGGCTTGCATTTCCATACCCTGTGCGAGCAGGGAGCGGAGGCGCTGGCGGAGACGCTGGCAGCCGTGGAAGAGGGCTTCGGTGAGTTTTTGCGCCTGCCTGGGCTGAAATGGCTGAATATGGGCGGCGGCCACCATATCACAAAGCCAGGCTACGACCTGGAACTGCTGAAAGCATGCATCTGCCGTGTACGGCAGGAGTACGGGCTGGAGGTTTATCTGGAGCCTGGGGAAGCGGTAGCCCTGAATGCGGGCTTTCTGGTCAGCGAGGTGCTGGAGGTGCAGCCGGAGCAGGATGGTGTGGCCAATGTCATCCTCGACACATCGGCTGCCTGCCATATGCCGGATGTGCTGGAGATGCCCTACCGCCCGCCGGTCCTTGCCGGAGGCGAGCCGGGGGAGCTTGGCTTTACCTATCGCTTTGGCGGGCCCACCTGCCTGGCAGGTGATATTATAGGCGAATATTCCTTTGCGGAGCCCTTGCAGGCAGGTGAGCGGGTAATTTTCTGCGATATGGCCATCTATACGATGGTGAAGACGAATACCTTCAACGGACTGCCCCTGCCCTCTATCATCGCGGTGGACAGGTCAGGGGAATGGGCCATTGTGAAATCCTTCGGTTACGAGGAATTCGAGCGCAGGGTTTGACAGACCCGGCCTTACGTGGTAGAATTGTAAAAATTTAGCTGCATATATTAAGAAAGAAGGGGTTAGGTTGGCATTCTACTTCAAGGAACCATCGCATACTTTCGGGGAATATCTGCTGGTGCCGGGCTATTCGTCTGACAAGTGCATTCCGGCGAATGTGTCCCTGAAAACGCCGCTGGTGAAGTTCAGGAAGGGCGAGGAGCCGAAAATCGCCATGAACATTCCCATGACATCGGCCATCATGCAGGCCGTGTCCAATGATACCATGGCCATTGCCTTGGCCAAGGAGGGCGGTGTTTCCTTCATCTATGGTTCCCAGAGCATTGAGGAAGAAGCGGCTATGGTGGCCCGTGTCAAGAGCTATAAGTCCGGCTTTGTCAGCAGTGACTCCAATATCATGACCAGCACGACCCTGGGGGAGATTCTGGAGCTCCTTGCCCAGACGGGCCATTCCACCATGGCGGTGACGGAGGACGGCACGGCGACGGGCAAGCTCCTGGGTATCGTGACCAGCCGTGATTACCGTCTGTCCCGCATGAGTCTTGATACCCAGGCGGGCACCTTTATGACGAAGTTCGAGGATCTCATCTATGCGGATGCAGATACCACGACCCTTTCCCAGGCCAATGACATGATCTGGGAGCATAAGCTGAACATGCTGCCCCTGGTTGATAAGCAGCAGCGCCTGCGCTACATGGTCTTCCGCAAGGACTATACGGACAACAAGGAAAACAAGTTTGAGCTGCTGGACTCCGGCAAGCGCTATATCGTGGGCGCGGGCATCAATACCCGCGACTATGCGGAGCGGGTGCCCGCCCTGCTGCAGGCCGGGGCGGATGTGCTGTGCATTGATTCCTCGGAGGGCTTCTCCGAGTGGCAGCGCATTACCTTGCATTACATTCATGAGCATTTCGGCCCGGATGTGAAGGTAGGGGCCGGCAATGTGGTGGATGCCGATGGCTTCCGCTTCCTGGCCGAGGCCGGGGCGGACTTTATCAAGGTGGGCATTGGCGGCGGCTCTATCTGCATTACCCGTGAGACGAAGGGCATTGGCCGTGGCCAGGCCACGGCGCTGATTGATGTCTGTGCCGAGCGCGATAAGTATTATGAGGAGACGGGGATTTATATCCCGGTCTGCTCCGATGGCGGCATTGTGCATGATTACCATATGACACTGGCCCTGGCCATGGGTGCAGATTTCCTGATGCTGGGACGCTACTTCTCCCGCTTCGATGAGAGCCCCTCCGATAAAATCAAGCTGAACGGCAACTATTACAAGGAGTATTGGGGCGAAGGCTCGAACCGGGCGCGCAACTGGCAGCGCTACGATTTGGGCGGTGCGAAGAAGCTGTCCTTCGAGGAGGGGGTTGACTCCTATGTGCCCTATGCAGGCTCCCTGAAGGACAATGTGGGAGTGACCACGGCGAAAATCCGCTCCACCATGTGCAACTGTGGTGCCCTGTCCCTGCCGGAGTTCCGGGACAAGGCGCGGCTGACTCTGGTTTCCGCCACTTCCATCGTGGAGGGCGGTGCCCATGATGTCATCCAGCGGGATAAGCTGGGCCGTGAATAAGGGGGATAAAGCCAGATGAAGACTATTCATACAGACAAGGCACCTGCCGCAGTGGGCCCCTACAGCCAGGCCATCCAGGCGGGGGGAATGCTCTACCTGTCCGGGCAGATTGCCATAGATCCGGCTGCGGGCAAGATCGTTGCCACGGATATTGAGGGCCAGGCAGAGCAGTGCTGCAGGAATGTGGAGGCCGTGCTGGCGGCAGCAGGCTCCGATATGAAGCATGTGGTGAAGACCACCTGCTTTCTGGCGGAGATTGGGGACTTCCAGAAGTTCAACGCAGTCTACGAGCAGCATTTCATTTCCAAGCCGGCCCGCAGCTGCGTGGCGGTGAAGGGTTTGCCGGCCGGTGCCCTCTGCGAGGTGGAGGCCATCGCAGCTCTTGACTGATACCGGGGCATGAAAAAAAGAACGCCATTGGCGTTCTTTTTTTCATGCCCCGGTATCCTTGCTGTAACGGTCTGTGTGCAGATACTCCTGCTCCAGAACCTCGCCGTTCTGGAGCCAGAGCCTGTAGAGGGTAGGGGTCATGCTGCTGCCGGTGCTGTAGAGGGAAATGGTCTTGCCTCCCAGATCGGCGCGGGTGCCGAGGATGTAGATGGTGATTTCGCTGGCACCGGCACTGGAGAGCATATAGACGGGATGGGCCAGGCTGTTGCGGAACTGCAGATCCAGCAGGCCATCGGCAACGGTGGCATCCCTGCCAGGGGGGCAGTAAGCAGAGGCGTAGTAATGGGATGTGCGCTGGGTAGGTGTCAGGCCCGCCAGCAGGACTGCATTGTAGACAGTGGTGCTGACCTGGCAGACGCCGCCGCCGCTGTCGATTTCGTGCTTGCCGTCTATGATGACAGGCGCGTCCTGGAAGCCCCTGGCAGGGGTGCGGGGCCCCACCAGCGCATTGAAGGAAATCTCGGCTCCCGGTCGTATCAGTATATCGTTGAGGAAGCTGGCAGCCAGGGCGATATTATCCCCACGGGGGCCGGGGTAGTAGGTGGTGGTATAGGTGCCGAGCACTGTATCTATAGCCGCAACGTCAGCATTCGTGACATAGGGCTGGATCACCGTGGGTTCCAGGGTGGCATGGGCTGTCAGCTCCAGTGCCCTGAATTGGGGGGCCAGCTCCTCTGCGATGGGGGCCATATCCAGACTGAGGCCGTTCCTGCCCATTTTCTTGCCTATGCTTCCGTCTGCATTGAGGTAGCAGGCGGCGTTTTCCGGCTGGGTGATGATTTCCTGGCGTATCTTTTCCAGGCGCTGGTTCAAAAGCTCTGGATTGAAATCCGCGTCCATTGTTACTTCTGTGCCGAAGAGGGCGCAGCGCATCTGGGTGATGAGATTGGTGAGGCCGCTGGCATTTTCGTCACGGCCTATGGCATAGGCTGCCTGGGCGGCTTCATCCACATTGCCCTGCAGCCCGATTTCCTCCGGCTTGATGGCCCAGGACTTTTGCTCATATTGCAGCACGGCGGCATTTTTGTCCAGCTTTTGCTGGGCCAGCTTGCCAAAATACTGGCGCGTTTCCTCATAGGACAGGCCGGCAATGGTCTTGCCCCCTGCCTGCACCCCCAGCACCACATGGCCCTGGTTGGCAGCGGTGACAGAGAGGCTTCCGATGGCGGCCACGGCCAGGGCTGTGCCCGCCACACCGGCCACAGCCCAGAGCAAGGCTTTGGCCGGTGTCAGGTTCTTGAACATGGGATCAGGTTCCTTTCTTTTTCCTTTGAAAAATCATTCGCATTACATTCTATCATATTCATGCCAGTTTGTGTTATACTAAAAGGAAATGATTGCAAGGAGATGCCAGACGGACTGAATTCTGTCCTGGTATTCTCTTGTTTGAGGAGTGAGATAAGTATGGGGCTTCAGGATACCCCCAGGGGGAGCCGCCTGCATATCGGCCTTTACGGCAAGCGCAACAGCGGCAAGTCCTCGCTGGTGAATGCCCTGACCGGACAGCATGCGGCAACGGTCTCCTCCGTGCCCGGCACGACTACGGATCCCGTATATAAGGCCATGGAGATCAAAGGCATCGGCCCGGTGGTTTTTGTGGATACGGCGGGGTTCGATGATGAGGGGGAGCTGGGCAAGCTGCGGGTTGACCGTACCAGGGATGTGGCACGGGAAACGGATATAGCCATTGTGCTGTTCCGCAATGCGGACATGGTGGCAGAGCTGGACTGGATGAAAAAGTTCAGGGCACAGGATACGCCGGCCATACCGGTCATCAGCCGTGCGGATACGCTGGGGGACAATGGCAAGGCTTTGGCGCAGCTTATCCGGCAGAAAACAGGCTATACGCCGATTCGCGTCAGCGCCATGAGCGGGCGCGGCATTGCGGAGCTGAGGGAGGAAATCATCCGCCAGCTGCCGGAGGATTTCCAGCAGGGCAGCATTACCGGGGGACTGGCCAAGGCAGGCGATACTGTGCTCCTGGTGATGCCCCAGGATATCCAGGCACCCAAGGGACGCCTGATCCTGCCCCAGGTGCAGACCTTGCGGGAGCTTCTGGACAAGCGCTGCACGGCCATCTGCTGCACCGCGGCGGATTACCGGCGCACCCTCTCTGCCCTGAAGGAGCCGCCGCAGCTTATTATCACGGACTCACAGGCTTTTCGCCAGGTGCATGAGCTGAAGCCGAAGGAAAGCCTGCTGACCTCCTTTTCCGTGCTGTTTGCGGGCTATAAGGGGGATATCGAATATTTCAGGGAGTCTGCCATGCGGCTGGGGGAGCTTGGCGGGGAGGCCCATATCCTGATAGCGGAGGCCTGCACCCACAAGCCCCTGGAGGAGGATATCGGCAGGGTGAAGCTGCCCCGCCTGCTGCGGCAGCGGCTGGGGGATGGTATAAGCATTGATACCGTGGCGGGCAGGGATTTCCCGAAGGATCTTACGGGCTATGATATGGTCATACACTGCGGTGCCTGCATGTTCAACCGCAAGTATGTGTTGAGCCGTGTGGCTGCCTGCCGCGCCCAGAAGGTGCCCATGACCAATTACGGCGTGGCCATAGCTTATCTGACAGGGATTCTGGATGAAGTGGAGCTGCCCCGCACGGAGGTATAGCAAGCAGGCGAGAGGTGAGGATATGATTAAGCATAAGAGCATTGCCCAGGGAATTTGCCTGGGACTGGCGGCTGGAGCCATGCTGCTGGCCTGCCCGGAATTTCTGCCGGCATCTGCGGCAGCACCGGCGGAAGCACAGACCGGACAGACGGCAGAGGACTGGCTCTGGCTGAGTTCTGATGACAAGTACAGCAAGTTTATCGACCCGTCCTCGGTTACGGTGGTGCGCAGCGTGGATACCAGGCAGGGCAAGGTGGCTACTTGCATCCAGGCCTGGACCAAGACCGGCTATGCCTACGGCGGGGCCAAGGAAACCATTGACAGCTATGAAATAAGCGCGGTGGTGCCAGATCCGGCCCAGCTTGCCTATAGCTATGCGCTGGTGGATATCAATCCCCAGAACCGCACTATCCAGTATTTGAAGGAGGATTTTTACGACCCCAGGGGGAAGGTCATCTATTCCAAGACGGAAGGACGCGTCAAGGAAGTCAATTCCCAGGAATTCGACGAGGCTTTCTACAATGCCATCGTAGACCAGGTCTTCCGTATGGGAGAGGCCCAGCGCGCCGGGGCGGAGGACCGTTGGATTACCCTGTGGGAAAGCACGGAGAACGGGCTGACCACCCGCGTGACGGCTGACACCACCACCATGCGCATGAAGGGGCAGAACCTTATCCTCTGGGAGTGGCAGGAGATCAAGGATGATGCCGGCAAGGTGCTGGAAATCAAGTTCATTAAGAAGGCTGTGAACCTGCCCCAGGGCACGGAGCGCATCGTGCGTGCCGATTACTGGAGCAGCCAGTCCGGCTGGCAGCCTCTGGAGGATGATTATGAGGGCGCCTATCGCATGATAAGTCCCAAGGCACCGGAGTACAAGGGCCTCACGCGGCTGCGTGCCTTTGCCAAGGGATATTCCCATTGGGTGAACCGTTACAGTCTGGAATAAAAGAGATTAGGAAGGTAGCATATGCCAATCAAGATACCGAATAACCTGCCCGCCGCCCATATCCTGGAGGGGGAGAATATCTTCGTGATGGATGCGGACAGGGCCTACAGCCAGGATATAAGACCCTTGCGCCTTCTGATACTGAATCTGATGCCCATCAAGCACATTACAGAGACGCAGTTCCTGCGCCTGCTGGGCAACACCCCTCTGCAGGTGGAGGTGGATTTCATCTACACGGAATCCTATACCCCCTCCCACACATCGGCGGCGTACCTGTCGGAATTCTACGGTACTTTTGCCGAGGTGCGCCACCGGAAATACGATGGTTTCATCATCACGGGGGCCCCTGTGGAGAACATGGCTTTCGAGGAGGTTGCCTACTGGGAGGAAGTGGCGGAAATACTGGAGTGGTCGAAGACCCATGTGTATTCCACCTTCCATGTTTGCTGGGGGGCTCAGGCGGGGCTTTACTATCACTATGGCATCCAGAAGCATCAGATGAAGGAGAAGATTTCCGGCGTGTTCAGGCACCATCTCTGCGTGGAGCATGAGCGCCTGCTCAGGGGCTTTGATGATGAGTTCTATGTGCCCCACTCCCGGCATACGGAAAACCGCAGGGAGGATATAGTGAAGGTACCGGAGCTGACTATCCTGGCCGAGGCTGAGGAGCCGGCCGGCCCCTACATCGTTGCGAACCTGGAGAAGCGCCAGTTTTTTATTACGGGGCATGCGGAGTATGACCCCGATACACTTAAGCAGGAATATGACCGGGATGTGAAGGCAGGGCTGAATCCGAAGATACCCATCAATTATTACCCGGAGGATGATCCCGCACGGAAGCCCGTTGTGCGCTGGCGCAGCGTCGCCCACCTGCTCTTTGCCAACTGGCTCAACTACTATGTCTATCAGGAGACACCTTATGAGCTGGATGAGCTCTACAAGGGGCATGACGACTGATTTGGGTCGAATCACGAAAAAATATAAATTTTTTCCTTCGGACTCTTAAGTTTTTTCCAGAAAACTACGATATAATGGTTAGACATTAGTATAGATTGCAAGAGGCGGGAAACTGGTGCCGGGAGGGTGAAGGGCCCATGAAGATAGCAGCTGGAGCCGTCCAGGATACGGGGCTGGGCTTGCAGGAAGAGGCCGTCAGCCAGGAAATAGGGTACAGGGAGCCGGACAGAAGGTTCAGGGAGCTTATGGAAGAAGAAATGAAACAAGAAAATCAGCTGGCTGAATTGAAAAAAGAAAATGAGCTGCAGGGCCTGAGCGAGGTTGATAAGCGTATGCGCATGCAGGTGCAGAGCCCTGGCATTATCACCATCCATAGGCGAATTATGCCCGATGGCAGTTACCTGGTCAGCGAGATGAAAGGGACGACTCTGGTTTCCCATTATCGCAAGCGTTTGGTGAGCACGGCTGTGCCGAGCAAGACGAAGCAGGATCCCTGAAAAAACTTGGCATTAAATGCTTCCTTCCGGGCAAGGGAGCATTTTTTTTGTGTTTGCAGGCAGGAATGGGCCTTATAGGTCGCGTATAACATTATTGTTGAGATTTGTATTTGCTTGGGAGGTGGGGGCTTTGACCATACGGGAGCGCACGGAGGAACTGGAATATGAGTCGCTTTCGCCGTTTGCCGCCAAGAGCCGTGAGGCACGCAGGAAGGAACCTATGCAGGAATGTGACTTCCGCACGAAATTCCAGCGTGACCGCGACCGCATCCTGCATTCTAAATGCTTCAGGCGCCTGAAGCGCAAGACCCAGGTGTATATCGTGGCAGGGGATCATTACCGCACCCGCATGACCCACAGCCTGGAGGTTGCCCAGATTTCGCGCACGATAGCCCGTGGCCTCAGGCTGAACGAGGATTTGACGGAAGCCATAGCTTTAGGCCATGATGTGGGGCATACGCCCTTCGGCCATGCGGGGGAGGTTGCCATGGATAAGCTGGTGGGGCATTTTGCCCATAATGAGCAGAGCCTGCGCATCGTGGAGTTCCTGGAGCGGGGCGACCGGGGCCTGAACCTGACTCTGGAGACCAAGGACGGCATCGTGAACCATACAGGCCCCCATCTGCCCAGGACTTTGGAAGGACGCATCGTGCGCACGGCAGACCGCATCGCCTATCTGTGCCATGATTATGATGACAGCATCAGGGCGGGACTTCTGAGGGCGGAGGACTTGCCCAGGGAGGTGGCGGAGTGCTTCGGCACAGACACTTCCCGCATGATTACCAGCATGGTTTCGGATATGATATTGAATTCCATGGACAAAGAGGATGTGTGCCCCTCGGGGAAGGTTAAGGCAGTCATGGATATTTTCCGGAGCTTCATGTTCGAGCGGGTCTATCATTCCGAGGCTCTGGCCAAGGAACGGGAGCAGGCTGTGTTCGTGCTGCGCGAGCTTTATAATTACTATCTGGAGCATTTTGAGGAGCTGCCGGCGGAGTTCGTGCAGCGGGAGAAGCGCTGGGGAAGGCACCAGACAGTCACGGATTATGTGGCGGGCCTTACGGACAGCTATGCAGTGGAGCTCTTTCAGCGCATCTTTATCCCTCCTGCCTGGCAGCTTGCCTGACCGACTTTGATTATTTTTTTGGAAAAACAAGGATATTTCCTTTTTATGGTGAATATTAGGGTGTGAAGGACAGATGAGAGATTCCAGAATGGATGCTTTCGTGGCGGAGGTGCGCTCCCGTTCCGATATCCTGCCTGTGGTGCAGTCCTATGTGCCGCTGAAGCGCAAGGGCGGGCGTTACTGGGGCTGCTGCCCTTTCCATCAGGAAAAGACTCCATCCTTCAATGTGGAGCCTGACAAGGGATTTTTCTACTGCTTTGGCTGCCATGCCGGCGGGGATGCCATCAAGTTCATTTCCATGATTGAAGGCATCACGTATTTTGAAGCTGTCAAGCTTCAGGCAGAAAAGCTGGGCATCCCTTTGCCGGAGCGCCAGCTTTCCCCCCGGGAGGAGGCCAGGCAGCGGGAGCTTGATGCCCTGCGCAAGGTCAACGAGCTGGCGCGTGATTTCTTCCATAATTGCCTGACCCTGACCCATTACGGCGAGCCGGGCAAGGCGTACTTAGCCGGGCGGGGCATCGGGGAGGAAACTATCGGGGAGTTTTCCCTGGGCTACGCTCCGGAAGGCTGGGACAAGCTGACTGCAGCCTTCCGCAAGCGCGGGGTGAGCGACAAGCTCCTGCTGCAAGCGGGGCTGGCTGTGGAGAGCCAGAAAAGCCAGGGCGGGCTCTATGACAGATTCAGGAATCGGGTAATCATTCCCATTGCCGATGAGCGGGGCCGTGTGGTGGGCTTCGGCGGCCGCGTGCTGGATGACAGCAAGCCTAAATACCTCAATACGGCGGAGACGGTGCTCTTTAACAAGCGGCGCCTGCTCTTCGGCCTGGACAGGGCTAAGAGGGCCATCCAGCGTGCGGGCTATGCCATAGTCGTCGAAGGATATATGGATGCCATCTCGGTGTTCGGGGCAGGGGTGCAGAATGTGGTGGCCTCCTTAGGCACTG
Source organism: uncultured Selenomonas sp. (assembly GCA_947167105.1). Taxonomy (GTDB): domain Bacteria; phylum Bacillota; class Negativicutes; order Selenomonadales; family Selenomonadaceae; genus Selenomonas_B. The sequence continues at coordinate 24,940 of CAMVGU010000015.1, read as the reverse complement.
CCTTCACGGTGGAGCATGCCAAGAAGCTGATGCGCTATGCCGGCGACCTGTACTTTTGCTATGACAGCGATGAGGCCGGGCAGAATGCCACGATCCGCGCCCTTTCCCTGGTGGCCAGGGATACAGGGGCGAGCCTTCGGGTCATCACGGTGCCCGATGGCAAGGACCCGGATGAATTCATCAGGAAGCACGGGGCGGAAGCCTTCCGGGATCTGGTAAGGGCGGCCCTGCCCCTGACTGACTATCGCATGCAGTATGTGCTGAAGCATGTGCCCTATGATACGGCGGAGGGCAAGCGGCGTGCCCTGGAGGCTCTGCTGCCCGTGCTGGATGCCCTGAGCGGCACGGTGCTGGGCGAGTACAGCAAGAAGATTGCCCGTCAGCTGATGGTTGACGAGGGGCTGGTCAGGGAAGCCCTCAGCAGCTATCGCCGTGAGCCTTTGCCCCCCGAGGTTAGCCCCGCCCGCGCCCCTGTGCGCCGGGCCGTGCACAGAGCGGACGGTGCCCTGCAGAAAGCAGGCCGCGTGCTGATCCGCGCCGCCTGCAAGGATAGGGGGGTGCTGACGCACTTTTGTACCTTTGTGCCCCTGTCTGGCATAGCGGATGAGGCGCAGCGGGAGGTTCTGGAAGCCATACAGAGGCAGGCCGGGGCGGGCGGGGCCGCCATGCCGGAGCTATCTGAGCTCAGCGAGTCCGCTGCGGAGGAACTGAGCCGTGCCATGGTGGAGGACTTAGGCGGCCGTGATGAAGCGGAGGCCTATCTGGACGCTGTGCAGGCACTCAGGAAAGCCTATCTTTACGCTCAGTACCTCTGGCATACCCGGCAGTCGGAACGACTGCTGCAGGCCGGTGACGAGGGCTATCTGGAAGAACTGAATGAGGTCAAGAGAATCAAAGATGAAATGGATGGAATGTGAATTGTATCTAAGGGTATATCTAGGCAAGGAAAGGAGGGCGCACCATGGCTGAGACAGAAAAGAATGCCAAAGAGGCGCCGAAGAACCGCAGCGCGGAGATCATAGCCGACCTGCTCTCCAAGGGCAAAAGGAACGGCAACACCCTCACCTATGGGGAGCTGGTGGACGCGCTTCAGACCCAGGACCTTTCCCCTGATGAAATAGATGATATGTACGATACCTTCAGCAGAAGGGGCATTGAGATAGTGGATGACTCCAATGCGGACACCCAGGAAGATGAAGGGGCCAGCGAGGAGAGCGAGGAAGTCGAGATCGACCTGTCGGTGCCGGAGGGCGTTTCCATCGACGACCCGGTGCGCATGTACCTGAAGGAGATCGGCCGCGTCCCCCTGCTGAGTGCCGAGGAGGAAGTCGCGCTGGCCAAGCGTATGGAGCAGGGTGACGAGGAGGCGCAGAAGCGCCTGGCGGAGGCCAACCTGCGCCTGGTGGTCAGCATCGCCAAGCGCTACGTGGGTCGCGGCATGCTGTTCCTGGATCTGATCCAGGAGGGGAATCTGGGCCTTATCAAGGCCGTGGAGAAGTTTGACTACAACAAGGGCTATAAGTTCTCCACCTATGCCACCTGGTGGATTCGCCAGGCCATCACCCGCGCCATCGCTGACCAGGCCCGCACCATCCGCATCCCGGTGCATATGGTGGAGACCATCAACAAGCTTATCAGGGTTTCCCGTCAGCTCTTGCAGCAGTTGGGCCGTGAGCCCCAGCCGGAGGAAATCGCCAAGGAAATGGATATCAGCGTCGAGCGGGTGCGGGAAATCATGAAGATCGCCCAGGAGCCCGTTTCCCTGGAAACGCCTATCGGCGAGGAGGAAGACTCCCACCTGGGGGACTTCATCGAGGATCAGGATGCCCCGGCACCGGCAGATGCTGCCTCCTTCATGCTGCTGAAGGAGCAACTTGAGGAAGTGCTGGATACGCTGACCCCACGTGAGGAGAAGGTGCTGCGCCTGCGCTTCGGCCTGGATGATGGCCGTGCCCGCACCCTGGAGGAAGTGGGCCAGAGCTTCGGCGTCACCCGTGAGCGCATCCGCCAGATAGAGGCGAAGGCCCTCAGAAAGCTGCGCCACCCCAGCCGCAGCCGCAAACTGAAGGATTTCCTGGATTAGAAGCAAAAAAAATATAGGGTGCCGGTCGGCACCCTATATTTTTTTGGCAGGCCGCAGGGCGGGGAGCTGGGTGACCAGGATGCCGGCGAACATCAGCAGGCAGCCCAGGATCTGGGCGGGGCTCATGTGCTCGCCCAGCAGCAGCGCACCTGATACGGCGCCGAAGACGGCCTCGAAGCTCATGATGAGGGCCGCATCGCTGGGGGGAGCGTATTTCTGCCCCACAATCTGCAGGGTGTAGGCAACCCCGGTGGAGAGGATGCCCGCATAGAAGATAGGCAGCCAGGCTGCGGCAATGGGAGTCCAGGCAGGTTCTTCCACGAGAAATGCGGCCATGATGCTGCCCATTAGGCAGACCAGGGTCTGGGTGAAGGAGATGTCAATGGCATCCACCTCTCCGGCGAAATGGCTGATAAAGAGGATTTGGGCAGTCCAGACAAAGGCGCTGATAAAGATCAGCACATCCCCGAAGTTCAGCACCACGGCTCCCTGGATGGAGAGCAGGTAAAGGCCGATAAGAGCCAGGAACGCCCCCAGCCAGTTCACCAGCTTCACCCGCCCGCCGATGGCGAGCAGGGAGGCAAAGAGGGGAACAAGCACTATGTAGAGTGCGGTGATAAAGGCAGTCTTACCGGCAGTGGTGTACTGCATCGCGAACTGCTGCATGGAGCTGGCGACAAAGAGCAGGAGCCCCGCTACCAGACCGGCTTTGACGCCGGAGGGGATGCCCTGCTTCCGCCGGGCCTCTTTGGTATAGCGCCAGAGGCCGTACAGGAACAGAGTGCCCAGGGTAAAGCGGGCGGCGGCATAGGTAAAGGGGCCCAGCCCCTCCATGCCTGCCATCTGGGCCACGAAGGTGGTGCCCCAGATGAAGGAAGTGAGCAGCAGCAGCAGGTTGCCGCGGGTTTGCAAGGTCATAAATACAATCCTTTCTTGTTGGCGGGAATACCTGTACATTCTACCATAAATCAGCTGCCTGTGGTAAAATAAGGGCAGGATGAGCTGGATAAAATCTCTGAGGGGGATGCAAGATGAAGATTGCGATGGCAAATGATCATGCGGGCACGAAGCTGAAAAACGAGATCAAGGCATATCTGGAGAGTGAGGGACACGAGGTGCAGGATTTTGGCACATATGATGAAGAATCCTGCGATCTGTCCGATTTTGTCTATCCGGCTGCCCTGGCTGTGGCAAAGGGCGAGTGTGAGCGGGGCATTTTCGTGGACGGCGTGGGCTACGGCAGCGCCATGATTGCCAACAAGCTCAGGGGCATCTACGCCGTCGTGTGCCAGGACCCGGTCTGCGCGGCCCTGGCCCGTCAGCACAATGATTCCAATGTGCTCTGTCTGGGTGGCAAGATCATCGGCCCGGTGCTGGCCATGGAGACGGTGAAGACCTGGATGCACACGGAGCCTCTGACAGCGGAGAAATACCGTCGCCGGGTGCAGAAGGTCAAGGATATTGACGGCAGGCACTGCGTACCGGTGCGCTGAAGGGCCATTAAGGTGACTGGCGCCTTGCTTTGAGGCAGGGGCCGGTCTTTTTTTTAAAACTGTCCTGCGGTCTTTTCAAAGGCTTACTTTGGCGTTATGATGTATGGTATTGTTGTTGTTCATCTGGAAAGAGGTAAGTATTTTGAAAGCCACGGAACTGGATATGACCCATGGCCCCCTTTGGAACAAGATAATCATCTTCGCTCTGCCCCTGGCGCTGACAGCCTTCCTGCAGCAGCTTTACAATGCCGCCGATGTGGCAGTGGTGGGGCGCTTTGTAGGCACGGAGGCCATGGCAGCGGTGGGCACGAATGTGTCTTTGATAGGTCTGTTGATCAATCTTTTCATGGGCATCTCCCTGGGTGCCAATGTGATGATCGCCCGCTACATCGGCGGGCGGGATGAGGAAAAGGCCAGGGCCGCAGTGCATACGGCCTTCCTGCTGGCCCTAGCGGTGGGGCTGGGGCTGATGCTCCTGGGGCAGCTTATCGCCAGGCCGGTGCTGGCACTTTTGGAGGTGCCGGACTCTGTTATGGGCATGGCGGAGACCTATCTGCGGGTCTTTCTCTGCGGCATGCCCTTTATGGGACTGTACAATTTCCAGGCCGCTGTTTTCCGCAGCCGCGGCGATACGCGGACGCCGCTGGTTGCCCTGGCCTGTACCAGTGTGCTGAATTTTTTGCTGGATCTTATCTTTGCGGCTGTGTGCGGCTGGGGCATTGCCGGTGTCGCGGCGGCCACGGTCATCGCCCAACTGGTGGCTGCCGCCATGCTGCTGCGCGTGCTGCAGCGGGCTGAGGGCGTCATCAGGCTGGACTTTTCCCGCCTGCATTGGGACAGGGCACGGAACAAGGAAATCCTGCGCATAGGCATGCCGGCAGGCATCCAGGCCATGGTCTTTTCCCTGTCAAATGTGGTCATCCAGGCGGCCATCAACAGCCTGGGCTCTGACACCATGGCTGCCTCCAGCGCGGCCTTTACCATTGAGATCAATATCTACTGCTTCATCTACGCCTTCTCCCAGGCGACTACGACCTTCGTCAGCCAGAACTACGGCGCGGGCAAGCTCTTTCGCTGCCGCCGCGCTACCTGGCTCTGCCTGGGCCTGGGCAATCTCTTTATGGGGCTGCTGTCCGTACTCGTGCTCCTGTTCGGTGAGCAGTTGCTTGCCATCTTCGACAGCAATCCTGCGGTGATTGCCCTGGGCATGGTGCGCATCTGGTATGTGGTGGCGCCCAGTGTCCTGAACGGCATTCTGGACATCCTGTCCGGGGCACTGCGGGGCTATGGCTATTCCCTGCAGCCGGCGGTGCTGGCTCTTCTCGGCATCTGCGGCGTGCGCCTTGCCTGGGTCTATCTGGCCTTTCCCGCCAGCCCGGATTTTGCAACTCTGATGTTCTGCTATCCCCTCTCCTGGGCCGTGACTGCCGTCTTTATCGGGCTGGCTTACCGGTTCTATACGCGCAATCTCAAAGTCTTGCGCATTGTGCGCGGCTGAGATATACTGAACGGGCGTATATTATTTGCAAAGGAGAACCCTTATGAATGAGGTCAAGAAACCGGAGAGGCCAATCCTCTTTTACTATATCGTGACTTTGCTGCTGATCGTGGCCTTCAACCATTTTGCCATGCCCTACCTGGATGAGAAGAAGGTGCAGGAGGTGCCATACGGCACCTTTATCCAGCAGACGGCTGACCGCAATGTTGCCAAGGTGGATATCGAGGAGCATCAGATAGTCTATACGCTGAAGGATTCGGAGGAGAAGTTCAAGACGGGGCGTCTGGATGATCCGCAGCTGACCCAGCGCCTGTATGATTCCGGCGCGGAGTTTTCCGGGGAGATTGTGGAGGAAATGTCGCCTTTGATGGGCATACTGCTCTCCTGGGTGCTGCCTCTCCTGATTTTCTTCGCCATAGGCCAGTACATGTCCCGCAAGATGATGGAACGTATGGGGGGCGGGCGCGACTCCATGATGTTCGGCCTGGGGGGCTCCAAGGCAAAGGTCTATATCAAGTCTGCCCAGGGGGTGAAGTTCTCCGACGTGGCAGGGGAGGAAGAAGCGAAGGAAAATCTCTCGGAAATCGTTTCATATCTGCATGACCCGGATAAATTCAAGGCCATCGGTGCCTCCATGCCGAAGGGCATTCTGCTGGTGGGCCCTCCGGGCACAGGCAAGACCCTGCTGGCCAAGGCCGTGGCGGGGGAGGCGGATGTGCCCTTTTTCTCCATGTCAGGCTCGGAATTCGTGGAAATGTTCGTGGGCATGGGAGCTTCCAAGGTGCGGGATCTTTTCAAGCAGGCGAAGGAAAAGGCTCCCTGCATCATCTTCATTGATGAGATCGATGCCATCGGCAAGAAGCGGGACGGCATGATCGGCGGCAATGATGAGCGGGAGCAGACCCTGAACCAGCTTTTGACCGAAATGGACGGTTTCGAGGGCAATACAGGCGTCATCATCCTGGCGGCCACCAACCGTCCCGACTCCCTGGACCCGGCCCTGACCCGTCCGGGCCGCTTTGACCGCCGTGTGCCGGTGGAGTTGCCGGATCTTAAAGGCCGGGAGGAAATCCTGCGGGTGCACGCGAAGAAAATCAAGGTCAGCCCCGAGGTGGATTACAATAAGGTGGCCCGCATGGCCAGCGGCGCTTCAGGGGCGGAACTTGCCAATATCGTCAATGAGGCGGCCCTGCGGGCTGTGCGGGACGGGCGCAACCGGGCGGAGCAGACAGACCTGGAGGAGAGCATTGAGGTGGTGATTGCGGGCTACCAGAAGAAGAACGCCATCCTTTCCGATAAGGAGAAGCGGACGGTGGCCTATCACGAGGTGGGACATGCCCTGGTGGCGGCAATGCAGAGCCATTCCGCGCCGGTGCAGAAGATCACCATCATTCCCCGTACCTCAGGCGCCCTGGGCTATACCATGCAGGTGGAGGAAGAAGGCAACCACTACCTGATGTCGAAGCCGGAGCTGGAGAACAAGATCGCCACCTTCACCGGCGGCCGTGCCGCAGAGGCCCTGAAATTCGGCGTCATCACCACCGGTGCCAGCAACGATATCGAGCAGGCGACGAAAATCGCCCGGGCCATGATAGCCCGCTACGGCATGAGCGATGACTTCGGCATGGTGGCTCTGGAGACTGTCTCCAACCGCTACCTGGGAGGGGATGCCAGCCTTGCCTGCTCCATGGAAACCCAGACTGCCATCGATCACCAGGTTGTCGCCCTGGTGCGCAGGCAGTATGACAAGGCCTATAAGATATTGGAGGAGAATAGGGAGAAACTGGACGAAATAGCACAGAAACTCTATGAGCAGGAGACCATTACCGGGGATGAATTCATGGAGATTCTGGGGTTGAAAGAGGCAGAACCATCGGATGGCACGGAAGGCGCGGAGGCTGCGGTAAGTGATGCGTCTGTGCCGGAAAAATGACGCGGACGGAAAGGGATAGCGTAACCATGGAGGATATGCGACGGTTCGAGCTGCTGGAGCAGATGGTGACGGGCGGCATTGCAGCCCTGGGACGGGAACTCGCCAGGGCCCTGGGGCGTGAGCCGCTCCTGGTGGATGCAGGCGGCATGGAGCACTTTCCCCGCAGCCATGAGCCGGCAGAGGAGGAGATACAGGCTTTCCTGGACAATCTGCCGGAGTTCGGGGATGGGCAGTATTACTATGGCAGGAACCAGTCCTGCCTGGCGCTGCAGGTCAGTTGCTCCGATGGCACGGAGCAGCGCAGGCTCTTTGTGTTGTTGCGGGAGTGGCGCGGGGAGGATATTCCACGGGCGGCGGAGGCCGTGCAGCCATTCCGCCTGGCCCTGCATCACTACATTAAGCTGGAACTGCGGGTGCAGCGCCGCCTGGAGGATGCGAAGCAGAGATTTTTGGAGGACATCTTCCTCAGAAACAGCGTGTGTCTGGAGACTCTGGTGGAAAGACTGGGGCCGGACTTTGACCCGAAGCAGCATTACGCCATCCTGCTGGCCGAATTCACGGATTCCAGGCAGGCTGTCAAGGAAACGGAATTCCACTCCTTCCTCGCCCGCTTCAGTGCGGCGCACAAGACGGAGCGTGCCTATCCCCTGCTCTGGCAAGGGATGTACCTGGCCGTGCTGACCGGCTCCTACCGGCAGGACAATTTCCAGCTTATCGAGGACTGGCCCAGCACCAGGCTTATAAGGGAGTGCCAGCGTGCCTTCACGGAGCAGTACCATGCAGAGATTTCCATCGGCGTGGGCGGCATCTACCCGGTGCCGGAACTGCACAAAAGCTACAACGAGGCTCGTATCGCGGTGAAATTCCATACGATTAAGGGGCGCAGGGGCTTCGTGCAGCGCTTTGCAGATTTGGGCATCTTCCGTGAGCTCTTTCTGCACGATACGGAGCGCATCACGGCATTCTGCCGCCTGGCACTGGGAAAACTGCTGGAATACGACCACGATAACGACGCAGACCTGCGCACGACATTGACAACGCTCCTGGATGCAGGCATGAACTACAAGCTGGCAGCGGAAAGGCTCTTTGTGCATGTGAACACGGTGCGCTACCGCTGCGAGAAAATCGAGCAGATCTTAGGAGTAGACCTTCAGGACCCGGATAATATCTTCAACTTCTACGCGGCCCTGCGTGTTGGGGATGTGCTGACGGCGTTGGATTTGATGCAGCCGGGCTATGTGGGGGAGCTCGCAGGCTCAGGCAGGGGCGTGCCTCACAAGAAAAGCAGGACGGTTTTCTGATAGGCAAAGAGGCCGGCAGGCCGGGAATTCACCCGGCCTGCCGGCCTCTTTGTATTGAATTTAGCAGAATGCGCTTATTTTGCTTCCGCGGCTTCGTCTTCGAGACCAGGCTGCGGCTCAGGCTTTTCTCCCAGGCGCTGCCATTCGGGCGGCAGGTTCGCCATGAAGGGGAATTCGTGGCAATCGATGCAGGCAGCCTTGGACTGCATGTGCATCTTGTGGCAGTCGGCACAGTTCAGCGCACCCAGATGGGAGTCATGGGGGTTCAGGTTCTCGCCCACGACGGTCTTGGCCACAATGCGCTCCAGGTCGGTATGGCATTTCAGGCACATCTCGTTGCCGAAATCCCGCTTGTAGGGAGGATCATAGAAATCGTCCGTGGCGTACCACCAGGTTTCCTGCGCCTTCTCCACCAGGGTGTTCTCATGGCAGTCGATGCAGTCCACATGGGCTTTCTGGTGAACGTTGCCGAGGTAGTGGCCCTGCTCGTAATTGTCCACATAGGGCGCCATCACATGGCAGGGCGAGCAGGCAAGGTGCGGATGCTTCTCGGCCTCGATCATGGCCACGTTTCCCAGGATGGCGCAGATGATGAGAATGCCGCAGCTTACGAAGGGCCGCTTTTTCGCGAATCCCAGCACGGCCAGCGCCAGGGCTTTTGCTGTCTCTTTCATGTTCTTCCCTTCCTTGTACGGTGATTGGTCTGGTGCAGTCTCCCTGTGAATCTGTTTGAGATTATTATATATGAATGAAGGTGTCCTTTCCTCTGGCAACTCTACAAAAAGAGCTGCTTCTTTTTGTGCAGTTGGACAAAGACTAAAGCTATCGCATATTTTATAATAGATTTGATTTATATTTGCTACAGAATATCTATGCGGGGAGGAAATAAAGATGGGGAAGAACAAGGGCATCGACATGAGCCGCAGGAGTTTCCTGAAAGGCGGTGCCTTGGCGGCACTGGGCGTGATGAGCGGCGCTGTCCTCACGGGCTGCGGCAACGGGCAGAAGCATTTGGCTAAGGGGCAGATGCCCGGCGGCAAGGACAGCGGCGGCGCTGCGGCGGCAGAGCCGGAGTTCCTTAAAGCCCCCGCCCCTATAGCGGACAGCTCCATCAGCCAGACCATAGACACGGATATCGTGATAGCGGGTGCCGGTATGAGCGGCCTCTGTGCGGCCTGTGCGGCTGCCCAGGAGGGTGCGAAGGTAGTGCTGGTGGAAAAGACTGCCCAGGTCAATTTCCGCAGCTATGACTATGGTTGCGTCAATTCCAAGATTCAGGCCTCTGTGGGCACCCATATAGACGGGGATGCGGTAGCCTCCGAACTGATGCGTTACGGCGGCTATCGCAATGACCAGAAGGTGGTGCAGGTATTCACCAGGGAGAGCGGTGCAGTCAACGACTGGCTGCTGGATATGGCCCAGGGACTGGGCTGCACTATCAAGCATGTCTGGACTAAGGAAGAAATGGTGGCACCGGCCTCGACCCTGCCGACCTTCCCGACCCTGAGCTTCGTGCTCAATCCCCCCGAGGGCGCAGCGGAGGTGATGCCGAAGGGATTCTACGGCGGTGGCCCGACCATTGCCATGGCCTATACGCTGCGTACAACGGCAGAGAATCTGGGCGTGGATTTTCACTACAATACCCCCGCAGTGCAGCTCATCCGTCCGAACAACGAGGGACGCGTGACCGGGCTCATCGCACAGAATACGGAGGACAATAAGTACATCAAAATCAATGCGAAGAAGGCAGTCATCCTCTGCGCCGGCGACTACGGCCACAATGAGGAAATGCTGAAATACTATATTCCGACTGCCTCAAAGGTGAACAAGATTTCCTATCCCGGCACGCAGAACACCGGCGACGGGCAGCAGATGGGCCTGTGGATCGGGGCCGGCATTGATGAGGCACCCCATACAGCCATGTACTTCGACAAGGCATTTGTGGACAATGTGAAGGAAAACCCCGATGCGCTCGTGCGCCAGCCCTGGCTGGGCGTGAATCTGAACGGCGAGCGCTTCGGCAACGAGGATCTGACCTTCGGCTATCTGTCAAACCAGGTGCGCCAGCAGCCGGGCTGCTGCAAGTGGAACATCTGGGACTCCAAGTGGCCGGAGGAAACGCCAAAGTTCCATCAGGTGGCCTGCAAGGAAATGATGTATCATCATAACCCGGAGGACATCAAGCGTTATATCGAGATGGGCCTGGTGAAGCAGGCGGACACCATCGAGGAGCTGGCCCAGAAGTGCGAGCTGCCGGTGGACACCCTGAAGGCGACTGTCGCCCGCTACAACGAGCTTGCGCACAAGGGGCATGATGATGACTACAACAAGGCGCCCCTCTTTATGACCCCCCTGGAGAAGCCGCCCTTTTTCGCGGCCAAGCTGGGCACCTCGATGCTGGTGACTTTGGGTGGCCTGACTATCAATGAAAACATGCAGGTGCTGGATAAGGAGAGGAAGGTCATCCCCGGCCTCTATGCGGCAGGCAACAACTCCGGGTCCTTTTTCGGCTGCGATTACCCGACCTCCATTCCCGGCGACAGCCATGGCAGGGCACAGACCACTGGCTACAAGGCCGGCAAGATGGCGGCAAAGGAAGCATGAGGAGTTATTTGAGCTATTGATATCCCGGAAGGTATACGAGGGCCGGTTCCCGGAGGGGAGCCGGCTTTTGCATTGCGCGAATAAATTTACCGATTGGGAAGGAAAAGGCCCATTAAATAGCGAATTACAGCAGTTGAGTTAGTATGCACAGTTTCTAAGCTTGCCGTGACAGAGCGATTTCAGCAGATGGCTGATCTTTAAGGAGGATATATCATGTTTGGATTAGGTTTGCCGGAACTTTTGGTAATTCTCGTCATTGCCCTTGTGCTTTTCGGCGGCAAGCGCCTGCCCCAGTTAGGCCGTTCCCTGGGAGAAGCACTCAGCGGCATGCGCCAGGGCTTGGCGGCGGAGACAGTGCCCGTAGAGGATAAGCGGGAGGACAGGCGCGTGTAATTCTATTCAGGAACCGTTATTTCCCCGGTACCAGGCAGAGGATGTGATGACAGATGGCTGAGCGAATCAGGCCCAGGGCAGCCAAACCCAAGAATTGCCCTCATTGCCAGAAGCTGTACATGGACAATGGGCAGGGCTGCTGCCCCGCCTGTGCGGAGAAAATCCGAGAGATGGAAAAGAAGGCACTGGCCTATGTGGAGCAGCACCCTGATGTCTCTCCCATGGAAGTCGCGGATGCAACAGGCGTGCCTGAGAAAATAATCATCAGCATGATACAGAACGGACAGTTTATTGATTCCGGCCTTAAGCTCAGCTACCCCTGCAGCATGTGCGGCCGTCCCATCCATGCCGGGTTTTACTGCTTGTCCTGCAAGGAGAAGATGCTGGAGAGCTTCCGGCGCTTCAAGGATCAGCGGGAGGCGCGCATCAAGTCGGGGCGCGACGGCATCAAGGCAGACCGCATGAGGCTTTCCAAGGATGATTTCGGCTCGAACCGCTATAAGTCAATCCTGGGGAATAACAGGGGGAACCGCAGGTAATTAAGGGAGAATATCAAACTGTCAGTGTTAGGAGAGTAAAGATGGCTTACGAGTACAAGACCCAAGGGACCTGTTCCCGCAAGATTACGGTGGAGCTGGATGGCAAGACCATTAAGGATGTGCAGTTCGAGGGCGGCTGCAACGGCAACCTGTCGGGCATCTCCAAGCTTGTCAAGGGTATGGATATGGATTTCGTCATCGAACGCTTTGCGGGCAATAAGTGCGGCAACAGGCCCACTTCCTGCCCGGATCAGCTTGCCCATGCCCTGCAGGAGGCTTATGCTGCACAGCAGGCCGCGCAGCAGTGAGGTAGCAAAGGGAGATGTAAAAGCATGTTGTTTGACAGCCATACCCATACGGAGTTTTCGGCTGATTCGGAAATGCTGGCGGAGGATGCCCTGGCGGTGGCCGACAGGCAGGGCCTGGGGCTGGTCTTTACCGAGCATTTGGACTTGGAGTCTGCGCCTCCCGTGGATTTTTCTTTTGACCCGGAGGCTTACTGGGAAAAGTATCTGCCCCTCAGGAGCGCAAAGCTCAGGCTGGGCATTGAGGTGGGCATGAGGGAAAAGACCCTCGCAGGCAGCCGCAAGTTCCTGGAGCGGGTACCCTTTGATATGGTAATCGGCTCCATACATTTCCTGGAGGACAAGGATATTTATCTGCCTGAATATTACCAGGGCAAGGATAAGGCCGAGGCCTACCATATCTATTTCCGGGAAATGGCGGCCAATCTGCGCACCCATGAGTTCGTGGATGTGCTGGGGCATATAGACTATATCACCCGTAAGGCACCCTATGAGGATAGGGAAATTGACTACGGCAGCTTTCAGGAGGATATAGACGAGGTGCTCCGTGCCTGCCTGGAGACGGACACGGTGCTGGAGCTTAACACGCGGCGTTTCGGCGAGAGGCGGGCGGTAAAAGAGCTGGTGCCTGTCTATAAGCGCTACCGGGAAATGGGCGGCCAATATGTGACTCTGGGCAGTGACGCGCATACGGCAGAGGCCATCGGCGCCTATTTCGGGGAGGCACGGGATTTCACGGAGATGCTGGGCCTGCAGATTGCAAGCTTTGCAGAGCGTCGGCTGGTACCATGCACCTGATGCGTTTGCAGAGACTTTTTGCAAAAATTCTTGCGCTTACTCTGGGAATGCGCTATACTATATTGTATATACGCAAAGTTTCGTTATTTGCGCCGGAAGGAGGGTATCAGCATGAAGCATATCAAGACGGTCAACAAGCCGAACCTGCAGCAGAGCCTGAAGACGGGGGGCTGCGGCGAGTGCCAGGCTTCCTGCCAGTCCGCTTGCAAGACTTCCTGCACGGTTGGCAACCAGACCTGTGAAAAGTGATTTTCTGAGGAATGTGGCCTTCCCCAAGGGGAAGGCTTTTTCATTGTTTTGATGAATGGGTAAAGGTAACATACATGAAAGCTAAGATACACAAGTTTGAGCAGAATGGTTCCTACATGCTGCTGGATATCAACAGCGGCGCGGTACATGTCATAGACAAGCTGGCCTATGAGATCATGGATTATTTTGACGGCACAAATGATGCAGCCGTACTGGGGCAGATGGCAGGACGCTATCCCCGCGGTGAGGTGGAGGAAGTGCTCTCCGAGCTGCACGCACTGATGGACGAGCACCAGCTTTTCGCGTCGGATATTGATGTGCCGCCCACCTTCCGCCAGCAGGGGCTGGTGAAGTCCCTCTGCCTGATGGTGGCCCAGGACTGCAATATGCGCTGCAAATACTGCTTCGGCGACGGGGGCAGCTACGGCCAGGAGCGTGCTGTCATGAGCCCGGAGGTGGGCAAGGGGGCCATAGACTTTCTGCTCTCCAACTGCGGCCCCTTCCGCAAGCATTTCGAGGTGGATTTCTTCGGCGGCGAGCCCTTGATGAATATGCAGACTGTGCAGGCTGTGACCGAGTACGCGCGCCGGATGGAAAAGGAACGGAAGGTTCATTTCAAGCTGACCATGACAACCAACGGCCTGCTGCTGGATGATGAGAAGATCAAGTGGCTGAATGACAATCATATCTCTGTCGTTCTCTCCACGGACGGGCGAAGGGAGACCCATGATCGCATGCGCCCGGACGCGGGGGGACAGGGCACCTATGACCGCGTGATGAGGAATTTCAAAAAGTTCGTGGACTCACGCAAGGGCGAGGCTTATTACATGCGGGGCACCTATACCAGGGAGAACCTGGATTTCACGGAGGATGTGCTGGCCATGCAGGATGCGGGCTTCGACGTGCTGTCCATGGAGCCGGTGGTGCTTAAAGACGGCCCCCTGGCACTGAGGGAGGCAGACCTGCCGCGCATCTATGAGGAATATGACCGTCTGGTGGATGCCTATCTGCAGCGCCACCGGGAGGGGAAAGGCTTCTTCTTCTTCCACTTCAACATGGATCTTTCCAACGGCCCCTGCGTGGCCAAGCGTCTCTCAGGCTGCGGCAGCGGCCACGAATACTTCGCCATTGCCGAAAATGGGGATATTTACCCCTGCCATCAGTTCGTAGGCCGGGAGCAGTATCTCATGGGCAATATTTATGAGGGCGTGACGAACAGAAAGCTGTCCCGGTATTTCCGCGAGAGCCATGTGCTGAACAAGGAGAAATGCCGGGGCTGCTGGGTACGCTTCTTTTGCAGCGGCGGCTGCCATGCCAATGACGACCTGTTCCACGGGGATATCCGCAAGCCCTATGAGCTGGGCTGCGAGCTCCAGAAGAAGCGCCTGGAATGTGCCCTCTATGTGCAGGCCGTGCTGGCCCTGGAAAAGATGGAGCAGGGGGAAAAGGTGGGCGAATTTACCACGGCGGAGTCCATACACTGACCCCTGATTTTCCGCCCCAAGTATTGCTGTGAATTATGAAAAAATAATTGACTTTAGCTTGAAATTGTTGTAATATTAAGGACGTAAGAGTTTTTGAACTTCTTAAATAGTTTAGGGGGTAATTTTCAAATGGCAGTAAAAGTTGCAATCAACGGTTTTGGTCGTATCGGCCGTCTCGCGTTCCGTCAGATGTTCGATGCTGAAGGGTATGAAGTTGTTGCTATCAACGATCTCACCAGCCCGAAGATGCTTGCTCATCTCCTCAAGTACGACTCCACCCAGGGTACCTACAAGTACGCTGACAAGGTTGAAGCCGGTGAGGACAGCATCACGGTCAATGGCAAGACGATCAAGATTTATGCCGAGAAGGATGCCAAGGACATTCCTTGGGGCAAGCATGATGTAGATGTCGTGCTCGAGTGCACGGGCTTCTATACCTCCAAGGAGAAGGCTTCTGCCCATCTCGCTGCTGGCGCCAAGAAAGTCGTCATCTCCGCTCCTGCTGGCAATGACCTCCCGACTATTGTTTATAACGTCAACCACAAGACCCTTACCAAGGATGACAAGGTTATTTCCGCTGCTTCCTGCACCACGAACTGCCTTGCTCCTATGGCTAAGGCCCTGAATGACCTGGCTCCCATCGAGTCCGGCATTATGTGTACCATCCATGCCTACACCGGCGACCAGATGACCCTGGACGGCCCCCAGCGCAAGGGCGACCTGCGCCGCAGCCGTGCAGCCGCTTGCAATATCGTCCCGAACTCCACGGGCGCTGCCAAGGCTATCGGCCTGGTTATCCCCGAGCTGAACGGCAAGCTCATCGGTGCTGCCCAGCGCGTCCCGACCCCGACTGGCTCCACCACCATCCTCACCGCTGTGGTGAAGGGTTCCGTTACCAAGGAGCAGGTCAACGATGCCATGAAGGCACAGGCTACCGAGTCCTTCGGCTACAACACGGATGAGATCGTGTCCAGCGATATCGTTGGTATGCGTTTCGGCTCCCTGTTCGATGCTACCCAGACCATGGTTCTGCCCACTGCCGGCGGCAACACCCAGGTTCAGGTCGTTTCCTGGTACGACAACGAGAACAGCTACACCAGCCAGATGGTTCGCACCATCAAGTACTTCGCTGAGCTCGGCTGAGATAACAGCATAATTTAAGATCCTTAGAGGTCCGGCCTTGATTGTACAGTTTGGGCCGGGCCTCCTTTATTTGGCTTAATCTCAAAATTTTATGAAAAGGGGTTTTAGCATGGGCATGAACAAGAAGACCATCAAGGACATTGATGTCAAGGGCAAGAAGGTATTCGTCCGGGTTGACTTCAATGTTCCTTTTGATGAAAAACTGAATATCACGAACGATACCCGCATGGTGGCGACGCTGCCCACCATCAATTACCTGCTGGATAACGGCGCGGCTGTCATCCTGGGCTGCCATATCGGCCGTCCCACCGAGGCCAGGGAGGAGAAGTTCTCCACCAAGCTTTTGGTCAAGCACCTGGGCGAGCTTTTGAAGAAGGATGTGAAGTGGGCTTCCGACTGTGTTGGCCCCGAGGCTGAGAAAGCTGCGGCTGACCTGAAGCCGGGGGATGTCCTTTTGCTGGAGAACCTGCGCTATCACAAGGAAGAGAAGAAGAACGATCCGGGCTTTGCGAAGCAACTGGCGGCTCTGGCGGATGTGGCGGTGGATGACGCTTTCGGCGTGTCCCACCGGGGCCATGCCTCCAATGAGGGCATTACCCACAACCTGGAGACCGTGGCAGGCTTCCTGATGGAGAAGGAAATCAACTACATCGGCAAGACCCTGGAAGCTCCCCAGCGTCCTTTTGTCGCCATTATCGGCGGTGCGAAAGTTTCCGATAAGATCGGTGTCATTTCCAACATGATTGACAAGGTGGACACCATCATCATCGGCGGCGGCATGGCCAACACCTTCAACGGCGCACTGGGCAAGAATATGCAGAAGTCCCTCTGCGAGAAGGATAAGTTTGAGGAAGCCCTGGCCCAGCTTGACAAGGCCAAGCAGAAGGGCGTCAAGGTAGTGTTGCCGGTTGATGCCGTGGTCGCCAATGAGTTTGCGGCTGATGCTGAGCACAAGACTGTCTCCGTGGACGAGATTCCCGAGGGCTGGCAGTCCCTTGACAGCGGCGAGAAGTCCGTCAAGCTGTACGAGGAAGCCCTGGAAGGTGCTAAGACCATCATCTGGAACGGCCCCATGGGCGTGTTCGAGTTCGATGCCTTTGCCAAGGGCACCGAGGCGGTGGCCAAGGCAGTGGCGAAGGCCACTGAGGCTGGTGCCATTTCCATCGTGGGCGGCGGCGATTCCATCGCAGCCCTGAAGAAGACCGGCATGAGCGAAAAGATTTCCCATATCTCCACCGGCGGTGGCGCTACCCTGGAGTTCCTGGAGGGCAAGGTTCTGCCGGGCATCGCAGCTATTGCAGACAAGTAATTTCCTTTTTGAAGCACAAAGGATTGCGCCGAATCCCAACCAGGTCCGCCCCCTCCTGGGGGCGGGGGACCGCGCAAGCGGTGGTGGGGGGATGCGCAACAACCTACCATTACTGAGTATCAGAATAAGAGAGGAAGATGTTGAAAATGGCAAGGACTCCGATTATCGCTGGCAACTGGAAGATGAACAACACCATCGCCGAGGGCACGCAGCTTGTGAAAGACCTGGCTCCCCTGGTGAAGGATGCCAAGGTGGATGTGGTGGTTTGCCCCACATCTACGGCTCTGGCCGCTATCACGGCTGAGACCAAGGGCACGAATATCCATGTAGGTGCCCAGAATGTACATTGGGAGGATCACGGTGCTTTCACCGGTGAAATCTCCACGAAGATGCTGACCGAGATTGGCGTTGACTACTGCGTCCTGGGTCACAGCGAGCGCCGCGACTATTTCGGCGAGACCAACGAGGGCGTAAACAAGCGTGCCCATGCCGCTTTTGCAGCCGGCATTACGCCGATTATTTGCTGCGGTGAGCCGCTGGAGATCCGCGAGCGCGGCTCCTATCTTGACTATGTGGCTTTCCAGGTGCTGGAAGCCCTGGCCGGCTTCAAGCCGGAGGAAGTCGCGAAGCTGGTCATTGCCTATGAGCCAATCTGGGCCATCGGCACGGGCAAGACAGCTACTTTCGACCAGGCGGAGGAAGTCTGCGGCCATATCCGTGAGACCATCAAGAAGTCCTATGGAGCTGAGGCTGCTGAGGCAGTTCGCATCCAGTACGGCGGCAGTGTCAAGCCGGCCACCATCAAGGATTTGATGCAGCAGCCGAATGTGGACGGCGCTCTTGTGGGCGGCGCTTCCCTGAAGGCCAAGGACTTCTCCGAGATCGTAAACTTCTAAGGAAAGGCAAGCAAGCATGGCTAAACTCAAAAATGCCCCGGTGGCCCTCATCATCATGGATGGCTGCGGCCTGGGGGATAAGTCTGACAAGAACAATGCCGTGCAGGTCGCCAGCACTCCGGTGCTGGACGGCCTGATGGCAAAATACAAAACCAGCCAGTTGCAGGCCTCCGGGGAATACGTGGGCCTGCCGGATGGGCAGATGGGCAACTCCGAAGTCGGTCACACGAATATCGGCGCCGGACGTATCATCTACCAGCAGTTGACCCGCATCACCCGCGATATCCGCAATGGCGACTTCTTCAAGAACAAGGCCTTGCAGGAGATTGTGCAGGGGGTGAAGCAGAGCGGCGGTGCCCTGCACCTGATGGGGCTGGTGTCCCCAGGTGGCGTGCACAGCCACTGCGATCACCTTTATGCGCTCTTAGAACTTGCCAAGCGTGAAGGCATAGGGGAAGTCTATGTCCACGCCTTCCTGGACGGACGTGATGTGCCGCCCAAGAGCGCTCAGCCCTACCTGGAGGAGCTTGAGGCCAAAGCTAAGGAAATCGGCGTGGGCCAGATTGCGACGGTGGCGGGACGCTACTACGCCATGGATCGCGACAACCGCTGGGAGCGTGAGCAGCTTGCCTATGAGGCCATTGCCCATGCCGAAGGCGTCAGCGCCGATACGGCTGTGGCGGGGCTTTTGGCCAGCTACGCCGATACCAGCGAGAAGGAAGAAGGCGTCACGGATGAGTTCGTGATTCCCCTGGTGGTGAAAGGCTACCGGGGCATGAAGAACGGCGATGGCGCCATCTTCTTCAACTTCCGTCCCGACCGGGCCCGCCAGTTGACCCATGCCTTCACGGACAAGGAATTCTCCGGTTTCCAGCGTGACGAGAGCTTAAAGATTCCCTTTGCGACCTTCTCCCAATACGAGGAAGGCATGAATGTGGTGGTGGCTTTCCCGCCGGAGAGCATTGAGCAGACTTTGGGCCAGATTATCCAGGATCAGGGCATGACGCAGCTGCGCATAGCCGAGACCGAGAAGTACGCCCATGTCACCTTCTTCTTCAACGGCGGCGTAGAGGAGCCCTACAAGGGCGAAGATCGCATTCTGGTGCCCAGCCCCAAGGTGGCGACCTATGACCTGAAGCCGGAGATGAGCGCCATCGAAGTGACGGACAAGGTGGTGGAGGCCATCAAGTCCGGCAAGTATGACTTCATCATCCTCAACTACGCGAACTGTGATATGGTTGGCCATACGGGGGTATTCCCGGCGGTCATCAAGGCGGTGGAGACGGTCGATACCTGCGTGGGACGTTTTGTCGATGCCATCAGGGAGGTAGGCGGCGAGGTCTGCATCACGGCAGACCACGGCAACGCCGACCAGATGATGGACTATGAGACAAATCAGCCCTTTACGAAGCATACGACCAATCCGGTACCCTTCATTGTGGTATCAGACAGGGTGAAATCCGTCCAGGATGGTGCCCTCTGCGATATTGCGCCGACCCTCCTGACCCTGGCAGGCGTCAAGATCCCGCCTGAAATGACCGGCAAGTGCCTGGTAGAAATCTGATTTTGGGGGCTGCCTGCTTTCGGGCAGGGCAACCGGCATCAGGAAGCGGCAGCCTATGTATGTATTTTAGAGAGAGAGGAAACGAACCATGATTCAGTACTCGCAGAAAGTAGAAAACATGACGTGTGTCGCACAGGAAGTGCACCACGGCGCTGCTCCCATCCCGGAGGAGGGCAAGTGGGTATCGTCCAAGCAGGTTTCTGACATCAGCGGCCTCACTCATGGCGTGGGCTGGTGCGCACCTCAGCAGGGTGCCTGCAAGCTGACCCTAAACGTGAAGGACGGCATCATCCAGGAAGCTCTCGTCGAGACCATCGGCTGCTCCGGCATGACCCATTCCGCTGCCATGGCTGCTGAGATTCTTCCGGGGCTTACGGTTCTCGAGGCCCTGAACACGGACCTCGTGTGCGATGCCATCAATACTGCTATGCGTGAGCTGTTCCTCCAGATTGCTTATGGCCGCACCCAGACTGCCTTCTCCGATGACGGTCTGCCGGTGGGCGCCGGTCTTGATGACCTGGGCAAGGGCCTCCGCAGCCAGGTGGGTACGCTGTACAGCACCCTCAAGAAGGGCCCCCGTTACCTGGAACTGGCAGAGGGCTATGTCACGAAGCTCGGCCTTGATAAGGAAGGCCGCATCATTGGCTACGAAATCGTGCAGGTCGGCAAGGTCATGGAAGCTGTCCGCAAGGGCGAAGATGCGAACGAGGCCATCAAGAAGAATACCAGCACCAAGGGCCGTTTCGCAGAGGCCGTGAAGACCATCGACCCGCGTGAAGACTGATGATGATATTCGCGAGTGGAGCGAGGCGCTGTCGCTACTTATGTCCGCCCCCTTGGGGGGCGGGGGACCCCGTAGGGGTGGTGGGGGCAGCAGGCGACTGCTCGTGAGTACAGTCTGCCTGAATGAGCAATACTAATGGAGGAATGAATACAATGGCAACATTTGAAGGCTATGAGCGCCGCATTGACGGTATCAATGAGGCTTGCAAGAAATTCGGCATCAAGGATCTCGACGACGCCAAGAAGATCTGCGAAGAAAAGGGCATCGACCCCTATAAGATTGTAGAGGGGCTGCAGCCCATCGCATTCGAGAATGCAAAATGGGCCTATACCTTTGGTGCCGCTATTGCCATCAAGAAGGGCTGCAAGACGGCTGTGGAGGCAGCCAAGGCCATCGGCGAGGGCCTGCAGGCTTTCTGCGTGCCGGGTTCCGTTGCTGACCATCGCAAGGTGGGCCTGGGCCATGGCAACCTGGGAGCCATGCTGCTCTCCGAGGAGACCAAGTGCTTCGCTTTCCTGGCCGGCCACGAATCCTTCGCGGCTGCTGAGGGCGCTATCGGCATCGCCGAGACAGCCAATAAGGCCCGCAAGGAGCCGTTGCGCGTCATCCTGAACGGTCTCGGCAAGGATGCGGCCCAGATTATCTCCCGCATCAACGGCTTCACCTATGTGCATACCGACTACGACTACAAGACCAACAAGGTCAATGTGGTGGAGCGCATCCCCTACTCTGACGGCCTGCGTAGCAAGGTCAACTGCTACGGCGCCGACAGCGTGCAGGAAGGCGTTGCCATCATGCACTCCGAGGGCGTGGACATCTCCATCACCGGCAACTCCACGAACCCCACCCGCTTCCAGCATCCGGTGGCAGGCTGCTATAAGAAGGAATGCACGGAGCAGGGCAAGAAGTACTTCTCCGTTGCCTCCGGCGGCGGCACGGGCCGTACCCTCCACCCGGACAACATGGCTGCCGGCCCTGCCTCCTACGGCATGACCGACACCATGGGCCGCATGCACAGCGATGCCCAGTTCGCAGGCTCCTCCTCCGTGCCGGCTCATGTTGATATGATGGGCCTCATCGGCGCAGGCAACAACCCCATGGTAGGCATGACCGTGGCGGTGGCTGTGGCCGTGCAGGAAGCCATGAATAAGTAAAAATAGCTTTAAATAAAAAAGGCGCAGGCTCCTTTTGGGGGGCTTGCGCTTTTTCCTTGTGCTGGGTTGTCGGAAGTGATAAAATCAACTACGACAATTTTGCAAAACTTCGCTGTAAGATATATGGAGGCTGGCGTTTTGAAATCAACCGGGCGGATCTATCGCAGCAAAGTGTTCACAGTAGAAGAAATCCCTGTTGAGGTATCCTGGAAGTCAGTTCGCAACCTGAATCTTCGCTTAGGTAGGGATGGCAGGATGTGTGCGACTGTGCCACGAGTCGCAACCGTAGCAGCCGTAAGGAACTTTCTGGAAAATCACTTGCTCTGGATGAGGAAAGTTCTTGCCCGTTCAGGACAGCGGCAGGGAATACCTGCAATGCCAAGGACTGTGGAGGGGGAGCAGATAACTTTCTTTGGACAGGAATACAGGCTGCACATCGTAGAAGGCAGGGAGGTGGGTCTGAGCTTTCTTGCTGGTACAGCCGTGCTGACAGTGCGCCCTGAAAGCACAGATGATGCAAGGTCAGCCCTTCTCAAGGCGGCCAGCAGGAAGCTTCTTCAGCAGGCAGTAGAAGCACATTTGCCCTATGTGGAGCACCAGACGGGCCTAAGTTCCTCCTCATGGTATATTCGTGATATGAAAACCCTCTGGGGGTCATGCAATGTAAATGCCAAGCGCATCTGCCTGAACCTGCGTCTTGTACAGATGCCTCTCCCGTGTCTTGATGCCGTCATAGCCCATGAGCTTGTTCACACCAAAATCCGCAATCACGGCAGAGACTTTTACGCCATGCTCAGCGCGGTTTGGCCGAAATGGAGAGAGGCCATGGATGTACTGAATGGAAAGGCACGCAATTCGTAATAAAGGCAGCAAGGCACGGAGACTTGCTTATCGGAGGTAAGGGATAAGATGATAACCGAATCGGAATTGAAGGCAGGAGTTATCTTTGGGGACAGCGAAAGCCAGGAATACGTCTATATGCCAGGCAGCGAAATCGGCGTAGCCCACCCAATGCTGGTCTACGAAAACAATGGGAACAGAGCGGATATAAGCCTCAAAGAAGCTCTGCGGCTAATCAGGGTGAGGGCGCTGAAACAGACGCAACACCCCAGGCTGGGGCAGAGCAGTTGCTGAAATGATTGAGAGGCAACTGCCGAGCTTTTGCCTGCTTATACTACAGTGTAGCCATTGCTTATTAATGCTGCCAACGCAGAGTCAAAATTATCCGCCTTGACTAAAATGTAATCTGTGTTATAAGTGGATATGGCAAAAATACCAATCTTGTTTTCGGCAAGGATAGAGGAAATCTTTGCCAGGATTCCAATAAGCGAAAAATCCAGAGTTCCTTCTATCCTAAAAGCACGCCAGTTATCGTCGCGGTCAGTTGTATTCGATGGTGCATCACTGGTTCTGCAAACAAGGGATATTTCTTCATCCGTTTTTCCCACAAAAATAAAATCTTTATTCAGGTCTATTTTATCTACTGATTTAAGCTTGCATACGGTAAAACTGCCGTCAATTATTTTTATATCCATATTCATACCTCACAAATGCACATATACCAATCCGGCAACCTGCATAGCAAAAATCAGCGGCACGCCGTACTTGAATTTCAGATGCAAAGTCTTGTGCCGAAAGAGTCGCATTGCCGCCATGGCTCCAACGCTGCCGCCGACAAGCGCAAGAGCAAGTAAAGTCATTTCCGGCACGCGCCGCCAATGCTTTTTAGCGCACAGCTTATCCCAGCCGTACAGTATCAGCGCCACCAGATTCACGGCGGCAAAATATATCGCGTAAAGCGTGTGTGCTTGATTCTCCAATATTTCCTCTCCTCAATGAAAATCGCCGGGTTTCGTTGCCGAACCTATCAATAGTTGAAGCAATCTCATTACACTGGAACGAATTTCATCTATCGTAAGCATAAAAAACAGCATATCATACCTTCACGATTTTTGTTATTTCATCGGAGTAATTTTGCCGCCATCGGGCAGTTGGATGGTCTTGCCATTCAGTGCTTTGTCTTTCTGGCTGTCGTAATAGATGGTATGTCCGTTGCTCTTGATATTGCCAAAGGTGCTGTCCTCATCGGTCAGGCTTGCGACATAGGAATCTGCCGTCAGCGTCCATGTGGAATCCTTGCTCAAATGGACGGAGGCGGAGCCGGCAGCCTTGTCCTTGTTGATAGAGCCCCTCCATTCTGACTGATCCGTCAGGTGAAGGGCTACCTTGCTGATGGCGTTGGCCAGCACGGTGCCGGAAAGTTTTTGCTTCTTCCCATAAAAGGTAAAATCGCCGCCGTTGCTGCCTGCATTCCCCCAGCGGTCGCTGGTGACTTGGATCAGTATGTCGCCAGCCTGGACGAGCCGTGTATTCTCCAGCGTAGCAGTTGCCTTTGTGTTCGTAACATAAAACATTGGCCCGTCAGAGCGGTTGGTCAGTGTGGAGTCAGCAGCGGAAAAGCTCGCTTCGCCGACTCCCGCATCACCAGAGAAGCTTTGGTAAAGCATGACGCCGTGCTTTTGGTGTCCGGTTAGAGCCACGTTCTGCAAAGCAATCGAGTTTTTACCCTCCACGACGGCAATCTCGCTGCCTGTAGCCTCGCCCCGACTGTCGGTGAGGGTGATAGCCCCGGTGGAGTAGATGCAGGGGCTTCCTTCCCCGGAGGTTCGGAGCAGGCTGCGGGTCACCATGACCGTTCCTTCCCCGCGATCCGTGGCAAGGGCGCCGCAATGTGCCCCCTCTGTCGTTATTTCTACATCCGTTGCCGCGATACTTCCGCCGTAGGTGGCATCCAGCCCGCGCGAGGAATTATTTTTAGTGTGGATTTTGGTGTTTTCTACCGTGATATGACTGTTCTCTCCCGTCGAAAAGATGGCATTGGCGCCATCTGCATCGGAGAAAAGTTCGAGATCCTTCAAAATTGCCGTGCTGTTATTGACAAGGATAATGGCATTCGCCCCTGTGAAATTACTGGCATCTGCGCTGGAGCAGTCTCCCGTCTTGCTGAGGGTGGCCTTCGTCAGCAGAAGCCCGCCGCCGCTACGAACCAGCACCGCACTTTCGTCCGTCTTTTCTGCCGTAAGGGAAAGCCCGGCCAGCTCCTTGTCTTCACCGTCTATCGTGCAGGCAGCGGCAAGGTCGTTGACATCCTTCCCCTCCGGCATTCCCTTTCCCATACCGCCGGGAGGCGGGGGAGGGGGGAACTCCCTTTGGGGCATACCCTGACTGCCCCTGGGAGCAGACGGAAATTCTGCCGGTGCTCCGGCAGCGGCGCACAAGGAAATACCATAGGTCAGGCCAAGAGCCACGGCCAGCGCCAAAACTTTCTTTTTACGGTTCCATATCATAAGTGCTCATCCTGCTACTAAAAACATAGACAAAAGTGTATATGTCTTAGAAATATTCCTTAT
>CAMVGU010000014.1 GCA_947167105.1 uncultured Selenomonas sp. | reverse complement strand
AGAGGCCGAAAGTACTTGTCTGGAGACGGGCTGGGAGGATAGGAAGTTGCCAGTTTAATCCCTTTGTGGGGATTATTCCTCGATAGCTCAGTCGGTAGAGCGGGTGACTGTTAATCACCATGTCGCAGGTTCGAGTCCTGCTCGGGGAGCCATTTTTGTTTTTATCTGGGGTTAGCGCCCTGGCACAGATAGTTGGGGTATCGCCAAGCGGTTAAGGCACGGGACTTTGACTCCCGCAGCGCTGGTTCGATTCCAGCTACCCCAGCCAGTTGGTTCACTAGCTCAGTTGGCAGAGCACCTGACTTTTAATCAGGTTGTCCCGGGTTCGACCCCCGGGTGAGCCACCAAGCTTTGAACCTTATATATGACTCACTAGCTCAATTGGTAGAGCATCTGACTCTTAATCAGCAGGTTCGGGGTTCGATTCCCCGGTGGGTCACCATTATGGGCGATTAGCTCAGCTGGGAGAGCGCCTGCCTTACAAGCAGGATGTCAGCAGTTCGATCCTGTTATCGCCCACCATATTCATCATCGCTGACATGCGATGCAACCATGGCCCGGTAGTTTAGTTGGTTAGAACGCCGCCCTGTCACGGCGGAGGTCAGGAGTTCAAGTCTCCTTCGGGTCGCCACTTGCTTATATCGCCTTTGGCGTTATATATTCTGACTTGTTAAATGCCTCGGTAGCTCAGTTGGTAGAGCAGGGGACTGAAAATCCCCGTGTCAGTGGTTCGATTCCGCTCTGAGGCACCATTTATCAAGCTGGTGTAGCTCAATCGGTAGAGCAGCTGACTTGTAATCAGCAGGTTGGGGGTTCAATTCCTCTCGCCAGCTCCACTTGCTTTCATGCGGGTGTAGCTCAATGGTAGAGCTCCAGCCTTCCAAGCTGATCACGTGGGTTCGATTCCCATCACCCGCTCCATCTTTTCATATGCTGCCGGGGTGGCGAAACTGGCAGACGCAACGGACTTAAAATCCGTCGATTGGAAACAATCATACCGGTTCGATTCCGGTCCTCGGCACCACTCTTGACAACTTCCTTTCACTTGTGTTAAAATTTCATCATGCGGTCGTGGCGGAATGGCAGACGCGCTAGCTTCAGGCGCTAGTGGTGGCAACACCGTGGAGGTTCAAGTCCTCTCGACCGCACCATATTGAATGATGGTGCGACAGCACTTATCCATAGAGCAAATAAATATTGAACATGCGGTCGTGGCGGAATTGGCAGACGCGCTACTTTGAGGGGGTAGTGTTCACAAGACGTATGGGTTCAAGTCCCATCGACCGCACCAGAGAGAAACATTCCGGGCTGTGGCCCGGTTTTTTGTTGATGATTTTTGCTTAAAAAATATTCAAAAACTTCTTGACAGCGAGGGCTTTTTAGGGTATCATAAAGACAAGCTAAAGGAAGCGAGGTGTTCCGCTTCCAGAGGCAGCCGACATGAAGAAAATTTAGGAGGGGAGTCCGATGGGCTAGTCCAGCTCATGGAGCACGACAACATGGATAAGATGATAGCGAGTAGGTAGCCGCCATCGGTGACGAGAAAGCCGTTGGCGGTTATTTTGGTGCAGATGCTTAAATTTGGGGGGATAAATGTGAAGCTGTCAATTCGCGGGCGCGTGCTGCGCCTGGCCTTTTCCGGTATTCTGGCGGCTCTCCTGGCCGTGGGACTGGCAGCTTTTTGGGGTCTGCAGGGAGCACGGGAAACCATGGAGGGGCAGGTGTCTGAGGTGGGCAGCTACCTTACGGACAAGGTGGGAGGCTATGCGGAGCAGCACGCCATCGAAAGGCTGCGGCAGGTTACTGAGGCCAAGGCCCGTCATCTGGACAGGGAACTTTCCGGCGTGGCAGATGATGTGGAGTACCTGTCCCGCTTTATGAGCCATATCCTGCAGCATCCCGAGGAGTACAAACCCCGGTCACTGACAAGGGCAGAGCAGGCGGCAGATATTGCCCCCGGAACCCCCTACAGCTTTTACAGCCCCCGGCTGAGGCAGCAGGGCATAGACGAAAGTTTGCAGGCAGAAATTTACTTGGCGGGAAATATTGCCGACACTCTGGTGCCCATGAGCGGTTTTTTTGATGATTACCGTACCTCCTTATATGTGGCTTCCGGGAAGGGCTATTTCTTTTGCGTGGACACGGCTCCGGGAGAAAAGAGCATTTTCCCCTCCGAGGCCAAGCGGGAGGAATTCATTTCCGGCTACGAGCCCAGGGAGCGCCCCTGGTACAAGCTGGGGCAGGAAGTCAAGGAGCCTGCCTTTACGGAGGCCTATCCAGGGGCAGACGGCCATCTCAATGTAGACTGTGTGATGCCCTATTATGACAGCAATGGTTTTGCCGGGGTGGCAGGCATTGGCTATGCCGTGGAGGATATGTACCGGGCTGTGGTAAATGAAATTCTGGGAACCTCCGAGACAATCCTGGTGCTGGATGGCAAAGGGAAGGTGATCTTTCCCTCCCAGAAGGAAGGTGTCATGTCTGCTGCTTCTGACCTGACAAAGCTCAGTCAGCAGGAGGGGCAGAATCTGGCAGAGGCAGTAAGAGCCATGACTGCCGGGGAAAGCGGTACCATGTCGGTGGCCTGGAATGATGATGAATACTACCTGACCTTTGCTCCCATTAAATCAGTGGGCTGGAGTCTCGGCATCCTGGTGGATAAGGATGAAGTCATGATCCCGGTGGAGGAAGTCAGCAGCGCTGTCAGCGGGGAAATGTCCTCTTTCCGGCAGGAAATAGAGCAGGATTTTGTAGGCTCATATCTAAGAGCCGGACTGTTGCTATTGCCGGCGGCACTCTTAATTTTTTATGCCAGCGGGCACATGGCGGCCCGTATGGTCAGGCCCATCAGGCGCCTGGCAGCAGGTGTCAGGGAAATCTCCGCTGGCAATTTTGACCATAAGCTGGATATCCGGACGGGAGACGAGATAGAGGAACTGGCAGCAGCCTTCAATGACATGACAGGTACCCTGAGGGATTACATGGGACGGCTGGAAAGAACTGCCGCGGAGCAGGAGCGGGCACGCACGGAGCTGGAGGTGGCCGCCAGGATTCAGGAGGATATGCTGCCCAATGCCTTCCCCGCCTTCCCGGAGAGGACTGATTTTGATATCTACGCCTCCATGGATGCTGCCAGGAATGTGGGGGGGGATTTCTATGACTTCTATCTTTGGGATGCAAGCCATTTGGTGATGGTCATAGCGGATGTGTCCGGCAAGGGAGTGCCTGCGGCTCTCTTTATGGCCAAGTCCCAGTCCGTGCTGAAAAATACCATGCTGGCAGCCAGGACGCCGGATAATTTGGCGGAAGTCATGGAAGAAGCCAATGTGCAGCTTTGCCGCAATAATGAAGCGGCCATGTTTGTCACGGTGTTCATGGGAGTGCTGGATCTTACCACAGGTGACTTCATTTATGCAGATGGAGGTCACTGCCCGCCCCTTTTGTCAAGGGGAGGACAGTATGATTTCCTGCCCATGGAGAAGCACTGCGTGCTGGGACTGATGGAGATGCCTTACGGGCAGGATAAAGTGAATTTGTCTCCGGGAGATACCCTCTTTCTCTATACGGACGGGGTGTCGGAGGCCATGGATGAGGCAGAGGCCCTCTTTACAGAGGCCCGCATCAAGGAGACTTTGAACCGGCTTTCCCCGGAGGACGGGCCGGAGGAAATCATCCGGGGCATGAAGGCTGCCTTGCAGCAGCATGTGCAGGGCGCAGAACAGTCCGATGATATAACCATGCTGGTGCTCAGGTACAATGGGAATGGAAAGTGAGGAAATGTCAATGCCTGCCTTCACCAATTCTCAAATCGCGCTTGCCTGTCCAGTCCCGCCATATCCTGCATTTCATCGGCGGTCAGCTCAAAATCAAAAATGCTGATATTTTCCGCAATATGCGCTGGATTTGACGATCCGGGAATCACGACATACCCTGCCTGTATCTGCCAGCGCAGGACAATCTGGGCGGAAGTCTTGCCATGGGCTTTGGCAATTCTTTTGATGGTTTCGTTTTGCAGTATCTTTTCGGTGTTCCCCCTTCCGCCGAAGGGATACCACGCTTCCAAGACGGTATTGTATTTTTTCAGATATTCCTGCAAGCTGGTATTTTGATAGTAGGGATGATTTTCGTTTTGTACCACAGCGGGAGTTATTTCAGCAATTCTTTGGATTCTCTCAAAGTCCTGGGGCGTGTAGTAATTGGAAATGCCGATGGAGCGTATTTTCCCGTCACGAACGCCACGCTCCAGGGCCTTATAAACTTCCTCGTCATTTGCTCCGGGCTGGTGTATCAGCATAAGGTCGATATAGCCAAGCTTAAGGGCGGCCAGGGAATCATCAATGGCCCTGTCGGCTCTGGTATAATCTCCCGGCATGATTTTGCTGGTGATAAAAATTTCCTCACGCCTGACCAGCCCCTCGTCTATAGCTTTGTTGATTCCCTTGCCTACAGCAGCTTCATTGCCATAATAACGAGCCGTGTCAATCAGGCGATAGCCGCACTTGATGGCAGTGTATACGGCATCTTCGCAGGTCTTGTCGCGCAGGGTCCATGTCCCAAGACCAAGCCTCGGCATGGCATAACCGCTGTTCAGTTTTACCGATTCAGTGCTTTCTATGTATGTCTGCACTCTGGTCTCCTTTTTCTCCTGTTCCCCTGTTTCTGCACTGGCTGTACCCTCGTGAGAATTTGCCGCACAGCCGGTGCAAAAGCAAAGGAGAAGCAAACTTATTGCAAGCCATGTGAATCTCATCTTTTCGCCTCCGTTTACATAAAATATTCCCGCTTCGGACATATAACCATTTCGAGTGTCAGCCAGGCTTCTCCTGCCATTTTGGGGAATTTTCTTTTTGGGGGATACAGGGCGTGCTGAAAGGCCGATTGGAATGTTTTGCCTCTGGCAAAACTTGAATAATTGCGTTATAATTATAAGGCCATTGTTCCAGATTTGCCGTAGGCAAATCCTCCTCTCGGCCTTTCAACGAGGCGGGAGATATGCTCCCGTCTGTTAAGATGTACACCTCCACTTAAGAAGTGAGGGACATCCTTTGCCTCGTTATACATCATTGAAAACACAGAATTTAGGAGTGGTAGACGTGCTGGATATCAAATTTGTCCGTGAGCATCTGGAGGAAGTCAGGCAGATGCTGAAGAATCGCTGCAATCCGCTGGATTTGTCGGACTTCGAGCGGCTGGAGCAGAGGCGCCGAGAGCTGCTGCAGGAGGGTGAGGCCCTGAAGGCGGAGCGCAATGCGGCCTCAAAGAAAATCGGCCAGATGAAGAAGGCCGGGGAAGATGCAGAAAGCGCCCAGGCCGAGGTGCGCGCCATCGGCACGAAGATTTCCGCCATTGACGGGGAACTGAAGGAGACTGAGGAGAAGCTGCGGGATATCCTGCTGCATATCCCCAATATGCCGAAGGAGGATGTGCCCATCGGCAAGGACGATACGGAGAACCCGGAAGTCCGCAGGTGGGGAGAGCCCAGGGAGTTCTCCTTTGAGCCGAAGGCCCACTGGGATCTGGGCACGGAGCTGGATATCCTGGACGCCGACCGGGCGGCGAAGGTCACGGGGGCGCGTTTCATGTTCTACAAGGGGCTGGGAGCCCGCCTGGAGCGTGCCTGCATTGCCTTTATGATGGATCTCCATGCGAATAAGCACGGCTATACGGAGATGCTGGCTCCTTACATTGCCAGCAAGGACAGCATGATCGGCACGGGCCAGCTGCCTAAGTTTGCAGAGGATATGTTCAAGCTGGAGGGGCTGGATTACTATCTGGTGCCTACCGGCGAGGTGCCCATGACCAATTACCATCGGGATGAGATATTGGATGGCAGCAAGCTGCCGGAGCGCTATGCCTGCTACACAGCCTGCTTCCGCGCCGAGGCGGGCAGTGCTGGCCGTGATACCAGGGGGCTTATCCGCCAGCACCAGTTCAACAAGGTGGAGATGATTAAGTTCACGAAGCCGGAGGAATCCTGGGAGGAACTGGAGACCATGGTGCAGGCGGCGGAGGATGTGTTGCAGGCTTTGGGGCTGCCCTACCGCGTGGTGCAGCTCTGCACCGGGGATATGAGCTTTACTTCCGCCAAGACCTATGACCTGGAAGTCTGGTTCCCCAGCCAGCACAAGTACCGGGAGATTTCCTCCTGCTCCAACTGCCTTGACTATCAGGCACGCCGGGCGAATATCAAGTTCCGCAGGGACAGCAAGTCCAAGCCGGAATTTGCCCATACGCTGAACGGCTCCGGGCTGGCGGTGGGCCGCACGGTGGCGGCCATTCTGGAAAACTATCAGCAGGAGGATGGCTCCGTTATCGTGCCCCAGGCCCTGGTGCCTTATATGTGCGGCGTGGAGACCATCAGGAAGCCGGAATAAATCAGCAGATAGCAGATTGCGCCAATTCTCCTGTCCGCCCCTCAGGGGGGCGGGGGATGGCGCTTAGAGGGACGCTTGCGGGCGTCCCTTTTATACTGTGCGCCCGATGGCGCCTGGCAAGGCTCGTGGTGTTACTTTCTTTGTGTGGACAAAGAAAGTAACCAAAGAAAACCGCCGCCCTTGTTCCCTTCCTTGGAGAACGAGGGCGGCAGCGCCCATCCCTGGGCGCGGAGTTTGGTGGATCTTTGTTCCAGTCCATTGGTTTTTTAAGTGTGTAGGAGGCAGTATGGCAAAAAAAGTTTATGCGGTGCGCGTGGGGCGCAAGACGGGGCTGTTCACCACCTGGGCAGAATGCAAGGCTCAGGTGGATGGCTATATGGGGGCCAGGTACAAGGGCTTTATGACCGCCCAGGAAGCCATGGACTGGCTGAATCTCGATTATGTGCCGCCCTATGGGGGCAGCCCCGGCGCATCCGGGGGGCAGGCTGTCCCGGAGCCTCCCGCTGCCGGTGAGGCGGACTATGTTATTTACACGGACGGCTCCTGCCTGCGCAATCCTGACGGCCCGGGGGGTTGGGCCTGCGTCATTACGGAGCAGGCCACAGGGGAGGTGCGGGAGCTTTCCGGCGGGGAGCCAGCCACCACTAACAACCGCATGGAGCTTACGGCGGCTATTAAGGCCCTCGCTGGCCTACCAGCCGGCTCCAGGGTGGCACTCTATACGGACAGCCAGTATATGAAAAACGGCTTCACCAAGCATTGGCTCTCGGGCTGGAAGCGCAACGGCTGGAAGACTGCCAAAGGCACGCCGGTGCTGAACCAGGATCTCTGGCGGGCGCTGGACGAAGCCTTCCGGCAGCATCAGGTGGAGTTTCACTGGGTCAAGGGCCATGTGGGGGTCAAGGCCAATGAGCGCTGCGACGAGCTGGCCAGGCGGGCGGCCTTGTCCTTTCAGTAAAGGCACTGCCTATTCCAGTTTTTGCCGCTTCCTAGGCAGGGAAAAAGCCATCAATCGCCAATTATACATGTAGAGATATTGGGGAGCAGCGGCAAAGGAGGCTCAGTCCGGCATGAGAAAATTTGATATTGCCCAGGGGCAGGTGCTGCACCGTCAGGGCGACATAGTGAATACCTTGGAAATCATCCTGAAGGGCAGCATTTCCATCAAAAGGGATGAGGCTGTATCCGTACAGGCAGTGAGCGGCGCCATCATCGGGGCCTTTGACAGGGCAGGCCGCCATTACGCCTACGAGTATACGGCCAGCGAGGACAGCACCCTCTTTATCTATGACTATCAGGGTGAGGCAGACTTGCTGGAACTGGTGAAGGCCAATCCCTCCATTGCGCCGGTGATGGCGTCATCCAGCATCGCCATGCTGGAAGGGTTCTTCGAGGCACTGGCCGCGGTACACGAACGGGGCTGCGCCTTGTGTACCAAGCTGAAAACGGATTACGAGGCATATAGGGATATTTGCGCCAAGCTGATGATCCCGCCGGAGAAATTCGAGAATATCACGGCGCTTAAGGAGCCGCCCCAGCCGGAGATTCTTGGCGGCTGGCGGGCGGAGCTCTGCCGTTCCTTCTATGAGCAGGATGAGCAGCTCAGGAAGGAATACTATCCTCTGGGCAGCAGCTTCTGCGTGGGCAGCGTGATGATGGCCGCTCATATGGGGCAGATGCTGCAGCCGCAGATGGAGCAGGCCCTTTCCTTCATCAGGGAGACAAGAACCGGGGCGGCTGCCTTCGTCAAGGCTTACCACACCCAGAAAGCAAAGCTGGACGAAGCGAAGCGTAAGGAGGCCATGGGCGGCAGCGGACATATTCCCTCCATCACCCATGCCCTGGAGACTATTCTGGCCTTTGCTGAGCCGAGTGCGGACATAGCGGATGCCTTTCGGCGGGATATCAGGAAATTCATCGCGGCTCCGGACAGGCTGGATCGGGGTGACGACATGCGCCGTCTCAGGCGCGAACTGGCGAATAACTTCTACGCCATTTATGAAGCGGCTTTCTTCAAGAGCCTGAATACGGAGGATGTGCCTGCAGAGGTGAAGATGTTCTTCCGCTTCGGCTTCGTGGATGAAGAACTGGCAGGAGCGGAGAACACGGCAGCCCTCTATAAGTGCATGCTGCTGTGGGAGGAAGACCCGGAGGGTCTGATCCTGCCTGTCTATGACTGGCTGTGCAAGATATACAGCGGTGAGGCCCAGCCTTCCAAGAACGAGTTTGACAACGACTGGTCGGAATACCTGCGGGAGCAGGTGCGCTCGGCGGCCATTACCCAGAAGCAGGCCGATGCCATGCTGGATGACCGTCAGGCCATGGTGCGCTACGAGATCCAGACCCTCTTTGCCAGTGCCAATAAGATGACCTATGGCAGCATCTTCACCTTTGTGCCTGTCTTCCACGCAGGCATGGCAGTGCGTCCCCTGGAGGAGTGCCTGGCCAGCCCCGCCAGGGTGCGGGCAGCCCTGGACAAGGTGCGGGAAATGGATTTCGGCTGCTTCTACCGGCAGACGGTGACATCCTACCCGGAGCTGAAGATGAACCGCTTTGAGTACAATGTGGAAGTCCTGCCCTACATCATCCTGATGCCGAACTTCGGCAGCCGCGGGCATATGTGGCAGGAAATCGAGGGACGCAAGCGCACAACCCCTGCCCATATGGTGCTGTCCATCCTCCATTCCGAAAAGCTGGACGCTACCGTACTGCGTATGTGCGCCCAGTTCCGCTGGGAGATGTGCAAGCGCGTCCAGGGGGTGCATTACAGCGATATCTCAGACCCCTCCCTGACAGCGGAATATATAAACTACCTGCAATTCTACAAGAAAAACCATGACCTGTCTGCGGATATGAAGGAGAAGGTCAAGCAGACCCTGCAGCGCAAGAATAACAATTACCGGGATGTATTCATCGGCGACTACGAAACCTTCCTCAAATTCGAGTCCGAGGGCCTGCCCCGGCTGAACAAAGTGGCGCGGGACATCCTGTTCCGCTACTGCACCTTCTCCCGACGCTACAGGGACGCCCTGTCCGCCAACCCCCAGTACCAGCAACTTATCGCCCGCTGGACCAAGCAGCAGGATACGAAAATGCAGTCCTATGAATTCCTGACAAGGAAGATTTTGAAACTGGTGGAAAAGCTGCCCCAGGAAGTGGAAAGAGAAGCGGAGTTTATGAGGCTCTGAGTGGTACTTGAAAAAGAGCCGCCTAAGGCTTATTAGCCTTGGGCGGCTCTTTATGCAAGTATTATTGCTCGGCTTCAGCTTATAATCTTTTAATGGACTTGTTATATACCTTCAGGTCATCCTGGGTGAAGGTGGCGTCGCACTCATTGCCTGGCGGATACCAGCCGGGCATGTCAAAAGTCCTGCTGTGACCGTGGAAATTTATGGTGAAAGGACGAATATCGCGCTTCAATTCTGCGCCGGTTTCAATATCATATCTGACGTCTGCCATGGATAGCACCTCATTTCTCTTTGAACGATAGTAAATCAAACTCTGTAACCACGCCTTGGGTAAACTTGACATAGACCGTGTAGCCCTTATAGGGAACATGATTTCATAGAGAATTTATCCCGTGATCTCCGGCTGGAATACCCTGATACTAAGGGCTACTCTGTGCGGAATCTTAAATATATGGCCAAATTTGCCGGGCTTTTTCCTGAGAGGGAAATTGTGCAAGAGGTGCTTGCACAATTATCATGGTATCATGTTGTTACCCTTATTGATAAGGTAAAGGAACGGCCTGTTTTGCTTTGGTATGCAAATCAGAGTGTTGAAAATGGCTGGTCGCGCAATGTGCTGGTTCACCAGATAGAGAGCAATCTGTACGCCAGACAGGCTGCTGCTGAAAAATCAATAATTTTGAAAAAAGGCTACCGGCATCCCAGAGTGAATTGGCCACCCAGATGATGAAAGACCCTTATATCTTCGATTCCCTAAAGACAGATCAGGGTGCTCCCACTATTGGCTTGCTTCTGTGCAAAAGCAAGAATGACTTGATTGCCGAGTATGCCTTGCGTGACATCAACAAGCCTATTGGTGTCAGCGAATACAGGCTTACAGATGAACTCCCGGAAAAATTTCGCAAGCAACTGCCATCCATTGAGGATATAAAGAATCGTATTAATCCCTAAAATCTCAAAACAGAGATTCCAGCCAGAGCAGCACAGGCAAGCAAAAGACGGCAGCAATCAGATACAGCCCCAGGGACAGGAAAAAGTGTAATTTTTTCGTTTTTGGTTTGGGGGAAAACGTTTGACACTGAAAAAATGCAGGCCAGGAAAATCATAAGGGCACAAAATCCGATTAGCAGGAAAGGGTGTTTCTTTTATTTCTCGTTTTCGGTAATATCTGCCAAAGATGGAGGAGCGTCGTTACTGGGAACAGCTTCTACGTCCCTAAGTTTACGCATGAGCACATTGGTTCGTGTATTTACCAAAGCGTCGAATTTGTTGCTTACCTGACCAAACTGCTTGTGCAGTGCGTCGATGGCATCGTTGTATTTGACAAACTCGGTCTTTACCTCTCCCAATGTTTTCCATACCTCATGGGAACGCTTCTGTATAGCCAACGTCCTGAAGCCCATCTGGAGGCTGTTTAGCATAGCTGCCATGGTGCTTGGCCCAGCAATATTGACCTTGTATTTGCGTTGTAGCCGTTCTACCATACTGCTGTCTACCGCATGCGCATAAAGTCCTTCTATGGGAAGGAACATAATCGCAAAGCTGGTTGTGTATGGAGGGGAAAGATATTTTGTGGAGATGTCTTTGGCTTCACTATCCAAACGTGTCTCCAGTTCTCTTTGAGCTTGTTCCACTAAGGTCTTGTCGCCAGATTCCTGTGCTTCAAGTAAATGGCTGTATGAATCCATCGGGAATTTTGCGTCTATGGGAAGGTATACCGTATTTCCGTCAGCCCCCGGCAGCTTTATTGCAAATTCTACTCGTTTGCCACTGTTGGGCACGGTTTCAACATTTTCTTCAAACTGTTCCGTCGGCATAATATCAGTCAATATGGTTTTAAGTTGGTATTCTCCCAATATTCCACGGGACTTTACCCCGCTAAGAACATGCTTCAGGCTGCCCACGTCATTAGCCAACGTCTGCATTTCGCCAAGCCCCTTGTAGACTTGCTCCAGTTGATTGCTTACTGTTGCAAAGGACGCCGTTATACGTTTTTCTAGGGCCGTCTGCAACTGCTCGTTTACTACGCCCTTGATTTCTTTCAGATTTTTGTCGAGCTCATCACGGACTGCCTGAATTCCCTTCTCGGTTTCGTTCCTCACGGATAACAGCCCATTATCCATTATGCTTTTTATCTCCTGAAGGCTTTTGCTGCTGGCGTCATTCATCTGGATCAGGCTTCGGCATATATCGTCCTTGGTTATCTGTTGACTATCCCCAAGAACCTTCTGCATGTTCCACAAGACTTGTTCCGTATGGGAATTGTCTGGCTTTTTCATCAGGAGAGCCACCAGTATAGCGATGACAGCCACTTGCATTAAGATGATAACGTATGTTAGTTCCATTCCCATCCTCCTTGAAAAATGTAGTTGGGGTTACATTCTCTTATCTCAGTTCAGGTAAGCCCTACTTCTACCATATTCTTCCAACAGGAGGGTTTTCCCTTCATGAAGATAGAGGACAATTATAAAAATTAGGTATCTCGGTCAACAATATAAAAAATCACTCAACAGTTTTCAGAAAACTTCTGTTGAGTGGTTTTTGGGCATCAGATAGTCTTAACTTAATGACATTGGCCTGAATCTGGGTTGATTTCAAGCGTTTACGGATGGAACGTATCTCGGCAGGCAGTAGCAGGTGCTCAACTTCAGCCTTTAGTTCTTTAATGGCCTTGTCGTATACCTTCAGGTCATCCTGGGTGAAGGTGGCGTCGCACTCATTGCCTGGCGGATACCAGCCGGGCATGTCAAAAGTCTTGCTGTGACCGTGGTAATTTATGGTGAAGGGACGAATATCGCGCTTCAATTCTGTGCCGGTTTCAACATCGTATCTGACGTCTGCCATGGATAGCACCTCATTTCTTTTTGAACGACAGTAAATCAAACTCTGTAACAACGCCTTGGGTAAACTTCACATAGACCGTGTAGCCCTTATAGGGGACATGATAGATATCATGCAAGCTTCGTACAAATCTCTAAAACAGAGACTCCAGCCAAAGCAGCACAGGCAAGCCAAAGACGGCAGCAATCAGATACAGCCCCAGGGACAGGAAAAAGTGTAATTTTTTTCGTTTTTGGTTGGGGAGAAAACGCTTGACGCTGAAAAAATTGCATGCCAGGAAAAGCAGGAGGGTACAAAGTCCGATTAACAGCCAGGGCAGCAGAAATTCCACCGGCGTGGCGTGACCGTGCATTTCGCTGCCGCTGCTGACGCTGTAAAGGAGTTCTTCCACACCCCAGAGCATCAGCAGCGGTGTAGCCAGGCCCCAGGAAACTGTCAGGCAGTAATGAACAATATAGCGCATAGCGAAGCCTCCTTAAAAAACCGCCTGGAGATAATTCTCTCCGGCGGTTTTTTCACAGTGTGTCGATTTCTTACAGGTCAATAATGTAGAAAGTATCCTCACCGTTGTAAGCCATGAGGGTATTCCCGGATACGGAGCAGGGGACGCCGGGAGCGAAGTTGGATACTGTGGCATCGCCGATTTCCTTGCCGGTGGCGCGGTCAAAGACACGGAGGTTGCAGACATCTTCCTGATCGGTTTTTTCGTCGTACTCTGATTTGCCAAACATGACGATGTAATTTTGCGTTACCGCCCAAGAGCCGAATTTATCCTCTTCCCAGCCCGCAATGCGGCGGATTTCCTTGCCCGTGGGGTCAAGCACCAGCAACGTGTTCTCATCGTCGGAGCTGGCCGCGGCAATGTACAGCTCTTTCTTGTCTGCGTAGATGGGAGTATAGCCCTTGTCCTCAGGGAGTTTTGCCAGGTCTTTGTATTCCAGCTTATCGCTGGTCAGCTTTGCTATACGGATATCTCCAAATCCGGCTGTATTCAGGAATTCGTCACTGCCCGCAATGCCCGTCATTTTTCCCGTCCATTTGTTCTCCCCTGTCGTCACGGTGAAATTCTTGCCGTCCCAGAGGGCAAGCTTGCCCTGGGTGGCTTCTTCATCCGAGCTGCAGAGGATTACTTTGCCGTTGCTGGCGATATTGCCGTAACCTTTGCTGCTGCCGACTATTTCGGGAGCGCCAAGTGCATCTTTTTGCAGGGGAATACGCAACAGATAGTTGCTGTCCTTGCCGCCTTTTTCCTCGTCGCCGTGGAGGTAAATGGCATCCTGCATAAAGACCAAATCGTTGCCTAGCTCTATGTTCCCGTTCTTAGGCACCTTGAGGGCATAAACCTTGCCCTTGTGACTGCCGAACTCGAAGGCTGTGCCCTCTATAGCTCTCTCCGGGGCAGGGGGAGCTTCGGCGGTATTTTTGCCGGGTGGCTCCACCATACCTGTTTTGTCATCGGCGCAACCGGAAAAAAGGGCAACTGTCATCAGGCCCATCAGGAAAAGGGCACTCAATTTTTTCAATGTCATGTATTCTCCCCTCCCTTATGCTTATTCCAAATTCATAATATAGAATTTCAACTCGCCGAAATGGTCGCTGCACATTAAGAGCATATCGTCTCCCATGGGGAATATATGGGTCGGCTCCATGTCACGGAGCTGGGAATCAAACACCTTCTTAGCGTTCTCCCGGTCGTAGATCAGCATATTGCCGTCATAGCCTGCCTGAATGATAAAATGTTTTGTTACCGCCCATTCCCCCGGATCGTTCTTGATGCCGTCGAAGGTTCTGAGATACTTGCCCTGACGGTCAAAGTTCAAGAGCACCATGGAGAAATCGTCGAAATTCGTCTGGCAGCTCAAAAACACTTCATTATCATCGATATAAACCGGAATCAGCTCCTGGGCATCTTTTAATTTTACAGTCTCACGGACATTCTTGGCCAGTTCCTTGACGTTCTTGATTTCGGAAAGGTCCCGCTTGCCGACGCAGATGGTGTCAAGGGAGCGCACCATGAGGATATCATCGCCGTACAGGGTCCCGGCCATGGTGTCATAATCATCCTTCCACTTCGCAGGTTCCTTGCCGAGGCTGATGCCGCTGTAGACTCCCAGCTTGTGGCCGTCGGCTTTCTGCTCGAAGAGGATATTGCCTCCGCTGACAGTCAGGTTACGGGCGCTGTCGCCTTCGGCATAACATTCGGCGATAAATTCCTTCTGGTTGAGTTTCATGTCCTTGATGGGCAGTTTATACAGGGCACCCTCGACTTCCTTGCCGTTATTATCCTTGCCCTCGCCGCAGATGTAAATGGCATCGCCGGCAAAGGCAATCCGTCTGCCGGTGAAGTCGAAATTTTCATCGGCGGCAAGCCCTTTCAGCTCGTAGACTTTGGCAGTCTTGCTGCCTACGGGGAAGGTCATGTCAGGCTCCCCCTTCAGCTCAAATTTCGCTATGGGGGCGTCATTTTTGGGGGCGCTGCTGGTACCGCTGCCTTTGTCGCCTCCCTTGTCACCGCCGCATCCCGCCATCAGCGCAGCCGAGAGCAGGCCGGTCAGCAGGCACAGTGCAAGTTTCTTTGGATTCATCTTCATTCCTCCTTTTGAAAATGTTCAACAGCAAAGGCAAAATTCACTTCACTTTCTTTTCCAGCGCTTCGATGCGCTTGTATGCCTCGATGAATTCTGTGGCGATGGTTTTGAAGCCTTCGGCGCTCATCAGCTGATCCTCGGCGTGGATAATCAGCAGGGAGAGCACTTTGTCGCCGTTTGCCTCTCCTTCCAGGAGCTTCAGGTGGGCGCCGTGGCCGTCGATGAACAGCTTATTGCCTTCCTCGATGAGCTTTTCAGCCCCGCTGAGGTCTCCGGCCTTGGCCTTGCCGATGGCTTCGATGTAGGCACTGCGGGCAGAGCCTACAGAGGAAATAATCTTAAATGCGATAAGTTCCAGGTCTTCCATCAGTAGTCCCCCTCCTCATCTACTACTTTCTTGCCGGTCAGGATATCGTAGAGATCTATCATGTCCTTTACCCGCTGGATTTCCCAGGCGTTCAGGTAGCGGTCATCGTTGGACGGCCCCGGCAGGGGCATGAAGATTTTGCCCCCCAGGGCAAAGGACATCAGCCGGATGGTGTTTTCCGTGTCCTTGTCCACAGGGTCATCGAAATATTGCAGGATGCCGTCCCCGTCATTGATGGTCTTGACTTCGCTCTTGGGCTTCAGGGGCACTAGCTTATCCTCGGCTACCAAGAGCTCTACGCCGGTGAAATTGACCGGCTCATGGCCCTTATGGCAGACGAAGACCCGCATCTCCGCGCTGGTGCCGCCGTGGTAGATGACATAGGGCTGCACAAAGACGCCGGAGTCCTCCGGCTTGCTGTAGTAGTAGGCCACGCTGCCGTCATCCCGGCGCATGGACTCCATCTTCATGGTCAGGCCCCGGATGTTTTCGTTGGGCTCATCGTCCTTGATGCCCTTCTTGCGGTCTTTTTTCTCCTGCTTGAGGCGGGCTTTTTTGTTGGCCTCGATTTTTTCCAGGTCGGCCTTTTCCTGCTCCGCCAGCTTCTCCTGCAGCTCCTCCTGCTGCCGGGCGTCAACGATGGCCTTGGTGGCCTGATATTGCTGGATGGCCAGGATGCTTAGGGGGGTGGCAATGGCCATTATGAAAATGAGCAGTAGGACGGCCTTGAATTTTCCCATGGCGTTCTCCTCCTTGGGGCAGCTTTTATAATACAGTAAGTATTCATTCTACAGCCGGGGCTGTTTTTCCTGCCAGGAATCCTGCCGGTGAAAAATGAATTAAATTCATTTTTTTGCTTTCAAATCAGATAAATTTTCGTTATAATAGAATTATACGAAAGT
The DNA here is from genome assembly GCA_947167105.1 of uncultured Selenomonas sp. Classification (GTDB taxonomy): domain Bacteria; phylum Bacillota; class Negativicutes; order Selenomonadales; family Selenomonadaceae; genus Selenomonas_B. Next base: position 68,278 of record CAMVGU010000014.1, on the reverse strand, counting down.
TTAGCAGTAATTACGAGAAATTGACCCCGCAATACAGAGGACAGATGCGGGAACGGTAGATCAGGGGGAGTGCGCTATGGAAGAGAAAATCGGCCGCCGTGAGCGTAAGAAGCAGCTTTCCCGTCAGGCCATCCTTGATGCGGCAGTGGCGGAGTTCAGCAGCAAGGGATATAAGGACACTTCGGTGGCGGATATTATGAATGCGGCGGATCTGGGTATCGGCACATTCTACAATTATTTTTCCTCCAAGGAGGAAGTCTTGCTGAGCCTCCTGGGGACGCTGGTTCAGACGGTGGGCTCGGCCCTGGGAGAGAAGCGGGCGGCGGGGGCCTCGGCACGGGATTTGCTGGAAACGGGCTGCCGGGTGACGGCTGATTTTCTGGATGAGAACCGCTTTGTGCTGCCCCTGTTCCTTTCGGCCTCTGAGCATGCGGCGGAGCCGGAGGGCAAGGCTGAGGGGCATGGCCATATGCCGACCCCCGGCTTCAAGCCAATCTTTGAGGATATTATCCGCAAGGGGCAGCAGGCGGGGGAACTGCGCAGGGATGTGCCCGCAGAGCTTATCGCGGAAATGTTTCATTCTCTGTACCAGGCGGCAGCTTTCAGCAAGCTGGAGATGAGCTTCCGGCAGAATGTGGCGCTGAAGACCAGGCTGCTGCTGGATGGCATAGAGGCAAGGTAGTGAATTGGGAAATCCCCCCCACCACCCGCGATGGTTCTCCGCCCCCCCTGGGGGCGGACAGGGGGAGTTGTATTTAGGGAGTTTGAGCGATGATAAGTGTGACGAAGCTGTTATTTGCCAGGGATTATTTCGGGGACGAACTGCGCTATACCGCCAGGGCCGCCTCCATGCGCAACGGCGCTGCTGAAGGCATGGGGCCGGTGGTGGTCTGGAATTCCACTAGGACTTGCAACCTCAGATGTATGCACTGCTATATGCAGTCCGATGCGAGAAAATACAAGGATGAGCTGACCACGGAGGAAGCGAAGCGGTTTATAGATGACCTGGCTGACTTCCGTGTACCGGTGCTGCTCTTTTCGGGGGGCGAGCCCCTGATCCGGCCTGATTTCTTCGAGCTGGCAGAGTACGCCCAGGCAGCCGGCGTGCGTCCAACACTATCCACCAACGGCACCCTGATTACCAGGGAAGTGGCCTGGCGCATCAAGGATATAGGCGTGGGTTATGTGGGCATTTCCCTGGACGGGCTGAAGGATGTGAATGATAAATTCCGGGGCGTGGCGGGAGCATATGAAAAGGCCATGGCAGGCATTGAGAACTGCGTGGCTGTGGGCCAGCGGGTGGGCCTGCGCTTTACTATCAACCACCACAATATCCAGGAGATGGATAAGATTTTTGATTTTATCGAGGAAAAGGGCATCAATCGGGTGTGCTTCTACCATCTGGTGTACTCAGGCAGGGGGCAGCAAATGATGGATCAGGACGTGACACCAGAGGAGAGCCGCCGGGCCATGGATATTATCATCCGCCGCACCAGGGATTTCGAGGAGCGGGGGCTGGAGAAGGAAATCCTGACAGTGGACAATCACTGCGACGGCGTTTATATGTACCTGAAAGCCCTGGCGGCAGGGGAGGAGAAAACGGCGGCGCAGATTAAGAAATACATCTCCATGAACGGCGGCAACCGCTCCGGCATCGCCTTCGGGGAGGTTGACCCCTTGGGCTATGTGCATCCCGACCAGTTCACTCAGCACCACACCTTCGGCAATGTGCGGGAGCGCAAATTCGGCGAGATTTGGCAGGATATTTCCCACCCCATTATGGCGGGGCTGAAAGACCGCAAGCCGCGGCTGAAAGGACGCTGTGCCCGCTGTAAATTCCTGGACAGTTGCAACGGCAATTTCCGCACCAGGGCCGAGGCGCGCACAGGCGATTTCTGGGAGAGCGATCCCTCCTGCTACCTGACGGATGAAGAAATCGGCATTGCAGGCAAGGAGGCGTGAGTATGGGTGAGGAAAAAATGCAGCACAGCTCACCTGACGGCATCACAGGCGCTTTAACGGATAGCCATGCCCATGGCGGCCATCCCGGTGCCGGGCACGGGGCGGGGGTGAAGATTGTCTCCTGGAATACCACCAATGCCTGCAATATGTACTGCGCCCACTGCTACCGGGACGCAGGCTGCAAGGCGGAGGAGGAGCTGTCCACAGAGGAGGCCAGGGCGCTGTTGGACGGGATTGCCAGGGCAGGCTTCAGGATTATGATTTTTTCCGGCGGCGAGCCCCTGATGCGCCCGGATATCCTGGAGCTGGTGCGATACGCCGCAGGCTTACATTTGATTCCGGTCTTTGGCACCAACGGCACCCTTATAACACCGGAAATGGCCCGCAAGCTGAAAGAAGCCGGGGCCAAGGGCATGGGCATTTCCCTGGATTCACTGGACGCGGCGAAACACAATAAGTTCCGCAGCTTTGAAGGCGCCTGGGAGGGTGCTGTGCAGGGCATGAAAAACTGCCGGGAAGCAGGGTTGCCCTTCCAGATTCATACCACGGTGATGGACTGGAACCAGCAGGAGCTGGAGTCCATGACTGATTTTGCGGTGGAAATGGGCGCCAAGGCCCACCATTTTTTCTTCCTGGTGCCCACGGGCAGGGCAAAGACAATCGAGGAAGAATCCCTGCGGGCTGAGCAGTATGAAGATGTGCTGACCCGCATTATGCAAAAGCAGCAGCAGGTGGAGATTGAGCTGAAGCCCACCTGCGCCCCCCAATTCCTGCGCATTGCAGACCAGTTGGGAATTAGAACCCGTTTCAGCCGGGGCTGCCTGGCGGGACTCAGCTATTGCATAGTCAGCCCCAGGGGCAAGGTGCAGCCCTGCGCCTATCTGAACATGGAACTTGGTGATGTGCGCAAGACTCCCTTCGATGAAATCTGGCGTGAGAGCGAAGTGCTGCAAAAGCTGCGCACTCTGGAGTACAGCGGCGGCTGCGGCCACTGCCGCTACAAGGCCCTCTGCGGCGGCTGCCGTGCCAGGGCCGCCTGCTACCACGGCGGGGACTATATGAGCGAGGAACCCTGGTGCCTGTACCACGGGCGCAAGGGCTGAAAAACAAGGGATTTTGTTAAATATATTAGTCAAGAATATTATTCATGGCAGGATTGCGGCCATCTGGCCTAGAAGTAAACGAAAGGTTATCTCAGCTAGGGAGGTATGGATATGAAAAAGCCAGATGGCAGCATCAAGACCTTATTTATCGCCTGCATTGTGGTGATTACTGGCGTTCTGCTGACTATCCAGACAATTATCAGCGTTTCCCAGTTCAAGAGCAGCATGGAGGCTCAGGTGGAAGTGGGACTGGGGCAGCAGGCTACTGCCATTGCCGGGCGCCTGGATCAGCGGCTTATGCAGATCGAGCAGAAGACCCTGAGTCTGGGGCTGACAGCGGCACAGTTGAAGGAATATGACCTGGATGTGATGTACGGTCTTTCCCGGAGCATTATCCAGTCAGACCAGATGGTGCTGGGCAGCGGCTATTGGTTCGTACCCAATGCCTACCGGGAGGGCCAGGCCTACTTTGGCCCCTATCTCATCCGTGAGGGGGGCAGCATCAATCTTTTCATGGATTACAGCGATACCAGCAAGGGCTATGACTACCAGAAGGAAGCTTACTACACCCAGGCCCTGGCGAATCCGGGGAAGACTGTGGTCATAGGGCCCTATCACGATGATATTTCGGGTACCAATATGATGACCACTTCTGTTTCCTTTGCCAAGAACGGCCAGACTGCCGGGGTCATCACCGTGGATGTGGACATAGACGAGCTGGAAAGCTATGTCAAGAGCATCAAGGTGGGGGAAACGGGCTATGCCTTCCTGGTCAGCGCCGATGGCTACTATCTGGCTGCCAAAGACGATGCCAAGAACATGAAGGAAAAGATCACCGAGGAAAAGGAGCCGGAACTGGCAGCCCTGGGCCAGCAGGCGGTGAAAGCGTCGGAGCTTTTTATGACGGAGAGCGCCGCCTTTGGGGAGGACAGCTATGTCATGGTGGCTCCCCTCTACGTGGATAATCTGAAAATCGTGCTGGTGGCACCCATGTCCGACTACAACGGCCCCATTACCAGGGCCAGGTTTATCAGCATCGTCATGGCTCTCCTGGTGATGCTTGTCCTCTGCGCGGCCCTCATTACCGTCTTTAACAAGCGGGTGGGCAGCCCCATTACCCATCTGATGGAGGAAGCGGGCAAAATCGCCGACGGCAATCTCACGGGCAAGGTAGTGGTGAGTGCCCAGGACGAAATGGGCGCCCTGGGAGGCTCCCTCAACCACATGATTGAAAACCTGCGGAAAGTCATAGGCAAGGTCAACGATATGTCCCAGCAGGTGGCGGCGGCCAGTGAGGAACTCACCGCCAGCTCCGACCAGTCTGCCCAGGCCTCCCATATGGTGGCGGATAGCGTGGTCAACATCGCTGAGGGGGCCAGCGAGCAGGCGGTGGAGGCGGGCAATATCCAGGCCGCAGCCGAAGATGTTACCGCCCATGCCAAAGATATAGTCCATGACACCAAAGCAGTGCTCCATAATGCCATGGCCGCCAAGGAGAAGATTGGCGCAGGCCGCCAGTCCATCCAGGAGGCGGTGCAGCAGATGAACAACATCACCGCCAGCACCGACAGCATCCAGGCCTCTATCCAGAAGCTGGATTCCAGCTCCCAGCAGATAGCGGATATTGTGGAAATGATTACGGGCATCGCCGAGCAGACCAACCTCCTGGCCCTGAATGCCGCCATCGAGGCAGCCAGAGCAGGGGAAGCGGGCCGGGGCTTTGCAGTGGTGGCGGATGAAGTGAGAAAGCTCGCTGAAAGTTCAAACCAGTCCTCCCAGCAGATTGCCCAGTTGGTGCAGGCCAACGTGCAGGACATGAAGCTGGCAGTAGAAGCCAGCGCCAGCGGCGCCAGGAGCGTCCAGGAGGGCATCAGCACCGTCCAGTCCGCCGACGAGGTCTTTAAGGAAATCGTCACCGTGATAGACTCCTTAACCTCCCAGATACAGCGCATCGCCAGCGGCATTGAAAGCATGGCCAGGGAGAACGAAGGCATGCTCCAGGCCAGCATCAAGATTGCCGACACCAGCGGCAAAAACTCCGATGAAGCCCAGTCAGTCTCCGCCGCAGGCGAGGAGCAAAGCGCCTCCATGCACGAAATCTCCGATGCCGCCAAGAGCCTGGCCCAGTTGGCAGGAGATTTGCAGGCAGAGATGCAGAAGTTTAAGCTGTGACATCCGCAGGCTTGTCAGCCTTCCGCGCCTGATTGGTTGCATTTGAAAATAACTTGCATGAACCTAAAAAGCCGATTTCCCGCAGTACATTAGCAGGAAATCGGCTTTTGCTTTGCTTACAGCTCCTAAACAATATCCAGATTTTTGATACTCTCTAAAATTCTTCTTTATCGTAAAACTGATTAATAGGATTTTCTTTTGCTATACGATTAACTTTTTCTACTGTTATCTCTAAAGCATCAGCTATAAATTCAGGACTTTTTCCCCTCTTTAGCATGGAAACTACTTTTGATACTTCATATTCTTCAATCGCATCTTCTATCCCAGATTCATAATCCATGCGAGCCATTTCCCTGTTAATATATTCCCTGCGTTCTGCGGTATCGCTCAAAAATGCCTTCGCTGCTAACATTGCATCCGAAATTGCTACTTCCTGCATGGCTAATTCCTCCTTCTCCTGGTCTGTTAAACGATTAGCAAAATATGCCAGCCATCTTTCCATCTTGTTCATTTCCTTAATACTCTTTTGTGGGCCATTCACAAACTTTGGAATTTCTAAGAAATGTATTTCTAAATGTTTAGAAAGTCGTTCTCCGTTTTCAGGATTATATACGCCAAACATAGCATGCGGTTCCGTCTGGCTAAAGAGACTAAAATCAAGTATATTTATCGCTATAACCGGCTTTAGGGCACGGTATGTCTTACCGCTGGGCAAAGACATCACATACATCTGCGCCCAATAATATAGCGACCTGTTTTGCATGTTCTTCTGATTTATCACCTGTACCTCTACATCCACCTGCTCGCCGCTATCCAGTACGCAAGCCACATCCAGCCTGGTCAGCTTGTCATATTCATGCTCCGGTGACATTTCCGTAGGGGCAAAGGTCAAATCCTTTATCTCATGGTGTAGATAATCCAAAAGCACAGAGTTCAGAAAATCAATCGTTATTTGTTTTCGTTCTTCCTTGCCAAAGATAAATTTGAATAATACATCATTGAGTGGATTATAATTTTTTTCATTGAGGTTTAGCAATAGTGCTTCTCTATCTTCTCTGCTGTCCATTTATCGATTCTCCTTGTGTATATTATATCATAAAGCCTTCCGCTGCAAGCGTCGGTATACCATTTTGCTTGCTCCGGCATTAAGCCGTATTGCAGTAATGTGTGAAGCAACAAAAGGCTGCCCAGCGAGGATTTTTCCTGCGTTGGACAGCTTTTTTTGCTTGCGCCCCCTTAAATCTGGAAGGACTCAATATCGTTCCGCAGTTTCTGGGCCATTTCTGCCAGGGCTTTGGATTCTCCCGCTATCTCCCTGTTGGAGATGGCATGGCCTTCGATGGTGATGCCGATGTTGCAGGCGCTGTCCATGGTGGAGTGGGTGGCTTCGTCGATGGAGGCGATGACCTTGGCCAGGTGCTCGGCACCGTCTGTCACCACCTTGACAGAGCGGGAGATGGTCTCCATCTGGGCGTTGATGCCCTGGACCATTTCCAGGATGTTGGCGAATTGCTCACCCACGTTGCGGATGGAGTCGGCTCCCTTCTTCAGGCCGTCGGTGCCCTGCTCGATGGCAGATACGGCGTGGGAGGTCTCACCCTGGATGGAGGCTATGTGCTGCTTGATTTCCTCGGCGGAGGTCTGGGACTGGACGGCCAGCTTCCTGACCTCCTCGGAGACTACGGCGAAGCCCCGTCCGTGCTCACCGGCTCTGGCTGCCTCGATGGCGGCGTTGAGGGCCAGGAGGTTGGTCTGCTCGGAGATGGCGGAGATGGCCTCCACTATGGTGCCGATTTCCTGGGAGTTGGCTCCCAGCCGCTTGACCACCTCGGCGGAGCTGAAGACTTCCTTTTCCACATTCACCATCATGCCGATGGTTTCCTGCATGAGCTTGGAGCCTGCCTTGGCTGCGGCGGTGGTGCTTTCGGAAGCGGCGATGATTTTCTTCGCTTCTTCCGTCATCTTCTTGATGTCTGTATAGACCTTTTCCGCGTCGCTCCTGGCTCCGGCGATGTCATCGATCTCCGCGGACATGCTCTCGTTGATATCATTCACGGTGGAGATCACCAGGGCAGAGGATTCCACGGTGCGGTTAGTGTTGTCGGTGAGCTGCTCGGAGGAGACGGCTATATGGGAGGATGTTTCATCAAGGGACTTGACCATTTTCCTGAGCTTGTTCTCCATGTCTGCCACGGCAGCAGTCAGCTCGCCTATTACATCATCCGTATTGGTTTCGTAGGTCTTCATCCGCAGGTCGCCCTTGGCGATTTGCTGGGCGTGTTCCTTGAGGATGAACAGCGGCGCCCTGACATAGCTGCTGAAGCGCAGGCAGAGTGTCGTCAGCAGGAGGAAGCCCACCAGGGTGACGACGGCAGCCTTGATGCGCATGTCGGCGAGGATATGGCTTGTCACGCCTCTGGGGACGGCGATGCCCAGGAGCCAGCCCACCTGGGGCATGGTGCGGTAGGCAAAGATTTTTTCCTCCCCGTCCATCTCGACGATCATATAGCCGTGCTCTTTTTGCAGCATTTCCCCGTAATGGGGGCCTATGCCTTCCAAATCTTCAAAGTCATCCATCTGCTTGCCCAGGCCGTTGCTGGCAATGATGTTGCCTTTCTGGTCCACCAGGACGGCCTGGCCCACGGTGGTATCATCCTGAGCTCCCTTGGGACGGTAGGTGATGGAGGTGATTTCGTTTTCGATGGTGTCCAGGGCGAGATCCACGAAGATGGTGCCCAGGAAGGTGCCGTTGTTGTAGAAGGGCGCCACCACGGAAATGACCAGGTTGCCCTGGATGCGGTCGCGGTAGGGCTCGGTGAAAGCGGTCTTGCCCTGGTCCCGGCCAAAGCCGTACCACCAGTCGTACTGGCGGGGGTCGCGGTTGATGCGGCCCTGGGAGCGGGAGGCCATGACGCCGGTTTCCGTGCCCAGGCCCACTTCCTGTACATAGTCGTCCGTGTCCCCCAAGGAGAGGGATTCCACGCTTAATATGCGGTCCATATCGCCGTTGAAGGAGGTCATAAGCCTGCTCTCCGTGGTGGCCACCATGGCGCAGGTGTCCAGCCAGCCCTGCAGTTTGTTGCCGCTGGCGGCCAGTGTGTTGTCCAGGTCATCAACGATGCTTGCCTTCACATGGCTGTAAGCACTGTAGTAGCCCACCAGTGAGGTGATGATCAGGAGTACGCCGCTTAGTGCTGCCAGCAAGATAAATTTATGCTTCAGCGTCAGCTTCATTATTTGGTCCCTTCCTTTCAGGAGCGCCCGCAACGTGGCATCATAATCCGGGCACATTCTCTACTATAGTATTTCGTTATAGAAAAAATAATTCCTGCCTTAAAAATGAAAAGTTCGTGGAGAGTGCAGGGGGCAGGGATTTTCCTGCGGGCGTAGAATTCTTTTAGGCAGACGGAATGTTCATCTTTCACATAGGAGGCTTTGCCCATGCCGGAGAAAATCAAGCCGGAGCTGCTTCAGCTCTTAGAGCCCAGTGCCCTGCCCTGCCGCATTCTGGTGGTGGAGAGCCTTGCCTATCTGCCCCGGCTGCGGGAAATGTTCCCCAGGGCGGAGCTTTTGGCCTGCGCCGACGACCCGGAGCTGGCCCTGGCGGGGCCGGCGGGGGAGAGCTGGGCCCGCATGGGGGAAATCCCGGAGCAGGGCAGCATGGAGGATTTTTTCCGGGGGCTGGGGGTGGAGTTCACCTTGCTTGACTATCTCTCCCGGCGCCTGCCCTACGGGCCGGAGTCCCTGGATTATATTATCTGTGATTTGGCCCTGGAGCGGGCGGGGAATCCCCAGGATATTGCGGCGGGGTTCTCCACCTACCTGAAGCAGACCGGGGCGTTTCTGACCAGCTTCCGCAATATCCGCTTCTGGGAAATTATCGAGGAGCTGCAGGGGGGACACTACTATCAGGTGGTGTCCCGGCTCTATGCCAGGCCGGAGTTCGAGCGGCTGCTGTACGCTTCCTTCTATAAATTCGTGCGCTGCGCCCCCCAGTGCCGCACGGCACCGCCGGGACGCATAGCGGCCCTTACGGCGGCGGGCTTTGAGAATATCCAGGGGGATATGGAAACGGAGTTCTATCTGGTGCGGGCAGACCGCTCCATGCCGGAAATGGCACTCTTAAAATCCATGTATACACCGGAGGAAAGAGGGGAACTTAGTAGGCTCCTGCACCGCATAGAGTACGGCATCGAGCTATCTGAGTCTGCGGAGAGTTTCTGGCTGCTGTGGGAGCGGCTGGGGCTGTTTTCGGACTATGCGGGCCAGTTCGTGCAGGAGGCCGTGTTCCACCACGAGCAATTCTACCGGAATTTGCGCCGTTTTTCTCCCGGCAAGGAAAGGGAGATTGCAGAGATGGAAGAGCGGGGAGAGGTATAGGGAGATATGGCAAAGATAGCAGACAGTCACAAAATTGCATTTATCACCTGCGTGAACAGTGAGGATTGGTACAGCGAGTGCCGCCTGTACCTGGAACATCTGAAGCTGCCGGAGGGCTTTGCTGCCGAATACCTGCCCATAAGAGGCGCGGCTTCCATGTGTGCTGGCTACAATCAGGGTCAGCGTATGTCTGATGCCAAATACAAGGTTTATTTGCATCAGGATACCCTGGTGGTGAATAAGTATCTGGTGAGGGATCTTTTGGATTTGTTTTCCGATGCGAGCATCGGCCTGGTGGGGGTCATCGGCTGCCGTTCCCTGCCCAAGAGCGGGGTCTGGTGGGACGGCCTGCGCACCTACGGGCGGGTGCTCCACGCCTGCGAGCCGGAGAGCGTGGTGGATTCCCACTGCAAGGAGCCGGAGGGGAAGTTCCAGGAGCTGGAGGCGGTGGACGGCCTGTTTATGGCTACCCAGTATGATATTCCCTGGCGGGAGGATATATTGACAGGCTGGCATATGTATGATACAGCCATGTGCATGGAAATGCGGCGGGCGGGCTATAAGGTGGTGGTGCCGAACCAGGAGCAGGATTTCTGGTGCATCCACTGCCCCAAGGAAAAGCCCCTGGCCAGTTCTTACAGGGGGTATCAGAAAGCTTTTTTGCGGGAGTATGGCAAGGAGCTTCATCCTGAGGTATAACGAGGCAAAGGATGTCCCCCACTTCTACAAGTGGGGGTGGTACATCTAAACAGGCGGGAGCATATCTCCCGCCTCGTTGAAACGCCGAGAGGAAGCTTTGTCTATCGACAAAGCTGGAACAATGGCGTTATAATAAAGGGTAATGTGTTTTTTACTACGAGCCTTGGTGGGAGAGGACATGGAGCAAGAGAGACTGAACTGGCTGAGCCTGGCGGATAAGTTCGCGGGCGACGGGGACCCCAAGGGAATGCGGGCCTGCGCCCAGGAACTGTGGTCTTTGGACCCGGCCAGCATGGACGGCGCGGCTGTGATGGCAGAGGCAGCCCTTTATACTGGGGACATAGAGGAAGCACAGGATCTTGTGGAAGAAATCCTGCGCGCGAGGCCCATGCATCTCCGGGGCCGTCTGGTGCAGGCCGGTATCTGGGCACAGTCCTTTGAGCTGGATAAGGAAATACCCCTGCTGAAGTGCATTATCGCGGAGGCGGAGAAGAAGCTGGAGGCCCTGGTGCCCGATGAGCCTTACCACGGCATTGTCCTGCGTGCCCTGCAGAAGGCCCACGGCTGGCTGGCGGATGCCATGTATCTGGCGGCGGAGCCGGAGCGGGCGGGGCGGGAGCTATTGGCTCTCTCCAATTTGATGCAAGAGCCTGAGGATAAGGCCAATTTTTACAGCAAATACCTTTTCATGCGCAACTACCGTGAGGAAGGGCCCAGGGAGAGCAAGCAGGCGGCGGTGAAATACGGGGAGCTTTTGGGGGCGGTGCCCTATCAGCACAAAGAGGTTAAGCGCCTGCCGGAGAAGAAGCTGAGGATCGGCTATCTCTCGCCGGATTTCCGCCAGCATGCGGTGGCTAATTTCGTGGCGCCCCTGCTGAAGAAATTTGACGGCAACCGCTTCATGGTCTATGCCTACTCCACGGGCAAGAAGGATGCTGTCACTAAGCGCCTCCAGTCAGGCCCCATTAGCTGGCGGGATCTGCGGGGCCGCAGTCCCCGCACGGCAGCGCGGCTGATTGCGGAGGACGGCATTGATATACTGGTGGATCTCTCCGGCCATACCCAGGACTCCACCCTGCCCATTACGGCCCTGCGCCCGGCGCCTGTGCAGATGGCGGGCATCGGCTATATGAATACCACGGGGCTTGCGGCGGTGGATTATTTCCTGTCCGATGAGACCTGCCTGCCCACCGGGGATGACGGCCCGGCGACGGGCTTCACGGAGCGCATTATCCGTATGCCCCATTCCCACCTCTGCTATGCGCCGGGCTATGTGCGGGAGCTGCCGCCGGCGGCCAGCGAGGCCGCGGTGCACAGGAACGGCTATGTGACCTTCGGCTCCTTCAACAATCTGGCCAAGGTGACGGATGAGGTGCTGCTCTTATGGCGGGGCATCCTGGAGCAGGTGCGTGGCTCCCGGCTGGTGCTGAAGGGCAAGCTTTGCAGCATCCCTTCCGGCAGGAAGCTCCTGCAGCAACGGCTTTCACGGCTGAATTTCGAGCTGGGGCGGGTGGAGCTGCGCCCCTACAGCCCGGATTATCTGGAGCAGTACAACGATATAGACATAGCCCTGGATACTGCGCCTTATAACGGAGGTGTCACCACCTGCGAGGCCCTGTTCATGGGGGTGCCGGTCATCACCATGCGGGGCCGCACCCACGGCTCCCGCTTCGGGGCCAGCCTTCTGGTGAATGCGGGGGTGCAGGAGCTGGTGGTGGAGAATGACATCAATTACGTGCGGCGTGCGGTGCAGGTGGGAAATTCCCCTCAACTGATAGGTGCCTATCATTCCGGCCTCAGGGCCAATGTGCTGAAGTCCCCCCTGATGGATATCAAGGGCTATATGCACGACCTGGAGCTGATGTACAGGGGCATGTGGCATAGGTTCTGCAAGGAAGGGTAGGCTCGTGGTGTTACTTTCTTACTACGAAATCTTAGCGAGTCAAGCCCGTAAGGGCGCAGAATCGGTTAGATTTCGTGTAAGGGCGTAGTGCGAAACTTTGTTTCGCACGGAGTTTTGTGTTGACAAAGAAAGTAACCAAAGAAAACAGCCGCCCTTGTTCCCTTCCCTGGAGAACGAGGGCGGCAGCGCCCATCCCTGGGCGCGGAGTTTGGGGGCTCTTTGTTCCAGCCTGGTGGAAATGAGCTGCCACTGGCATCAAGGCGTTTTGATAAAAATATTAAAAAATTTATATTACTTAAAAATAACTTGCGTTTCTTATTGATTTGTAGTATACTAGCGTCATAGGCGTGCTATTTCCTGGTCAATGGGAAATGGCTTGCGGGTAAACTAATTCATTCAGTAAGGGGATCATTTTATGGCTTTCGAAGACAAGACGTTGGTATGCAAGGAATGTGGCAAGGAGTTCATCTTCACCGCCGGTGAGCAGGAATTCTACGCTGAGAAGGGTTTTGAGAACGAGCCGGCCCGTTGCCGCGACTGCCGCGACAAGCGTCGCCGCAATCGTGACGGCGGTGAACAGCGCCAGATGTACAAGGTCATCTGCGCGGAGTGCGGCAAGGAGACTGAGGTCCCCTTCGAGCCGAAGAATGAGCGTCCGGTCTACTGCCGTGACTGCTTCAACAAGCATCGCGGGCAGGCATAATTAAATACTTGCAGAATCAGCGTGGCATGCTATACTTATACAGGTAAATGTGCGCTACTGGGAGCCCGGAAGCATATTCCGGGCTTTGCTTATGTGCAAATTATTTAGAGAAAGCGGGGATATTATGTTTAAGTTCAAGAAAATGCTGTCCCTGGCGGCAGCCTGCGTGCTGGGGGCGGCGCTCCTGACGGGCTGCGGCGGCCAGGAGGGCGCCTCCAGTTCCTCTGGGGCGAAGACGCTGAAGGTCGGCTCTTCCATCGACTTTGCGCCCTTCGAGTTCCAGGATGAGACACAGAAGGAATACCAGGGCTTCGACATGGACCTCATCCGTGCCATCGGCAAGGAGATGGGCCGCGAAGTGGAGATCCAGAACCTGGGCTTTGATGGCCTGATTCCGGCCCTGCAGGGCGGCAATATTGATGTGGCGATTTCCGGCATGACCATCAATGAGGATCGCAAGGCCAATGTGCTGTTCTCCGAGCCTTATTACGAGTCCGGCTTGACCATCATCGTGCGGGATAACAATGCGGACATCAAGACCTTCCAGGATCTGAAGGGCAAGAAGGTGGCCGTGCAGATCGGTACCACCAGTGCCAATGAAGTGCATAAACTGGAGGGTGTCGAGGTCAAGGAACTGAACACTCCCCCCGATTGCTTCATGGAGCTGAAGGCCAGCGGCGTTGATGCAGTGGTTAATGACAAGCCGGTCAATGACTACTACATCACCAAGAGCGGCGCCACGGGGGTTAAGGCCCTGCCGGAGAAGCTGACGGCTGAGGAATACGGCATCGCCATCGCCAAGGACAACAAGGCACTGCAGGACGAAATCAATGCAGCCTTCAAGAAGGTCAAGGATAGCGGCGAGTACGACAAGATTTACAAGAAGTGGTTCGGCGAAGCTGGCAAGTAACTCTTTTTGAAAAGACAATATGGTCGCATAAAATGCAAAATCCCGAAAGTCCTTGTTCTCTGGGCTTTCTGGGATTTTTTGCATTAAGGTGCATGTTGCCCTTAACAAAGTATCTGCAAGGGAGATAAGGGAGTTGATATTGAATGGGGTAGTTATTTTTAGTGGATAATATGCAGGAATTGCTGTATAATGGTGTGGAGTTGCCTGTTGTTCTGTATATTTATAAATGCAAGGTGAGATTATGTCGTTTAATTTAGACTTGGTGGTGAGTTCCTTCCCCCTGCTGCTGGTGGGGGCGGGTGTGACCATCAAGATTACGGCCATGTCGGTGGCCCTGGGCGTCCTGATTGGTCTTTTTGTGGGCATTGCCCGCATTTCTACCTTTAAGCCTATTCGCTTCCTGGCGGCTGTGTATGTGGATTTTATCCGCGGCACGCCTCTCCTGGTGCAGATTTTCCTGGTGTATTTTGCCCTGCCGGCCCTTACGGGGCAGCGGATTGACCCCTATGTGGCGGCCATCGGTGCCTGCAGCGTGAACTCCGGGGCCTATGTGGCAGAAATTTTCCGGGCAGGCATCCAGTCCATCAACGCAGGGCAGATGGAGGCGGCCCGCTCCCTGGGCATGACCTGGACTCAGGCTATGCGCTACATTATCGTGCCCCAGGCTTTCAAGCGGGTGATTCCCCCCTTAGGCAATGAGTTTATCGCACTGCTGAAGGATTCCTCCCTGGTCTCGGTTATCGGCTTTGAGGAGCTCACGCGCCGGGGCCAGCTTATTATTGCCAAGACGTACAGTTCCCTGGAGATCTGGCTGTCTGTTGCGCTTATCTATCTGGTGATGACCCTGACGATTTCGCGCTTTGTGGCTTATCTGGAGAAGAGGTTCAAGACTGATGATAGACATTAAGGGACTGAAAAAATCTTTCGGCGAGAATGTTGTGCTGAAAGGGGTGGATCTCAGCATAGAGGAGCGGGAAGTGGTGGTCATTATCGGGCCTTCCGGCTCCGGCAAGAGCACGCTTTTGCGCTGCATGAACTATCTGGAGGAGCCCACTGCAGGCACTGTCACAGTGGATGGCATCCTGCTGGACGGAGAGGCGAATATCAACAAGGTGCGTGAGGAAGTGGGCATGGTCTTCCAGCGCTTCAATCTGTTCCCCCATATGACCGTGCTGCAGAATATCATGCTGGCCCCCCAGAAGGTGCGCCATGTGTCAAGGGATGAGGCGGAGAGGACGGCTAAGGAGCTTCTGGCCCGGGTGGGGCTTGCGGATAAGGCGGATGTTTACCCGGAGCAGCTTTCCGGCGGCCAGCAGCAGCGTGTCGCCATTGCCAGGGCGCTGGCCATGCACCCGAAGGTCATGCTTTTCGATGAGCCTACCTCGGCCCTCGACCCGGAGATGGTGGGGGAGGTGCTGGACGTTATGCGCTCCCTGGCAGAGGAGGGCATGACCATGGTGATTGTTACCCACGAGATGGGCTTTGCCCGGGAGGTGGGTGACCGCTTGCTGTTTGTGGATGATGGACGCATCATCGAGGAGGGGGTGCCCAGGGAAGTGTTTGAGCATCCCCAGGAGGAGCGCACCAGGATTTTCTTATCCAAGGTGCTTTAATCAGCATGCCTTAATGCTGGCGGATTTTCGCAAAACTTGCATATTTTAGTGAAAAAATAGTACATAACACTTTACTATTCTGCCGGAACTTGCTAAAATCTTAGGGTAGAATAGCTATATCTGGAAAGTTTCTGAAAGGGGCGGGAAATGCTGCTGAGATTTTTGGAGGCATTGGGTTCATACGTTCTGCGCAGGCTGGAGAGCCTGGGTGGCGTCGTGCTCCTGTATGCCAGCATTTTCCGCCAGTTAAGGGGCGGCCTGCGCTGGCGCTCCATCATTCATCAGATGTCCCATCTGGGAGTGGATTCCCTGAACATCGTGATGCTGACCCTCCTTTTCACGGGGGTGGTCATAACCTTGCAGACTGCCGCGAAGTTTATCGAGTTCGGCGCCCAGGGCACAATCGGCGGTGTGGTGGCCATTGCCATCGGCCGTGAACTGGGCCCGGTGCTGGTGGGAGTGGTCTGCGCGGGCCGGGTGGGGGCGGCCATCACTGCTGAGATTGCGACCATGAAGGTGACGGAGCAGATTGATGCCCTGCGGGTCATGGCGGTAAGCCCAGAGAGCTATTTGATTGTGCCCCGCATGCTGGCCTGCATGCTGGTGGTGCCGGTGCTGACCGTTTTCGGTGATGTAGTGGGCGTGGCAGGAGGCTGGGCCACGGCAGTTTATTACTCCGGGATTTCCTCCTATACCTTTATGAACGGCCTGCATATGTTCACCGAGGTCTTTGACCTGACGGGGGGCATGATTAAGGCCATCTTCTTCGGCAATGCCATTGCGGTGCTGGGCTGCCACTACGGGCTGACCTGTCCCGCCGGGGCCGAGGGGGTGGGCAAGGCCACCACGAAAACGGTGGTCACTTCCATCATCGTGATCTTTATCCTGAATGCGGTGCTGACCTTTATTTTGTTTTGAGTAAGGCATTATGATACAATTAGTGGATGTTTGCAAGTCTTTTGAGAATAAAGAGGCTTTGAAGCATATAAACCTGGGCATTAACGAGGGGGAGACCCTGGCGATTATCGGCGGCTCCGGCTCCGGCAAGAGCACGCTGCTGCGCCTGCTTATCGGCCTGATACGCCCCACCTCGGGGGAAATCCTGGTGCGGGGCAGGGATATGGCCCGGATGGATGAGGCCCAGCTTGACGAGCTGCGCCTGCATATGGGCATGGTCTTCCAGTATTCGGCCCTCTTCGATTCCATGAGCGTGGGGGATAATGTGGCCTTCGGCCTCCGGGAGCATACGAACAAGAGCGAGGCGGAGATTGCCCGGATTGTGCGGGAAAAGCTGGCCCTGGTGGGCTTGGAGGGCGTGGAGCAAATGATGCCCAATGAGCTTTCCGGCGGCATGAAGAAACGTGTGGGGCTGGCCAGGGCCATTGCCATAGAGCCTTCCATTATATTTTACGATGAGCCCAGCTCCGGGCTGGACCCCATTATGACGGAACGCATTGATGAGCTGATTGTTTCCACCCGGCAGCGGCTGGGCGTCACCTCGGTGGTGGTCACCCATGATATGGCCAGTGCCTGCCGCATTGCGGACCGCATAGCCATGATTTACGAGGGTGAGCTGATTGCGGTGGATACGACAGAGAATTTCAAGCAGCTCAGGGATGAGCGGGTGCAGGCGTTCTTCCATACGCTGCGCACCGTGAAGTAAGGAAGTGAATGAATGAGCACAGAGGCAAGGGTCGGGGCCTTTACCCTGGCGGGGCTGGGGCTGCTTGCAGCCGTGGTCATCATGCTGTCCGGCTTCAGGCTGGGGGGCAGCTCAGGTTATACCCTGTACGCCGGTTTCAGGCAGGTGGTGGGCATTGTGCCCCAGTCCCAGGTACGGCTCTCAGGGGTGCCTGTGGGGCATGTGGCGGATATAGCAAATGATGGCGGCGGCGTCACCGTCACCATGGATATCGACAAGGATGTGAAGATACCCCGCGGCTCCAGGGTGACTATCAGCTCTGCCGGGGTGATGGGTGAGAAGTTCATCAATATCATGCCCACAGATGCCGGGAACGGCTGGGTGGAGGACGGGGACTATCTGATCGGTGAGGACGAGACCGGCATGGACAGCCTGCTCACCAGCATGGACAAGGTGATGGATCAGGTGCAGGACGCCCTGGGCAGTGTCAACCAGATTCTGGGGAATAAGGATCTGCAGACCTCCCTGGTGCAGGTGCTGGTGAATATGGAGAGTACCACGGAGCATCTGGATCGCATGATGGCCACCCTGGAGGCCCTGACCGTGAATAACGAGGGGCAGGTGATTTCCATCCTGAACCAGCTCAATCACGCGACGGCGGGCATGGAGCGCACCATGGGGAGCGTGGAGGCGATGATGGCAAATCTCGCCACCGTGGGCGCTGACCCCCAGACGGCGGAGAACCTGCGGAAGACCCTCAATAATATGGCGGATGCCTCCCAGCGCATCGTGCATATCACGGAGGGGCTGGAAAATGTGGCAGGTGACCCCAAGACCCAGGAGGATCTGAAGCAGACCATTGCCAATGCCAGGGCCTTGACGGACAAGGCTGACCGCATGCTGGGCAAGGTAGGCGAGCTGGAGGTGAAACCCCAGGTTGATGTGCTGTACAGCGGCGGCGCCCGTGAGTGGAAGACTGATTTCAACGTGGATGTGGGCCAGAAGCAGGGCACATACTTCCGCCTGGGCGTAGATGATATAGGCGAGGGCAACCACGGCAATGTGCAGGTGGGAAAGCACCTTGGCGGGGGAACGGTAGACCTCAGGGGGGGCCTGGTGAACGGGAAGATAGGGGCAGGTCTTGACCTGCATGCCGGCAAGCGTTTCCAGATTTCCGTGGAGGGCTATGACCCCAATGACGCCCAGCTCAGGCTGGAAGCGGCCTATGATATTACCGGCCAGGGTACCTCGGTGGTGGGACAATGGGATCATGTGAATGATGGGAGCCGCCGCCGGGCCTATGTGGGGCTCAGGCATAGTTTTTAAGGAATAATATTACCCATGGGAAGGGATTTGTGATAGAATGTGAGGGGCTGCAGTGTTGCAGCAGGCAATATCTGGGGGAGGAATTATCTTGAAAAAGTTCAATCATAAAAAAGTGACGGCTGCAGTGCTGGGCGCCATGCTGGCTATGTCTGTGGGGACTGCTTCGGCTGCGGATACGGTGCAGCTGGATCTGAAGGATTCCGTGCGCATGGCCCTGGAGAACAACCGCACCATCAAGCAGGCTTTCGCCGATGTGGATAATGCCCGCTGGGCCTTGTCCCAGGCACGCCGCCAGATGGGGCCGACCCTGACCTGGAATACTGTGGCTGCCCGTATCGGCGGCAAGGCCTATGACGGCGCCTCCGATCCGGATTATAGGAAGAATTTCACGAATACGGGCACCGTGGGCTTTCCCATCTTCAACCAGACCCTGAATGCTTCCAGGGAGTCGGCCAGGTATGCCCTCAGTGCGGCGGATCTTACCCTGGAGAACACGAAGCAGACCATCGTGCAGACTGCTACCACGGATTATTACAATATCCTGCAGGCACGGAACTTAATCAAGGTCTATCAGGACAATGTGGACACCCTGCAGGCCCATTTGGATCAGGTCAATGCCCAGTACCGCGTGGGTACGGTGGCCAAGTCCGATGTGCTGGCTTCCGAGGTGCAGCTGGCCGAAGCCAAGCAGAGCCTGGTGAATGCCCAGAATAACTATGATGTTGCTGTGGCTACCCTCAATAATGTCATCGGCCTGCCCACGGATACGGTTCTGGAAATCAAGGATGAGCTGGCCTACCAGAAGTATGATTTGGATCTGGACAAGTGCACGGCCTATGGCCTGGCCAACCGCGCCGACGGGCTGGCGGCCTATTATGCGGTGAAGCAGGCTGAGGCCGGGGTGAAGAGCGCCAAGGCTGGCTACCTGCCCACGGTGAGAGCCACGGCAACCAAGACAATTGCCGGCGAGAAAGCTTTTGGTGATGACCATACCTCCAGTGATACGTGGTCGGCAGGGCTGACGGCCGACTGGAATATCTTCGATAACGGCGCCACCAGTGCAGCCGTTCATGCGGCCAATGCCAGCCTGCTCAAGGCCCAGGAGGTCTCCAAGCAGACGGACGAGCGCATCCAGCTGCAGGTGAGGACGGCCTTCCTGAATCTGCGCTCGGCGGAGAAGAACATCCAGACAACGGCTGTGGCAGTGGAGCGCGCGGAGGAGGACTACAAGATCGCCCGTGTCAGCTACAATGCAGGTGTGGGCACCAACATCCAGGTCATGGATGCAGAGGAAAAGCTGACCGAGGCGCGGACGAACTACTACACGGCCCTCTACAACTACAATACCAGCAAGGCTGATCTGGATAAGGCCATGGGCATTCCCGTGGATCTGGATGCCGGACTCTACGCAGAAGCTACAATGGCCGGAGAGCGAGCCGGCAAGGCGCGGGAATACGGCCGTGTCCACGAGGAGGCACTCTTTGAGACACCGAAGCCGGTGTCCAAGGATGAGCTGAAGGAAGGCCGCCTGGAGCGCCATGAGCGGGAGAAAGCCGCCAAGGAATCCTATAAGCTGAATAAGAAGGACAGAGGGGCAAGATTGCAGGCTGAGGCTGAAAAGATTGAGCAGGCTGCAAGCGAGGCCAAGGAAACTCCCCAGGCAGATGCAGAGGCGCAGAAGCCTGTGACGAAACAGCAGACCGATACGCCTGAGTCTGTAGAAACCGAAATGGCAGGCTGAGGGGAATACCGGGGATTGCAAAAAAAGAGGAAGGAACTATGACGGGGATCGGCAAGAAGATAGCCGCAGGCGTGCTTGCCACCCTGCTTCTGGCGGGCAGCGGCACTGCTTATTACACAAAGACGGAAAGTTTCATGCAGGGAGCCGGCGACACTGCGGCCCAGGCAGCCAGTGAGGTGCTGGGGGTGCAGGTGCAGATCGGTGAGATAGAGGTGCCCTCTCTGCGGGAAGTTACCATTCACAATATAGCCCTTTATGACAAGCAGGCGGAATGCATCGCCCGCGCCGATGAGGCGCGGGTGAGCTTCCGCCTGCTTGCCGCGCTTCAGGCTCCTGCCGAGGCGGTGTCCGAGGTGGAGGTGAAGGGGCTGCGGGCCGTGATCGAGCAGCGGGCGGACGAAAGCTGGAATGTGCAGGATGTTGCAGCCGGGGAGAGCAGCGGCAAGGGCTTTTACGGCAGGATTCGCACGGAGGATGCGGAAGTCACCCTGAAAGCCCAGGGCCGGGAAATACTTCTCAGTGATGTAACGGGTGAGCTGGATTGCGCCGGCTGGCCCGCCATGGAGTTCAAGGGCAGGGGAAATTGCCGTGGGGCTGCTCTGGCGGCCCAGGGCACAGTCACCTCGGAGCGCCAGTTTGTGCATGTGGAGGTGCAGCAGGCACAGCTCAGAGAGTTCCTGCCCCTGCTGCCGGAAGGATTGCTGCCGGAGGAAATCCAGCCGGAGGGGGGCCTTGTGCCTGAGGCCCAGGCCACGGTGGTTTACCAGGGGGGCGTGATGAGCCTGACCGGCTCCGCCCGTCTGGAGGATGGCCGCCTGCAGGCTCTGGGCACGGAAGTGGAAAAGATTGGGGGCACGGCCCGCTTTACGGATAAGGAAATTCTGCTGGATGCCTCGGCGGAGGCGGCAGGACAGGGAGCCAGGGCTTATGGCAAGGTGCGCCTTGATACAGGCATGCCCTTCCTGGATCTCGTGGCGGAGTCGGAGTCCTTCGACCCTTCTGCTATCCTCAAGGATGTGCCCTATCAGGGTGCCGCCAAGTTCAAGGCCCATATCACGGGGGCTGCCACAGCCCCCAGGGTGGAAGGCGAGGCCCAGGTGGCCTCCGGCGCAGCCTATGGCGTACCCTTCCGGGAGGCCGCTGCCAGGGTGCTCTATGACGGTGGGCATCTCTATGCCCAGGAACTCAAGGCTAAGGCCCTGGGGGGCAGTGTCAGCGGCGAGGGCGAATTTGAGCCGGGTAATTTGGCCTTCACCGCTCACCTGAAAGCCCAGGGGCTGAATCTTTCCCACCTGGCCTCTGCCCTGCCGGGGGTGCCGGAGCTGGCGGAGGTTTCCGGGCTGGTTGGCTGCGATATAGGCGTGTCCGGCCAGGGCGCGGATCTTGCCAGGCTGAAGTCCTACGGCAGCGTGAAGCTGGAGCAGGGCTCTTTTAAGGGCCTGCCCTTAGAGCATCTGGCCGTATCCTTCCTGACAGACGGGGACAATGTGACGGTGGACTATCTGTCTGCCCGCATGCCGGGGCACAGCGACCTGGGGCTTGAAGGCACGATAACCGACGGCCGCAAGCTGGATTTCAAGATTTACGGCGGTCATATCGACCTTTCTCTCTTTGCTCCCTTCGTGCCCCAGGCAGAGCCTTCCGGCCTGGCGGACTTCAAGGGGGAGGTACATGGGGATGCAGCCAATCCCCAGGTGCAACTGGACTTTTCGGCCACCAGGGGGCGCATACTGAAGCAGCCCTTCGATTCCGTGGTCTTTCAGGCCACGGGCAGCCTGGACGGCCTCTCCATACGCGACTTCTCCCTGATGAAGGACGGCAGGCAGACCTGGTATGTGGACGGCACCATCGGCCTTGCCGGTGAGAAGCGCATCAACCTGCGGGCTGACACGGTAAAGGTGCGCATGGAGGATCTGGCTGCCCTGGTGGCGCCGGAGCAGCCCATTACGGGAAATGTGGACAATACCATACGCATTACGGGCACTTTGGACAATCCCCAGGCAGTGGGCTATATCCATTTCTACCGGGGCAGCTATATGGGAGTGCTGCTTTCGGGCATGGACGGCGATTATTATCTGGAAAACGGCGTCGTGCGCCTGCAGGACTTCCATATTTATTCACCTATGATAGATATGGATGTGAACGGCAAGGTTACCCGGTCCGGGGAGCTTGACCTGGAAACGGCTGTCCATGATATAGATATGAAGCGCATACAGCACAAGCTGCCCTATGAGGTAGAGGGCCACGGCACCTTCAGCGGCCGTATCCGGGGCAATCTGTCCGCTCCCCTGTTTCATGGCATTTTGGATGCGCCCGCTCTCACCATGAACGGGGTGGAACTTTCCAAGGTGCATGGCCAGGTGGATTATGCCGGTCAGAAGCTGAGCTTTTCCAAGTTCGGCCTGCACCAGGGCGAGGGCAGCTACGATCTGGAACTTTCCCTGGATACGGTTTCCCATGGCCTGTGGGGGAGGGTAAGTGCCAGGCAGGCGGATGTGAACTCCCTTTGTGCCCTTTTGAACCTGAAGAATGAGCTGGTTGCCGGTACCCTGGAAGCAGATGCCAGGGTGAGCGGCACGCTGGAAAATCCCCAGGTGATTTTTGACGGCAGGATAGATGCGGGCACAGTCGCCGGCTATGCCGTGGAGCAGATGATCCTGGAGGGACATCTGGCAGACAAGGTGCTGCATTTCGACAAGCTGGAGGGAACCCAGGGGGAGGGAGCCTTCTCGGCTTCCGGCTCGGCTGCCCTCTATGGGGGCGGCCCCCTTTCCGCCAAGGTTTCGGCCCAGAGACTGCCCCTGGGGCTTTTTGCCAGGGTGGCGGGCCTGGAGGTCGATGTGACGGGTCAGGCTGACCTGGAGGCCAATATCGCAGGCTTCACGGACAATCCTTCTGCGGATGTGCATTTGCTGGCCCGTGACGGCGGTGTGGAAGGCTCCACCTTCGATAATCTGACAGGAGTGCTGCATTTGAGGAACGGCCTCCTGGATGTGGAGCAGCTGCAGGTGCAGAAGCAGGTGGGGGAGAAGCTTTACCGGGCCAGCGCCAAGGGCATTGTGCCCAGCAAGGCCCTCCACATCTCCGACCCTGCTGCCCTGAATGATTATGAGCAGATGCGGCTGGAGTTTTCCCTGGATGATGCGGATCTCTCCCTGCTGCCGGCTCTCTGGCAGCAGGTGGACTGGGCCATGGGGCCCCTGCAGGGCTCGGTGCTGGTGACGGGCACCCTGGCCCATCCCCAGTTTAATGGCTCGGTGCAGCTTGCGGGGGGCTCTGTCAAGCTGAAAGCCCTGGAACTGCCCTTTACGGATATGGCGGCCCAGGTGGATTTTAATGGAACTCAAATGACAGTGAGGGACTTTTCTGGTAAAATGGGCGCAGGTTCCTACAGCGGCTCCGGGAAGCTCAGGCTGGAGGGCCTGACGCCGGTGGATTACGGTTTTGATTTCTTTGCCAGGGGGCTGGAGATCCGCAGCAGCTTCTTCAAAGGCCCCCTGGAGGGCGAGCTGCACCTTGCGGAGGGGGAAATCTACGGCCGCAGGCTGCCCAAGCTGTCGGGGCTGGTGAATTTCCATGACTGCACGGTGTCCGTGCCTTCCGTGCCGGAATCTGACGGCGAACTGCCCAATGTTATCATGGATGTGCAGGTGGATGTGGGCAAAAAGGTTCACTTCTACAGCTCCTATCTTTATGATATGTACCTGTCGGGGGCCGTGCATTTCGGCGGCACCACCAGGCATCCCAAGATGAATGGGGAGGTGCGGGTCAAGAACGGCGGCACGGTGAGCTACCTGAAGACGCCCTTTAAGATACATGAGGGCACGGCCTATTTCAATCAGGTGGATTCCTTCCTACCCAGCCTGAACTTCTATGCGGACACCATGGTAGGGCGCACGCGCATCTATCTGTACCTGTCCGGCCCCTTGGGGGCTTCCACCCTGCGCCTGGGTTCTTTCCCGGAGCACAGCCAGACCGAGATCTTGCAGATTCTGACCCTGCGCAGCGATTATAATTCGGGGAGCGGTGTCAGTGCAGGGGATATTCTTTCCCTGGGACTGCAGATGACGGTGCTGTCGGAGATTGAGGCTGTGATGAAGAGGGTAATTTTCCTGGATACCTTCAATATCGTGCGCGGCCATGCCGGTTCGGTATTTTCTACTTATGTTTCAGGCGAAAAGCGTGATGATGAGGATGACTACAGTATCCGTATGGGCAAGAACCTGAACGATAAGCTGCAGGTGACCCTGACCCAGGAAATCGGCTCGAAGCATAGGACAGGCTACGGACTGCATTACGATTTTAATGACCGCTTCGGCATGACAGTGGAGACCAGGGGCAGCGAGACCATCGTGGGCCTGGAGGCAAGGATTGCGTTCTGGTAAATGATATGAAGGGGGAGAGCCATGCTTTTCAGTGAATATGTGGCGGCCTTGTCAGAGGTGGAGCTGCTCTCCCCGGAGGAGGAGGCCGCCCTTTGGAGGGCTTGCAAGCTGGAGGGCGACCTGCAGGCCAGGGCCAGGCTGATAGAAAGCTATCAGCCCCTGGTCTGCAGGGAGGCACAGCCCTTCCGCACCCGTCCTGATGTGATGGACGCGGTGCAGGAGGGCACAATCGGCCTCATCGAGGCTGTGGAGCGCTATGAGCCACAGCGGGGCGTGGCCTTCAGCCTGTACGCGGTGCACCGCATACGGGGGCGCATACTGGATTTTCTCAGGCGTGAGGGCGGGGCGGATATCGCCTGCCTGGATTCGGTGACGCTGGATAACGGGGCCCAGGTCAACCTGAAGGAGGGCCTGCCGGATGCCGCCGCAGCCAGCGTGGCCGAGCAGGCGGAGGAGGCGGAGCTTTCCGCCCGGCTCCATGGCGCCCTGGAGCGGCTGCCTGCCAAGGAGAAGGCTGTACTGGAGGGCATTTATCTGTCGGGAGGCGAAGCCAGGGATATGGCAGAGGGACTGAAGGTGTCCCTAGCTCATGTCTACCGCCTGCGGGAAAAGGGCATCCGCCGGGTGCGGGGCATGCTTTCCCGCTTCAGGCAGAACTGGCATTAACGGCTGGAAGGAGGCAGGCCAAATGAGTGACAGGCAAAAAAAACAGGAGCACATACGGGCAGCCCGGAACTGGCTGGGGCAGGCGGAGCATTCCCTCGCCAGGGACAGGGAGGCCCAGGGGGACCTGAAGCTTTTGCTGGCCCGGGCAGAGCTGGCCCGGGCAGAGTCAGGCTCCCCCTGGGGCAGGCTCTCTGCCGGGGCTGTCAAAGGGGTGGCTTTCCTGGCTGCCTTAGCCCTGGCTATAGGCGGGTGGCAGGTGCTGGGGCCGGGGGGAAGCCCTTTGCGGCAGGACACCCAGCATATAGAGACTCCCGTGGCGGGGGCCGCCATTCATCAGGCTGAGACCCAGCCCGAGGCACTGCCTGCGCCCCTTGCTGCCAGCACGGGCACGGCGGAGCCAGGCTCCCCCATCAGCGCAGCCAGCCCCCATATGACCTATCAGCCAGAGAGGCACAGGGAAGAGCGGCAGGAGCCTGCCCCACGGGAGGAAGAAGCCGGGAGCGGGGAAGAAACCGGGCAGGCAGCACCGATGGCTGCGGCTCCGGCAGTTCCCCCCGTGCCGGATGCGGAGACCCAGCTACTGATGCAGAAGGCGGGAGAGGTATTGAGGCGGTGAAACGCTAATAAGAAGCTTTGTCTATAGATATAGACAAAGCTTGAACAATGGCGTTATAGCAAGGCATCCGCCTTGCTGAAACGCTAATCTGTATGATTTCGCCTTGCGAAATCTTGAACAATGGCGTTATAATTATAAAATGTTGATTTGGAAGAAAGTTAGCTGTCCGTGCAGGACGGCGCTATAGTGCAGTTCTAGGAGGTTTGACCTTGAGAAAACAGCAATGCAGGGCACTGGTCACGGCCGTGGCCTTGGCAACAAGCTTTGCCGTCTTGCCGGGCATGGCCAGTGCGGCAGAGGAACAGGCAGAGGCGGCAGCGGAGAGTATCGCTGCCGGCAACACTGCTGCCCCAGGCGGGACGGCTGAGGCAGGGAAGACAGAAGCTGCCGCAGGGCCTGCCGGGGAAGGGGCCGCGGAGGCCGGGGCAAAACCGGCAACTGCGGAAGCTGCTGAACAAACGGCGGCAGCACCTGCAGGCCAGCCCGCTGAGCAGGAAGCGAAGGAAACGTCTTCCGGTGACAAGGTTGTGGATCAGCGTGCCAGGGAGTGGAACAAGAACCGTCCCCAGGAGGAAGCCATCGAGGCACAGCTGGCCCAGTTTGAGGATATGACGGTGGTGGATGTGGTCTTTGAGGGCACCTCCCAGCTGACGGAAACCACCTCCAAGGCGGCCCTGTCCATGCACGCAGGAGATCCCTTCACCGCGAAGGCCCTGATGCGCGACCGTGACGCCATCTACAATACGGGCTATTTCTACGATATTTACCCTTCCTTTGAGAAGGTGCCGGAGGGGGTCGTGCTCACCTACCATGTGCTGGAGAACCCCATCCTGCGGAGCGTTACCATCAAGGGCAATACCGTGGAATCCACGGAAACTTTGAATGACCTCCTGACCATTCGCACCGGGGAGATCCTGAACGCCCGCATGCTGCACGAAAACGTGCAGGCCCTGCAGGAGCGTTACAGCAAGGACGGCTATATCCTGGCCAAGCTCACGGATATGAATATTGATGAGGAGGGCAACCTGACCCTGACCATCAACGAGGGCATCCTGGAAGGCTATGCCGTGAAGGGCAACAAGAAGACCAAGGACAAGGTCATCCTGCGGGAGATGCGCCAGAAGACAGGGGAGCCCTTCAATTCCAAGCTGGCCCGCCGCAGCGTGCAGCGCGTCTACAACCTGGGTTTCTTCGAGAATGTTGAAATCAAGATGAATCCGGGCGTGGCACCCAATGCCGTGGTGATGGAGGTGGATGTCAAGGAGAAGCGCACGGGCACCTTCGGTATCGGCGCGGGCTACAGCAATGCCGACGGCGTTGTGGGCATGATCAGTCTGTCGGACAAGAACTTCCGGGGTACAGGCGACTCCATCTCCCTGATCTACGAAATCTCCGGCAACAGCAAGGATGCCCACGGCTTCGTCTTTGCCTATCGCCACCCCTGGATGGACAAGCGCCAGACGGCTATGTCCCTGCGTATCTACAACCGCACCTATTCCTATGCGGACTATGATTCCAAGGGCGATCTCATCGAAAGATTTATGCGCAGGTATACGGGCGGGGAAATAGGCTTCTCCCGTCCCATCAGCGAGTATTCCACCAATTCCATCAGGCTCATGCACAGGAAGGATTCCTATGTGGAGCATGATGATGAGGGCACGGACAGGAGCACAAGTGCCTATGAGGATTGGCGAAACAAGAATTTCGGCACCACACGCTCCCTGACTTTGGGGCATACCACCGATACCCGTGACAATATTTACTATCCGACGGAGGGCAATGTGACCAATCTGTCGGCGGAGTTTGCCGGTTTTGGCGCAGATTTCAACTTCCAGAAGTACCAGGTGACCCACCAGCGTTATTACAAGCTGGGCCGCAAGTATGTGCTGGCGGTGAGGGGCGAGTACGGTTACGGCAACGGCAATCTGTCGGAGTTCAACCAGTTCCGCATTGGCGGCCAGTCCACCCTGCGCGGCTACCGGGAGGATCAGTTCCGGGGTAACCGCATGGGCATCTTGTCGGTGGAATTCCGCTTCCCCATTGTGAAGAAGGTGAACGGGGCTATTTTTGCAGACGGCGGCTCGGCCTGGGATAGCGGCTTCTTCCCCCACAGCGGTGAAATGCACGGCAGTGTCGGCTTCGGCGTGTCCGTGGAGACGCCCTTCGGGCCTTTGCGCCTGGATTACGGTAAAGGCGATCAGGGAGGCCGCGTTCACTTCTCCGTGGGCGGCTCTTTCTGAGCCGTGCGGGCTGTAAGTCTGGCTGCCTGCCTGGCGGCGCTGTGGCTGTGCCTCTCTGGAGGCACGGCCCTGGCAGATGCCAGGGTGGAGCAGGTCGCGGCTCAGGTCACGTCTCAGGGAGCAATCCCACCTCTGGCACAGCAGCGCATGCAGGAAAGCGTGGCGGCGATTGCCGCCCAGCTCCTTTCCGGGCGGAAGCTGCCCCTGCCGGTGGAGGAACAGGCACGGCAGGAGAGGCTGATTGGCCAGGTCTTTGACAAGGTGCTGGTGGGCTACACCGTCACCGGCGTCAGGATCGAGGCAGGAGAGGCGAGCCTGGTGCGGGTGGAGCTGATGCCCTGGGATGTCACTGTGGCACGCATTGAGACTTCAGTGGCGGTTGAGGGTATGACACCCTTTGTTGAGGATTTGGTGCGCAGGGATGCGGCAGGGCTGCCGGAGGTTTTTCAAAAAGCCCTGGCGGGCCTGCCCGTAGCCGCTTCGGACTGGACGGCTGCCCCCCTGAAGCATGAGGTGGCCCGCTATCTGGAGCAGCATTTGCCGGAGTTTCGGGCGGATTTCGAGCTGGAGCCGGGGGAGCTGACCCGTGTCAGCGTCACCCTTTACCCCCGCCTGCCGGTGGTGCGCACGGTGGATCTTTCCATGCGCTCAGGCACGGTGCCGAATTTCACCCTGCTGGGCCGCCGCTACTTTATGCAGAAGCAGGTTTCGGAGCTTATCGGCGTGCCGGTGGCCTTTGTGCAGCGGCATCAGGAGGACTTTGAGAAGGAATATGCGGCGGGGCTGGATGGGTTGCCGGAGTTTTCCAGCCTCTACCTGCATACGCAGCTCAGCCTGACGGCGGGGGAGCGCATGCAGGTGATGAGCCGCACGGATACCAGCCGCTACCGCCTCCGCCTGTCCGGTTGGCTGGATATGGGCCATAAGGCGGAGCATGGGCATAAGGGCGATAAGGATCTGCTCCTGCGTTTCCACGGAGGGGCCATGCTTTCCGGCAAGGATGAGATTTTTGTCCAGGCAGACCTGCTGCCCCGGAAGCCTGACTGGGGCCTGGAGCTGGGCTACAGCCGCAGGCTGTGGCAGGGGATGGAGCTGGCCCTCCGCTATGATATGCGGGAGCACAGGCCGATTCTGGCGGCCGGACAGCAGCTTGACAGCCGGGGCAAATGGCTGCTGCGCTACGAGTACCGCTGGAGCGAGCATCTGGGGGAAGCGGCCTTGCGCTACCGCCTCCACGATTTCCTCTCCCTGGAACTTGTCCGTGACAAATACGACGGCTGGCTCAGGCTGATAGGCGATTTTTGATTTTTGCCTGATTGCTTGAATATGCCCGATGTTTTTGGTATAATTAGCATGTTTGCGACCATGTAATTTCAAAAGGAGTAAGCAGAATGGTTAAGTTAGAGAAAAAACAAGTCAAGATTGTCAGCATCCTGATTGCAGTGGTTTTTGTAGGCTCCGTTGTGGCCCTGGCCCTCACCCAGACCGGTTCCGGCCTTGCTTCTGCGGCCAGCTCCAGCGTCGGCGTGGTTGATTACCAGCAGATCGGCAGCCAGCATCCGCAGCTTGCCCAGGCCAACCAGGATATGCAGGCAGCTGTGGATGCCGCCCAGAAGGAGTTCGAGGAGCAGTCTGCAGGCATGAACGATCAGCAGAAGGCTGATTATTACAGGCAGACCCAGGAGCGTCTTTCCCAGAAGCAGCAGGAGCTGATGGAGCCCATCAAGAAGAGCGTGGATGACGCAGTTAAGAGCGTCGCCGAGGCCAAGGGCCTGCAGGTGGTGCTGGAAAAGAGCGCTGTGGTCTACGGCGGCCAGGACATCACCCAGGACGTTGTCAATAAGCTGAAGTAAGAACATACAGCCACAAGGCTGCATCAGATGACCGGGCCTTAGCAGTGCCCGGTTTTTCTGTGTAATGGGTAATGGGGAGGAGGGCCGCGATGCCCAAGCAGCGAAGCAAAGTGCCCGCGGGCTTCAAGCCGGCCCTGGAGCCGGAGCAGCCGGACAGGAAGGAGCAGGAAATCTCTGCCGCAGAATTCTGGCGGGGGCACCGCAGGGCGATACTTACGGGACTTTTGGTCCTGGTGCTCCTGGCGGCGGGCGGGGCGATGCTTTTGCGCTCCTTCCTGCTAGAGGGTCCGCCTGCCGCCAGGCAGGAGGCAGCCAGCGTGGGCCTGATAGATATCCGCAAGGTCCTGCCTGCCCATCCTGACTACGGGCGGCTCCAGAGCCTGAAGGAAGAAGCCCTGACCCTGGAGCTTTCCCTGAAAGCCCGTGCCGATGCGCCAACGCTCAAGGTGGAGCCTCCCAAGGTGGAGGAACAGCCCTTTGAGGACTCGGTCTGGCAGAAGAACGCCCAGACCGTGATAGGTGCCAGGGTGCAGCTCTCACGGGAAGCCAGGGCGGAGCAGGATAAATACCGGGAGGAGACCCGCGCTGCCTATGAGGCCCAGCGGGATGCCCTGGACGCAGAGTATCTGAATGCCATCCTGAACCTGAACCTGAAGCTTGACAATCAGCAGCAGATGCACCATCCTTGGGAAAAGGAGGAGGAGCTGGCGGCGGAGCGTGCGGGCTGGGAGGCGGAACTTGCCGCCTTGAAGCAGGAACGGGGGGAGCGCCAGCGGGCTCTGCGGGAGGCCTGGGAGGCACAGATCGCGGCCCATGTGCAGCAGGTCATGGCCCCCAGGATAGCCGCCTGGGATGCCCAGTCCAAGCAGGCCCTGGCCCGGCAGCAAAGCGAGGCCATAGCCGGGCAGGCCCAGGCACAGGCCCGCAATGCCGCCCTGATGGAGCAGCAGATGAAGCTTTCGGCAGAGATTCAGAAACATCTGCAGGAGCGGGAGCTTTTGGCTGCCCACAGGCAGGCCATTGCAGCCCTGGAGAACCATATCTACCACGATATCGCCGGCAAGGCCGCGAAAATCGCCATCCTGCATCATTTCGAGCTCATCCTGGCCACGCCCCTGCAGACCCTGGCGGCGATTTTTCCGGGGAAGGATTCCCTGACCTGGGAAATGCCGGCCTATGGCGATGTCCTGGGCCTGGGGACAGAAGACGTGACGGAAGAACTTGTAGCAGAAATCAAAACGATACAGCCCTCAGCAGAAGGGCAGCAGTAAAGAAAGAAGGATACCCAGTGAAAGTACGTAGGAAAACAGTTGCCATGTTGGCGGGAGCCCTGGCGGGAGTGCTGCTTATGAGCGGCTGCGGCCAGGCCAAAATCGGCTATATAGATGCGGAACGGGTGATGGAGGCACCCCAGATGAAGACTCTCACGGAGGAGAGCGAGGAGAAGTACAAGGCGGCAGTGGAAGAAGCCCAGCAGAAAATGGCTGCCAGCAAGGACATGAGCCAGGAGGAGGCCCAGAAGGCCCAGCAGGACGTGCAGAGGAAGCTGGCCGGACTGAACCAGTCCTATGCCCTGCAGTTGCGCCAGAAGCTGGATGCGGCAGTGGGGGCCATTTCCAGGGAGCAGCAGCTTGATGCGGTGGTTTCCAATGTGCAGGGCCAGCCCACTGCCATTTCAGGCTGCATTGATATCACGGATGCCACCATCGAGAAATTGCAGTAAGGAGCAACTGGCATGAGAAAGACATTGCAGGAGATCGCGGAAATTGTCTCCGGGCGCATTGTGCCGGAGAGCGCGGGGACTTTGACCATTACCGGGCTGGATAATCTCGCGGGGGCAGGGGCAGAGAACCTGACCTTTGCGGTGGAACCACATATAGAGGAGGCCAGGGCTTCCAGGGCCGGTGCAGTGATGCTGCCGGAGGGGGAGCTGGCAGCCCGTGATTTCCCCAGGCCCGCCCTTTACGTTGAAGACCCCAGGGCGGCCTTCGCCCAGCTCCTGGAGCTTTTTACGCCGAAACTGGTCTTTCCCGAGGGCGTGAGCCCCAAGGCCCATATCGGCGAGGATGTGAAGCTGGGGGAAGGCGTCATCATCATGCCTTTTGCCTGCGTGGATGATCATGCCGTGATAGGTGACAGGGCAATTCTGTACCCCCATACCTATATCGGCCAGTACGCGGAGATTGGAGAGGATTCCGTCATCTATTCCTCCGCCACAGTGCGGGAGCATTGCCGGGTGGGGAAGCGCTGCGTCCTGCACCCCTCGGCAGTGGTCGGCTCGGATGGCTTCGGCTTCACCACCAAGGACGGGGTGCATACGAAGGTGCCCCAGGTGGGCAATGCGGTGCTGGAGGATGATGTGGAAATCGGCTCCCATGTGGGCATCGACCGCGCCACCATGGGCTCCACGGTCATAGGCCGGGGCACGAAGATAGACAATCTGGTGCATATCGGCCATAACTGCAAAATCGGGGACAACTGCCTGATCGTCGCCCAGACCGGCATCTCCGGCTCCACAGAGGTGGGCAATAACGTCACCTTCGGCGGCCAGACCGGTACCGTGGGCCACATCAAGATAGGCGGCAACTCCGTCTATGCCGCCCGCTCCGGCATTATCGGCGATATGCCCGAGGGCCAGTTCTGCGCCGGCTTCCCCGTGCAGTCCCACGCCTCCTGGCTCAGGATGCAGGCAGCCATGCAGCATCTGCCGGAAATGCGCAAGCAACTGAAAAAGATGGAAAAGCTGCTGGCGAAATATGAGCAGCAGGAGCAAAAAGGCTGAACATGGAGCTTGATGAAAAACTGCGGGGGGAAATCCTTTTTTATGCGGAAAAGAATCATATAGAAAAGGTGATTCTCTTTGGCTCCAGGGCCAGGGGCAGCCATCAGGCCAGGAGTGATATCGACCTGGCGGTGCAGGGTGGGAATGTGGAGAGATTCAGGCATGAGCTGGAAGATAAGGCCCGCACCCTCCTGATGTTTGATGTGGTGGATTTGGGCAGGTCAGGTCTTTCCGAGGAACTTCTGGCAGAGATTGCAAGGGATGGAGTGAGGCTTCTGTGAAGAAATTTGACAATTTTACCAGGGCCTTGAAAAACCTTGAAAGCAGCAGGGAGTATGAGCCTCCCTTCGAGCCCACAATCCAGGCAGGGATTGTCTCCCTCTTTCAAATTTGCTTTGAGCAAGCCTGGAAAACCATGAAGGCCTTGCTAGAGTATCATGGGCTGAATACGGAGCAGGTGGCTTTTCCCAGGAAGATTATCAAGGTGGCCTATCAGAGCAGAATGATTTCGGATCAGGATGGCTGGCTGGGGCTACTGGATACCAGGAACGAGCTGGCTCATACATACAGTGAGGTTGATTCATTGGAGGCCATTGATAAAATCAGGGGCGTATACATGGGACTTTTCCGGGACTTAAGGGATGAACTGGCAGCCAACTGGTTGCCGGAGGAGTGAATGTTAAGCTTCGCTGTTTATGACGCCTTGCCGATATGGCAAGGCGTTTTTGGGAGGATGTATGTTTGCATATTATCTGGTAAAAGCCATGAGCTGGCTTATCTGCCGCCTGCCCAGGGGGACGGCGGATGCCCTGGGGCGGGGGCTGGCAGCGGCACTCTGGCCCCTTGTGCCCAGGAAGCGCAAGGAGCTGGCCAAGGGGCAGATTATCGCCTGCCTGCAGGTGGAGGAGGCCGAAGCGGAGCGCATTGCGAAGGAGAGCACCCTGCGTTTCGGCCCTATGCTGATGGAAGTCCTGCGCTTCCCTATTATCAAGGGACATATCCAGGATTATGTCACCCTGACAGGGGCAGTGGATGAGGTTCGCGCCCAACTGGCCACGGGCAGGGGGGCGATTTTTGCCACCTCCCACAGCGGCAACTGGGAACTGATGGGGGGAGCCTTTGCCCAGTATGGCATTCCCCTGGTGGGGGTAGCCAAGCAGCAGAAGGCCGGGGGCATGGATCGCTTTATCGTGGAATACCGCGAGCTTATCGGCATGCACATCACCTATACCAGCGGCGTGCGGGAAATGTATGATATGCTGGCAAAGGGCTGGGTCATCGGCCTCATTATGGATCAGGACCCCAGCCGCAGGGACGGCATAGTCATAGATTTCTTCGGCCAGCCCACCAACACCGTCACCGGCCCCGCCGCCATGGCCCGCTTCAAGGAAGTGCCCATCTTTCCCGTGCAGATTCATAGAGGGACGGATGGGCACCATATCCTGACTATAGAGCCTGGGGTGCGGGTAGAAAAGACCAAGGATAAACGGGAGGATATCCGCCGGGCGACCCAGCTTTTGAATGACCGTATTGAGGCCCATGTGAGGCAGTACCCGGAGGAATGGTTCTGGCTCCATGACAGATGGAAGTCTATGCGGGAGGAAGATGAATAGGCAGGGCTCGTGGTGTTAACAAAGAAAACCGCCGCCCTTGTTCCCTTCCTTGGAGAACGAGGGCGGCAGCGCCCATCCTTGGGCGCGGAGTTTGGGGGAGCTTTATTCCAGTCCATTGGGAAATAAGTCGTATCTACAAAGGTAAAAATAGCAAAGAAGCCCGCTGTCGGCAACTGCTTGCTGGTAGCGGGCTTCTTCGGTTGCTTTGGAAGCAATTGACCATAGTTAATCCATTTTGTGGTATACTGTCAGTGTTGCCCATCCCCTACACCGGGTACGGAAGGGGGTACCGATTTTGTCACTCAACTATTTCGTGCTGTCCGTCGCGGCAGGCGTGGTTGCCTACTACGTCTGCAAATGCCTGGACGTGATTGGCACACTAATCTTGGGTAGCTAGGCTCGGCTGGTGTCGCCGCAAAGACGCAAGAAGCCCCCGACAGAGGTTCCAGCTCTATCGGGGGCTTCCTGTTTCTCGTACCGGCTTGTCACTCATCTATTGCCTTGCAAACAGTATACCACGATAGAGTGTTTTCTTCAATACTTGATTTGCAGCGGGCAAGTGAAATATCTTTCCATACGGAACTTATTGCAGCAGGCTCAGTACGCGGCTGGCATCCTGATTCGCTTGTGCCAGCATCATCTGGGCAGCCTGGGT
The DNA here is from genome assembly GCA_947167105.1 of uncultured Selenomonas sp. Classification (GTDB taxonomy): domain Bacteria; phylum Bacillota; class Negativicutes; order Selenomonadales; family Selenomonadaceae; genus Selenomonas_B. The sequence goes on along the minus strand of CAMVGU010000014.1, from coordinate 33,314 downwards.
AAGGACATTGTGCTTGGTGAGGTTTGTCATGGTGGCGGCCATATCCGCATCCTGGATGGTGCTCTTGGAGGCGGTGGCGCTTTCCTGCTGGACGGTAATCTTATCCTCGTCCTGCTCTAAGCGCATGCGATAGGCTCCTATATCCGTAATCTGATCCAGGGCATAGTTCATGGCCATATCGAGAATATCAATGGCTTCCAAAGCTTCCCTGCGGGTACGGACATGGGCGTCCTCCAGGGTGGGGTCTGGGTCGATATATTCTTTGGGGATGGGATTGCCGTCACCGTCCTTGAGGATTTCGCCTGTAACTTTGTCCCTTTCTGGGATGATTTCCCAGTTTTCGTCCCGCTTAGGCACCTTGCCGGTAATGGCACGAGGGTGCATGCTGTCGATAAAGACATGGATGGCATTGCTGGCATGGGTTGTGTCATGGATGACGAGAGGGTGGCCTGGTATGTACTCTGTTATTTCCTCGAAATAGGATGAAACAATGGATTCGACTGTTTTAGTAGTGGGGCCAGTTATGATCTCGGTGCCAGGCTTTCCTGGATAATTTATAATTTGAGATATGATAGTACCTTGGTCGAACACGCCTATAGCTTGCCTAGCTTTTGATATGTAATATGATGAAGTTGTACTGTCATAGTTGATGTTTAAAGTATGGTTTGTATTAATTTGATATGAATTACTAGGGGGAGAGAACTGATTAGCAGCAGCTATTCCATCAAATAATGCTTTAGCTAGGTCTTGTGTGTTGGTTACGCCAGAAATACCTATGTAATAGTCAACTTCATTACCCCTATTATATCCTTTTGCAGGATCGGAATAAGAATTTGCAGGAGTTAAGTTTGCATCGAATTTTATGTTGATATATTGCCCACAGCCATCACAAAGCAATGCGAAACCTTGTTTATCCCAGTCAGTTGGTACTGTAGGTGTAGCACCGGTGGCTGCTACTGTAGCTCCTGAGAAATCGATAGTGACTTTTGTGTTACTGTACGAATAATGCGTTTGTCCTAGATAATCAGTCCAAGAACTTTCGTTGCCCCCGAATCCTGGACACACTGTTTTGGCTTTATCTTGACACTGTAAATTAGATAATTTTTTCGTATTGGCATCATAGTTAGTGAAATTTGAGGTTATGCCAGCCAGACTATTATTTTGAATAATGGTCGTTGTACCATTGGCACCAGGGACATATTGAATACTTGGAGGCCCAACTTGTATGGTTTTTGTTGTTGTATTGTATTTTTCAATAAGTTTTCTTGCTTCATGTGGCCCATAGTATGTACCGTCTAAAAGCAACTTCCCATTATAATTGGTAGTCGCCGCAATCTCCTTAATGGTCTCTTGCCTATGGGAAAATTCCTTTTCAATGGTGGCCCTGTCTGCATCCGTATTGGTATCATTGGCTGCATTGATGGCCAGTTGCTTCATATCCCGCAGGTTCTCCACCACTTCCCTGATGCCGCCTTCTGCAACGGCAAGGAGGTCTCCGCCTGTTTTTACGTTCTGGATATCCTGTCCCAGGCCCCGCTCCTCAATCTCCAGGCGGCGGGAGATGGCATACTCCGAGGCCCCGTCCGAGGCGTCATTGATTTTTGCGCCGGAGGCAGCCGCCTTTAGATCTTTGCCCAAGGCGGTCTGGTTCTTTTCCAAAAGGTTCAAGGTTCTTTCCGCACCCAGATTATGGTTAATGACTAAAGCCATGGCGTTAGCTCCTTTCTGAATAACAATTCCAGTCCATATATCGGAGAAAATAAATTTTTCTTAAGGTTTTGTGAAGAAAATTCACAGAAAACAGTCGCCCTAAGCCAAAAGTGCCAGGGCCAGATCCCGTTTCTGGTTCGCTTGAGCCAGCATGGCCTGGGAGGTCTGGCGCAGGATGCTGTACTTGGCGAAGGTAGTCATTTCTCTGGCCAGGTCTGCGTCCCGGATATTGCTGAGGGAGGCGAGGGTGTTTTCGGTGTTGATGGTCAGGGTCTCCTTGATGGAGTCCAGGCGCTGCCGATAGGCTCCCATATGGGTCTGCTGGTCGAGGGCGTACTCAATGGCTCTGTCCAGGATGCCCATAGGCTCAGGCAGAGAGCCGGGAGGCGTTTGGCCGTCTTTTTTATTGGCGCGTGTCAGCAGTCCCTCTGCCTTTTCCCTGGTGGCGATGCTGATGCCTTTGATTCCCATGGCCTCCGTGCTCATGTCCTCGATATAGATGCGCAGGTTCTGGTTTGCCTTGGTGCCGTGCTGGATGACCAGGGGGGTGCCCGGCTCGTCATGCCCCGGCAGGGGCTCTACTACGGTGGCGATAGTGCCCTCGTAAAAGCCGATCACAGGGCCATTCTTGATAAAGCTGTATGTGCCATCACCATTGTCTTTGACGCCCAGGTTATGGGCATCCACATAAGTTGTGTCCCCGTTAATCCTGAAGTAGCCGCTGTTGTATTCGGGGGTGTTGACTATGGCGGTCATACCGTCATAGATGGCCTTGGCCAAATCGCCGGAGTTCCTGACGTTTTTGACACCTATGGTGTAGGAATGGGCCCGAGAATTCCTTGAGTCAACATGCCCGTCATATTTGGAATGGGCAGCATCTATAGAGGCGTTGAAGGCGATATCCACAAATTGGTAACAGCCGCCGCAGAGTATGGCAAAGCCGTTGCCATGCAGGGCTGTGGGGTAGTTGATGGGGCCGTTGCCGGAAGCATGGGTGATGCCGGAAAAGTCCATCTTGACCTCTGCATTGGTGCCGTTGAAGGCGGGATAACAGGAGAAGGTTTGGTAGCCGCTGGCTGTGGGTATGGTCCTTGACATGGAGCTTGCTGCCGAACCTGCCGTAAATCTTGCGGCAAAATTGGTCAGATCAGCGCCTTTGCCCAGTTCGCTGGCCCCAATATGGTTGATGCGCTCCCATTGGCCGTTCAGCAGCAGCTTGCCGTTATAGTTGGTAGTGGCCGCGATATCATCGATCTGCTGGAGGCGCTGCTCGAATTCTTTTTGCATGGTGGCGCGGTCTGCATCGGTGTTGGAGTCGTTGGCAGCATTGATGGCCATGGCCTTCATGTCCCGCAGGTTGTCAACGATGTTCTGGATGCCGCCTTCTGCAATGGCTACGAGGTCGCTGCCGTTCTTCACGTTCTGGATATCCTGGTCAAGGCCCCGGAGCTGTACTTCCATGCGCCGGGCAATGGCATATTCGGAGGCGCCGTCCCCGGCGCTGTTAAGTTTCATGCCGCTGGAGACTTTTTCCAGGCTTTTGCCCAGCTCGCTGTCATTTTCCTGCAGGTTGTGCTGGGCCTCTACGGCAGATTTCTTTTCAATGGTAGCCACGGACTGGGTATTCTGGCCGGTGACGGAGGTGAGCACGTCCCGGCTCATCTGGTAGCTCTGCTGCAGCATGGATTGGGATGCCTGCATCAGCACGTTGTTCTTCGTGTATTCCGACATGGCCTTGGCCATATCCACATCCCGCAGGGTGGATTCGGAGCCTTGCACGTTCTCGCTGGAGGTGGTCAGATTCGCTACCGTGTATTCAAGCCGCATCTGCAAGGAGCCAATCGTGGTCTGCATATCCAGTGCCCGTCGCAGGGCCTTATCAAAGCGGGTGATGGCGCGGCCTGCAGCGAAGCGGGTGAGCACGCTGACTGCATTGCCTTCTTCGTCCTGCACCCCCAGGGCTTTGGCCCTGACATCGAAGGCGGAGAGCTTGATGGTCTGGTTGGCTTTGGTGCCGATTTGCAGTTGCAATTTCCCGATCTGGCCGGTGGAGCCCTTGGGCCAGTTTACGGTAAGGCCGTTGATGACGGTGCTGTCTGCCAGGGGATGCTTCCAGTATTTGGTGGAGCCGCCCTCGGTGACGGTATCTTCCTTGTTCAGTACCTCCGTGCCAGCCGCATCCCAGCCTGCCAGGCTGCCGGTGTCTTCATTGCCGAAGTCTATATCGCATTGGTTCTTGTAGAATTCTGCCATACTGGAAGCATTGTTGATGTCATCCGTCATGGCTTGCACCAGGTCCGCGTGGCTGCCGAAGTGGTTCTTCGAGGCAAAGGCCACGGCTGTGTCCAGGGCAGCGGTGCCGCCTGCTGCCGAGCGGCTGAGGGCGCCCATAAAGCGCTTCATGGCATCTATGGGGGAGCCTGCGCTGTGCTTGGCGAGATAGCGCAGATAGGCATAGCCCGTGGCGTAGGGGTCGGTACCTGCCCAGGTATCGGAGCTGGTATCCGTGCGGTTCAGATTTGCTATGAGGGTGCTTTTGGAATAGCTCCTGAGTTCGCCGCCGCGGGTATCATCTACGCCGTGGATGAGCTCGGCGGCTCCTTCCTTGATATAGAGGTGCAGATCGTTGAAGCCCTTGATATTGGCGGCCATTACCGCATGGGTCATTTCGTGGACAATGGTGCGGTCAAGATAGCTGGCGCCGGGGGTGGGGGATTTGCCGTTCACATCGTCCCTATCCATGTTGTTGTAATAGTTCATGTTCACGGTGAGGCTCAGTTTGTTGGCGACGCCGCCCCGTGACCAGTTGGTGACGTAGGCCAGGGCAGAGGAGGAGGGATCGCTTTCGAAGATCACATCCATGCTGCGCACGCTGGGGCCGTTGCCATCGCCCAGATCGTAGAAGGACAGGCCGTAGCCGTATTCTATCTGCTCCAGGGAATTCTCGATCCATTCGGAGGCGAGGGCATCGACTATGACCTCCTGCACATTTTGGGCTGATACCTCATAGGAGCCGTCCAGCAGGTATTTGCCGTTGAAAGTGATGTTGGAGTTGTCATTGATTTGATCCACGGATTGGTCGATTTCCTTCTGGATGGTGGCGCGGTCCTGGTCGGTATTGGTGTCGTTGGCGGCATCGATGGCTTTTTCCTTCAGGGTTTTCAGGATGTCAATGGTGGATTGCACGCCGTCCTCGGCAACGCGCAGCATGCTCATGCCGTTCTGGGCGTTCTTGATATCCTGGTCAAGGCCCCGTATCTGCACCCGCATGCCCTCCGAGATGGCATAGGCCGAGGCATCGTCAGCGGCACCGTTGACGCGCAGGCCACTGGCGAGCTGTGCCATGTTTTTGCTGGTCTGCCCGGAGTTTTTGCGCAAAATGTTCAGGGTGTCGATGGTGGACATATTGTTCCGTACTGAGATGGACATGACATCATCCTCCTTGAATGTGTACACTGTCCCCCCCCCCCACTGTTCCGTGTGGGGGGACAAAAAATATTTATTGCAGCAGTGATAGCACTGCGCTGCTGTTCTGGTTGGCCTGGGCCAGCATGGACTGGGCGGTCTGGGTGAGGACGTTGCTCTTGGTGTAGGCGGTCATTTCTTTGGCCATGTCGGCATCCCGGACGACGGACTCGGAGCTTTGCACGTTCTCGCTGGCGGTGGTGAGGTTCAGGGCCGTGTAGGTCAGGCGGCTCTGCAGGGCACCGATGGTGGTCTGGGCATCCAGTGCCCTCTGGAGGGCTTTGTCGAAGCGGGATATGGCACGGTTGGCGGCGGCGCGGGTGCGCACGCTGACGGCGTTCCCTTCCTCGTCCTGTACGCCGATGGCCTTGGCACGCATATCGAAGGCGTTGAGCTTTATAACCTGGTTGGCCTTGGTGCCCACCTGCAATACCTGGGTGCCGATCTGCCCGGTGGTGCCTGCCGGCCAGCGCACGGTGAGGCCGTTGATGTGGGTCTGGTCATTTAAGGGCGGCTTCCAGTATTTGGTGGAGCCTGCCTCGGTTACGGTGGCCTCGGCATTCAGCACCTCGGTGCCGCTGGCATCCCAGCCCGCCAGGCTGCCTGTATCGGCATCGAGGCTGCCGTTTTCCAGCCTGATATCGCAGTATTTTTCCAGGAAGGCGGTGTTGCTGCCGGCGGCATTGTAATCGGCGGTCATGCCGGCAAGGAGGGCTGCATGGCCGGAGAAATGCCCTTTGGAGGCGAAGCCGATGGCTTCGTCCAGGGCACTTTGGCCGCTGGCTGAGGTCCTGTCCAGGGCGGTCATAAAGCGTTTCATTACATCCACCGGCCTGCCTGCGCTCTGGGCGGTCAGGTAACGGAGATAGACGTAGCCTGCCGCGTAGGTTTCTGTGCCGGGGTTAGGATCACTGGGAGCGAGGTTATTCATGTAGGTATTCAGGTTGGAGGCACTGTTTGTGACACGCAGTATGGTGTTGTAGCGGGCATCATCTATGCCGTGGATGAGCTCGGCTGCCCCCTCCTTGATCAGGGAGGGCAGGGAGTTGAAATTCTTGATATTGGCGGCCATGACGGCGTGGGTCATTTCATGGACGATGGTGCGGTCCAGGTAGTTGTAGCGGGAGCCGTTGATGCTGCCGTTTACATTGTCCCAGTCCATGTTTTCGTAATAATCCATATTGATGGACAGGGAAAGCTCCTTTGCTTCACCGTTGATTGCTGAATTGGTTACATAGGCCAGCGGGACAGACTGGTTCGGCTGGGGCTTGCCTTCATTTGTGAATTTTACATCCATTTCGTTGACGGTGGTGCCGTCCTGGCCGAATTTCAGGCCGAAGCCGAATTCAATCTGCTCCAGGGCATTTTCAATCCATTCGGAGGCGAGGGCGTCCACGATGATTTCCTGCACATTGGCGGCAGGCACCTCCGCAGCGCCGTCCAGCATTCTCATGCCGTTAAAGGTGATATTGGCGTTGTCGTTGATCTGGTCGATGGACTGATCCACTTCCTTCTGGATGGTGGCCCGGTCTATATCCGTGTTGGTGTCGTTGGCGGCATTGATGGCTTTTTCCTTCAGGGTCTTCAGGATGTCAACGGTGGACTGGACACCGCCTTCGGCTACTTTCAGCATGGAAACGCCGTTCTGCGTGTTCGCGATGTCCTGGGAGAGGCCCCGCATTTGCACGCGCATGCGCTCGGAGATGGCATAGCCGGAGGCATCATCCCCGGCACTGTTGATCTTCATGCCGGAGGAAACTTTTTTCAGGGAATCGGCTAATTCTTTGGCATTTTCGTTTAGTTTGTTCAGGGTATTCAGGGCTGACATATTGTTTTTGATAATCATTGCCATAAGCGTTCACTCCCGTATTTTGGGTAATACTGCGTATTCGCAGCATTTTTGCGGTAAGGACAAGATCTCCTATTTACTTTATCGTAGATTTTGGGAAAAACTTAACCTTGATTAAGATTTTTGCCATTGCTATGGTTGCAAAAATCCTTGCATTTACCCTTCAAGGCTAATAAAATAGAAGCGTATACTATGTTTCGGGGAGGGGTCGCTTTGCAGAAGCAGGCAACCATTGGGGCGGAGGCCGCTTATACGGGGGTCGGGCTGCACTCGGGGCGCCAGGTGCATATGGTGCTGAAGCCTGCGCCGGAGGACGCGGGGCTGGTCTTTGTGCGCACGGATCTGCCGGAGAGCCCTAAGATACATGCGGTGGCAGCCAATGTCACTTCTACCATGCGCGCAACGACATTGGAGGAGCATGGCGCGAAGGTCTTTACCATTGAGCATCTGATGAGTGCGCTGCATGCGGCGCGTATTGACAACTGCTTTATCGAGATGGATGGGGAGGAGCCGCCGGTGGCGGATGGTGCCGCCCTGGCGTTTTTCGAGCTGCTGGAGCAGGCAGGCCGCAGGGAGCAGGCAGCAAAGCGGCGCGAAATCGTGATTGACAGGGTGTACCGCGTTGATGACGAGGAGCATAAGCGTTTTGTGCTGGCCCTGCCTTATGAGGGCTTCCGGGTGAGCTTTACTTCCCTGAATCCCCACAGGCTGATTGGGGTGCAGTACGAGAATTTCGAGATCACGCCGCAATGTTACAGGCAGGAGATCGCCCCGGCCCGCACCATTGCCTACGAGCAGGAAATCAAGCAGTTGCAGGCCATGGGCCTGGGGCTGGGTGGTACCCTGGAAAATGTGATTGTCTACAATGATGAGGGCTGGTTGAACCCGCTGCACTTCGGCGATGAGCTTGTGCGCCACAAGATACTGGATGTGATTGGCGATCTGCGCCTGGCCGGGATTATCCGCGGCCATATCATCGCGGTGGCTTCGGGCCATGAGCTAAATACCAAGCTGGCCAGGCAGATAGCGGCAGCTTTAGGCTGAACAGACACATATAGGATGAAGAAAGAAGGATTTTGCCATGGAACTTGATATCAATGAAATCATGAAGATTTTGCCCCATCGTCCGCCGATGCTGCTGGTGGATCGCATCCTGGAGATTGATCCCTTCAAGTCTGCCACGGGGCTGAAGAACATCACCATGATTGAGCCACAGTTTGCGGGGCATTTCCCCGGTCATCCCATTATGCCTGGGGTGTTGCTGCTGGAGGCCATGGCCCAGGTGGGAGGCGTGGCCATGCTGTACCCGGAGGAGCACCGGGGCAAGCTGGCCTTCTTCGGCGGCATGGATAATGTGAGGTTCAAGAAGCCGGTGGTACCGGGAGACCAGTTGATTACCAAGGCGGAAATCGTCAAGGTGCGGGGCAATTTCGGGGTGCTGCACGCAGACGGCTATGTGCAGGACAAGCTGGTGGCCCAGGCTGATTTCAAGTTCGCCCTGGTGGAGGATGAGACCCATCAGTCCAAGGCAACCAGGGAAAAATTAGCGGCAGAACAAGAAAAAGCGTGATTTTGACTGATATTGACAAGATATATGCACCTAATCTTTGTTCAACTCGTAAAACGCCAGGATTTACAGTTATATCCCATGCGAAAAGCGGAAGTGTGTTTAGGAGTGTAGTAAAGACAGAACAAAGCCAGTGGTGTCTCAGGGCTGATATCGCTGTATATAGGTAGGCATAGAGGAGTTGTAGCAGAAATGGGTATGGAAAGCAAAGTGATTGCTTATATACATGAAACTGCCGTGGTGGCGCCGGGGGCAAGGATTGCGAAGAATGTGGAAATCGGGCCATACTCTGTCATAGGCGAGCACGTGGAGATCGGCGAGGGGACGAAGATCGGCCCCCATGTGGTGATCACGGGCTGGACGCAGATCGGCAGGGATTGCAAGATTTTTCAGGGGGCCTCCATCGGTGAGGAGCCCCAGGATCTGAAGTTCAAGGGCGAGAAAAGCTATGTCTTTATCGGCGACCGCACAACCATCCGCGAGGGGGCGACGGTGCACCGGGCCACCGGCGAGGGAGAGGAGACCCGTATCGGCAGCGACTGCCTGCTGATGGCACTCACCCATGTGGCCCATAACTGCGTGCTGGGCAATCACGTGATTATGTCCAATGTGGCCAGCGTGGCCGGGCATGTGGTGGTGGAGGACCGGGTTGTGATCGGCGGCATGGCGGGGGTGCATCAGTTCGTGAAGATTGGCCGCAATGCCATGGTGGCCGGTATGGCGCGGCTGACCCAGGATGTGGTGCCCTATACGATGGTGGCGGGCTATCAGGCCCGCACCGTGGGGCTGAACAGCGTGGGCATTTCCCGTGCCGGTATCTCCCTTGCTTCCCGGCGCTGCCTGAAGCAGGCCTATAAAATCCTGTACCGCTCGGGGCTGAAGCTGTCCCAGGCCATTGCGGTCATCGAGCAGGAAGTGGATAACTGCGAGGAGATGGAGCATCTGCTGCGCTTCCTGCGCAATGCAGACCGGGGCATCTGCCGTGAGCGCCGCGAGCATGACATTGATTAAGGAGGGCATGCCTGCATGGAGAAAATTGCGCTGCTGGCAGGTGCCGGCAGGCTGCCGGTGGAGCTGGCCAGGGCTGCCAGGGAGCTGGGCTATGAGGTCTGTGCGGTGGCCTTGCTGGAGGCCACGGACCCGGAGCTTGATGAGGTGGCCAATGACTGCGCCCATATTAGCATCGCCAAGCTGGGCAGGATTATTTCCTACCTGAAAAAGCAGCAGGTCAAAAAGGCCCTGATGATCGGCAAGGTCACGAAGGAATTGCTGTTCGAGAAGAAGGTCATTCCCGATTTCAAGATGGTCACTTTCCTGGCCGGACTGCCGAACCGCAAGGATGATACCATTATGCTGGGGTTTGTGCGGGAGTTGGAGAAGATCGGCGTCACGGCCTTTGACCAGACCATCCTCATAAGGAAGCTGATGCCGGGGAGCGGTACGCTGACGAAGCGGGAGCCTACGGCGGAGCAGCGCAGGGATATGGAGTACGGTTTCCAGGTGGCCAGGGAACTGGGCCGTCTGGATATCGGCCAGACCGTAGTGGTGAAGGATATGGCGGTGATGGCCCTGGAGGCTATCGAGGGCACTGATGCCTGCATCCGCCGGGGCGGCGAGCTGGCCCGGGAGGGGGCCGTGGTGGTGAAGGTGGCCAAGCCCCAGCAGGATAAGCGCTTCGATGTGCCGACGGTGGGTGCCACCACCCTGGAGTCCATGATCGTGGCCAATGCCAAGGTCCTGGCCATACAGGCAGGGGAAACTCTGCTGGTGGAGCGTGAGCGGGTGCTGGCTCTCGCGGAGCAGCACGGTATAGCGATAGTCGCTATGTAGGATGCAAGGTGCGGCAGGGGGTTCCCCGCTGCGCCTTTTATTTGTTTGCCTATGTACCTGTCATATGGTACAATGACTATTTGATGGATATTGTTATGAAAGGCGGGGCGGCTGTGAAAATCATGCTTTCTGCGGGTGAAGTCTCAGGAGATATTCAGGGGGCGCGTATCGCGGAAGCTATTCTGGCACAGGCCCCCCAAGCGGAACTCTTTGGCCTGGGAGGCCGGAAGATGGAGCAGGCCGGTGTGCGCCTGGTGCGCAATTTCGCCGACTACAATGTGATGGGCGTCTGGGAAGTGGTGAAGAACCTGCGCCGCATCCTGCATCTCCTGTCTGAGCTGGAGGATTCCATCCGGGAGGAAAAACCGGATCTCTTAGTGCTGATTGATTACCCGGATTTCAACTGGCGCCTGGCGAAGAAGGCCAAGGCCCTGGGGGTGCCGGTGTTTTCCTACATACCTCCCTCGGCCTGGGCCTGGCGCAAGGGACGGGCGAGGACCTGCGCCGCCATTGCAGACGAATTTTGCGCGATTTTCCCCCATGAGCTGCCCCCCTATGAGGCGGCAGGGGCGAAGATTTCCTTTGTGGGCAATCCCATGGTGGATGCGGTGCGCCCGGAAATCCCGGAGCAGGAAGCCAGGGAGTATTTCGCTCTGGCAGAGGATGAGCAGGCAGTGCTGCTCCTGCCGGGCAGCCGCAGGCAGGAGATAGAGCTGCTGCTGCCGGATATGCTGGGAGCCGTGCATATCCTGGCAGAGGGCCGGCCCGGTTTGCGCTTCTTCCTGCCGGTGGCGGATCAGGCCCTGGAAGGGCGTATCACTTCACTTATTGAGGCGGCGGGGCTTACGGGGCGCATAGAGCTTACCCATGAGCATCGCTATGCCCTGATGGGGCTGGGCACGGCTGCCATGGCGACCTCCGGCACGGTGGTGATGGAAGCGGCGCTCCTGGGATTGCCCTGCGTGGTGCTGTACCGCATGGGCAGGCTCAATTATTTCCTGGGGCAGCTGCTGGTGCATATAGAGTCCTTCAGCCTGCCGAATATCATCCTGGGGGAGCCTTTTGAGACGGAGCTGCTGCAGACGGCGGTGGAGCCGGGGCGCATTGCGGAGGAAGTCCGCTGCCTGCTGCCGGGCAGCCCCCGGCGTGAGCAGGTGCTGGCCAAGCTCAGGGCTGCCTGTGATTTGCTGGGCCCCCCGGGTGCATCTGGCCGGGTAGCGGAGAAGATACTGGCTGCGGCACGAGATAAGGAATGATTTTATGAAAAATTACGGGCGCTTGCTGCTCCATATAAGGCCCTACCTGAAACAGCTTGTCCTGGCCATCATCTGCACTATTATTGCTGCCGGTGCGAATCTGTACCTGCCCTGGATTATCAAGGATATGATAGACAAGGTGCTGGCCCAGGGGGATATGGCCATGCTGAACGTCATCTGCGTGGGCGTGGTGGTGGTCTTCATCATACGGGGCATTTTCTACTACGGGCAGAGCTACCTGGTGTCCTTTATCGGGCAGAAGGTGGTCATTGATGTGCGTGAACTGATGTTCCGCAAGTTCCAGCGCATGCCCATGGCCTATTTCGACAAGCACCAGACCGGCGAGACCATGAGTTTTATCACCAATGACGTGGCGGCCATCCAGACAGCCCTGGTGGATAAACTCATCGAGATTGTGACGGAGAGCTCCATCCTGATAGGCTCCATTGTCTTTATGTTTTACCTGGACTGGAAGCTCACCCTGCTGACCATGGTGGTGGTGCCCCTGGTGGGCCAGGCCATGAAGATTTTCGGCCGCAAGCTGAAGCGCAACGGCACGGTTATCCAGGAGCGCATGGCGGATATCACCTCCTTCCTGCAGGAGAGCATTTCCTCCATCCGGGTGGTGAAGTCCTTTGCCCGTGAAGATTATGAAATCGGACGTTTCCAGAATGAGAATCTGCTGAACTTCCAGGCGGCCATGAAGAATGTGCAGCTGACCAGCCTCTTGACGCCGACGGTGGAGTTTCTGGCGGCGGTGTCCGTGACCCTCATTATCTGGTTCGGGGGCTACGAGGTTATCAGCGGCGTGATGACCGCAGGTTCCCTGGTGGCTTTCCTGACTTATGCCGTGAACCTGGCTAACCCGGTGAAGCGCCTGTCCCGCCTGTACGGCAGCCTGCAGAAGGCCATGGCGGCCATAGACCGGGTGTTTATGGTGCTGGATCTGCCGGAGGCTATCCAGGACAAGCCGGAAGCGGAGGATCTGCCCCCCATTGAGGGCCATGTCTCCCTGGAGCAGGTGAACTTTGAGTACAAGGAGGGGGTGCCGGCCCTGTCCGATGTGACACTGGAGGCACAGCCCGGCCAGATGATTGCCTTCGTGGGGCCCTCCGGTGCGGGCAAGTCCACGATTGCCAACCTGATTCCCCGCTTTTACGAGATTAACTCCGGCGTTATCCGCATTGACGGCCATGATATCCGGGATGTGACCCTCCATTCCCTCCGGGAGCAGATTGGCATTGTGCCCCAGGAAACCATGCTTTTCTCCACCACTGTGCGGGAGAATATCCGCTATGGCCGCCTGGATGCCACCGACGAGGAAGTGGAGGCGGCAGCCAGGGCTGCCAATGCCGATGGCTTCATACGGGAACTGCCGGAGGGCTACGATACCCGCATCGGCGAGCGGGGACTCAGCCTTTCCGGCGGTCAGCGCCAGCGCATGAGCATAGCCAGGGCCATCCTGAAGAACCCCCGCATCCTCATCCTGGACGAGGCAACATCCGCCCTGGATACGGAGAGCGAGAAAATCGTGCAGGCGGCCCTGGACAAGCTGATGGTGGGGCGTACTTCCTTTGTGATAGCCCATCGCCTGTCCACCATCTTCAATGCCGACCAGATCTATGTCATCGAGGGGGGCAGGATCAAGGAGCATGGTACCCATGAGGATTTACTGGCAGCCGGCGGCCTTTACAGCCACCTTTACAATATCCAGTTCAAGAAGTCTGCCGTTTGATTGATTGCAAAAGGGGAAAGGATATGCAACTGCTCTATAATATAGCGGCCATCATCGTGGTGGTTCTGATCATCCCGGTGTTCATGGTCCGCGCGGTGCGCGAACGGGGCTTTGTCGAGCGCATCAAGCAGAGCTTGGGCTTCTTCCCGGAGCATGCGCTGGAAAAGGTGGAGAAGCAGGACGCTATCTGGGTGCATGCGGCCTCCGTGGGCGAAATCGTTGCCACCAGCCCGCTGATCAAGGAGTTCCGCAGGGAATTCCCGGACAGCCCTATTCTGGTCTCGGTGGTCACCACCTCCGGCTATGAAATGGCGAACCGCATCATCAAGGATGCGGATGCCATCATTTACTTTCCGCTGGATCTGCCCTGGCTGGCGGCCCATGTCTTCAGGCGCATTGCCCCTAGGGTCTTCCTGCCGGTGGAGACGGAGCTGTGGCCGAATTTCCTGAAGGCGGCAAGGGGGAGCCATGTGCCCGTGATGATGGTCAACGGCCGCATCTCGGACAAGAGCGTGAAGCGCTATAAGCACATGCACAGCATTCTGAGGGATATGATCGGCACGGTGAAGAAATTCGCCATGCAGTCCCCCATTGATGCCGAGTATATCAAGCGCCTGGGCGCACCGCCCCATCTGGTGACGGTCACGGGCAATACGAAATTCGACCAGACCTACACGGATGTGTCCCCCGAGGAAAAGCAGCAGATCATCGCGGAGATGGATCTGGCCGATAATGATGGCATACTGCTGGCAGGCTCTACCCACCGGGGGGAGGAGGACTATGTGCTGCAGGCCTTCAGGGCCGTGCGGGAAAAGCACCCCCGGGCCCGCCTGGTCATTGCGCCTAGGGAACTGCTGCGGGTGGTGGAGGTCACCCATATCTGCAAACGGGCCGGCTACAGCGTGGCCTTGCGCACGGAACTGCAGGAAAAGGGAGTGCCCCAGGATGGCAGCCATGCAGATGTGACCATCCTTGATACCATCGGCGAGCTGGGCAAGGTCTACAGCATCGGTGATGTGGTCTATGTGGGTGGCAGCCTGGTGACACACGGGGGCCACAACATCCTGGAGCCGGCGGCTCACGGCAAGGCCATTATCGTGGGCCATTACATGTTCAACTTCAAGGATACCCATGCCCTGTTCAAGGGGCGTAATGCCTGCATCACGGTGGATAGCGCCGAGGAACTGGCAGCCGAGTGCGTGCGCCTCTTTGATGAGCCGGAGCGCAGGCACAGGATGGAGGCGGAGACCCTTGCCATCGTGTCAGAGAACAAGGGGGCCAGCCGCAAGTCCGCCCTGATCCTCAGGGAAACCATCGAAAGCTACGAGCGGGAGCAGCGGGGACGCCAGCGGGTGCCCGCCACCCAGAAGATTGCCAACCTCCAGACCTATTTCGGGGATCTTTTGCATACCCGTGAGGTGGAGGGCATCAGCCAGCATCTGCTGATGGGTACCCTCTATGCCCTGTCCCTGATTTACCGCGGCCTTTTGAACTGCAAGCTGGGCTGCTACCGCTGCGGCCTGGTGAAGACCCGCAAGCTGGACTGCTTTGTCATCAGCCTGGGCAATATTACGGTGGGGGGCACGGGCAAGACCCCTACCGCCCAGCGCCTGGCCCGGGATATCCGGGACATGGGCTACCGGGTGGTTATCCTGAATCGGGGCTACAGGGCCAAATGGCATGGCGAGGTGGGTATCGTGTCGGACGGCAAGACCCTGCACATGAGCGCGGCGGAGGCCGGTGACGAGGCCTTTATGCTGGCGAAGCACTTGCCCCAGGTGCCGGTGCTGATTGGCCGGGAGCGTGCCGAGACAGGCCGTTACGCCATCGAGCACTTTGGTGCGGAGGTGGCCATCCTGGATGACGGCTACCAGCACTGGCAACTGGATAGGGACATGGATATTCTGCTGGTGGATGCGGTGAATGTCTTCGGCAACGGCTATATGCTGCCCAGGGGCACTCTGCGGGAGCCCATGGCTCATCTGGACAGGGCGGATGTCTGCCTGATGACCAAGGTGGATCAGGCGGCAGAAGGCTCCAGGGAATACATCCGCGAGACCATGCGCCAGTATAATGAAGATGTCTCCATCGTGGAGAGCATCCATCAGCCCCGCAGTTTCATACCCCTGACCGAGTGGTATGTGGATATCGCCAGCGACGGCCTGCCGGTGACAGAGATGCGGGGCAAGAAAATCGTAGCGGTCTCGGCCATCGGCAATCCGGCCTCCTTCGAGCAGACCCTGGAGGATTTGGGCACGGTCATTATGGAGAGCATGCGCTATCCTGACCATCACGACTATACCATGGGAGAGATGCAGAGCGTGTTGCGCCGGGCGGAGACCCTGGGAGCGGAGGCCATCGTCATCACGGAGAAGGACGCGGTGAAGGTGCCTGCCGAGATCATGCAGTCGAAGTGGCCCATCCCCGTGTACGTTATCTGCGTGGAGGTCACCTTCCAGACGGGAGGCAGCGAGTTCTCCAAGATGCTGAAAGAGAGATTGGTGGAGCGTCTGGGAGCCAGATGAGAAAGAGGGATACGTTATGAAGGTGCTTTGCGTCATTCCGGCACGATATGCTTCTACCCGCTTGCCGGGCAAGCCGCTTCTGGATAT
This sequence comes from uncultured Selenomonas sp., assembly GCA_947167105.1. Taxonomy (GTDB): domain Bacteria; phylum Bacillota; class Negativicutes; order Selenomonadales; family Selenomonadaceae; genus Selenomonas_B. The sequence goes on along the minus strand of CAMVGU010000014.1, from coordinate 17,290 downwards.
AGCCGGAAAGCCCATGGTGGTGCGGGTATATGAACGCGCCTCCAAGGCCAAAGGGGTCAGCGAGACCCTGGTGGCCACGGACGATGAGCGCATCAAGGCGGCAGTGGAGCGTAGCGGCGGCAAGGCCATGCTGACCCGCGGGGATCACCCCACGGGCACGGATAGGCTGGCGGAAGTGGCGGCGGCTTTCCCTGATGTTGATTTGATTGTCAATGTGCAGGGGGATGAACCGCTCATTGAGCCTGCCCTGATTGATGAGCTGATTGCGCAGTTCGAGGGGGAGCCGGAGCTTGCCATGGCTACGGTGAAGACGGAAATCGAGGATGAGGCGGAAAGGGCCAATCCCAATAATGTGAAAGTAGTCTGCGACAAGGAGGGCTATGCCCTCTATTTCTCCCGTTCCCTGCTGCCTTATCCCAGAAAGGGCGGCTGCCCGGTCTACAAGCATATCGGCATCTATGCCTATCGCCGGGATTTCCTGCTGGCCTATGCCAAGATGCAGCCCACGCCCCTGGAGCAGGCGGAGTCACTGGAGCAGCTCAGGGCCTTGGAGAACGGCTACCGCATCAAGGTAGTGGAGACCAAAGCCAGGTTTGTCGGTGTGGATACGGCGGAGGATCTGGCGAAAGTAAATGAAATATATCGGGATATGTGATAAAATGAAGTGATTTGTTGGTGCAATCAGGCGGAAGGAGAATAGCCATGAACAAGGTTAAGGTAGGTAACTTCGAGATTGGCGGCGGCGAGCCGTTGGTTTTGCTTGCCGGTCCCTGCGTGCTGGAGGACCTGGAGCGTTGCCTGTACATCGGGCGCACTATCAAGGATATCTGCGCTCGCCTGGGGCTGCCCTATGTGTTCAAGGCATCCTTTGACAAGGCGAACCGTTCCTCCTTCCACTCTTTCCGCGGCCCCGGGCTGGAAAAGGGCGTGGAGATTCTGCAAAGGATCAAGGAAGATTTAGGTGTGCCGGTGGTGACGGACATACACGAAACTTACCAGGCGGAGCCTGTGGCGAAAGTTGCGGACATACTGCAGATTCCGGCTTTCCTGTGCCGCCAGACGGATCTATTGCATGCGGCGGCGCTGACGGGCAAGGTGGTGAATGTGAAGAAGGGCCAGTTCCTGGCCCCCAGGGATATGAGCAACGTGGTGGACAAGCTGCATGCCTCGGGTTGCGAGCAGATTCTGCTGACAGAGAGGGGAGCCTCCTTCGGCTACAATAATCTGGTGGTGGATATGCGTTCCCTGCCCATTATGCGGGGCTTTGGCTGCCCGGTTATCTTTGACGGCACCCATAGCGTGCAGCTTCCGGGGGGGGCGGGCACCACCTCCTCCGGCCAGCGGGAGTTTGTGGAGTATCTGGTGCGGGCGGCAGTGGCTACGGGTGTGGACGGCCTGTTCCTGGAAGTCCACGACAACCCGGAGGAAGCCCTGTCCGACGGGCCGAATATGGTTTATCTGGATAAGCTGGAGAAGATGCTGAAAGAGGTCCTGGCCATCCATGATATCGTCAGGCCGAAGTTACACTGACGCATAGCAGGCAGCATGAGCTATTGAACGCAGCAAGGGAGCAGCAGATATGTCACTGATTAAAGACAAGGCTCTTGAAACCTTGGAGATAGAAGCGGATGCAGTAAATAAGCTGAAAGAGCGCATTGACGGGGAATTCGAGGCGGCTGCCCGGTGCATTCTGGACTGCCGGGCGCGGGTGGTAGTGACGGGCATGGGCAAGAGCGGCCATATCGGCCGCAAGCTGGCGGCAACTTTCGCCTCCACCGGCACTCCCGCCTTCTTTATGCACCCGGCGGAAGCCTTTCACGGGGACTTGGGCATGGTGACGGACAAGGATGTGGTCATTGCCATATCCAACAGCGGCGAAAGCTCGGAAATTGTGAACATCCTGCCCATCATCCGCCGCATTGGCGCCACCATCATCGCCTTTTGCGGCCGCCGTGATTCTTCTCTGGGCAAGTATTCCGACCATTTCGTTGATATAGGCGTGGAGAGAGAAGCCTGCCCCCTGGGGCTGGCTCCCACCGCCAGCACCACGGCGACCCTGGCCATGGGGGATGCCCTGGCCATGGCACTGATGAGCGCCCGTAATTTCACCAGCCAGGATTTCGCCATGTTCCATCCGGGAGGGGCTCTGGGCAGAAAGCTCTTGCTGAAGGTGGAGAACGTGATGCACACCGGCGAGGACAACCCCCTGGTGGCAGTGGGCAAGACCGCCAAGGATGCCCTGTTCATCATGACGGACAAGGGCCTGGGGGCCGTGTCCGTGGTGAACGGAGAGGGCAAGTTTGTGGGGCTGGTGACAGACGGCATTATCCGCCGTGCCCTGGGCAAGGATTACCGCTTCCTGGACGAGCCGGTGGAGCATATTATGTTTACGACGCCCCTGACCATCAGCGCCGACCAGCTTGCGGCTTCCGCCCTCTCCGTGATGGAGAAGCACAAGCCGCGCCCGGTTACGGTGCTGCCGGTTATCGACAAGGATATGAATCCCGTGGGGATTGTGCATTTGACGGATTTGCTCAGGCAAGGTGTGGTCTAAGATGGAATTTAAGCATGAAGCGCTGGAAAAGGCTGCCAGAGTGCGGCTCCTGATCTTTGATGTGGATGGAGTGCTGACGGACGGCGGCATCTATATGGGGGCAGAGGGAGAGGTCTTCAAGCCCTTCAACTGCAAGGACGGCCTGGGCGTCACCCTGGCCCACAGGGCAGGGCTCCTTACGGCTATCATTACCGGGCGCACCTCTGTGCAGCTCTCCCGCCGCGCCGGGGAGCTGCATATCACGGAGATTTTGCAGGGACAGATGGACAAGCGGGCGGCCTACCGCGGCCTGAAAGAGAAATACGGCCTGAAGGATGAGGAAATCGCCTATCTGGGAGATGACCTTATAGACCTGCCGGTGATGCTGCAGGTGGGCCTGCCGGCGGCTGTGGCTGATGCCCGTCCCGAAGTGCGGGAGATTGCCGCCCTGGTGACGGAAGCCGTGGGAGGCCATGGGGCTGCCAGGGAGCTTATCGAGTTCATCCTGAAATCCCAGGGCAGATGGCAGGCGCTGATAGCGCCCTTCTACGATACGGAGGCGTCCTGTGATGTGGCGCAGCCGAATGCATCCGTGGCACAGTGATGGGGGCAGAGCCAAATGACATATAAATTCGTTATGGCGCTGAGCTGGCTGTGTTGCCGCCTGCCTTACTCCCTGCTGATGGGGGCAGGCTGGGTGCTGGGCAATCTCTACTACCTGCTGATTAAGAAGGAGCGGGAGCGGGCCGTGGAGCAGATGCGGCCTGCCTTAGGGTTAGGCGAGGCGGAGGCGCGCCGCCTCGTGCGCCTCTCCTTTATCAATCTGGGCCGCAATGTGCTGGAAATCCTCTATATGCCCAGGCTGAATAGGAAGAATTTCCGGGACTTCATCGAGATCGACCATCTGGAGCGCATGCAGGAGGCCATTGCCGAAGGCCATGGGGTCGTGGTGCTGACAGGCCATATCGGCACCTGGGAATGGCTGTCGGCTGCCTTCACCATGAATGATTTGCCGGTTACGGCCATAGCCAAGCCCCAGCCCAATATGCAGTTTACCTATGCCCTGGATGATTTGCGCAAGACCATTGAGGTGCAGATTTTCTCACGGGGCACCAGCGAGCTGATGGCAGCGGCCAGGGCGCTGAAAGCCGGCAAGATTCTGGGCTTCCTGGCGGATCAGGACGGGGGCCCCGGCGGCGCCTTGGTGGATTTTCTCGGCAGGCCCGCCGCCACCCCTATGGGGCCGGCGGTCTTTGCCCGCAAATTCGGGGCGCCGGTGCTGCCCGCATTTATCCTGCGGCAGCCCAACGGCAAGCATAAGGTGGTTATCGGCGAAATCATGCGCTATGAGGATACGGGAGACCCGGACAAGGACTTATATGATTTTACGGTGCGCATGACCCGGATTGTGGAAGACATTATCCGTGAGAATCCGACCCAGTGGCTGTGGTTCCAGAAGCGCTGGAATACGAAGCCGGAGGAAATGAAATCCGGCAAGCACCATGTAACGGCCGGCAAGGCAGTGGAGGAGGCGAGAGCTTGAGCATGAGACAGAAGGTCCTGACGGGCATGGCACTGCTCCTGGTACTGGGAGTGGTGGTGTGGTCTGTCGTGACCGTGCCGGAGGCACCGCCAGCCCATACAGAGCCGGAAGGGCCGCAGCTGATGACCTATGACAACAACATCATCAGCACGGAAAAGAATGGCAAGCTGCTTTGGGAGCTGGCTGCTGAGCATACAGAGGTGGATGTGAATACCCATAACACCACCATGACCGGCATCACCGGGCATTTCTACGGGGAGGATGGGCGCCGGGCCGATATCAAGGCGGCCCAGGGCCTCTATGATGACAAGTCCAAGAATATCAAGCTGACTGACGGCGTGGAGGTGGAGACCAGCGACGGCGCCAGGCTGACCAGCAAGGAAATGGAATGGCTGGCCAAGGAGGAAATCCTGGCGGCCATGGGTGATGTGCGCATGACCCGGGAGGATATGCTGGCCACCGGTGAGCGTGTGGAGAGCTCCGATGCCTTCAGCAAGGTCAAGATTATCGGCAAGGCCCATATCGAGAAGGGCCAGGAAACAGCCAGGAAGATTGCGGAAGAACAGGGCAAGGAGCCTGGCAAGCAGAAATGAAAAGGGAAGGGATAGATATGACGAGGAAGAAAATCTTGGGCATGCTGCTGGCAGGCTGCCTGGCCGCAGCCCCGCTGACATTTGCCGGTGTCTCGGCAGAGCCTGCCCAAAACAAGGAGCCTGTGCCTGCCTCCCTGGATGCGGACACGATTTCCTATGATATGAACTCCGGGGAAGTGGTGGCCACGGATAATGTGCTGATGAAGCGGGGGGATGCCAAAGTTACCGGCGCAAGGGCTACCTACAATACCAAGACCATGGCGGGCCTGGTGGAGGGCAATGTCATAGCCGTGCGGGGGGATATGCGGGTGACATGCGATTTGCTGCGCTCCGACGGCCAGGAGCACATGCAGGCCGTGGGCAAGGTTCACGGCACCCAGCTGGATCGCTCCTTTACAGGGGAGCAGGTGGACTATTTCCCTAACCAGAATGAATATGTGCAGATTGCAGCGGGCGGCACCCTCTCCAGCAAGGACGGCACCTTTACGGCGGCTTACATGGAAGGCTGGCTGAAGGATGAGCACTATGTGGGGATAGGGAATGCCCATCTGGTGAGCCCCCCCAGGAAGTTGGAAGCCGGCGGCGACCGTATGGACTATTATGGCCTGAAGGTGAACAAGGCAGTCCTGACGGGCCATGCTTGGGCCGTGCAGGACAACAATACCATGCATGGCAATGTGCTGACCCTTTATCTGGCCCAGGACGGGCAGGCCAAGGTCAGCCAGTGATTGTTGATTGACTTAAGCGGGATGGAGGAGCAGCTTTGCATATCGAGGCGAAGAACCTGGTCAAGGCGTTCAAGAAGCGCAGGGTGGTGGATCGCGTTTCCCTGCGGGTCGAGAAAGGTGAGATCGTGGGCCTTTTAGGGCCCAACGGCGCTGGCAAGACCACCAGCTTCTATATGATAGTTGGGCTGGAGCGGCCGGATTCGGGGGAGGTCTATATCTCCGATGTCAATATCACCTCTATGCCTATGTATCAGCGGGCGCGCCTGGGCATAGGCTATCTCACCCAGGAGGCTTCGATTTTCCGCAGGCTCACTGTGGAGGAAAATATCACGGCCATCCTGGAAACCACCCCCCTGTCCCCGGCGGAGCAGAAGGACAAGCTGGAGGAGCTGATTGAGGAGTTTCACATCGGCCATGTGCGGGAGCGCAGGGGCACGGAGCTATCAGGCGGTGAGCGCCGCCGGGTGGAGATTGCCCGCTGCCTGGCCCTGGAGCCCCAGTTCATCCTGCTGGATGAGCCCTTCGCGGGGGTTGACCCCCTGGCCGTGGCGGACATTCAGGAAATTATCCAGTACCTGCGCCAGCGGGGCATGGGCATTTTGATTACCGACCACAATGTACGGGAAACCTTGCATATCGTTGACAGGGCCTATATCCTGAATGAAGGCAAGATCCTGCTGGAAGGCGACAGCCAGGCCATTGCCTCCAGCCCTGTGGCGAAGAAGTTTTATCTGGGTGATAATTTCACCCTGTAGTTTAAGGAGCAGGCAAGATGCATCTGAGAATCCTCGACAAATACATATTCCGGGAGGTTCTGCTGACTTTCCTGTTCGGCATCTGCGCCTTTTCCGCTGTCTTCATCGGTTCAGGCACCCTTTTCAGGATTGCGAAGTTCATCACGGACTATGGCGCCTCCCTGTCGGCAGTCATCAAGGTTTTCGTCTTTTCCATGCCCAGCGTGATTATCTGGACTTTCCCAATGTCCATGCTGCTGGCTACGCTTCTGACCTTTGGCAAGATGTCCGGCTCCTCCGAGATCACTGCCATGAAGTCCTGCGGTGTTTCCTTTACCCGCATAGCCATGCCCGCCATCATCCTGGGGCTGGTGGTCAGCATCGGTGCAGTGGCCTTCAATGAGTATGTGGTGCCCTGGGCCAATACCGCCTATCGCAATGTGATTTATTACGAGATAGAGGGCAATACCGCCATGAAGTCCCAGGAGCACGTCATCCTGAAGGAAATCAATGAGGGCCAGATCCGGCGGCTGCTGTATTCCCGCTATTACAATGCGGAGAGCCAGCAGATGCTGGGGGTCACGCTGCAGGAGTTCGGCGCAGACGGACAGGTCAGCCATGTGGAAAACGCGGAATACGCAGAGTGGAATGGCAAAGGATGGGTCATGCACAACGGCATGATCTACGATATACAGAAGGATGAGGACAAGAACAAGCACGCCATGCACTTCGATAAGCAGGTGCTGCCGGTGGATGCCAGTCCCAAGCAGATCGTGCGGGAGCAGAAGGAACTGGAAGAAATGACCATGCGGGAGCTCAGGGCCCAGATTGATATTATGAAAAGCCAGTTCCAGGACACGGCGAAGTGGGAGACGGAGCTTTATACCAGGGTGTCAGTGCCCATGGCCAGCCTGATCTTTGCCCTGGTGGGCGTGCCCCTGGGATTGCAGCCGAACCGCAATACTTCTTCGGCGGGCTTTGCCATGAGCGTCATCATCATCTTTGTCTATTACGCCCTGATGACCATGGGCAACGCCTTTGCCCGCAGCGCAGCCCTGCCGGCCCTGCTGGGGGTCTGGATACCGAATATCGTGGGCATGATAGCAGGGGCCATCCTGCTCCGCAAGGCCTCGCGCTGAGTTTTTTCGGAAGGGGAGCCTGAATGTATAGTTTGTATTTGATTGGTGTACTGGTACTGACCGGCGGCGCCATTGCCTTTATCGGCGACCGTCTGGGTACCAGGATAGGCAAGAAGCGTTTGTCGATTTTCGGTCTGCGTCCCCGGCATACCTCCATTATCGTGACGATTATCACGGGCATACTGATTACGGCTGCCACCTTTGGGATACTGGCGGCGGCCTCCGAGAATGTGCGCACGGCGCTGTTCGGCATGCAGAAGCTGCAGGCCCGTATGGCTGAGCTTAGTAGCGAGGTGCAGGATACATCCACGGCCCTGGCGACGGCCCGCCAGGAGAAGGCAGAGGCCGATGAGGCCCTGGGGCTTGCCAAGGAGGATGTGGAGGCCCTGACGAAGCAGCAGGCCGACCTGAAGGCGGAGACGGAGCGCCTTCAGGCGGAGGGAGCGGCCCTTTCGGCGCAGAATGCGGCGCTTTCAGCCCAGAACAGCTCCCTGGCAGGAGAAAATGAGCGGCTGGGCACCATGAACGGGGAGCTGCTCTCCGGCAATGCAGAGCTTTCCGGCAAAAACGAGCAGCTTACGGCGGAAAATTCCCAGTTGGAGCAGCGCACCCAGCAACTGCGTGACGGCCTGATTGCCATGCGTGAGGGAGATATTACCTTCCGGGCCGGGGAAATCCTGGCCAGCGGCGTGATTCGCGGCCACAGGCCCCAGGAGGAGATCCGTGCAGACCTGGAGGCCCTGGCCCAGCTTGCTACCCGCAATGTTTCGGCCAGGCTGGGGATGGATATGAGCGATCAGGAGGTCTGGGTCTATCAGCCGGAGTTTGATGCGGCTGTCCAGGAAATCTCGGGCAGTGGCCAGGATATGGTGGTGCGCTTCGTGGCGGCGGGCAATCTGGTGCGGGGCGAGCCTGTGCGCAGTTCCCTGGAGCTTTACAAGAACAGCATCATCTACCGGGAGCATGAATTCATCCTGGCCCGTCCCTATCATATCAAGACCCATGACAGCCAGTCTGCCGAGCAGGCTGTGATGGATTTCCTGCGTGAAGTCAACCGCGCCGCCACCAGCAAGGGCATCCTGCCCGATCCCCTGCGGGGCACGGTGGGCATTATCGAGGGCGCCCAGCTCTACAGTATCGTGCAGGCCGTGGCCCAGACAGCGGGAGATATTATCCTGTCTGCCTATGCACATGAGTCCACGGATGCCCAGGGGCCACTGCGCCTGGATATGAAGGTGGAGCAGGCCATCATTAACGGCCTTGGCACCTACGGGAAGTGAGCCTATGAGCATCATGGCAGTGGATCCTGGCCGCGATAAATGCGGGCTGGCGGTGCTGGATAGCGACGGGCAGATTCTCTGGCGGCGCGTCGTGCCCACAGAGGAGCTGGCAGGGGAGGCAAAAAAGCTGGCAGGGGAGTATCAGGCAGAGCGCCTGCTGCTTGGCAATGGCACCACCCACAGCCGGGCGGAGCAGCGCCTGGGGGAGGCTCTGCCGGAGCTGCCCGCAGAAGTGGTGGATGAATACCGCACGACGGAACTGGCCAAAAAGCTTTACTGGAAGATAAATCCCCCCAGGGGCTGGCGGCGGCTGCTGCCCTTGGGGATGCAGGTGCCGCCGGAGCCGGTGGATGATTTGGTGGCTGTAATACTGGCGCGCAGGGCGCTGGGCAGGGAGGATGACGAATATGCCTAGAGAGAAGCAGGCCCGTCCCGGCTGGACAGAATATTTTCTTGACATCGCCCAGGCAGTGGGCCGCCGTGCCACCTGCCTGCGCCGCCGCTACGGCGCCATTATCGTGAAGGACAAAATCATCATCAGCACCGGCTACAACGGCGCCCCCAGGGGAGAGGCAAACTGCATCGACACCGGGGTATGCGAGCGGGAACGCCTGCATGTGCCCAAGGGGCAGAACTATGAGCTGTGCGTGGCGGTACACGCGGAGCAGAACGCCATCATCAACGCCGACCCGGCCATGATGGAGGGAGCCACCATTTACATTGTGGGGCACAACGCAGACGGCACTCTGGCCTCCGGCAAGCCCTGTCTCCTGTGCCGCCGCATGCTGCGCAACGCGAAGCTGGCCCGGGTGGTCTATTACGAGACTGACGGCAGCATAGTTTCCTGTCGTCCTGATGAAATACGTGATTAAGAATGCAGGGGGGAGCATTGTGGCGGAAATGGAGCTGACGGAGCTGCAGCAGCAGATTATCCGTTTTTACCATCACAATACCTTTGTGGAGCATTTGCATATTGATATCGTGCCGGAGGCGGGGGGCGACGTACACCTGGAGCTGAGGGCAGACGAGTTCCATATGAACCTCTACGGCATCGTCCACGGCGGCGTGCTGATGACCATGGCGGACACGGCCATGGGGGCAGCCTGCCTCGTGTGCAACAAGAAGGTAGTGACCGTCTCGCTGAGCATGGACTTCATGCACTCCGTGCCCCTGACCACCAGGGTCATAGCCCGTGGCTCTGTCCTCCACGACGGGCGCCACACCATGGCCTGCGAGTGCGAACTTTTAAGCGCGGAGGGCAAGCTCTTTGCCAAGGCTCACGGCACTTTCTATGTGCTGGGCTTCTTCACGGAGGAATGAGTTTGGAATAAAAGCATATTTGTGATAGAATAGGTACGGTGTACCTATTTTTTTTGTACAGGAGGGATGCTTGCCCATGATACATATGCGCAATGTCTGCAAGGTCTATGAAGATACGGGGGCGGTGGCCCTGGACCATGTGGATGTGGACATCGCGAAAGGCGAGTTCGTGTTTATCGTCGGTGCCAGCGGCGCCGGCAAATCAACCTTTATCAAGATGCTTTTTCGGGAGGAATTGCCCAGTAGCGGCGAGCTGATAGTGAACGGGCATGATGTGGTCAATATGGAGCGCAGTGAAGTGCCTTACCTGCGCCGGGGCCTGGGGGTCATTTTCCAGGACTACCGCCTGCTGGCCGATAAGACCGTTTTTGAGAATGTGGCCTTTGCCATGCAGGTCATAGAGGCACCCCGCCGCACCATGCAGCGCAGCGTGAACGCGGTGCTGGACGTGGTGGGCCTCAGGGATAAGTACCGCAGCTTCCCCTCCCAGCTCTCCGGCGGCGAGCAGCAGCGGGTGGCCATAGCCCGCGCCATCGTCAATTCCCCCTCCATCGTCATTGCAGACGAGCCTACGGGCAACCTTGACCCGGAGACCAGCTGGGATATCATGGATATTTTCCATCGCATCAACCAGTCGGGGACGACTATCGTGATGGCTACCCATGACAAGAACATCGTGGATACCATGCAGCGCCGCGTCATTGCCATCGAGGACGGCAAGATCGTGCGAGATGAGGCGCGGGGGGTGTACGGCTATGAAGCTTAGGACTATCGAGTACTTCCTGCAGGAAGTCTGGCGGTCGCTCCGGCGCAATAACTGGATGACCTTCGCCTCCGTGGGCACCGTGGCCGTGTCCCTGTTCGTGCTGGGGGTCTTCCTGATCCTGGTCATGAATATGAACCGCATGGCGGGCATGCTGGAATCCCAGGTGCAGATCAGCGTCTATTTGCAGGACGGGCTGAAGGAGGGGCGCCGGGAGATGCTGCAGGACGAAATCGAGCATATGCAGGGCATCGAGAGCGTAAAATTCGTGGATCGGGATGAGGCCAAGACCAGGCTTGCAGAGCGGCTGGGGGATCAGCAGTATCTGCTGGATGCCCTGGGGGACAAGAACCCCCTGCCCGATGCCTTTGAAGTGACGGTGAAGCAGCCTGATATGGTGGAGACGGCGGCCAAATCCATCAGCCAGTTCGAGGGGGTGGAGGAGGCAAAGTACGGCCAGGACGTGGTGGAGCATCTTTTCGATATCACCCGCCTGATGCGTGTCTTTGGCCTGCTCCTGATGGTGCTGCTGGCAGGGGCGACCCTTTTCATTATCTCCAATACCATCCGCCTGACGGTCTTTGCCCGGCGCAAGGAAATCGCCATTATGAAATACGTGGGGGCCACAGACTGGTTCATCCGCTGGCCCTTCCTGCTGGAAGGCATTGTGATGGGCTGCCTGGGGGGGCTGCTGGCGGCCCTGGCTCTCAGGAGCTTCTATGGGGCCATGACCGCCAAGATATACGATACCCTGGCCTTTTTCCCCTTGCTGCCCCAGTACCCCTTTATGAATTATGTAACCATTGGCATTTTGCTGGCCGGCATGTTTATCGGTGCCGTAGGCTCCGGGGTATCCCTGAAGCGTTTCCTGAAAGTGTGACCTGAATGAAAGCAGTGTATAGAAAAAGCCTGGCGGCAGTGTCCCTCGGCCTGCTCCTGTGGGGGCAGGGAGGGCCACTGGCCCATGCCTCCCTGGAGGACGACAAGGCCAGCTATGAGCAGCAGGCCGAGGAAAAACGGCAGCAGAGTGACCAGCTGGCCATTGAGATTGAATCCATTTCCGAGCAGAAGCGCCTGCTGGATGAGCAGGCGGATGCAGCCATTGCCGAGCACAGGGCACGCAAGGCGGAGCTGGATGATACCCTTGCCCGCATCAGGGAGAACGGTGCCCGCCTGCTGGAAGTGCGGGCGGATTATGACAGGAAGTCTGAGCAGCTGGGAAAGCGCGTGCGGGATATCTACATCAACGGCCAGATTTCCTATCTGGATGTGCTCTTCGGTGCCAAGGACTTCGGCGACCTGATGACCCGCATGGATCTTTTGAAGCGGGTTATCAAGCAGGACTTCGATTTGGTGCAGAAGGTCATTGAGGAAAAGTCGGAAATTGAGCGCACCCAGCTGAGCCTGGAGAAGGACAGGGAGAAACAGGACGAGCAGGAAAAGCGCGCCCGGCTGGCCCGGCAGGACATGGAGGACAAGGTAGCCAAGCGCCAGCTCATTATCGACAGGCTGAAGAATGACAAGGCTACGATTGATGCCCAGTATGATGAATTCATGGCAGCCTCGAAACATATTGAGGAAATGCTGCGCCAGAGCAGCTATGCCAGTGCTACCCCGGCCATGGTGTCCGGCGGCTCCGGCGCCATGATCTGGCCCATAGCGGGGCCAATTACTTCGGAGTTTGGCTGGCGTGTGCATCCCATATCCGGCACCCAGAAATTCCACAGCGGCCTGGATATAGGGGGCGATTACGGCATGCCCATAGCGGCGGCCCAGTCGGGGACGGTGGAGTATGCAGGCTGGATCTCCGGCTACGGCAATACGGTCATCCTGAACCACGGCGGCGGCATCACCACCCTGTACGGCCATAATGAATCCCTGGCCGTGGGGGTGGGCCAGACCGTCAGCCAGGGTGAGACCATCGCCTACTGCGGCTCCACGGGCAATTCCACCGGGCCCCACTGCCACTTTGAGGTACGCCAGGGCGGCGAGCCTGTGAGCCCCTATTCCTATCTGTGAGATATGCGGCAGAGGTAACAAATGAGCAATTTTTTTATCAGCAAGAAAAAGTTCCTGCTGGAACTGGTGCTGGCCTTCCTGATAGGCGGCCTGGCGGCGCTAATGGGACTCATTGCCCTGCTGGGGCTGGACGGCTCCGGCACCGTGGATATGGTGCGCTTCCTTTCCGCGAAGCGGTTGATCGAGTTGCGCTATGTGGATGATGTGAATCCCTCCGCCCTGATGGACGGCGCAATTTCCGGCATGGTGCAGTCCCTGGGGGACCCCCATTCCGTGTACATGAATGCGGACACCTATCTGCAGCTGAGGCAGCACACAGAGGGCAGCTTCGGCGGCATAGGCGTAACCATGGGCTTCAAGGATCAGAGGGTCACTATCATTTCCGTGATGGATGGAACGCCGGGTGAGTCGGCGGGCCTTCAGGCGGGGGACGAAATCCTCACCGTGGACGGCACGCCTGTCAGCGAGTGGCAGTCGGAGGAAGTGGCCCTGCATATCCGGGGTGAAGTGGGCACCCAGGTAGTCCTGGGCATCCGCCGGGCAGGCCAGGAGGATAGTGACTATACTCTGACCCGCGACACCATCCACGTCCCCTCCGTGAAAGGCAGGATGCTGGAGGGCACCCGGCTTGGCTATATACGCATAGCAAGCTTTGCGGAGAAAACCGGCAGGGAATTCCGGCAGGAACTTGACTCCCTGGAGAGCCAGGGCATGCAGGGGCTGATAATCGACCTGCGGGAAAATCCGGGGGGACTCGTCACCAGCTGCGTGGAGATAGCCAAGGCTGTTGTGCCCTCCGGCCCCATTGTCTCGGTGGTGGAAAGGGACGGCTCCAGGGAGGAATACACCTCCTCCCTGGCAGAGAGCAAATATCCCATTGCCGTGCTGGTGGACGGCCACAGCGCCAGCTCCTCGGAAATCCTGGCAGGAGCCTTGCAGGATACGGGAGCGGCCACCATTGTGGGCACCCAGTCCTATGGCAAGGGCTCGGTGCAGATCGTCATGCCCCTTATGAACGAGGACGGGCTGAAGCTGACCATTGCGAAATATTACACGCCGAAGGGCCGCAGCATCGACGGCACAGGCATCACCCCTGATGTGCAGGTGGAACTGGACAAGGACGCCCTGCAGCAGGGACAGGATAACCAACTGGAAAAGGCTAAGGAAGTTTTGCAGCAGAAGATTTAATAAAAAAGACGCCGATCGGTTTTTTGCCAATCGGCGTCTTTTTATTTCACTCTGTGCCCTCCAACGGCTCGATTTTCGGGCTGGCGCCCTCATTGATGCAGGCTTCGGTGATTGTCACCTTGCGGGGCGCATCGGATCTGGGGATATCGAACATAATGTCCAGCATCACATCCTCGATAATGCCTTTCAGGGAGCGGGCGCCGGTCTTGCGCTCGATGGCTTTCTTTGCCACTGCCCGCAGTGCGTCCTCCTCGAAGGTCAGGGTCACGCCGTCCATGGCCAGGAGCTTCTCGTACTGCTTGACCGGCGCATTCTTCGGCTCCGTGAGGATGCGCAGCAGCGCGTCCTCATCCAGTGTCTCCAGAGTGCAGATAACAGGCAAGCGGCCTATGATTTCGGGAATGATGCCATACTCCATCAGGTCTTCCGGGCGTACCTGGCTGATGAGCTCGTCGAAATCCGGCTTCTCCTCCTCGCCCTGCACCTCTGCGCCGAAGCCGATGGTGCCTCCTTTGTGCAGGCGTTTCTCCACTACTTCGTCGATGCCGACGAAAGCGCCGCCCACGATGAACAGGATGTTCTTCGTATCCACCTTGATGGTGGGGGCCTCCGGGTGCTTGCGCTGGCCCCGTGAGGTGAATTCCACCACGCTGCCTTCCAGCATTTTCAGCAATGACTGCTGCACCCCCTCATGGCCGGGGTCGGCGGTGATGGAGTTGTTAGCGCCGCTCTTGCGGGCTATCTTGTCGAATTCGTCCAGATAGATAATGCCATGCTCCGCCTTCTCGATATCCTTGTCCGCCGCATAGTACAGGTTGCGGACAGCCACCTCCACATCCGCCCCCACAAAGCCGGCCTCTGTGAGAGAGGAAGCATCAGTGACGGCAAAGGGAATGTCCAGCAGGTGGGAGAGATGGGACAGCAGCGCCGTCTTGCCGCAGCCGGAGGGCCCCAGCATGATGACGTTGGATTTCTCGATATCGGCATCCCCCTCATGCTCGAAGCCGTACTTCATGCGCTTATAGTGATTGTAGACCGCCACGGAGAGGATTTTCTTCGCGTGATCCTGGTTGATAATGTACTCATCCAGATATTCCTTGATTTTATGGGGCTTATTCTTGGCCAGCAGCTCTCCCAGCCGCTCTGAGAAATCATGATGCCCGGCCTGGGCATTGGCCTGGTCATGCTCATCGAGGAAATGGTTGATTTCCCGCACGCAGCTCTTGCAGATGGCAAAGCCTGTGCTGGGGTCGTAGATGGGCATGTCGTACTGGTCATGCACGGTGATAACGCGCTTGCAGAAGCTGCAGCGGTGCTGAAGGGGTTCCTGTGGCATATAAAGACGTCCTTTCGTTGATTTCATTTGCAATGGTATTCATCACAGATTTTATCCGATGCTAACGGGCGCTAAGACTCCAGCTTCTTAAGCTGGAGATAAGCGCCCGTAAAGCCCTGGGTAAATTCGACTAGATTCAGTGGGAGTCTAAAACTCCCACTGAATAAGTCTCATTTTATCATTTTTTGTCGGGCGTTTCAACGGCAATGCTCTCCCGCCAGCCAGACCCGCTTGCCGCACAAGGCAATGCCGTAGCGCCAAATCTCCCTGACACCCTGTCTTGCCATCTCCGCCCCGTAAGCCTTTTCCTCAATCTGTGCCAGGGCTTCCTGGGCTTTGGTTTCCAGCTCATCTTCGGATTTTGCCCCTTTCAGCTCCAGGATGATTCCAGGGGCATTTTCCTTTTGCGGGAAAAAGGCAATATCAAAGCGCCCGTAGCCGCTCTCCTTGTTGGACTCCACCTTATACTTGCCATCCATTAGCACAGAAAAGCCCAATAAAAGCCCATGGTAGAAGCTTTCCGGCTGGGCGGCATCATGGTAGCTGACGAAATCCCGCAGAATATCCGACAGATTCTCTGCAAATTCCTGGGTGTCTCCCTCTGCCATGGAGCGCAGCATATCCCGCAGCAGTATCTCCCCCTGGCTGGGGACGATATTGTTCAGGATTTCTGTCTCATAGGCAAAATGCACTTCAAAATTGGGAATCTGGAGCCGTACCCAATCCTGGCGGCGGCTATCCTTCCACATTTCCACCGGCTTCAAGTAGCCCGTGGTCATCAGCAGCATAAAGAGGGCGTTGCGGTTTTCCCCGATATTCCCAAAGACAAAATTCTCCATGACGGGGACTTCCACCGGCCTCCCTTTGAGCAGCCCGTAAAGATCCCTCTGCCTGCGGCTGTCCACCCGCTCCAGGAGATCCCGCAGGATGGCATTGCCGGAGGTATTGAGCCAGTAGGGCTGGAACTTGCAGCCGTGTCTGACGAAGTTGATGACTGACCAAGGATTATAAATTTCCTTTTGCCCAATCAAGTAGCCGTCATACCAGCGTTTGAGATCTGGCAATTTGTCCCCTACACCGCATTCTTCCATCAGCCGCGCCACTTCCTCCTGGGTAAAGCCAAAGGCATCGGCGTAACTGTCGGATAGGATGCTGCAAACGTCCAGATTATTCAGCCCGCTGAAAATGCTCTCCTTGGAAATCCGCGTTACCCCCGTCAGCACGGCGGAGCCCAGAGCGGGATTGGTTTTAAGGGCGGCGCTGAGGAAGCCCCGCATAAAGTCGATACATTCCTCGTAGTAGCCCTTTTCCCAGGCGGTGAGAATGGGGGCATCGTACTCGTCCAGGAGCAGCATGGGCTTTTTGTGGCAATGCTTTTCCAAAAAAGCCATCAGATTGGATATGGCGAAGCGCAAATTCCCCTGATCGCAGGTTTTATTGAGTATAGCGAGGAAGTACTGCTGCTCCTGTGGGGAGAGTGCCTCGCTTTCCTCCAGGAAAGGAAAGCTGCCGTAGAGTTTCCGAAGCACTTCCGCCAGGACTATCATCATCTCCGAAAAATTTCCCGCATACACATCCTTCAAGGTCAGAAACACCACAGGGCGGCTCCCCTGCTCCTGCATATACCGCTCCCCGGCCTCCTCGATATCCAGCCCGGAGAAAAGCTGCCGGTTTTCCTCCCCCTGCTCTGCCCCAAAGAAATATTGCAGCATGGAAAGGGTCAGGGTCTTGCCGAACCTGCGGGGCCGGGTAATCAGGGTGACTACTCCCTGGGCATCAATGTAATCCTTGATGAATCTTGTCTTGTCAATAAAGCAATAACCCTGAGTGACCAATCTCTTGAAATCTTCCACCCCCACGGGCATGGGCTTTCTAGTGCTCTGCATTCCTGCCACCTCCACTGTTTTTTATTCTTTCTTACATTGTACCACAAAAGCCATAGGCAGAAATCTGAAAAATCCCAAACGACCAGAACAAAAGCCCCCAACTTCCCGACTTTGCCACGAAATCAAAAATCTCGCATCAAAAAGAGCAAGGAATTTCAAAGGTTTTCCTTGCTTTTTTGTTTTGGAAAACCCCCAGTTAGACTGGGGGTTCAATTACCTTACAGGTAT
>CAMVGU010000013.1 GCA_947167105.1 uncultured Selenomonas sp. | reverse complement strand
ATTTTACAGGTAAATCCACGGTTTGCAATTGGGGGGTCACTACATATTATCTAAAGCCTACCGGAGGAATGATACTGCCTCTGTGCCTGTGGACAGACTGGAGCTTGAGCGTCTGATATTGGAGGGGCAGAATCTTTCCTTTGAAGAACTGCCGGCAGGCAGACAGGACTTGTCCTTTGCCATATTGGAGAAAAAGCTGAAGACAGAGCTGGGCTTGCAGACTGTCAACATGGATACGCTGAAGACCCTGGAGCTATACACAGATGGACGCGGTTACAACATAGCCGCTGAGCTTCTGGCAGACAGCAATGGTTTTTGCGGTGTAGATATGGCTCGCTTCGGGGACAGCATCAGCATTATCCGGGACAGGGAGTGCCATGAGCATATTTCCATACTGGATATGTATGACAAGGCTCTGGCTATGTACAGGAAATATTATCAGTACGAGGAGATAAAGGGCAGCAAGAGGGAACAGGTGGAGCTGATTCCTGAAGCCTCCTTTCGGGAAGCGGTGGCAAATGCAATCGTGCACAGAACTTGGGATGTGAAGGCACATATCAATATAGCCATGTTTCCGGACAGAATAGAGATAACATCCCCCGGTGGACTTCCAAAGGGACTGGACAGAGATGAATATCTGCGAGGAGGGATCTCCCTGCTCAGAAATCGTATCATAGGCGGTGTCTTTTACAGATTGCATATGATAGAGCGGTTCGGCACGGGGATTAGAAGAATCAATGATGAATACAGGGACAGCCGCGTGAAGCCGGACTTTGAGATTATGGAAAACACCATAAGGATTATGCTGCCGGTAATGACGGCGACAAGCAATCTCTTGCCGGATGAGGAGAGAATTTACAAATTGCTTAGGGGCAGGGAAATGGCAAGCTCCGTTTTGGCGGGAGCAGCAGGTTTTGGCAAAAGCAAAACCGTAGGGATATTGAGGAAGCTGGCTGAGGCAGGATATGTAAGGGTATTGGGGAAAGGACGTGGAACCAGATATACGGCTGTTTAAAATCGGTAAATAAATTCTCGGCAACTCATAAAACGAGAACATTTGCACGAATCTTTGTACACGCACAAAGGATTGCTAACAATAAAGATATTGACAAAAATCGGACAAAGTGATATGTTATTATTGTAGTTGTGCACGTACACAGAGAGGGGGCGAAGCCGTGAAGAAGGCTATGCAGGGGCTGCTTGTGCTGATGCTGGTGACGGCGGGACTGACCGCTATCTTTGAAGGAGCTGAACAAGCGCTGCTGCTTTTGGTCATGACGGGTTTCACGGGGCAGGCGTACCGGCTCATGTGTGCCGCACATGATGACCCCGAGGAGGACGAAGTGCGAAGCAGAAAGCTGAGAACCGTTGAGATCTTTACGGTGGTGTGCGGCTTCATCTCCTTTTACTGGCCCAGCAGCGTGGGGCTGAACGTGGGCATTGGCCTGTGTCTCATCTTCTACTGCGGGGGCATGAGATATATGAAGGAGGGGACGGCAGAGGCGTAGGAAAGGGAAGGTTTGTTATCCGTGGGAAAGTCATTTGACTGGAGGAAAAAACAATGCTCAAACTCAAAAAGTTGGTTGCAACGGCCCTGGCAGGGGTTATGATGGCTGTAGCGGCAGGCTGCGGCGGCGGGGCGGCAGATAGCGGTTCCTCTGCGCCGGCAGGAAACAGCGGCGGCAAGCGGGTAGGCGTGGCTATGCCCACCCAGTCCTCCCAGCGCTGGATTCAGGATGGCGCCAATATGAAGGAGAAGCTGGAAGCCCTGGGGTATCAGGTAGACCTGCAGTACGCTGAGGATGACGTGCAGGCCCAGGTTTCCCAAATCGAGAATATGATTACAAATGGCGCTAATTGCCTGGTAGTGGCTTCCATAGATTCCAGCGCCCTGGTGAACGCCCTGGCTCAGGCCAAGGCCAACAATATCCCGGTTATTGCCTATGATCGCCTGCTCATGGATACGGACAGTGTTTCCTACTATGCAACCTTTGATAACAAAGGGGTAGGCACTCTCATCGGCAAGTACGTAGAAAAGCAGTTGGGTCTTGCCGAGGGCAAAGGCCCCTACAATGTGGAGTTCTTCGCAGGCTCCCCGGATGACAACAACGCACACTTCCTCAACGACGGCCTTTTTGAAGTGCTCCAGAAGTACATCGACAAGGGCCAGCTGGTGGTGCCTTCCAAGCAGACTGACTTTGACACCATTTGCACCCTGCGCTGGTCTCAGGAAACTGCCCAGCGCCGCATGGAAGACATTATCTCCGGCTACTACACCGACGGCAAGAAGCTGGATGCGGTTATTTCTCCCTTTGATGGCATCAGCTACGGCATCGCCGCCGCCCTCGAGGGGGCAGGCTATCAGGTAGGCAAGAACTGGCCCCTTATCACCGGCCAGGATGCAGAGCTTATGGCCACCAAGAACATCATTTCCGGCAAGCAGACCATGACCGTCTTCAAGGATACCCGTACCCTGGCGGACAAGTGCGTCACCATGGTGCAGGCGGTGCTGGAAGGCAAGGACCCCGAGATCAACGACACCACTTCCTATAATAACCACAAGCTGGTAGTTCCCTCCTATCTCTGCACTCCTGTAGCGGTGGATAAGAGCAATTATCAGAAGGAACTGATAGACAGCGGGTATTATAAGGCTGACCAGTTGAAGTGAGGTTTCGGCTGTTCCTTATTGGTTTTCGTAAGGGCGGGAGGGTTTCCGCCCTTATACTTAAATTAGAAATGTGCTCGTTCACATTATGGAGGAAGGCAGCATGGACAATATTTTGGAAATGCGCCATATCACCAAGGATTTCTCCGGGGTGAAGGCTCTGGATGATGTGAATCTGGTGGTGAAGCGGGGGGAGATACATGCCCTCTGCGGGGAGAATGGCGCGGGGAAATCTACCCTGATGAATGTGCTGTCCGGTGTTTATCCCTATGGCACCTACACCGGGGATATCGTCTACAACGGGCAGGTGCAGAAATTCAGCGATATCAAGGCCAGTGAGAAAACAGGCATTGTCATCATTCATCAGGAGCTGGCCCTGATACCCCTGCTGACGGTGGCGGAAAACATTTTTATCGGCAATGAAAACCTCATGTACGGTGGCAAGGTCATTGACTGGGAGGAAACCCAGCGGCGAGCAGCAGAAGTCTTAAAGAGCATCGGCATGCATGAGAATGTGAACCGCAAGGTAGTTGACCTGGGCATGGGCCAGCAGCAAATGATTGAGATAGCCAAGGCCCTGGCTAAAAATGCCAAGCTGCTCATTCTGGATGAGCCCACTTCGGCCCTCAATGACGAGGAGAGCAATACCTTGCTGGAGCTCTTGCTGAAGCTGAAACAGCAGGGACTCACCAGTATCATGATCTCCCACAAGCTCAACGAGGTTTCACGGGTGGCGGACAGCATCACCGTTATCCGGGACGGCCACACCATCGAGACCATCGAGCGGGATCATGGCACCCCCATTGACGAAGCCCGCATCATCAAGGGCATGGTGGGCAGGGAGCTTACCAACCGCTATCCTGAGCGCCATGCCAAGATTGGCGAGGTGGTCTTTGAGGTGAAGGACTGGACGGTTCAGGATGAGGACGACCACACCAGGGAGCGGCTGTCCCACATTTCCTTCAAGGTGAGGAAGGGCGAGGTGGTAGGCTTTGCCGGCCTTATGGGGGCCGGACGCACGGAGCTGGCCATGAGCCTGTTCGGCCACACATACGGCTTTGCAAGCCGGGGGAAAATCTATAAGGACGGCAAAGAAATCACCATACCAACGGTGCAGAGCGCAATAGACCAGCATATCGCATATGTGCCTGAGGACAGGAAAACATATGGCTTGGTGCTCATAGATGATATCAAGTGGAACATGAGCCTGGCCAGCCTGAAATCCCGCTTTTCCAGGAATGGCATCCTGGACCCGGATGCGGAAATTCATGCGGCGGAGGATTACTCCAAGCGCATCAATGTGAAGGCGGACAGCCTCACCCAGCGGGTGGAAAGCCTTTCCGGCGGCAACCAGCAGAAGGTGGTGCTGGCCAAGTGGATGCTCTCAGAGCCGGATGTGCTGATTTTAGACGAACCTACCAGGGGCATTGATGTGGGAGCCAAGTACGAAATTTACACCGTCATCAATCAGTTGGCAGAGTCCGGCAAGGCGGTGGTGGTGATTTCCTCGGAAATGGAGGAGCTTTTGGGCCTTTCCGACCGCATTTATGTGCTGAACGAAGGGGAAATCGCCGGAGAACTGCAAAAGGGAGAATTTGACCAGGAGGCCATCATGCGCATAATCATGGCCCATAGTGCCAGAAAGGAGACGGCATAACGATGTTACAGACATCACCTATGGAAAAGACAGATGCCCAGATGAGAGAGCATCTGAAAAGCCTCAAGGAATACGGCATGATTATAGCCCTGGTGGTGATTTACGCCATATTCGCTTTTATGTCGGATTTCAAAAATGTTTCACCCATGAACGTCAACAACCTTATCATGCAGAATTCCTACGTTATCGTCCTGGCTCTGGGCATGCTGCTCTGCTGCCTTACCGGTAACGTGGATTTGTCGGTAGGTTCTGTGGTGGCCTTTTCCGGGGCCATAGCAGCTATCATGGTAGTGGATTATCAGATGGCGATACCTCTCGCGATTCTCGCTGCCATCGGTATAGGCTTGCTGGTGGGCTTTTGGCAAGGGTTCTTCATATCGAAATTAGGTGTGGCCCCATTTATCGTGACCCTGGCAAACATGCTGGTGTTTCGCGGCCTGGCTCTGGTGGTACTGAACGGCCAGACCAAGGGCCCCATGCCCCAGGAATTTACCCAGATCGGCGCAGGCTATATGCCCCAGTTCTTCACCACCATCGGCGGCACGAAATTTGAGCTGCTGGCCCTGACTGCAGGGATTCTCCTGTCGGCTCTTATCATTTTTATGGAAATACGCTCCCGCCGCAACAAGGCCAAGAACGGCTTTGAGGTGCCCTCCCTGGCAGGTTCTGTCTTCAAGGTGGGCGTGTCCGTGGCTATCGTGAACTTCTTCACCGTGAAGCTGGCCATGTACATGGGCCTGCCCCTGGTGCTGATGATTGTGGGCCTCCTGGTGGCTTTCTACGCTTTCCTCACCAACCGCACGGTGCCCGGTCGCCAGATTTACGCCGTAGGTGGCAACAGAAAGGCAGCGGCCCTCTCCGGTATCAAGGTCAATAATGTCATGTTCTGGATTTATGTGAACATGGGCATCCTGGCAGGTCTTGCCGGTGTCATCCTCACCGCCCGCAACGCTTCCGCCACCCCGAAGGCCGGCGACATGTTTGAAATGGACGCCATAGCTGCCTGCTACATCGGCGGTACTGCCGTCCCCGGCGGCGAAGGTACCGTGACGGGGGCTGTGGTAGGCGCACTTATCATGGGTGTGCTGAACAACGGCATGTCCCTTTTGGGCTGGTCGGTTGATGTGCAGCGCGTGGTTAAGGGACTTGTCCTGCTTGCTGCTGTGGCGATTGATTTGCACTTCAAGAACAAGAAGAACAGTTGATAACTGGAGAATGGATTTTTGCGTCCCCGTTTTCTTTCTCATGGAAGGCAGCCTCTGGCAGGCTGCCTTTTCCCATGTGCTGTCAAGATTTCGCCTTGCGAAATCTTGAACAATGGCGTTATAATTAAAACCAAATGCGAGTATGATTGTTTCTAAGAAATTGGGAGAGGCAAAATCATGAAACGCTATACGTCTTTAGTGGTGACGGCTTTTCTGTTGCTGATTGTCGTGGTCGCTGGCTCCGGCTATTTGGCAGTGGCTGACCAGACGGCGGCAGACAGGCCCCTCCGCGAAATCACGGCATACACTACGATGCCGGCGGAAACTGCCTCTGTGCTGACCAAGGCTTATGAGGAGACTTCCGGGGTGCGGGTGAATTTTGTCCCGCTGCCTGCTGACGAGGTGCTAAAGCACTTGCGGGAGCAGGCACACGGCGATGGCGGCGGAGCGGCATTGGTTGTGGGCGACAGTGCGCTGCTCTCGCGGGCCGCAGGGGAAGGAGCCTTGCTGCCCTACATGTCAGAAGCGGGGGATCAGGTGCCAGAGCGTTTCCGTCAGGCAGAGGGCTATTGGATCGGCATCTATTATGATCCGGTGGTTTTCTGCGTGAACCAGGATTATCTCAAGGGTCTGATGGTGGTGCCGGATACCTGGCAGGCTTTGGCGACAGCGCCCCAGGTGCGTATAGGTGTCACGGACTTTCTGGCGGCGGATGCTTCTGCGAATTTGTTTCTGAGCATGGTGGCTCAGTACGGCGATACGGCGACATATGATATTTGGAAGAAAATTCATCCCAAGGTAGTCCAGTATGCACACTATTTGTCAAACCCCGTGCGCCAGGCGGGGATGGGTGAGGTGGATATTTCCGTGGCAGTGGCCAGCGAGACCCTGCGCTATATCCATGATGGCTACCCGCTCCGGGTCATTTACCCGGCTGATGGCACGGCCGCCCAGATAACAGGCACAGGCATTGCCTACAAGGCCGCCCCCGCCGATGAAACGGCGGCGAAGGAATTCGCCGACTGGCTGCTGTCGGACGAGGCGCAACTAGCCTTGCAGAGCAATGGTTTCTATTTTGTGCCTACCAATCCGAGTACCCTTGCTTACAAGGGCTTTGCAGGCAAAAATCTGGTGCTTTTCAGTGCGGCGTTGCAGTTCAGCCCGGAAAAGCGCCATGAATTGTTGGACAAGTGGGTGAAAGAGATCCGCTTGCAGTAGTTGTTTAGGAGGAACAGATACAAGTGAAAGCCGGTTTTATCAGCCTGGGCTGCGCCAAGAATCGTGTAGATACGGAAATGATGCTGGGCATCTTGCAGAAAAATGGCATTGAGCTGACGCCTGATCCGGCGGAGGCAGATATACTGATAATCAATACATGTGCCTTCATCCAGTCGGCGAAGGAGGAATCCATTACCACCATCCTCAATATGGCCGAGTATAAGGAGAGCGGGCGCTGCCGCAGCCTGATTGTGGCGGGCTGCCTTGGCCAGCGCTATCGTCAGGAGCTGCTGGATGATATGCCGGAGGCCGATGCTATCATCGGCACCGGGGCCTGGGATCAGATTATGGTGGCAGTGGAGGAGACGCTTAAAGGGCGCCGTCTGGTGATTGCGGACGAGAATACCTTGCTGTATGATGCCCATACGCCCCGCATCCAGACCACCCCTGCCTATACGGCCTATGTGAAGATTGCAGAGGGCTGCGACAACCGCTGTGCTTTCTGCGCCATTCCTGATATACGGGGGCATTACCGCAGCCGCAAGCTGGACGATATCAAGGAGGAAGTGCGGGCGCTGACGGAAAAGGGCGTGCGGGAGATTGTGCTGATTGCGGAGGATACCACGAACTACGGCCGTGATCTCTACGGCAGCCCCGCCCTGGCCACGCTGCTGAGAGAGCTTGTGCAGCTGCCGAAGCTGAAATGGGTCAGGTGCCTTTATTGCTATCCGCGCTTCTTCACGGATGAGCTGATAGAGGTCTTTGCCCGCGAGCCGAAAATATGCAAGTATGTGGATATGCCGTTGCAGCACGCCCACGATTCCGTCCTGAAATCCATGCGCCGCCCCGATACCAGGGCTAAAATGGAAATCCTCATAAAAAAACTGCGGGAACGTATTCCGGGCGTGGCTATCCGCTCGACCTTTATTGTCGGTTTTCCCGGAGAGACGGATGCGCAGTATCAGGCACTCAGGAATTTTGTGGAGGAAATGCGCTTTGATAAGCTTGGCGTCCTTACGTATTCCCGTGAGGAGGGCACGCCAGCTTATGATATGCCGAACCAGGTGCCGGAGGATGTGATGCAGGAACGCTTTCATGACCTGATGAGCCTGCAGAGCAAGATTTCCGAGGAAATCAACCAGGAGCTGGAAGGCCGTGAGATCGAGGTGCTCATCGAAGGCCGGGATTCGGAGCAGCCGAATATAGCAGTGGGACGCTCCTACCGGGAGGGGCCGGAGGTGGATGGCGAGGTCTACATCGAAAATGACACGGAAAGCCAGCCCGGAGATATTGTGCGGGTGAAGGTGCTTCAGGGCTTCACCTATGATGTGGTAGGAGAGAGAGTCGATGGCTGATTACAGTTTTGCAGTTATGGAGGAGGACACCCTCCGTGACCTTTCAGAAGCAGCCGGGCACTGGCTGCTGGCCCGGGGGGCTACCGTTGCCTGTGCAGAGTCATGTACCGGCGGCTTGTTGACCAGTACACTGACGGATGTTTCGGGAAGCTCCGTTTATGTGAAGGGCGCCGTTGTTTCCTACAGCGATGAGGCGAAGGAGCGCCTGGCAGGTGTCAGGGCGGAGACGCTGGCGGAGCATGGTGCGGTCTCTGCAGAGACCGCGCGGGAGATGGCTGAGGGCGTGCGGGAGAAGATCGGCGCGGACTTTGCCATCAGTATCACAGGCTTTGCAGGCCCGGACACTGGCCTGACGGAACAGCCCACGGGCCTTGTCTACATAGCTGTGGCTGGCAGCCACGGCACGGCGGTACGCGAGAACAGGTTCCAGGGCAGCCGCCGCGCCATCAAGCTTCGCTCCGTGGCTACCGCACTGTGCATGCTGATTGATTACAATATGTACTGAATTCTAACTTGAATCTAATCTGATTCTCAGCAGATTTTTAGGGAAGGACTATATACTTTGCATTGTCAACTAACGGGAGGAACTTTTTGAAACAGGAACTCAAATCTTTTGGGGAGATTGCACTTAGCCGCAAGCTCCTGCAGGCCATTGAGGACATGGGTTTTGAGGAGCCTTCGCCTATCCAGGCAGGCACAATCCCGCTGGCCCTGGAAGGCCATGATGTGGTGGGACAGGCCCAGACGGGCACGGGCAAGACGGCGGCTTTCGGCATCCCAACCGTGGAGAAGGTGAGGGAGAGCTATCGCCGTATTCAGGCCCTGATCCTGACCCCTACCCGTGAGCTTGCTATCCAGACGGCAGAGGAACTCAATAAGATAGGCAAGTACAAGCGGGTGCGCACGCTGCCCATCTATGGAGGCCAGAGCATCGAGCGCCAGATACGGGCCCTTGCCAGGGGCGTGCATATCATCGTGGGTACGCCGGGACGTCTGATAGACCATCTGCACCGGGGCACCATCAGCCTGGAGGATGTGGCGACGCTGGTGCTGGATGAGGCCGATGAAATGCTGGATATGGGCTTTATCGCCGATATCGAGGAAATCATGGGGGCGATTACATGCGAGGAGCGCCAGACGCTGCTGTTTTCTGCTACGATGCCCGCGCCTATCGAGAAGCTGTCGAGCCGCTATATGCACCACCCGGAGCGGGTGAGCATTACCAAGGAAAACCTGACGGTGCCCCTTATCGATCAGTTCTACTATGAGACGAGGGACAAGCTGGAGGGCCTGTGCCGGGTGCTGGATATCGAGGAAACGGGCAAGCTCATCATCTTCTGCCGCACGAAGCGGGCTGTTGACGAGCTGGCCGGTGCCCTGGACACCCGCGGATATTCGGCGGGGGCGCTGCATGGCGACCTGTCCCAGGTGCAGCGGGATCGGGTGATGAAAAAATTCCGTGATGGGCGCATCGACATCCTGATTGCCACGGATGTGGCAGCCCGTGGCATTGATATTGATGATATCAGCCATGTCATCAACTACGACATCCCCCAGGATCATGAATCCTATGTACACCGTATTGGCCGTACCGGCCGTGCAGGCCGCAAGGGCGTGGCCATGACCTTTATCTGGCCCAGGGAGTACCGCCAGCTGCGCCTGATCATGAAGCTGGCCCACACGAAAATCCAGCGCAGGGAGCTGCCGACGGCCTCTGATGTACTGGAGCGCCAGAAGGAGCTGATTAAGGAGCGCCTGCTGAAGGTACTGAAGCAGGATCGGTATGATGATTACCATACCCTTATTTCGGATATCGTGGATGAAGGCTATGACCCCATGGAAGTTGCCGCAGCAGCCCTGCTGCTGTCCCTGGAGGGCAGCGGCGAGTCGCGGGAGGAGGAGCAGGAAACCTTCGGGAACACGGGGGGCGCCCCTGGCATGGTACGTTTCTTCTTCAATATCGGACGCAGCCAGAAGATCCGCCCTGCCGACATTGTGCGCGCCATTGCCAGTGAGGCTGATATCCCTGGGGATACCATTGGCGTCATCAATATCTATGACAAATTCTCTTTTGTTGAGGTACCGGAAAATGTTGCGGAGCGCGTGCTGAGCGCGATGCACCGCAATACGGTGAACGGCTTCAAGGTCAATGTGGAGCCGGCCCGCAGGAAGTGAGGAGGAAGTATAATGGGAAAGTTTAAAGCACTGAGAATGGTACTGGCAGCAGGGGTGATGAGCGCTGCCCTGCTGGGCGGTGTATCCTTTGCATCTGCAGAGGAAGCACAGCAGCCTAAGGCGCAGGGCCAGGAATTAAAGATTGACCTGCCCTATGCTTATTACAGCAAGAACTACGGCTTTGGCATTATGTGCCCGAAGCAGCCCGTGGGTGTCGTCAAGGCAAGCGACTTCTTCCAGGATGTGTCCCGTCAGGGAGAGGTGCTGATTTTCGACAATGTGGAGTATAAGGTAACATACGGCTGGGTCATCCTGAAGGATGCCTTCTCGGACAATGTGCCGGATTTCAATGCCCTGAATGAGGAGCAGGCCGGGGAGCAGCTCAAGAAGGTGATGGGCAGCAATCCCTATCAGGGAGTCAGCCTTATCAATCTCAGCAAGACCAATAAGGCGCTGCTTGGCATCACGGCCAAGGAAGTGGAGATAGATGAAGATGGGGACGGGGTCTTTGACGCGATTGTCACTGCCGATTCCCAGGAAGCGGTGCTCTTTTTCCGGGGCGAAGACGGCGGGCATTATTGTCTGCGGCTGATTGATAACCCGGAACTGCGCACGGATTCACTGAATACCTTCATAGTGGGAGCGATGAGTTTCGTGCCCAAGTTCACGAAATGACAAAGACTGAAAATCCCCCCTGAAATGCAGGCTGATTGCATTATATCAGCTTGCCTTCAAGGGGGATTTTGTGTTATTCTAAACAATGGAGAAATCGGCAGGCTGGGATTGTCGGTTTCGTTGAAGAGAGGGATAGGTATGGATATGAATGCGCAAACGCGCAACTCCCTGCTGACAGCCATGGTTTGCGTGGCCCTGTCATCGGGGACAGCCTGGGCTGCGACACCTGAATTGGATTTGCCTGCAGCGCAGCAGCAGACAGCGTATCAGACGCAATCTGACAGCCAGGCCGTCGCTGAGAAGGCGGCAGAATTGCGTGATATGCCTCTGCGTTGGCAGGCCGTGCCGACAACGAAGGAACTGGAACGGGCAGCCAAGCCGCAGCCTGTAATCATAACTGCAGATGATATCAAGGCCCAGCGCAAGGCTGAGCGCAGGAAACTTGCGGCCGAATCCGTGAAGGGTCAGGCCCAGGGCCGGGGGCAGTCCCAGCCGGGCCAGCAGGCTCCGGCCCAGGTAAAGCCTGCGCAGCCTGTGGCAGCGGTGCCGCAGACGGCAGTTGCGTCTGCAAAGATGGAGCAGCCCCCGCAGGCAAAAACTGTGCAGCAGGCGCAGCCAAAGCCTTTGCAGCCCCTGCAGTCAAAACCGGTGCAGCCTGTGCAGCAGTTATCTGCTACACAGGCTGTAAAAAAGCAGGCAGAAATGCCTGCAGGTACTTCCAAGCCCTTGCAGGCAGTACAGCCGCAGCAGCCTCTGACCCAGGCCAAGCCGGTGCAGGTTTCGCAGCCTGCCGCTATGCCCGTCAGGCCGGTGCAGGCTTCGCAAGCTGTGCAGCAGCCAGGGGT
This sequence comes from uncultured Selenomonas sp., assembly GCA_947167105.1. Taxonomy (GTDB): domain Bacteria; phylum Bacillota; class Negativicutes; order Selenomonadales; family Selenomonadaceae; genus Selenomonas_B. The sequence goes on along the minus strand of CAMVGU010000013.1, from coordinate 73,966 downwards.
CATGCAGGCCAAGCCTGTGCAGCAGCCCAGGCCGGTTCAGTCCGTGCCCCAGCCCAGCATTATGCAGGCCAGCTCCGTGCAGCGGCAGGGCCGGGCAGCCGATTCCGAGCCGGGCCCCTTGAAGCAGGCGCTGCAGCGTCTCAGGGAAAAGGACAATGCTTCTGGCGCAAGGCCCCAGGCAGCTTCCTCCGGTTCGGCTAATGCCGGGACCTATAATGCCAGACCTTCGGCGCCTGCCCAGCAGAAACCCATGCCGCAGATACAGACGGCTCAGGACACGAAGCGTCCGCTGCCGCAGCAGCCGGGGACACAGGCCGTGGCACAGCCAAAGCCTGCGGTTCAGCCTGCCAGGAGGCAGGACTCCGCCGCACAGCTGCCTAAGCCTCCTGCCCAGATACAGGTGGAGCGTCCCGCCGAGTTTGCCAATGTGTCGGATGAAGTCGTGCGGCACATCCTGGCAGGCGAGTTTGCCATGATGCACCAGTTGCGCCAGGACCCCAGCGAACCGGGAGTTTATAAGCTGACCCAGATTCTCAATCAGAATACGGGCCTGACCCATCTGCAAAAGATTGAGTACCTGATCGGTTTTGGCCGTGCCATCAATCGCAGCAAACTGACTGAGTGGCAGAAGTCTGCCCTGATTAAGTCCGTTGTCGAAGCTTTTGAGTAAAAAATTAGCCCGCTTTGGCGGGCTTTTTATTTATCTTCAACCAGTTCTGGCCAGGCTTGCAGGTAAATCTCAAAGGTGCGGGGCCAGGGAAAGCCTGTGTCCAGATGCAGGCGCTGCTGCCGCAGGGTGAGGGCGCCTGCTGTGCCGGTGACGGCGAAGGGAGCGCGGGCGGCGTCGGTTCCCTCAAGAACCTCAGCATGCTGCAGCATTTCCTTTTGCAGCATCGCCGTAGCATAGCGAAAGTTATGTTCCAGATCCAGGTCGGCGGTATTGCGGTAGCCGGACTTGCGCAAGGCACGGTTTATTGTATCAATGTCTGCTTTCAGGTAATAATAATCCTCCAGCAGACGCCCTTGCAGGAAATTGGCCTGGGCCTGGCCCAGATTCAGCAGTTCCTCACGGCTGCGACTGGCATGCCTGGCGGCCAGATAGAGCACAGCTTCGGACAGGGCTGTGCCGATGGAATTGCTGGCAGTGTTCCAGCCGGCGTAGGCAGCCAGGGAGTTGAGGGGGAAATCCGCAGCTATAAGCTGGGGCAGCAGGGTTTCCTCTGCCCGGAAATGTTCGCTGAGGTCCACCATAGCCACGGGCTTCCCGGAAGTCTGGTAGGCTTCCAGCCGCTTTACGCTGTCAGCGCGGCTGGCCAGGGTGTCTGCCTCATGGTCGTTGACGGAGAGGAACAGTATGCAGTCTGCCTCTTTGGGCGTCTTTGCAGGGCAAAGGCCCAGCAGCTCAAGCTTTTCGCTTGCGCAGTCACCGGAGGAGATAGCCATATAAGGCAGGTAGTGCTTTTCGGCCCAGTCCGAGCTGGCGTCCATATAGATGCTGGGGTGCAGCCCGGTGCGCTGCATTTCGATTTCCGCCAGGAAGGTCAGGGCAAGCTCGTCTGCGCCGTGGGTCAGGAAAACCTGCTCCCCGGTCAGCCCCAGAGCCGCAATATAGCCCATGAGGGCGCTTTTTTCGATGTTCGGTATGCTGTAGGCTTCGCCGTCATCCTGTCCCAGCACCAGGCGCCTGATAGTGCTCTCTGCGGCCAGGTCGATGAGCTGCTGGTTAAGTCTTTCGTTTTCCTGGAAGCGCTGCAGGTATTTGCGGAGGCTTTCAGCTGGAATCTTGTCGCGCAGTGCCGCAATCTCCTGTTCGTCCGTTTCCAGGCCCGCGGCCTGACGCCCGACCAGGCGGGAGTATGCTATTAAGTCCCTGCGTTCCTGGTAGCCGTCGATGCTGTCCTGGGGCGTCAGGCGCGGCAGGATGGAGAAGACGTAGAGAGGGATTTGGGGATGGGCGGCGTGCAGTTCCCGCAGGAAGGCCAGCAGGGAGGCCGTGTCCTCCGGCGAGGCGGACTTTTCCCTGGCAGCCAGCAGCCCGCCGTAAAGGAGCTGGTCTGCGGAGATGATGGCGGCCCTGGCGCCGGAAATGTTCTCCCTGAGCCAGGCCCGGACAGCGGCCGTGTCCCCCGGCTGGGAGTAGTAGTCCAGCATGGACTGGGGCGGCGCAAGGAGCTCGGAGCCTGTGATGTGCCCTGCGCTGACGACCATCTGTCGGCAGGGAGGCCTGCTGTCTAAGGGCACCAGCAGGATTTTGCCTGCCGGCTCGATTCCTTCGGGCGTTGTATTTGCCGGTGCAGGCTGGGTGCTTGCACCAGTTCCGGGGGCGGCTGCCGGCAGCCTTTCCAGGTGCCAGCAGCCCAGCAGTGCCGCTAGTAGGAGGGCAGGGAGAAGCAGCCGCCTGAGCCGGGAGACTTTAGCCATGTGCGTCAAACCTTTCCTCTACTCAGATGGCATCAGACAGAGGGAGTTTTTTCCGGGAGCGGCGCCTGGGGCGGGCGGCACGGCGGCAGCCCTGCACATTTGAGGCAACCAGGCGGAGCCTGGGCAGGCGTCTGCTCTTTTCCAGCTCCCTTTCGCGGTAAAACCAGCGGGCCAGGCTGAGCAAATAACCTAGTGAGAATATGGAGAGTCCGATGATGAGTGCGTCCATGACCTGAGTCCTCCTTCGGGATTTTCAAAGTAATTGCAGCGGATTGTGCTTGATTCAGAGCTGGCGATAGACACCGATGACTTTGCCCAGGATACGGACATTCTTTTCGTAGAAGGGCTGCATGCTGTCGTTTTCCGGCTGCAAGCGTATGCAGTCCGCTTCCCGGAAATAACGCTTGACAGTGGCGCTTTCGTCATTCACCAGGGCAACGATGATTTCGCCGTTCTCTGCCGTTTCCTGCTCGCGCACGATAACCAGATCATCCTCAAAGATGCCGATATTTATCATGCTGTCCCCATGCACGCGCAGCATGAAGGTAGCTTCAGAGGTGCCGATTAAGCTGCGGGGGAGGGTGAAGACATCTTCTATATTTTGCTCCGCCAGGATGGGGACACCTGCCGCCACCGTACCCACCAGGGGGAGGCGCACCATGCTGTCATCTTCGGCACAAGGAGCTTTCTTCTTCACCAGTCCCAGGGCGCGGGGCAGGTGTGCCTCCCGCGAAAGCAGGCCCCGCTCTTCAAGTTTGCGCAGGTAGCCGTGTACCGTGGAAGCCGATTTCAGGCCGACAGCTACACTGATTTCCCTTACGGAAGGTGGATAGCCGTGCCGTGCGATATATCCCTTGATATATTTGTAGATTTGTTCCTGGCGCTCTACTGCAGTTTTGTTTTTTCTGCCCATGTTCCTGCCCCTTTCGGCTTATCTCTCCGTACACTTGTTCTGAGAAAATCATAGCATAATAGCGAACACTTGTCCAGAAATTTTTAGAATGAATGTTTCCTGCTGCAAGAAAAACCTTGTCCGCCTGTTCACGAAAAAGCAAAAGTATGGTAAAATAATCCCTGCCTGCTGTACGCAGATGAACATGGAGGTTGGAAGGGATGCGAATCATTGCCGGATCAGCGCGGGGGACGCGGCTGAAAACGCCAAAGGGGCGGGGAACACGGCCCACGGCGGACAGGGTGAAGGAATCCCTTTTCAATATACTGGGCACAAAGACGGCAGGCCGCAGGGTGCTGGACATATTCGCCGGTACGGGGGCGTTGGGACTTGAGGCATTGTCCCGTGGAGCTGAGACTGCTGTGCTGGTGGATGTATCTACGGCAGGGCTGCTGCGTGAAAACGCGGCCCATGCCCATTTGGAAGCCGGTACGGAGATTCTCTGCATGGATGTATTCGCGGCCATATCCAGGCTGGCAGGGCAGCAGAAGTCCTTCAATCTCATTTTCTGCGACCCGCCTTATCATCTGGGGCTTTGGCAGCGGGTATTGGCTGTGCTGGATGATTCGGGGCTGCTTGCCCACGATGGCATCCTGGTGATAGAGCACGGTGCAGATGAAAATGAGCTGCCGAAGCTTCGGAGGCTTTCCTGTGTGCTGAATAAGCGCTACGGCAGTACAACGCAGCTTAGCTTTTTTCAATGGCGTGACTATTTGGCGGAATGTGATTAAGGGGGATGGGCCAATGAAACGGGCAGTTTGCTCCGGGAGCTTTGACCCGGTGACGAATGGCCACATTGATATTTTTAAGCGGGCAAGCCTGATGTTTGATGAACTCATTATCTGTGTGTTCAATAATGTGGCGAAGCAGCCTTTTCTGCCGGTAACGCGCCGGGTGGAGCTGATCAGGGAATCTGTGAGTGATTTGCCGAATGTGCGAGTGGACTCCTTTTCGGGCCTTATCACGGAATACATGCTTGCCCATGATGCCCATATCATCGTGCGCGGTGTCCGCTCGGTGAAGGATCTGGAATATGAGCAGAATGAAGCCTACATGGTGCGTCACCTTGAGCCTGCCGTAGATACGGTGTTCCTGCTTACCCGTCCGGAGTATTCCTTTGTGAGTTCTTCGGGTATACGGGAGCTGTTGCACTTCGGCGGTGAGATCCATGGCCTGGTGCCGGATAATGTGGAGCAGGCCATCAAAGATATGTGAATTCGGGCAGATTGCGTTTGCCCTTTGCAATATTCGTTTGGTTGATACTCTCTGGGTTAAGAAAGGAAGCATTTATTTATGTCAGTACGTGATAGTCTGGATAAGATCGAGAATCTGGTGGTGGGGGCGCAGCATTTCCCTTTCACGGATAAGACCCTCATCAATGACAATGAGCTGATCCATTATGTGGACGAACTGCGCAACGACCTGCCGAAGGAATTGAACCGTGCCGATGAAATCATGGCCGAGCGCGACCAGATCATCAGCGACGCCCGCAAGGAGGCGGAGCGCATTACCGAGGAGGCCAAGGCGTATGCGAAGCGTGCCACCGAGGAAACGGAGATCGTGCGCAAGTCCCGTGAGGAAGCGGAGAGCATTATGAGCGAGGCCAGGAAGCAGTCCGAAGCCATGCTGCAGGAGACCCAGGACAAGGTCAAGGCTTTGATGGAGCAATCCCAGGCCCAGGCCCAGGAAATCATGGAGCGTACTCAGGCCAACGCCACCCGCCTGCAGGAGGATGCGGATGCCTATGCCAATCAGGTCTTTGACCAGTTGATTGCCCATGTGAGCAGCACCTTCCAGGGGGTGCGCCAGGCCGAGACGGGATTGCAGCAGGCTCTGCAGGTGCTGCAGCAGGCCAAGGGGCAGATGAATCAGCCCCGTCCTGCCAATTATCATCCGGCTGCTGCACCCCAGCCCCTGGACCGGTAATATGTTATGAAGGAAATAGATAAGGAAACCGGTGCCCAGGCTTCGTTGCAGTTGCTGGAAACGAATATTGACGATATGAACCCGCAGATTTTCGGCTACTTGTTCGAGAGGCTGCTGGCAGCCGGAGCCAGGGATGTGTGGGTGACGCCCATCATCATGAAGAAGGGACGTCCGGCGCATATGCTCTCTGTCCTGACTGCCGATGCAGAACGGGAGGCTTGTGCGACGATTATTTTCCGGGAGACGACCAGCATTGGCATTCGTGTGCGCCGTATAGATGAACGCCTGGAGGCAGACCGGCACATAGCTAAGGTGGAAACGCGCTACGGCATTGTGGCCTGCAAGGTCAGTGCCTACGGCGGGCATATTGTCAATGTGGCCCCTGAGTATGAGGATTGCCGCCGCCTGGCTGAGGCACAGCAGGTGCCCTTGAAGGTCGTGCAGCAGGAAGCCCTGAAGACTTTCAATGAGCGCTTAGGGGATTAAAAAACTCCGTGGTGTAAAGAGATTTTCTTGACAAAGGCAGAAGTGCCCCTTATAATGAGTTGAGGTTGATGCTAGGTGATGAAGATCGATATAGCTGAGGCGGCAGGCGCGCTGGGGCGCGAGATACCTTTCGTCTTTAGGACGACCGCAGATGCGCTGGAGGCGGCGGGAGCGGACTTCTCTTTCGAGGGGCCGGTCACTGCAGAAGGCTCACTCGTATATACGGGCGTCTGTTATCGTGTGCAAGGCACGGTAAGGGCTGTGAAGCACTTTGCCTGTGACCGTTGCTTGGCCGATTGTCGGCAGGAGCAGGCGCATGAGTTTACGGAGGAGTACCGTTCTGAGGATAATGGGGCGGAGGAATCCCCGGAGGCGGAGATCTTCACGGGAGACAGCATTGATATCGAGGCTTTGGTCCGTGATACCCTGCTATCTTCCCAGTCCCTGAGCAAGCTTTGCCGGCCTGATTGCAAGGGGCTCTGTCCCGTCTGCGGCAAGGATCTGAATGAGGGTGATTGCGGCTGTGACCGTTTTGTGCCTGATCCCCGGCTGGCAGCGCTGCAGCAATTAGTAAAGGAAGATTGAAGGGAAGCCACAGGCGTTTCCTTTTTATCGCAATTTAAGGAGGTGTATCCTGATGGCAGTCCCAAAGCGTAAGATGAGCAAGGCTCGCCGCGACAGCCGTCGTGCGAACTGGAAGCTGGAGGCTCCGGGCTTTGTCGCGTGCCCCCAGTGCCACGAACCGAAAATGCCCCATCATGTGTGCCCGGAATGCGGCTATTATGATGGCAAAGAGGTCATCGCAGCAGCCGAGTAAGGCCGATACAGCAAGCAGGACTTTGGTCCTGCTTATTTTATTGCTTTTTGTCACTAACTATTAAAAATTACTCCTAAAAATATCATTTCTGCCCTTGCTTTTTTAGGAGTGAGCCATTATAATAATCCCTAGCATGAGATTGTAGTAGCAGGTACTAAAATTGGTGGTGAGACGGATGGCCCGGGTCAAGAAAAAAGAGCGGCAGGAGATGCTGCTGGCACAAGTGAAGGAGAAGCCTTTTTTGACAGATGAGGAGCTGGCCAGGAACCTGGCTGTGAGCGTGCAGACCATCCGCCTGGATCGCTTGGAGCTGGGCATACCGGAGCTGAGGGGACGTATCCGCAAGATGGCGGAGACAGCCCAGACCAAGGTCAAGGCACTCAGGAGCGGCGAGGTCGTGGGGGAGCTTATCGATCTGGAGCTGGGCCGCTCGGGCATTTCGCTCCTGCGCATCACGGAGGATATGGTCTTTGCCAAGACCCAGATTGCCAAAGGGCAGTATATGTTCTCCCAGGCAAATTCGCTGGCCATTGCCGTCATAGATGCGCCTATGGCTGTTACCGGTGTGGCGAATGTGAAATACAAGGTGCCGGTGCATGTGGGTGAGAAGCTGATAGCGAAAGCCGAGATTGTGCGGGTGCGCGGCAATAAATATTTTGTGTGGGTCAAGACACGCAATGAGAGTCAGGAAGTTTTCCGTGCGAAGTTCATCATGGTTTCCTGGGGAGAAAAGTGAGAAGTGGAGAGAGTTTGGGAGGCAGCAGCGTGAAGATTGCAGTTGATGCCATGGGCGGCGATTTTGCACCAGAGCAGATTGTTTACGGTGCTGTCCGGGCGGCACGCAAGTACGGCGTGGGCATTGTGCTGGTCGGGGATGAGCCGCAGATCCGCAAGGTGCTGGAGCGCGAACAGGGCTGGGAAGGGCTTGGCATTGACATCTGTCATACGACGGAGGTCATCGAGATGGGGGAGCACCCGGCTGAGGCCGTGCGCACGAAAAAGGATTCCTCCCTGGTGGTGGCTACCCGCCTGGTGAAGGAAGGAAAGTGCGATGCCGTGCTCTCTGCGGGCAGCACCGGCGCGGCCGTGACCGCAGCGCAGCTTATCCTGAAGCGCATCAAGGGAATAGGACGCCCCACCATTGCAACGCCGATGCCGACTCCCAAGGGCGTGACCCTCCTGCTGGACTCCGGCGCCAATGTGGATTCCAAGCCGGAGCATCTGGTGCAGAGCGGCATGATGGGCTCCATTTATGCGGAGTATGTTTTCGGCGTAAAATCGCCCCGTGTGGGCCTTCTCAATATCGGTGAGGAGGAAACCAAGGGCAACGAGCAGGCGAAGGCCACATACCAGATTTTGAAGACCATGCGCACCATCAACTTCTGCGGCAACGCCGAAGGCCGGGATGTTCCCAAGGGAAATTTCGATGTCGTAATTTGTGATGGATTTGTGGGCAATGTTGTGCTAAAATTTGGTGAGGGTCTGGCTAAGACAATTATGAAGCTCATCAAGGACGCGGTGAAAGAGGGGGGCATCCTGCCCAAGCTCGGCGCACTGCTCCTGAAGCCGACGCTGAAGAAGCTGGGCAAGCGCCTGGATGCCACGGAGTACGGCGGCGCGCCCCTCCTGGGGGTGAATGGCTGCTGCCTTATCAGCCACGGCTCATCCAATGCCAAGGCCATTTGCAGCGCCATCGGTGTGGCGAAGGGATATGTAGAGGGAGCTGTCCTTGAGCGTATCCAGGAGAAGTTGCGGGAGGAAGAGGAGCTGGCAGATGCAGGCGAGGCCGCCGCTGCCGCTAAGGAGGATACGATTTAATGTTTGAAAACAACGTTGTCTGCAAGATGCTGGGTATAAAATACCCGATTTTCCAGGGCGGTATGGCCTGGATAGGTACGGCGGAGCTGGCTTCGGCTGTTTCCAATGCCGGTGGCCTGGGACTTATCGGCGCCGGTCATATGCCGCCGGATGTCCTCCGCGCGGAGATTCAGAAGTGCAAGGGCTGGACGGATAAGCCCTTCGGCGTGAATATCATGCTGATGAGCCCCTTCGTTAAAGAAGTCATGCAGGTTGTCGTTGATGAAAAGGTGCCGGTGGTGACGACGGGGGCAGGCAATCCGGGGGAATATGTGCCGGCCCTGAAGGAAATCGGCTCCAAGGTTATCCCCGTGGTGGCATCTGTGGCCCTGGCCAAGCGCCTGGTGCGCGTGGGGGCGGACGCGGTTATCGCGGAGGGTACGGAGTCCGGCGGGCATATCGGCGAGATTACGACGATGGCTCTTTTGCCCCAGGTGGTGGATGCGGTGGATGTGCCTGTCATCGGCGCAGGTGGCATCGGCGATTCCAGGGGCATGGCGGCTGCCTTCGCCCTGGGGGCCCAGGCGGTGCAGATGGGCACGCGCTTTGTCCTCTCCGAGGAATGCATCGCCCATGAGAACTACAAGAAGATGGTGCTGAAGGCCAAGGATCGCTCCACGGTGGTCACGGGCCGCAGCCTCGGCCATCCGGCCAGGGTGCTCGCCAATAAGCTGACGCGCAAGTATGAGGAGATGGAGGCTGCCCAGGCTTCGGCAGAGGAACTGGAAAAGCTGGGCGTCGGCAGCCTGCACCGTGCTACCCATGAAGGCGATGTGGATAACGGCTCCGTGATGATCGGTGAGATTTCCGGTATGCTGAATGACATCAAGCCGGTGCAGAAAATCATTGACGATATTGTCGGGGGGCTGCCGGAGGTCATTACCGGTGTCCAGAATAGATGCAAGTAAGATTTTAGAGGCTAAGTCTGAGGGAGGTCATAGCGTGAATAAGGTGGCGTTCGTATTCCCAGGGCAGGGTGCCCAGGCAGTGGGGATGGGCAAGGATTTTTATGAGAAGTATGACGTGGCAAAGAAGCTCTTCAAAGAGGCTGACGAAGCATTGGGGTATTCCATCATGGATATGTGCTTCGACGGCCCGGCTGAGGACTTGAAGCTGACCGCCAATACCCAGCCTGCCATCCTGACTATGAGCTGCATTTCGAATGCTATCCTGAAGGAGCATGGCCTGCAGCCTGAGATTGCGGGCGGCCACAGCCTGGGCGAGTATTCCGCCCTGGTCGCTGCCGGTGTGCTGGATTTCCAGGACGCTGTGCTGCTTGTGCATAAGCGGGGCCAGTACATGCAGGAGGCCGTGCCTGTGGGCCAGGGCGGCATGGCTGCCATCATCGGCCTGGGGGACGAGGTTATCACAGAGGCTTGCGAGGACGCCTCCAAAAACGTCGGTGCGGTGCAGGCGGTCAATTTCAACTGCCCTGGCCAGACGGTCATTGCGGGCACGACGGCCGGTGTGGGGGCCGCGGTGGAGACCTTGAAGGCTGCAGGCGCGAAGAAGGCCGTTATCCTGCCGGTTTCCGCTCCTTTCCACAGCACGCTGATGCAGCCCGCTGCGGTGAAGCTGGCTGCCGAGCTGGATAAGATTACCCTGCATGATGCCGCTTTCCCGGTGGTGGCGAATTATACGGGCAAGATGGAGACCAGTGCTGCCGAGATCAAGGAGAATCTGGTCAAGCAGGCTGACCATCCGGTGAAGTGGATTGACTGCGTGCAGACCATGCAGGAATTCGGTGCGGATACCTTCATTGAGGCAGGCCCGGGCAAGACCCTCTGTGGCTTCAATCGCCGCATTGACAAGGCTCTTACCAGCATGAATGTTGAAAATCTGGAAAGCCTGCAAAAAACCCTTGACTATTTCCAGGAGGTTCGTTAATATGCTTTTAGATGGGAAAGTAGCGCTGGTTACGGGCGCATCCCGCGGCATTGGCCGGGCGATTGCCCTGAAGCTGGCATCTGAAGGCGCGAAGGTCGCCATCAATTACGCTGGCAGCACGGAAAAAGCTGAGGCCGTGAAGGCAGAGATTGAAGCTGCCGGCGGCGAGGCCCTGCTCTGCCAGGCAGATGTCTCCAGCAGCGAGGCTGTTGCCGCCATGGTGGAGGCTGTGGTGGGGCGCTTTGGGCGTATTGACATCCTGGTCAACAATGCGGGCATCACCAGGGACGGACTTTTGGCGCGCATGAAGGATGAAGATTTCCATGCGGTGCTGAAAACGAACCTCGGCGGTGTCTATGCGTGCACGAAGGCGGTCACGAAGCTGATGATGAAGCAAAGAAGCGGCCGTATCGTGAACATGGCTTCCGTGGTGGGGCTGATGGGCAACGCGGGGCAGTCGAATTATGCGGCAGCCAAGGCAGGCGTCATCGGCTTTTCCAAGTCCATGGCCAAGGAACTTGCTTCCAGGGGTATCACAGTGAACATGGTGGCACCGGGCTTCATAGATACGGATATGACAGCGGCGATGACGGAGAAGGCGCGGGAGGCCACGTTGGCGGGTGTTCCCCTGGGTCGTGCAGGCCAGCCTGAGGATGTGGCAAATGCCGTGTGCTTCCTGGTTTCCGATAATGCGTCTTATATCACCGGCCAGGTCGTCAATGTAGACGGCGGCATGGTAATGTGATATGATGATAAAGTAAAAACAGAAGCTGATAACTGCTTCTTAAGGTATCAAGGAGGTGTTTACTTCATGTCGACTTTCGAGAAAGTAAGGGACATTGTGGTTGAGCAGCTTGGCGTTGAGGCCGATGAGGTTGCTATCGAGTCCACTTTCATCGATGACCTGGGTGCTGATTCCCTGGACATTGTTGAGCTGATCATGGCCTTTGAAGAGGAATTCAACATTGAGATTCCGGATGAGGCTGCTGAGAAGATCAAGACCGTTCAGGATGTTGTCACCTACATCGATCAGAACAAGGAATAATTTTGGGCGTCTGACCTTTGAAATCCCGTGAAGCTAGGTACGATAGTTCCTGATTCACGGGATTTTTCAAAGGAGGGACGGAATGGAGGAGTAACATTGAAGCTTCCAGAGCTGAAAATTGGCAAGAAAATCGCTAAGATTCCAATCGTTCAGGGGGGCATGGCGATTCGTCTGTCAACTGCTCGTCTGGCTGCGGCTGTAGCCAACGAGGGCGGCATTGGGCTCATTGCTGCATCCGGCATGTCCCATGATGAGCTGCGTTACGAGATCCGTCTCGCCCGTGCCCTGTCCAAAGGAGTAATCGGTATCAATATCATGGTTGCCGCCAGGGATTTTGCCGAGGTCGTGAAGACCGCTATCAGCGAAGGCATAGACCTGGTTGTGGCCGGCGCCGGTTTTTCCCGTGATATGTTTGGTCTGGGCAAGGAATCGGGTACGCCGATCGTACCGATTGTCTCATCAGTTAAATTGGCAAAGATTTCCGAGCGTCTTGGCGCCACGGCTATTGTTGTGGAAGGCAAGGAGGCCGGTGGGCATCTGGGGACGGATACCTCTGTCCGCAATCTCATCCCGGACATCCGCGCAGCAGTGAAGCTTCCGGTCATAGCAGCCGGCGGCGTCCTGCATGGCCAGGATATCGTTGATTTGATAAAGATGGGTGCCAACGGCGTCCAGATGGGCTCGCGCTTCGCAGTCAGCGAGGAGGCGAATGGCGCGCCTGCTCTGAAAGAGTACTACCTGAAATCCAAGCCTGAGGACGTGGTGGTTATCCACAGCCCGGTGGGGCTGCCGGGACGTGCCGTGCGCACGCCCTTTACGGCCCGCGTGATGGAAGGCCCTGTGCCGCCCAAGGTTTGCGATCAATGCCTGAAGGCGTGCAAGCATAATTTCTGCATCATCCGCGCTCTGATACGTGCGCAGCAGGGTGATGTGGAGACCGGCTTGGTCTTTACCGGCGAGCGTCTGCCGACCATTGAGCGCATTATGCCTGTGCATGATATTTTTGAGCAGCTTAGGGCGGAGGTCGCGGCTGCAACCTGAGAAGAAAAGATTTGGCAAGGCGGGGGCAGCCAGCTGCCGCCTTGTTCCGTTGTGAAAGTGCATTTGGAATGAGGAAAGGGGTCGTTTCTTTTGAGCAATCGTGTAGTTATTACAGGTCTGGGAGCCGTTACTCCTATCGGCATCGGCAAGGAAGCATTCTGGCAGGGCCTGCTGGCGGGCAAGAACGGCATTGCCAGGATCACCCGCTTCGACGCGACGGACTATCCTTCCCAGATTGCGGGGGAAGTCAAGGATTTTGAGCCGAACGACTACATTGATAAGAAAGAGTCCAAGCGCATGGATCGCTATGCCCAGTTCGCTGTAGCGGCATCCAAGCTGGCCGTGCAGGATGCGGGCCTGGATTTTGAAAAAGAGAATCGCGATCGCATTGGTACATACATCGGTGCCGGTATCGGGGGCATCGAGACGATGCACACCCAGTATGAGAAGCTCTTCTCCAAGGGGCCGTCCCGTATCAGCCCCTTCTTCATCCCCATGATGATAGCGAATATGGCTACCGGACACGTTGCCATCGAGTTTGGCCTGCATGGCCCCTCTGAGTGTGTGGTTACGGCCTGCGCCACAGGCACGAACTGCATCGGTGATGCCTTCCGCATTATCCAGCGGGGCGAGGCGGATGCCATGCTGGCAGGTGGCACCGAGGCATCCATCTCCGGCGCTGCTGTTGCCGGTTTCTGCGCCATGAAGGCTCTCTGCACGGATCACAATGATGACCCGGAGCACGCCTCCCGTCCCTTCGATAAGAACCGCAGCGGCTTTGTGATGGGCGAGGGCGCAGGCATTGTGGTGCTGGAAAGCCTTGAGCATGCCCTGGCTCGTGGTGCCCACATCTATGCCGAGGTAGTGGGCTATGGCGCAAACTCCGATGCCTACCATATCACGAGCCCGGCTCCCCACGGGGCCTATCAGTCCAAGTGCATGCAGCTTGCCCTGGATGACGCGGGCATGCAGGCCAGCGAGGTGGATTATGTGAATTCCCACGGCACTTCCACCCATATGAACGATGAGGGCGAGAGCGAGGCCATCAAGTCTGTCTGGGGCGAGGCTGCCAAGGACGTTTCCGTTTCCTCCATCAAGTCCATGACGGGGCATCTCCTGGGCGCCGCCGGTGGCGTGGAGTGCATCGCTACGGCCCTGGCTGTGGAGAATGATATGCTGCCGCCCACCATCAACTATGAGACACCGGATGAGGGACTGGATCTGGACTATGTGCCGAACAAGGCCAGGTCCAAGAAAGTACGGGCGGCCATGTCCAATTCCTTCGGCTTCGGCGGTCACAATGCCTGCTTGCTGCTTAAGAAGTATGAGCAGTAAAATGGAGCACTCTCTTTCCGGGAAGCGCAGGGCGGAACTTATCGCCCTCTCCCGGAAGCTGGGGGTGGAGTTCCGTGATCTTCGGCTTCTGGATCAGGCGCTGACCCATACTTCCTTTGCCAATGAGGCCAAGCGGGAAACAGCCCATAATGAGCGACTGGAATTCTTAGGTGATGCGGTGCTGGAGCTTGCCTCCAGCACCTATCTTTATAGGCACTTTCCCAAATTGCCCGAGGGGGAGCTGACCAAGATACGGGCCAGCATCGTGCGCTCGGAGACCCTGGCAGGGCTGGCCAGGGGACTGAATTTCGGTGAGCATTTGCTGCTGGGCCACGGCGAGGAACTGGGAGGCGGACGGGCGCGCCAGACCAATCTGGAGGATGCTTTCGAGGCCGTCATTGGCGCCATCTACGAAGACCAGGGCTGGGAAGTGGCCCAGGATTATGTCCTGCGCCAGCTTGCGGAGCAATTCGCTGAGGCTGCCCAGGTCGGGGAGATTATGACCGACTATAAGACCACTTTCCAGGAACTGGTGCACCGTGACCCGGATAAGGTAATTACCTACGAGGAAGCGGGGGAGAGCGGCCCTCCTCATGCGCGTACCTTTACGAGCCGCGTGCTGGTGGACGGCAAGATCCTGGGTGAAGGCTCCGGCCGCAGCAAAAAGGCTGCGGAGCAGCAGGCCGCGAAGATGGCCCTGGCACGTTGGGGCAAGAAATGAGGAAGCCGAAGGAGGAAGGAATATGCGGAAAATGTATGTTCTGGGCACGGGATTTGCCATGGCGACCAAGTGCTTCAATACCTGCTTTTATCTGGAGGCGGAGGACGGCAGCCTGTTCCTGACGGATGCAGGGGGCGGCAACGGCATCCTGCGGCAGTTGGAGCAGACTCCCTTTAAGTGGCAGGACTGCCACCACATGTTCGTCACCCACGGTCATACCGACCATGTGCTGGGGGTTATCTGGGTGATACGCAAGGTCGCGGATCTGATAAACAAGGGCAAGTATGAAGGGCAATTTCATATTTACTGCCACGATGTGGTGAAGCATATGCTGCTTACCATGACGGAGATGACCCTGAAAAAGAAGGACTTCGCCCGTGTCGGCCAGGATATCCTGGTGCATGAACTGCAGGACGGCGAAAGGGTGGAGCTGCCCTTTGCTGCCCTGACGGCCTTCGACATTCTCTCCACCAAGGCCAAGCAGTACGGCTATCAGCTCATGTTCCCGGATGGCATGAATTTCTGCTGCCTGGGAGATGAGCCGTATAACGAGCATGACAGGCAGTATGCCGAGGGGGCGGACTGGCTGCTGGCGGAGGCTTTCTGCCGCTACGATGACCGTGAGGTCTTTAAGCCCTATGAGAAGAATCATTCCACGGTCAAGGAGGCCAGTGAGCTGGCCAAGGAGCTCAGGATCAAACATCTGGTGCTCTACCATACGGAGGACAAGCATATTGCAACGCGCAAGGGTGATTACTCCGCTGAGGCAGGCAAGTATTACCATGGCCCGGTTTTCGTGCCTGATGATCTCGATGTGATAGAGCTGGGCTGACAGCCCCGGGGCATTTGCTTGAAATCTTCGTAATTTTACACTATAATAATTCCATAAGCAAGATAATCGTAGGATTTAGCAGCCTGATTCATTATGGAGGGATGAGTATGTTCCGTACAGTACCATTCAATCTGCGCGAGCGCATGGACAAGGGGCAGGAACTGGTGGAGCGTTTTCTGGAATTCGCTGCAGACCAGCCCGGCAATCCCATCGGACGCATGAGCGGTGCCCTGTCCTCTTTCCGTGTTGATGTGATCGATACGGCTTCCAGCTACG
The DNA here is from genome assembly GCA_947167105.1 of uncultured Selenomonas sp. GTDB lineage: Bacteria > Bacillota > Negativicutes > Selenomonadales > Selenomonadaceae > Selenomonas_B. The sequence goes on along the minus strand of CAMVGU010000013.1, from coordinate 58,370 downwards.
AGCTGTTTGCCGAGCTGCCGGGTTTCCGCAAGGAGCAGATCACGGTATCATACGATGAGGGAGGCTACCTGCGCATCAAGGCCGAGCGTGAGGAGCTGGAGCCTGATGATGTGAGGTATATCTGCCATGAGCGCCGGAGCGGTGAGTTCGAGCGCTCCTTCAAGGTGGATGAGATTGACGAGTCCGCTGTCAGCGTTGCTTATGATAATGGAGTGCTGCATATCGTGATGCCCAAGCTGCTGGATGTGAAGAACAGCAAGGTCTTCGATATCAGCTGAATGTGCGCATGCTTTTGGGATGCCCTGTCCGGCCCTGCAGGCCGGACAGGGCATCTTCTTTTTCTTTTTTATTTATTGAAATTTTTTTGAGAAAGAAGGAATTTTCGCGGCGGGGGGGGAATATAGCTAAGAGATAGAGTATTTGACAACAGGAGGTAATACCGCTATGATGGACGACAAAGACTGGGCTGGTTTCAAGCAGAAACTGAAGGCCAAGACGGAAATAGATCTCGATCTTTACAAAGAGCCGCAAATGAAACGGCGCATCGGCAATTTGATTACCCGTGCCGGTATGGATTCGTTCTGCGAGTATTTTGACAATGCAGCCAAGAACAAGGACGATTTCGCGGCCTTCATAGAATATCTGACCATCAACGTGTCGGAATTCTTTCGGACGCCGGAGAAGTTCGGCAAGCTGGAGACAGATGTCATTCCCGACCTGCTGAAGCGCTCCCCGCGCCTGAACATCTGGAGTGCCGGTTGCTCCATCGGCGCTGAGCCGTACTCTTTGGCCATCATCATGAAGGAGATGACGCCGAATGTGCGCCATCGCATCCTGGCCAGTGACCTGGATATAGAAATCCTGGCCAAGGCGAAGCGCGGCGTGTATGTAGAGGGCGAAATCAAGGCCATGCAGAAGGAGCGCCTTGCCAAGTATTTCGATAAGGTGGATGGCGATAAGTACGCAGTTAAGCAGGAAATCAAGAACTGCATTGAATTCAAGCGCCACAACCTCCTGAAGGATAAATTTGAGGAAGGGTTCGACCTGATTCTTTGCCGCAACGTGGTTATTTATTTCACGGAGGAGGCGAAGGATCAGCTGTATGCGAACTTCTTCAAGGCGCTGAAGCCGGGTGGCATACTCTTTGTTGGCGCAACCGAGGCTATACTGAACTTCCGCAAGCTTGGTTACACGAGCTTCCAGCCTTTCTTCTATCAGAAGCCGCTGACCTGAGGAATGGCCGCACGGATATGAATCTAGTCTAAGCAGGTGTTTTGCGATGTACGCCAATCAGAAGGTAGAACAAATGGATAAGGGCACCATGCGGGAGAAGCAGCTGGAGCTTTTGAAGCAGCAGTTGCGCTGGGCGGAGGAAAAGAGCTTCTTCTACCAGCAGTCCTTTGAGCAGGCCAAGGTCAAGGCAGATGATCTGCAGGAGCTGGAAGACTTGCGGAAATTCCCCTTTCTGCTGTCTCCGCAGCTCCATCAGGTGGATTCGCTGGACATCCTGACCCTGCCCATTTCCGGCATCCTGCGCTTCAACCATATGCAGCAGATCGCAGGAGAGCTGACGAAGCTCTATACCCAGGGTGATATCGCGAAAAATACGGAGATGATGGCTCGCTGCCTGGTGGCAACGGGCATCAACAAAACATCTGTGGTGGCTGTACAGGGCGATCTGGCGGACAGCCGCGTGCTGGATGTGCAGTACGCCCTGGAAAACATCGGGGCCACGGTGGTGCCCATGGGTTCTGATTACAGGCAGTGGCTCCGCCTGATGGAGCTGGTGAGCATGGACACGATCGTGACCACGCCGCAGCTTATCATGCAGCTGGTCATTCAGCTCCAGGCAACGGGCAAGAACATTATTGATTATCCGCTGGACAGGGTCATCTGCATGAATCCCAACGGCATCCAGAACCCGATGCAGCGCCATATCCAGGATCGCACCCGTGCGACGGTCTATAACTTCTACGCAGCGGCAGAGCTGGGCACGGCCGGAGTGCTGTTCCAGTGTGAGGCTCATGCTGGGCAGCATATCCAGGAGGACTTCTATTATCCGGAAATCATCAACTTCAACAGTGATGTGCCGGTGACAGAGCCGAACCAGATGGGCGAGCTGGTGGTTACGACCTTGCAGGCCGAGGCCATGCCGCTGATCCGCTACCGGACGGGGCAGGCGGTCAGCATGGTGGAGGAAACCTGCGAGTGCGGGCGTACGCTGAGACGGGTGACGACACCCTTTAGCTTTTGAGAAAATGTTAAAATGTTGATTTGTGGGGCTGCTGCACATACATGTGTGCAGCAGTTCTTTTTTATCGGGGGGCCGGGAAATGACAGCTGCACTGAATTTCATTGTCGGGCGGGCAGGGACGGGCAAGAGCATGGCCTGCCGCGAAGCCATCTGCACCCGACTGGGGGAAGCACCGGCAGGCAAGGCCCTGGTGCTGCTTTTGCCTGAGCATGAGACATACAAGGCAGAAAGGGAACTGGCTGCTGCAGCGCCGGGGGGCGGCTTTATGCGCGCTTACGTCTTCGGTTTTCGCCGCTTTGCCCGGCAGGTGCTGCTGGAGACAGGAGGCGAGGGGCTACCGCGCATCAGCGAGGTGGGACGGCAGCTGCTGTTGCGCAAGATACTGAACCGCCGTGCCAGGGCGGGGGAGCTGACAGTTTTTGCTCGTGCGGCCCGGCAGAGAGGCTTTACCGAAAGCCTGGCAGATATCATCAAGGAGACGAAAAGCTACCGGCTGACACCGGAGATCCTGCGCTGCGCGGCTAAGTCCCTGGGCAAGGGGCGTCTGTCCGGCAAGCTCTCGGAACTGGCCCTTTTAGCCGAGGATTTCCAGGGGGAGATGGCAGGCCGGGTGAATGACTCCGAGGATATGATGGAGCTTTTGGCCCGGCGCATACCGGAGGCAGAATTCCTGCAGGGGGCCGAGATCTGGGTGGATGGCTTCATCTTCTTCAACCCCCAGGAGCTCAGGGTCCTGGGGGCGTTGCTTAAGAGTGCAACGGCTGTGCATATCGTCCTGCCCCTGGCAGGAGAGCGTACAGGCAACGGTGTCAATCTGCAACTGCCGGAGAATACAGAGGAGGCCGGCCTGTTCAACCGTTCCCTGAGAACTAAAATCGCTTTGGAGCAGTTGTGGCACAAGCTGGGGGGGCGGGGAGAGGCTGCCGTGCAGCTCCTGGAGCAGAATCGGCGCACCGCAGGCCAGCCCTCCCTTGCTGCCCTGGAGGAGCAGCTTTTTTCCTATAAGCCGCCTGTGCCATGGGGCGGAGAGGCAGGACTGCGGCTGACAGAGGCCGCGAATCGGCGTCTGGAGGTGGAGTGCGTGGCCTCCGACATCCTGCGCCTGGCCCGTTCCGGCTGGCGCTGGCAGGAGATGGGCGTGCTCGTGCGTGATGATGAGGCATACGGGGGCCTTTTGCGCCTGGTCTTTCAGGATTACGGCATACCCTATTTCTATGACGGCAAGCGGCCCAGCATCCACCATCCCCTGGCGGAGCTTCTGCGCTCGTCACTGGAAGCAGTGCAGGACAGGGGACGAGGCTGGCGCTACGAAACCATGTTGCGCGCACTGCGTACGGGATTCTTTCCCTGTGTGCGCGAGGATGTGGACAAGCTGGAGAACTATGTGCTGGAATTCGGCATCCGGGGGCGCAGCCGCTGGACTCAGAAGGAGCCCTGGCGCTGGCACAGGCGCTACTCCCTGGCTGCAGATGAGCAGAGGGACGAGGCCCAGGAAGAGCGTCTGAGGGAAATCGACGGCCTGCGGCGCCAGGCGGCGGAGCCCCTGGCAAGGCTCGATGAAGCGGTGAGGCAGGCAAAGACGGTACGCGGCCTGACAGAGGCCCTGTATGATTACCTGGTGGGCCTGGGGGTGCCTGAGCGCCTGGCGGAACTGGAGGAGACGGCAGAGCGGGAGGGGCGCCTGGCAGATGCAGCGGAACACAGGCAAATCTGGGCCAGTTGCATGGCTCTCTTTGACCAGTTGGTGGAGATCAGCGGCGGGGAGGAGATGAGCCTGAGGGATTACAGCGAGGTGCTGGCTACAGGGCTTGATGCCCTGCAGGTATCCCTGATACCGCCTGGCCTGGATTACGTGACCATTGCGCCCTTTGACCAGAACAGCCTGGCGGGTATGCGGGGCCTCTACATCCTGGGCGCCAATGCCGGCAGCATGCCCCGCCATGTGCATGAGCAGGGCCTGCTGACGGATGCGGACAGGATGCATATCGCAGAGACTCTGGCAAAGTTGGGTGACGGCAGCGGTTATGAGATTTCCAGGGGCGGGCAGGACAGATCCTTCGGTGAAAGGTTCCTGCTCTACCGGGGCTTCAACGAGGCCAGTGAGTACCTGTGGGTCTCCTGGGCACTGGCAGACAGTGCAGGGGCGGCTTTGCAGCCGGCAGCCCTTGTCAGCCGCCTGCGCTCCATTTTTCCCCAGGCGGAACCCTTGTCCATACCGCTGGAGACATTGACGCGCAAGGATAATCTCGTCCTCGCGGCACCTTTGCCGGCTCTGTCCGGCCTGGTGAATGCCCTGCGGGGACAGAAGGAAGAAGGCAGGATGCAGCCTTTTTGGCAGAATGTGTATAACTGGGCCCTGGGGGAGGAAAGCCTGCGGGATGCTTTGAAGCTGTCCCTTTCCGGCCTGTTTGCGAAGGCAGGCAGTGAAAAACTGCCGCCGGAGCTGGCCAGGAGGCTGTTCCTGCAGGGACGCATGCTCAGAGGCAGCGTCACCCAGTTTGAGCAGTTCCGCAACTGCCCCTTTGCCCATTTTGCCTCCCACGGGCTGAAACTGCGGGAGCGGCGGGAGTACCATTTCCGCTCGCCGGACTTAGGCCAGCTGCTGCATGAAGTGCTGCGGGAATACGGGCAGATGGTGAAGACCGATTACGGTAATGAGTGGGCAGCGGTGCCGGAGGATAAGCGCAGGGAAATATGTGCCGGACTGATTGAAAAGATTTCGCCCCGGTTGCAAAGTGAGATTCTGCTCAGCCGGGGCGGCTACCGCCACTTGCGGGAGCGCCTGCAGATGACGGCCCTGCGTGCCATTGAGCATCTGACGGCCTGGGCGGAACTGTCCCGTTTCCGCCCAGCCTTCTTCGAGGAGCACTTCGGCGCCAGGGGGGATGCCGTACACTTGAAGCCCCTGCCGCTGAAAGGTGGTTTTTCACTGTCCTTTAAGGGGCAGATTGACCGTATTGATGTGCAGACAGATGCCCCCTACTATCTGGTGGTGGATTACAAGACAGGTCAGGCGGCGGTAAATATCTTCGAGGTCTACCACGGTCTCAGGCTGCAACTGCTGGCCTATATGCTGGTCGCCAGGGAGCTCTTAAAGCAGCAGGGCGAGGCCAGGCTGCCTGCGGGCATGCTCTATGCCTTTTTAAAGAATCCTCTCATCAAGGCAGGCTCACGGCTCACTGAGGAGGAGCTGGCCGGGAAAGTTGAAAAGGAACTGCGCCTGCCGGGCTGGGTCGTTGCCGACCCGGAAATCATCAGAGCCCTGGAACGGGGAGCAGAAGGCAGGTTCGTCATGCCGAAGGCCAAACTGCAGACGGATAAGCAGACGGGGGAGGAAAGCGTAAGCTTTGTGCCGAAGGACAGCGTGAAGGAGCCGGAGGAGTTCGAGCTGCTGCTGGACTACGTGGGCTTTATCCTGCAGGATACTGGCAGCCGCATCCTGGCAGGGGAGATTGCAGCGCATCCCGCGCGGCAGCAGGGCAAGCCAGGCCCCTGCGCCTATTGCCTGTACGCCGATGTCTGCGGCTTTGACCCGCAGTTGCCGGGATACAGCTACAACGACCTGGAGGCAGCCGGGGAACTGGAAATAGAGGAGCAAATGGCGGCCTGTACGGGCAGGGAAGATTTGATAAGTGCAATCAAGCAGAAGAAAGGCTGAGGCAGCGGTCCCAGCTCACCCTTCAGGTCGTATCCAGAAGCGAACCTTGTAAAAAGAACACGTCCAAGGACAGCTTTATTTTACAATTATTGCTTTTGCAAGGAACTTTTATGTTACAATAGTAAAGAAAACATGTCCAAGGACAGCTTTTCTTTACAAGGGGGCATTTATGTACATACACAGAAACCAGTATCTGCAAAGGCTCATAGACCGTATGCACAATGGCTTGATAAAGGTAGTAACGGGTATAAGGCGAAGCGGCAAGTCTTTTCTGCTGCTGAACATATTTCGTCAATATCTGCGGGATTCAGGGATTCAGGATGATCATATCATTGTTATGGAGTTTGATCGCCTGCAAAACCGGCGTTACAGGGAGCCCGAGGTGCTGATGGAGTATTTGACAGCCAATATCAAAGACGATGGCAGCTATTACATCCTGCTTGATGAAGTTCAGATGCTCAGGGATTTTGAAGAAGTGCTGAATTCCCTTTTGCGTGAGACGAATCTTGACGTGTACGCAACCGGCAGCAATTCAAAGTTCTTGTCAACTGATGTACTGACAGAGTTCCGTGGCCGGGGGGATGAGGTTCACATATTCCCCCTGTCCTTTGGTGAATTTATGGAGGTATATGACGGGGATGACTATCATGGCTGGGCAGAATACATGACGTATGGTGGCCTGCCTCTGACTGTTGCCATGAAGACGGACGAACAGAAGTCTAAATACCTTATCAATCTGGTTCGTGAGACTTACCTGAAGGATATAGTGGAGCGAAATTCGATAGAGAAGCCTCAAGAGCTGGAAGATTTGCTGAATGTCCTGGCATCTTCTGTTGGTTCCCTGACCAATCCGGCCAAGATAGAAGCAACATTCAAGAGCAGATTGCACTCATCTATCAGTGACAACACGATAAACAAGTATATTGGCTATCTGAAAGAAGCATTTATCATTGCTGCGGCCAATCGGTATGATGTCAAGGGGCGCAAGTATATAGGCAGCCCTCTGAAATACTATTTTGAAGATGTGGGGCTGCGAAATGCCAGGCTGGATTTTCGACAGATTGAGGAGCCCCACCTGATGGAGAACATACTTTACAATGAGTTGCGGATGCGCGGCTACAATGTGGATGTGGGAAGCGTCAGGCAAAGGTATATAGATAAAGTCTCGGGCAGCAAACTAACCAAACATTTGGAAATTGACTTTGTGGCTAACCTGGGCAGCAAACGCTATTATATCCAATCCGCTTATAGCCTGCCGGATGAGGAAAAAGTCAGGCAGGAGCAGGCTTCGCTTTTGGCTGCCAAAGATGCTTTTAAGAAAATCATCATAGTGAAGGATGTTATCAAACCTTTTCATAGCGAGTATGGCATTCTGACGATAGGCCTGTTTGATTTCCTGCATAATCAGGATAGCCTGGATTGGTAATGTGGAGCAGGAAGGTAGAGTAGTGTCAAGGAAAAGAAAGGCTGAGGCAGCGTGGAATACACAGAGGACCAAAAAAAAGCCATCTCGGCACGGGGACATAATATACTTGTGGCTGCCGCAGCCGGTTCCGGCAAGACCCGGGTGCTGGTGGATCGCATAGTGCAGCGCCTGCTGGCCGGGGAATGCAATGTGGACGAGCTGCTGGTGGTGACCTTTACGAATGCGGCGGCAATGGAGATGCGCGAGCGCATTGAGAAGGAACTGCGCAGGGAGCTGGCGGAGGCAGGGGAGGCTGGCAAGGCGCGCCGCCTGGATCGTCAACTGGTGCTGCTCACGGGCGCACATATCAGCACCTTCCATGTATTCTGCCAGCGCCTCATTCGCCAGCATATCGAGCTGGTGGATGCAGATCCCCAGTTCCGCCTGGCCGGTGAGCAGGAAATGGCGCTTCTGAAGCGTGATGTACTGGAGGATTTACTGGAGGAGCATTATCGGGAGCCGGAGCGGGAAAATTTTGCCGATGAGGATGAATATAATGCGGCCAGGGCTGACTGGCTGGATTTCCTGGCCTTTGTGGATGATTATGGCAATGACAAGGGAGACGAGGCTGTCTGCGGGGCTGTGCTGCAGCTCTATGAATTCAGCCGGAGCCAGCCGGAGCCGGAAGCCTGGCTGCTGCGGCAGGCAAGCAATTTCCGGGGGGAGGCAGGGCTGTGGGAAACTTCCTGGGGGCGGGAACTCTGGCAGCAGTTGGAGCAGGCCCGCAGCGGACTGGCACGGGAGGCAGAAGCCCTGGACACATGGCTGATTGCAGGTGCTTACCAGGAGGCCGGGGATGTTTTTTACCGTGCCGAGCTGGAAAATTGCCTGGCACCTTACCTGGAAGTGGCGGCGGGCCTCCATGAATCCCTGGACCCGTTCCTGCTGGCAGGCAGGGATTGGGAAACGCTGCGTCAGGCTTGTGGGGCCTTCCGGGTGCCTGCCCTGCGGGGTAACAAGTTCAAGCCCTTGAAGGAAAAATATCCTGCCCTGCGCACAGGCTTTGAACAGCGACGGGATGCTGTCAAGGAGAAGGTCAAGAATTTGCAGGAGCGATATTTTCAGTTGGGTGAGGAAGAACTTTTGGGGGAGCTGGCAGAGTGCGCGCCTACGGTGCGCCGCTATACGCAGCTGACGCTGGATTTTTGCCAGGCTTTCCGCGCAGCCAAGCAGGAGCGGCGTGTGCTGGACTTCGACGATCTGGAGCACTATGCGTTGCAGATATTGAGGCGCACACCTGATGGGGCTGATTCCGCAGGCTTGAAGCAGGACAGCTATCAGCCCAGCGAGGTGGCATTGGAGCTGCAGCATAAATTCAAGGAAGTCATGGTGGACGAGTACCAGGATACGAACAGCGTGCAGGAGGCCATCCTCGCGCTGGTTGCGCCGCCTCGCAGCCGCTTCGTCGTCGGTGATGTCAAGCAGAGCATCTACCGTTTCCGTTTGGCGAATCCACATTTGTTCCAGAGGCAGTATGAATCCTTTCCCCTGGAGCCGGGGCGGGGGGATGAGAATCAGTTGATTACCATGAGGCAGAATTTCCGCAGTCGGGCGGAGGTGCTCTCGCCGGTCAATTTCTTTTTTGATCAGCTTATGCGCAAGGAGCCCATGGAAATCGACTATGATGACCAGAGCAAGCTCTATCCCGGCGCGGCTTACCCGGAGCCGCCTGCGGGCACACGAACCCTGGCAGGCCCTGTGGAACTGGATATCATCCTGTCCGGAGAAAATAGTGCCGCAGAAACAGGGGAGGACGCAGAGAGCGCTGCCGGGGAACTGAAAGGCTTTGAACTGGAAGCCCAGCATATCGCCGGGCGTATTGCAGCTCTTATTGAGGCAGGGTATATGGTGTTTGTGGGGGGGGAATACAGACCCATTGCCTTCCGGGATATTGCGGTGCTGCTGCGTGCAGTTACGGGCAAGGCGGATATCCTGCTGGAAGTCCTGCGGCGCAGCAGCATCCCCGCCTATGCGGATGTCAGCGGCGGCTATTTCGAGGCACATGAGGTCAGGCTGGTGCTGGATCTCTTGGCGGTGGTGGACAATGCCCGCCAGGATATCCCCCTGGCAGCGGTGCTGGCCTCGCCCCTGGGGGGCTTTACCATGACGGAGCTGGGCACCTTGCGCCTGGTGGCGGAAAAGGAAGATCTCTACACAGCCTTGCTCAGTGCCCAGGAACTGGACTCGCAGCTTGCGCCGGGGCTCAGGCACAAGGCTGCCGGGTTCCAGCAGAAGCTGGCAGAGTGGCGCTCTTTTGCAGTCAGCCACAGCGTGCCGGAGCTCATCTGGAAACTTTACCGCGATACAGGCTACTACGATTATGTGGGCAGCCTGCGGGGAGGGCTCCTTCGGCAAGCGAATCTGCGCATGCTGGCAGATCGGGCAGCAGAATACGAGCAGACGAATTACCGGGGGCTGTTCCGCTTCTTGCGTTTTATCGAAGAATTGAAGAAGCGGGAGACAGATCTTTCCGTGGCCCGTACTCTGGGGGCCAGCGAGAATGTTGTGCGCATCATGAGCGTGCATAAGAGCAAGGGACTGGAATTCCCGGTGGTCATTATGGCTGACCTGGGCAAGAAATTCAACCTGACCGATGCCAGGGGCACCTTCCTGCTGCATCAGGAGCTGGGCATCGGGCCGCAACTGGTTTCCCGCAGTGCGGCGGGCAGGCAGCGCTATCAGACCTTGCCCTGGCAGCTCGTTTCCCGACGGCTGATTGCAGAGGCCAAGGCCGAGGAATTGCGTGTGCTCTATGTTGCCATGACCAGGGCCAGGGAGAAGCTCATTTTGGTGGGCAGCGTCAGCGGGGACAGGGAGAAAGCTGCTGTGCAGGCACAGAAATGGTGCGCCCAGGTGGGGGAAAGCGCGCCGCAGCTCAGGGTGGAAAGCCTGGCCGGTGCCAATACATTCCTGGATTGGCTGGCGCCTGCGGCAGCAAGGCATACTGGCGGTCGCTGCCTGCGCGAGCTGGCGCAGCTGCCGGAGAAATACCTGGATTGGGGGCTGGAGCTGGAGATAGGGGCTGAGCTGGCCGTTCAGCTTGTGCCAGGCTCCGCCGTGGCGGTGCAGGAACTGCGCAGCGCAGCCGATGACCCCATTTTGCTGGCAGTGCAGAAGATGCAGCCTCTCCCCGGTACTGACAGGGCGGGAGAGGTGCAGGAGGTGCTGGGCTGGCACTATGAGGAGCGGGGCCTTGCCCAGGTTCCGGCGAAGCTCTCCGTCACGGAAATCAAGCAGATGTTCACGGCAGCCGAGGCATTGGACGGGCTGGTGCCGGAGGAACCGCAACTCTTAGAGCCGGGACTGCCCCAGGAGGAGACAGCGGCCTGGCGACGCCCCCGCTTCCTGCAGGAGCAGGCAGAAGGGCCCCAGGGGTTGACCGCAACAGAGCGTGGCACCCTGCTGCACTTAGTAATGCAGCATCTGGATTTTTCCTGTCAGCCCAGCCTGGCTGCTGTGAAGCGGCAACTGAAGAATATGCAGGAGCGGGGGCTACTGCAGGATAGCCAGGCTCCATATGTAGATGTGGGACGTATCGCAGCTTTCCTGCAATCTCCTCTGGGCCAAAGGCTGAGGGAAGCCCGCCGTGTCTACAGGGAACTGCCTTTCAGCCGCCTGCTGCCGGCCAGGCGCTTTTACAGTCAGGTGCAGGATGAGGCCGCCACGGTCTTTGTGCAGGGCATTGTTGATGTGGTATTCGAGGACAGGGAGGGCCATCTGGTGCTGCTGGACTATAAGACAGACCGCGACCCCAACCCAGAACATGCCAGGGAGCGCTATCGTGTGCAGATCATGCTCTACAGCGAAGCCATTAGTGCCATCTGGCAGCGACCGCTGGATGAATGCTATCTCTACCTCTTGCGCAGCGGCAAAGCGGTGGCGATGACATAAGGTTATGTCATTGCCGGAAATGAATTTGTAAATAAAGGAGTCTTCATAATGAAGCCACTAGCCATGATGCTGAAACCGCGTGAATCTGTATTTGCAGATACAGCGCAGGAGGATGTACTGAACTTGACAGATTTTGCTGAGGGAAAGGTGGATGCAGAAGCTTTTTTTAGGGAAAACTACATGACTCAAGGCATGAGGATGCTTCTGGATATCGTGTTTGCAAGGTTTGCCGGCAAATCAGATACGGGGCTGGTGAAGCTTACCCAGGCCATGGGAGGCGGCAAGACCCATTGCATGATAGCCACAGGACTTTTGGCACAGCATGCAGAACTCAGGAAGAGCATGCTGAACCGGGAATATGTGGATTTAGGGGAAATCAAGGTGGTGACAATTTCCGGTCGGGAGAACTACGAGTATGGCATTTGGGGCAGTATTTCCGAGCAGTTGGGGCAGGGGGAGCTGTTCAGGGAATATAACAAGCAGATGAAAGCACCGGGGGAAAATGCCTGGGTGAACCTCTTAAAGGGGCAGAAAGTCCTGCTGCTTTTGGATGAGTTGCCCCCCTATCTGGACTATGCCCGTACGGAAAAAATCGGCAATGCGGATTTGGCAGTGGTAACCACCAGAGCACTTTCCAATCTGTTCAGTGCCTTGGGCAGGAAGGAACTCTCCCAGGTTTGCGTGGTGCTGTCTGATCTGGATGCAGCCTACGAAGTGGGCAGTCAGATGGTGCAGCAGGCATTCTCTCAGTTGGATGATCTGAAATCCGAAGTGGAGCGACAGGCCAGGGATGTGCAGCCGGTCAAGCACAATTCCGATGAAGTATACGACATCATGCGGGTGCGCTTATTTGAAAACGAGCCTATTTCAAATAATTATGCTCAGGATAAGAATGAGATTGCCATTGCCTATAAGGAGGCGGTGGGCAAGGCTCGCAAGCTGGGCATCACCAACTATTCCGAGGCGGCTGTTTATCAGGGAGTGACGGATTCCTATCCCTTTCATCCCGGTTTGAAGGAGCTTTATGCCCGTTTTAAGGAAAATACCAGTGTCCGGCAAACCAGGGGACTTTTGAAGCTGATGCGTCAGATTGTGCGTCGGTTCTACGAGAGCGGTATGGCAGAGCAGAAAAGCCTGATTCATGTTTATGACATTGACTTGAATCAGGAACGCCTTTTCTCCATGGTCAGGAGCATCAAGCCGTCACTGGAGAATGCCGTCAGCCATGATATTGCCCAACAGGGGCGCTCGGTGGCAGAGGCTGTGGACGCGGAGCGCGGTGATGGCAAGGATTACGCAGGACGCATGGCCCGCATGCTCCTGTTTTCCTCCCTCTCTACTGCCATGCAGGGTACACTGGGACTGACGGAAAATGATGCTTGCGGCTTTGCGGCGGAGCCTGGGGTTGATTTCAACATCGTCCAGGAAGTCATAGGCAGGCTCAAAAGCGACTGCTGGTATATCAAGACGGATAACCGGGGCCTTATCTACTATCAGGATACCAAAAATATGGTAGCTGAGATGAATACTTTGATGCAGTCCTACACCCCGGAAAATGCCCGCAAAGAATTAAGGAAAATCCTTGCCGAAAATTTCAAGCCAGGCCTGAAAAGCTGCTATCAGAAGGTCTTTGTATTCCCTGCGGTGGATGAAATAGCTCTTAGCCGGGAGGATATCAGTCTGGTGATTTTTGAACCCCACCCCGGCAGGGAACTGCATCCTGATTTGCAGGCTTTTTACGAGGAGACTTCATACAAGAACCGCGTGATGTTCCTGTCAGGGGAACGGGATATGATGGAGAAACTCTATGAAAACAGCAAGCGCCTGAAGGCTATTCAGAGCATTGTGGAAAAAATGAAGGCAGAGCATCTCTCTGAGCGCGACCAGCAGTATATAGAGGCGGAGGCTCATCTGGACAAGGCAATACAGAACCTTTTTTCTACCATTCGCGAGACTTTTGTTACTCTGTATTATCCTATAGGTCGCAATGAAAATTACAGAATCCGCAGTGCCGATTTCAAGCTGGAATTCAAGGATAATCACTTTGACGGCGAGGAGCAAATCATAAACTGCCTGAAGGAAAACCACAAGTACAGCGATTTTTCCAGGGAGGATGCTTTTCTCTCCACCCTGGTGCGGAAGTGCGAGCAGCGCCTCTTTACCCAGAAGGAAATGCAGTGGTCGCAGATTCTTGATCGTGCTGCCACCATGCCTTCTTGGGAATGGTATCATCCTGACCAGATGGAGGCACTCAGGCAGGATGCGTTGAAGAAGGATGTATGGCGGGAGACAGGGGGGTACTTGCAGAAAGGTCCTTTCCAGCTAGAGCCTACAGAAGTGCAGGTGGAGGATGTGAGTTATGACTGTGAGACGCAAGTCTTTACCCTGCGGGTGCATGGTGTGGGGGGCACAGTCTACTATGACATAGGTGCTGACCCCACCACGGCCTCCCATGAGGTGCAGGGGAATATAATGACCAGCAGGGAGCCATGCCTGCGCTTCCTCTGCATTGACCCCACGGGCAGGCGAGAGGCAGGCCCTGTGGTGGAGCATATCTGCCATGCACCCATCAAGTATGGGGACAGGCTCACTCCGGAGGGCAGGGTGGTGACCCTTTCTGTCAATGAGCACTATGATGTGTATTACACAACAGACGGCAGTGAGCCAAGGGAAAACGGCAGCCTCTATGACGGCCAGGATATCCATGTGCCCGAGGACTGCCGCTATGTGCGGGTGGTGGCCCTGTATAATGGGGAGATAATAGACAACAAGTCTATTTCCATAGAACATGGGGGACGATCAGCAGCGCATGAAATTGATGAAGAGAGAGCCTTAACCTTTGTCTATAGGTCAAAGAAGAATCTTTCTGACACTTCTGCTGTCTACAAGGAGCTGGAGGAACTAGCAGCGCTGGGAGAGGTATCTTTGCAGGATGTCACTGCGGTTATCAGTGATAAAAGCAACGGGCGCAGCTACGTTGATTTGACAACTAATGCAGTATATGCTCCCAAGAATATGCAGGAGATTATTGATTTCGTGCGCGAGCGCAGCTTCCGCAGGCAAAATCTGGAATCAGAAGTGACCCTGGAGTACAAGCGCTTACTTTTTAAGAGCGGTGCCAAGTTTAAGGAATGGGCTGCCCGCAGGAAATTTGACTTATCGAAGCTGGGACACGAAGGAGATATCGAGCAATGAAAAAGGGCTACGCCGGCTTTGGATATAATCCCGTGGAAACGAGCAACCATTTCTATATAGTGAAGCCCAAAGACCGTAAGGAGCCTGTGGAGGTCTATGAACGCTTTGGCTGGGCCGAGGCACCGGACACCGAGCAACCCTTGGAGGCCGGAGACATATTGAAGCTGAGGGTCCCCCGCCGCAAATGGGAGGCGGTGCAGAAAGATGTGACGGCAGAGTTCAATCGCCGCTTGAAGGAAGCCAAAAAGCCCGTGGGCAAATTTGCCACGGGGGGGACTGCCCTGGAGCGGCAGCTTGGCAAGGAGCTTCTGGTGCTGCTGTGGGGCATCGAATACAATGAATCCGCCGGTATCCCCAGAGCTATCCGTAACTGGCAGGGGTTCCTGCCGGAGGAACGCTGGTGGCTCTATACCATGACCAATGCTGCCTCCGGGAAACTGGGGGACAGAAAGGGCTGGCGCATGGCTCTGCGCTATATTCTCTGTGAAAATCCTGTGGACGAGCCCCAGGCTGTGGGGCTGGAACTCACAGAAACGACTTATACTCGTTAAAGAAAAAGCCTTCCCTTGAGGAGGGCTTTTTTCGCTAGCGGGCATGGCTCGTGGTGTTACTTTCTTTGTGTGGACAAAGAAATTAACCAAAGAAAACCGCCGCCCTTGTTCCCTTCCTTGGAGAACGAGGGCGGCAGCGCCCATCCCTGGGCGCGGGATTACCGTTGTCTTCTGCGCAGCGCTGCAAAAGTCCGCCCCCATTGGGGGCGGGGGACCGCGAAGCGGTGGTGGGAGTAGAGGGGAAGGCTGGGATGTTTTATATTGTAGGAATCAACTGACGATTACTTTTGACAATATGAGATATATTTCATATAATATTGTTGAGGTAGATGTAAATGAATTTTGAAGTTGAATTTTACGAAACTGCTGACGGGAAAACACCGGTTGAGGATTTTCTTTTAGGGTTAGACAGTAAAATGCGAGCCAAGCTGGTCAGCCTGATGGAAGTGTTAGAGGATAAGGGAACGTCCCTGCGTGAACCGTATACCAAGCATTTGGTTGATGGTATATTTGAACTGCGTTGTAAACTTGGTAACAATCTGACACGAGCATTATTTTTCTTTTGCATTGAAGGAAAGATCATCATCACCAATTGCTTTATCAAAAAGACACAAAAAACACCGCTGGAAGAAATCAGAATAGCTAAAAGTCGCCGAGAGGACTATATTCGTAGAAAGCGTGAGGAAAATGAAAAGTCTGCAACAGTTTAAGGGTGAGTGTATGCGTGACCCTGAATTTGCCAAGGCATACGAGGAAATGCAGCCGGAATTCAATATTATTCGTGCCATCATTGATGCCAGAACTTCCAATAACCTTACTCAGAAGGAACTGGCTGAGCGAACAGGCATTGCCCAGACGGAAATAAGCCGCATTGAAAACGGCTCCAGAAATCCCTCCATCAGGTTGCTGCAAAGGCTTGCCGATGGTATGGGGATGGTGCTCAATATATCCTTTACTCCCAAAAAAGTCGGTACTTAAAGGGAGGCAGTGCCAAGTGAGCAAATCATTTATCGAAGAGCAATTCCCGGTGAGCAAGCTATCCAAGGAATGCTATAAGGAGCGCAAGTCCTCCCAGGGGCAGACCATCACGGGGTTGGGGAAGTGGTGGGGCAGGAAGCCCTTGACTTTGGTGCGGGGGGCTATTTTGGGCTGCCTGCTGCCGGCTACTTCGGACAAGCAGGGGGATATGGAGACTTTCCTGCGGCTGATGGGCATGGATAGTGAAAGCTTGTGGCAGCGTCGCAAGCCCCTCTCCTGCAGAGCCGTGCTGGAAATACTGGCGGAGAAACAACCGGAATTCTATCAGGCCCATGAAGCGGAATATAAGGCGTGGGGAAGCCGCTGGCCCAGGGAAATGCCTCCCAGGGAGCGTGAGGAGCTGGAGCGGCTGGCTTGGGAGACTTTGAACTACGATGAGAAAATCGCCGGTGCCCTGCGTTCCGAGGAAATGGAAAACTTAGGTGAAAAAACCTGGGAGAAGATCAACGGCCATTGCGGCACTAAGGCCCGGAGCCTGCAGGAATTCATAGAGGAAATGTCAAAAAAGCGTTACGGGGAAAGGCTTTCGGTGGGAGACTGCTTTGCCGGGGGTGGCTCCATTCCCTTTGAAGCGGCACGGTTGGGCTGTGAGGTGGTGGCCAGCGACCTGAATCCCATTGCAGGGCTGCTCACCTGGGCGGATATCCACCTGGCGGGAGCGGATGAAGCCACACGGCAGCAGGTGCGAAAGTTTCAGCAGAGGGCCTATGACAATGTAAAAAGGCAGATAGAGGCACTTGGCATAGAGCGGGGGGCAAATGGCGCCCAGGCCCTGTCCTACCTCTACTGCGTGGAAGCCACCTGTCCGGAATGTGGTTGGAAGGTGCCCCTGCTGCCCTCTCTGGTTGTGGGAGCAAGGGCAGGGCAGGTCAGGGCAGTGCTGCGGGAAAGGCCGGAGGGGAGAGAATTCCACATTGATATTGTGGAAACGGACACAGCAGGGCTGAAAGACGCAGCAGAGGCGGGCACGGTGAAAAACAGTGAGCTCATCTGCCCCCATTGCCATCGCAGTACTCCCATAACCGCCCTGCGCCGTGACCGCACAGGGGAGGATGGCGCTGTCATTTACGGCTTGCGCCAGTGGGAGCAGGATGAGTGGGAGCCGCGCCCGGAGGATCTCTATCAGGACAGGCTCTATGCTATCCGTTATGAAAAGCAGATTGACGAGAAGCACAGAGTGCGTTATTACACGGCCCCGGATGCCAGGGACTTAGGCAATGAAGCGGCGGTGCATAATTATGTGGCGGCGCATTTTGCCAAGTGGCAGGTCGAGGGGCTGGTGCCCGGTATGGGCATTGAATCAGGGTACAACACAGACCAAATCATAAGAGAACGAGGCTGGCGTTACTGGCATCAGCTCTTTACTCCCAGGCAACTACTGGTGCTGGCCCTGCTGGCGGAGCAGGTGCAAGGGGAGGGAAATCAGGCGGCTAAGGCAGCGGGGATTTTGGGGCTGAATCGTTGCGTGGATTTTAATTCTAAATTGTGTCGTTGGATTTCAGCTCGTGATGTATTGGCGCAGACCTATTACAATCAGGCGTTAAATACTATGTTCAACTGGGGGAGCAGAACGTCGGAAAGTTTAGCAACATTATGGTTTGGTATGGGGGAGTATGTAAATCCGATTCGTACTAATGCAAGTGTTTCCCTCTGCGATGCCCGCCAGGTACACCATTCGGCTCGCTTCTGGATTACCGACCCCCCTTATGCGGATGCAGTAAATTACCATGAGCTTTCCGAATACTTTCTGGCCTGGGATAAAAAGCTGTTGCCCGCCATTTTTCCCGAGGGCTACACGGACAGCAAACGTGTACTGGCGGTGCGGGGGGATGACAGCTTTGCCCGGACGATGGTGGATATCTACACGAATCTTGCCAACCATATGCCGGAAGACGGTATGCAGATTGTCATGTTTACCCATTCCAGTCCCGCGGTCTGGGCACAGCTGGCCCTGATTCTCTGGCAGGCAGGGCTTTCCGTCACTGCCGCCTGGAATATCGTCACTGAGACAGATGCCAGCGGGCTGAAGTCCGGCAACTATGTGAAAGGCACTGTGCTCCTGGTGCTGCGGAGGCGTACAGGCACGGATGAGGCTTTCCTGAATGAAGTCTATGAGGAGATCCAGGAGGAAGTGGAGAATCAGATTGCCAGTATGGAACGGCTGGATAATGCGGAGGAGCCTAATTTCTCCGACCCGGATTATGTGCTGGCCGCCTATGCCGCTTCTTTGAAAGTCCTTACCTCTTACGCAGCCATTGATGAGCTGGATTTGGACTACGAGCTGGAAAAAGCCATCACCAGCCCCAAGGGCAGCCAGATTGTCCGGGTGATTGAAAAGGCCAAGGACATTGCCTATGGCTGCATCATACCTCACGGCTTCGACAGGCAGAGATGGCGCAGCCTCAGTCCGGCGGAGAAATTCTATCTGAAGGGATTGGAAAGCGAAAAGCTCGGGGACTATAAGATAGCCACCTATCAGGAATATGCCAGAGGCTTTGGCATCGCCGGCTACAGCCAACTGCTGGCCAGCGAGCGGGCAAATACTGCCAGGCTCAAGACTCCTGTGGAAATGGCAGAGAGGGCCTTAAATGATGTGCCGGATTTTGCCCACTCCTTGCTGCGAACGATTTTTGTGGCTATTTATGCAGGTGTAAAGGCCGATATGAACCCCCAGAACGCACTTGCCTATCTCAGGACGGAACTTACGAGTTATTGGGAGCAGCGAGAGATGGTGAAGCTTCTGCTTGGCTTTCTTATGGAAGTCAAGGATATTGGCAATATGAAGGCACATTGGAGCCAGTCGGCCGAGATGGCGGAAATGCTGCTGGCCCTGGTGGCCCATGATGGAGTGTGAGCAGATGGTACATCCATATTCATCACGGCGGGGACTGGGGATAGATTTTTTGTCAGAGCGCCTGGCAGGGGCAAAATCCTATGACAGGCTGGCAGGGTACTTTACTTCTGCCATTGTGGAGATTGCAGGGGAGGCATTGGAAAATGTCTCGGGTACGGTGCGGGTGATCTGCAATTCCCATTTGCAGCCGGAGGATGTCAGGGCGGCGAAACTGGCAGATTCACTGTCATCTGGCCGGGCAATGCAGCAGGAATGGTGTGCTGCCTGCCCCGAGGATAAATACACGGAGCCTGCCGGAAAAGAGCGTCTGGCCCGCTTCGTCAGGCTGATGATGAAGGATGCAGAGGGCAGAAGCAAGCTGGAAATCAGGGTGCTGCCGGATGAAGTTTACGGGCTGATGCACGGCAAAGGAGGCATCATCACCTATGCCAATGGCAGGAGAAGCTCTTTTGTGGGCAGCATCAATGAGACTAAAAGCGCCTTTGACCTGAATTATGAGCTGGTTTGGGAAGATGATGACCCGAATCTTGCAGACTGGATGCAGGCGGAGTTTGACTTTTTCTGGCACAGTGAATATGCTGTGCCTCTGGCAGATTTTGTGGTAAAGGATGCAGAGCGTATTTCCGGCAGACAGGTGTTGCCCCTCTCCAAGTGGCGGCAGGAGAAGGAACCCAAGCCGGAGCAGGTGGCAGTGGAGGAGCCTGTCTTTCGCCAGGAGCGAGGGCTTTGGGCACATCAAAAATATTTTGTTGAACTGGCTTTCCGTGCTCATCTGACTCCGGAGGGGGCCAGATTCCTGCTGGCCGATCAGGTGGGACTGGGAAAGACAGTGCAACTGGCTCTTTCCGCCCAGCTTATGGCTCTTTACGGTGATAAGCCGGTACTCATCATTGTGCCCAAGACCCTGCTCTCCCAGTGGCAGGAGGAAATTTTCTCCCTGCTTAAGCTGCCAAGCGCCATCTGGCTGGGAAATGGCTGGCAGGATGAGCAGGGCTTCTTTTATCAGGCTGAGGGCACGAAATCCATCCTGAACTGCCCTCGCCGGGTAGGGCTGGTGTCCCAGGGATTGGTGACGCGGCGCACAGAGGCAAGAGACCTTTTGCTGTCCAGGGAATATGAATGCGTGGTGTTGGACGAGGCACACCGCGCCCGCAGAAGGAATGCTGACAAGGACGCTGACAAGCACAAGGCGGACAGAAATTTCCTGCTGGATTTCATTCAGCAAATTTCCCTGAGAACCCACAGTCTACTTTTGGCTACGGCTACGCCCGTGCAGACTCATACCATAGAAGCATATGACCTGCTCGCGGCCCTCAGCCCGGCTGAACTGTCCCGCGCTCACGGCATACTGGGCAATCAGCAGAGTTGTTGGCGCAAGGCACCGCAAACCATGCTGGACATCATCTGCGGTGACAGGCATCCACCCAGAAAACCCATTGAAATGTGGGATATTATGCGTAACCCCCTGCCCCTGCCCTATACTCTGGATACAAACGCAGCGCGAAATCTTATGATTTTCAGGCAGCGGCTGGGACTTCCAGACGAACAAAAAGTGCTTGCCAAGGAAGACTATGGCTGGCTCACGCAGCAGCGGCAGATGATAATCGACCGGGCAGAGAATCTCTATATGGAGGATGATTTCCTGCATACGGAGAACCCTTATATCAGGCATATCATCAGGCGCACCCGCAAGACCTTGGAGGAACACATTGATCCAGAAACAGGGAGGCCCTATTTGCCCCGTATAGCCGTGAAAATCTATGACAAGGAGGCCCTGCCTCTGATGGGGCCTTATGCGAACGCCTATAGGCAGGCTGAGGCATTTTGCCAAATGCTGTCCCGGCGGGTCAAAGCCGGGGGCTTTCTTGCCACTATGTTGCTGAAACGCATCGGCAGCACCATAGCGGCAGGGGAAGCCACTGCCCGAAAACTTTTGGCCTGGACAGAGGAAGGGCGTGCCATTCTGGCAGATGAGTTCGATGCTGAGATGGAAATGGAAGAAGCAGATGAGGAGGCAGAAAGCACGGTCAAGGCGCTTACAACTGAAGAAGTGGAAGCCCTGCGCCTGCTGGTAAAGCATCTGGGCAGTTGCCAGGATGAAGATCCGAAATTTGAAAAAACACTGGAGCTTTTGCGGCAAGGTGTGAGTGCCCAGGACAGGCCCTGGCTGGAGCAAGGCTGCATTATTTTCTCCCAGTATTATGACAGCGCCAGATTTGTGGCTGAGAATTTGGCTAAAGTCATACCTAATGAAATCATTGGGCTCTATGCCGGTGGTGACAGGTCGGGAGTATATGTTGAGGGAGGCTTCAAGCCGGAGACGAAGGATAGGCTAAAAGAGCTGGTGCGTGAACGGCGTGTACGTATACTGGTGGGCACAGATGCAGCCAGCGAAGGCTTGAACTTGCAGACACTCTCCACGCTGATAAATCTGGATCTGCCCTGGAATCCTACCCGCTTGGAGCAGCGCAAAGGCCGCATTCAGCGTATCGGGCAGGTAAGCGCTGAGGTGCAGGTCTATAACCTGCGCTATCAGGACTCCATAGAAGACAAAGTCCATAAAGCCTTGTCAGAGCGCTTGCAGGCCGTGCATGACTTGTTTGGGCAGGTACCGGATACTCTTTCAGATATATGGATTGACATTTTGGAAGGCAACGAAGAGAGGGCCAGGGAGCGTATAGACTTTGTCATGCAGCAGAATCCCTTTGTGGTCAAGTACGATAATATTCCCAGAGAGACCCGTGACTGGTCCCTTTGCAAGACGGTTCTTTCTAAGAAGGAAGCGCAGGCGCAGCTATTAAGAGGACGGGGTAGAAGCTATCGTTAGTATGCCTTTTCATATTAAAGGAGATTTTACAATGGGTAAAATTTTAGGGATTGCAATTCAAAACTATGGTTCCCTGAAGGATATAAAAATGGGCAAATTGTTCAGAGAGCAGGACAGCAAAGAACTTGGAAATATGGTGGCTATTATCGGCCCCAGTGGCAATGGGAAAAGTACGATAGCTGATGCCTTTGGTTTTATATCTGATTGCTTGTATGGGGATGTAGAAAGTGCTTGTGATGCCAAAAATCGTGGAGGTTATGATCAATTAGTTTCACAGAATCATACAGGGCCAATTCACTTTGAAATATACTACAAGGAAAGCAACAATTCCCGACCTATAACTTATGAACTCACTATCAGTAAAGACAAGAATGACAGACCATATGTTAAAGAAGAAAGATTACGCCAGAGGGCACAGGGGAACAAATACGGTCGTCCACGTTCCTTTCTTTATTTAAACGAGGGCAAAGGCTATGCTTACGAAGGAACCGATGGCGGACAGGAAGATGATGGTCATAGCGAAGGCCAGCAGATACCCATTGAATTATCAGAAACCAGAACGCTGGGTATTGCCACATTAGGGGTCATGAAACAGTATTCCCGTATAGAGAAATTCTTAGCTTTTTTAAAAAGCTGGTATCTTTGTTATTTTACGCCCGATGCAGCGAGACAATTGCAAACAGCCGCACCATCGCCCCATCTAAATCGCACTGGCAGCAATTTGAATAATGTTGCTCAATATATGATCCGTGAGAGTCCGCATGAATTCAAAAAGATTCTATCTGAAATACAATCGAAAATCCCAAATATAAAAAAAATTGAACCCTTCAAGCTGGAAAATGGACAAATGGTGCTAAAATTTTACCAGACCGGTTTTGAGAAGCCGTTTTTCTCCCCGCGAATGTCCGATGGAACATTAAAGCTATTTGCTTATTATCTGTTGCTTCACGAAAGAAATCCTCGGCAGTTGATATTTGTTGAGGAACCGGAAAATGGACTGTATCATAAATATTTAGCAAATCTTGCTATAGAAATGAAAAAAAATGTTGGCACAGGATATACTAAACAATTATTTGTAACAACACATAGCCCTTTTTTTGTCAATGCACTTGCACCTGATCAAGTATGGGTTTTAGAAAAAAATTCAGATGGTTTCTCCGAGCTTCGACAGGCTAGTACTTATGATCATGTTAATGACCTGGTAGCAGAGGGGGTCAATATGGGAGACCTTTGGTATAGCGAATATTTTGGATGAGGGAGTTGCCATGCATTTTCAATTTATGGTAGAAGATCAGTCCGGTGCAATGTTGGTTAAGTCCATTATGAGCAAAGGGTCATTCATAAAAGATGGAGTCACGTATGATTGTAAGTATTTCAAAGGCTTAGGTGGATTTACGCCAAAAAATACTACACAGGAGACTAAAACTGGAAAATTACTGAATGATTTAGCAACCTATTTGAGGGGATTCAATAATTAACTGTATAGTTTTTGTACGATGGTTATAACACTGTGTCCAAGGACGAAAGGAGTCAAATTTCAATGAAGAAAAAAGGATTGGCCTTGTTGACTGCGGCTGTATCATGCTGGCTGTCAGCTTCCGGGATTGCTAATGCGGAGGATCAGATTCATTACGGTTTTGGAGATGGCGACAATACGGGTAATATCTCCGGTGTGAAGCTGGTTTTGGATAAAAACTACAGTTTTTATGGCGGTCATCAGTATTTCTATGCAGCCTATACAAAGAACGGAACGACCTCCAACAACACCTTGACAGTGAATGGTGGCACTTACACGGTGGGCGGGGATGCTGAGTTCAGCTCCAACAAATACGCCAACTATTTTTACAGTGGAAGATCGAATGAGAGCGGCAGTTCTATAGGCAATAGCATCGTCATCAATAACGGCAGTTTCATCAACGAATCCGGCACTTGGCAGGCAGCCGGAATTTATGCTGCTCATGCCACGGGGAAGGGCTATGCAGCCTCGGATAATTCCGTTACGGTAAACGGCGGAGATTTTCAGGGATACACTTACATTTCTCCCGGTGTTGGCAATGGCGGCGCCGATTCTGCCCGCAATACTGTCACGATAAATGGCGGCGAATTTGAAAAGGGCATTTACATCTTCGGGGGACGCGCCTACAGCACGGGCAACACCGACAGCAATACAGTCAATGTCAACGGCGGTACAATCGGCGGCTACAGGGCCTTTATCTGGGGCGGCAAGGCCGATAGCGGAGATGCCCGCTATAATACCGTAAACCTGACGGGGGGCGCGGTGGCTTCCATGCCTTCGGGGGGAAGTATCCACGAAAACCAGTTCGCTGAGTATGAGCAGGGGGATGCTGAATTCTATGGCGGCTATGCCCTTTCGGGAAATGCCCTTTACAATACGGTCAATATCAGCGGCGGCTCCATCTCTACCAATGGCGAAGGCCTGGCTTACGGAGGGTACTCCCGCACCGGAAATGCCAATTATAACACGGTGAATGTCACCGGAGGCAGCATATCCAGCAAGATGACCATAATCGGCGGCTTTTCTGCCGGTGGCAATGCCCTGGGCAATAATGTAATCATCAGGGGCGGCTCGGGGAACGGCGATGTGTACCTGCACGGCGGCGTGACCAGGAGCTCGACAGGCAATGCCACCGGCAACAGGATTGCCATTTATGTACCGGCCAGGCTGAAGGAGGTCTGCGGCGGCGTGTATCTGACAGGCAGTGATAGCGATGGCTTTGCCTATAATCTCACCAACAGCGGCGACCTCTTAACGGGCAATGAGCTATATCTCGCCTCAGCAGGGATTAGCGCCGCTAATATCTACAATTTCGAGAATCTGACCTTCCATCTGCCTTCATCCTACCAGTCGGGCAGCAATATGCTGACACTGACCGGCACAGAGGGGACGGATCTGACACGTACAAAACTGAATTTGTCCGCAGCGGGGGATGCCTCACTTGCCAATGGGCAGACAATCAATCTCATTTCCTCCCAGGGAGCGCTCGGCCATGGCAGCCAGACCGGAGGAACGCTTAAGCAAGGTGTCTCCTTCAATTATGACTACACCCTTGCAAAGGATGCTCATAGTTTGCAGGCAGTCCTGGGAGAGGCAAAGCTCAGCAGTGAGACGAAATCACTGGTGGAGACCCGTGCTGCTCAGTCGGCTTTTTTGAACAGGGGCGCAGACCTGCTGGCAGCAGAAGGTCTGCTGCAGGCAGAGAAAGCCTCCGGGTCAGAGGAAAATGCAGAGAAGGGAGAGTGGGCACCGTTCTTCGCTATGCAGGGCGGCAAGTATCGTTATCAGACCGGCTCTCATGTGGATAGTCGCGGATTCGGTGCCATACTGGGTGTAGCCAGGGAGATCGAACATGGCGGCAGCAAATTGCTTTATGGTCTGGCCGGAGAATACGGGAAAAGTAGCTATGACAGCTATTACGGGCACATGCACGGCGAAGGGGACAGCGATTACGCCGGTGCAGCAATCTTTGTCCGCCGGAAGGACAGCGGGGGAATGTATTATGAGGGCAGCCTCCGTGCCGGCAGAACCAAGGCGGATTACAATTCACGGGATTTTACGGGCTATGAGGGAACTGCCGTTGGCTATGACACCGGCAGCAACTACCTGGGAGCCCATCTGGGAGTGGGCAAGGCTCTCAGGTTGAAGGGAGACAATGAACTGGATGTTTCCCTCAGATACTTTTACAGCCGCACGGGAGGCGATACTGCCCGTTTGAGCACAGGCGAGAACTATCGCTTTTCCGCTGTCAGCAGCCATCGGCTCAGGCTTGGCGCCAGGCTGATTCATACCTTCCACGAGGAGAGCAAAGGCTACCTTGGCGCTTACTACGAGCGTGAATTTGATGGCGATGCCAGGACTGCCGTAGCAGGCTACAGCACAGCCACTCCAAGCCTCAAGGGCAATCGAGGCATCATTGAAATCGGCTGGCTGCATCAGCCGAAAAACAGCAATTTCACGCTGAACCTTGGTGTTACTGCATTCTGCGGAAATCAGCGGGGAATTGGGGGCAATCTGGGGGTGATGTGGAAATTTTAGGAGCGTGCAACCTGTTGCTGTGATGTACCTGCGGGACACTGTATATGTTTGGAGGAAATACAATGCGCTTTATTCACACGGCAGACTGGCACCTGGGGCGGAGCTTCCATAATGCGGTGCTGACAGGCGACCAGGAGAAACTGCTGAAAAATGAATTTCTTCCCCTGGTCAGGGAGGAAAAAGCGGAGGCCGTAATCATTGCAGGGGATATATATGACCGGGGCGTACCGCCGGTGGAGGCTGTGGCGCTGTTTGATGAGGTTCTGAGCAGATTGCAGGAGCTGGGGGTGCCGGTGCTCTATATTGCAGGCAATCACGACAGCGCCCTCAGGCTGGGCTTTGGCAGCAGGCTGCTACCCAAGGCAGGTATTTATGTGCGGGGGGCTGCCTCCCGTGGGAATCAGCCTGTGGTGCTGGAGGATAAGCATGGCCCGGTGTATTTTGCGCTGCTGCCCTATGCAGAGTCGCTGCAGGTGAGGCGCCTGTTTGGGCTTGAGGAAACTTTGAGCTTTGACAGCGCAAGCCGGATGCTGGCAGAGGATATCTGCCGCTCCATACCCAAGGGCGCGCGCTCGGTGGCTGTGGCTCACGCTTTCCTGGCAGGGGGACAGGCAGGGGATTCGGAGCGTCCCCTGTCCGTGGGGGGCTCGGCCAATGTTTCGCCCGGAATATTCAAGCCTTTCAGCTACGCTGCCCTGGGGCATTTGCACGGGCCCCAGAAGGCAGGGGCGGAAACTATCATATACAGCGGCTCCCTGATGAAATATTCCTTTGGGGAGGAAGGCCAGAAAAAGGGGGCTGAGATTGTGGAGCTGGATGCTCTGGGGAGAGTCACCCATAGTTTCGTGGAGCTGACGCCGCCTCGGGACATGCGCAGGCTGAAAGGAGCCTTTGCTGAAATCCTGGGCAATCGGGAAAAATATCCTGCCAGTGATGACTATCTGGAAATTGAGTTGACTGACATCGGCATGGTGCCGAATGCCATGGCCCGGCTGCAGGACGTATTCCCCCATGCGCTGAGCATCAGGCAGGCCCCGCTTGCTGGCGGCGGGGAGGCAGATGTTTCCTCCAGGCAGGAAATTTTGCACAAGGATGAGCTGGAGCTTTTCGCAGATTTTTACAGGGAAGCCTACGCTGAGGAGATGAGCGAGGAGCAAAAGGACATTGTGCGGGAATGTATCAGTGACGTGCTGCAGGAAGAGAGGGAATGCTGATGAGGCCGCTGTCTTTGAAGCTTTGTGCTGTGGGCCCCTATGAGAAGGAAATCAATCTGGATTTCTCCCAGCTAAACGACAATGATTGCCTGCTGGTACACGGGGCCACCGGGGCAGGCAAGACCAGCATCTTTGATGCCATCTGCTATGCCCTGTACGGCAAGGGAGCCATGGAAGGCAGAGATGCCAGGATGATGCGAAATAATGCGGTGCCGCCGGAGGTTGATTCCTATGTGGAATTCGAGTTTTCCCTGGATGGTGAAATCTATCATATCAGGCGTGTGCCGCCTTATCTCAGAAAGGCAAAACGGCGGGGCAAGAGCGGTGATCTGACCGAGCAGAAGCCGGAAGTCAGCCTGGAGCTTCTGACAGGGGAAGCAACTTTAAGGGAGTGGAGGGATGAGACAGAGGTCTCTGCCAAGATCAGTAGCCTGCTGGGCTTTAATTACGACCAGTTCCGTCAGGTGGTTCTGCTGCCCCAGGGGCAATTCCAGAAATTCCTGATGTCCAACACGGCGGGACGCAAGGAGCTGATGCAGGTTATTTTCAGGACAGGGCTTTACCAGAAGGTAGAGGAAAAGCTCAGGCAAAAAAGCAGGGATGCGGCTGCAGCGGTGGAGCAAAACAGCAGGGAGCAGCAGAAGCTTCTGCTGGCTATGCAGGCGGCTTCGGCGGCAGAATTTGAAAGCTTGCTGGCTGCCCAAAGAAAAAAGGTTGCAGAGCTGGAGACAGGTCTTGGCACATTGAAAGGGCAAAGTGAAGCTGCCCGGCAGGCCAAGGAAGCGGGGAGCATCATTTTTGCCAAATTCCAGGAAAGGGAGCAGGCAGAGGCAGCGGCGGAGAAAGCCCGCAAGCAGGCCGAGGGGGATAAGGAGGTGGCCCTGCAACTGGAGCGGGCGCAACGCGCCCTCCAGCTACAGGATCTGGACGCGCAGCTAAAGAGGACGGAGGCGGAAACAGAGGCACAGCAGCAGCAGCTTGACCGCCTGACGCAGCAGGGCACGAAAATCAAGCAGCAAAAGGAGCAGGCAGAAAAGACCTGGCAGCGGGAACAGCAGGGAGAGCCTGAGCTTAAACAGGCCGGGGAGGCATTAGCGAAGCTGAAAGACCTCTCCGGTGTGGCAGCTGAGCTGCAGGCGCTGGAGAAAAGGGCTGCGAGCCTGTCGGCAGAGGCCGGGCAAAAAGAAAAAGAGCAGCAAGCTCTCAAAGAGCAGTTGCAGTCTGTGCGGGTGAGCATGGAAAAGGACACAGAGCAGCATGAGAAGGCTGTGCGGGAAGGTGCCCAGGCAGAAGCGGCCAGGAGCCGCACGGAAAATCTGCAAGCTGCTATAGGCAAGGCTGAGAAGCTGTCCCAGGCAGCAGCCGCAGTTACGGAAGCAGAGCGCCAGGAGGAAAAGCTGCGTCAGGCGGCAGAGCAGGCAGAGGAGGAATATAAGCAAGGGGAAAAAGATTTGCAGGAACTGCGGGAACTGGAGCAGATGACCAGGGCGGCGGCCCTGGCGGAAGGACTGGCTGAGGGCCAGCCCTGCCCCGTCTGCGGCTCCCTGCACCATCCCCTGCTGGCCAAAGCCGTCAGGACTGTGACAGCCGCAGCCATCAAGAAGCAGGAAAAAGTCTGGCAGCAGCTGGAAGATAGGCGTGAGAAGGCGAGAAGTGATTGGCAAAAAGCCAAGGAAAAATTGGCCGGATTAAAATCCAGTTTGCAGGGACTGGCGGCGGAGGCAGAGATGCGCCCCCTGCAGGAGCTTAAAAGTGAGCTTTTAAAGGCCGAGGAGGATTGGCAGCATGCCAAGCTCATGCAGGTTAAAGCGGATAAGCTGGCCTTGCAGCTGGAAAAGCTGAAACAGCAGGAAAAGGCTCTCGCTGCCAGTCAGGA
The DNA here is from genome assembly GCA_947167105.1 of uncultured Selenomonas sp. GTDB lineage: Bacteria > Bacillota > Negativicutes > Selenomonadales > Selenomonadaceae > Selenomonas_B. The sequence goes on along the minus strand of CAMVGU010000013.1, from coordinate 29,493 downwards.
AAAACTGGCTGGGGAGCTTAGCCAGGCCCAAAGTGCGGCGGTGGCAGCCGGGGCCGGGGCGGAGGCGAAGCGCAGGCTCCTGCCGGAGGGGCTGGGGGAGCCTGAGCTTTTGGCAGGGGAAATATCCCGGCAGGAACAGCAGCTTAAGCGCCGGACAGATGCTCACGATACAGCCAGGGACAGATATCAGGAATTGAGTGTGAAATATACCGAGGCTCAGACCGACTGGAAAAATGCCCATGAGCTGCTGAAAAAATATCAGTCCGGGCTGCAGGAGCAGCAGGAAGCTTTTGAGGCCCGTCTGGAGCAGGCAGGTTTCAAGGAGCGCGGCGAATATCTGGCAGCCAGGCAGGGGGATTGGGCCAAGCCTGCCTACCTGAAGCAGCAGGAGGATTTGCTGGCAGAGCATGGCAAGGAACTGCATGCAGCCAGGGAGCGCCTGGTAAGGGCGCAGCAAGCCGTAGAAGGACAGGCGTGTCCGGATATGGCAAGGCTTGAGGAGTCGGCGGGCAAGGCAGAGAAGGCCTATCAGGAGGCACTTGCTGCAGGGGCCGAAAATAAGGCCAGGCTGCAACTGTTTGAAGACAGGTGGCAGGAGTATTCACGTCTGCAGGAGGAGTCCAAGGAACTGGACAGGCGGGCCATCCTGGCCTCTGGGCTGGCAGACTGTGCCCTGGGCAAGGTGGGGAGCCATGTAAGCTTCCAGACCTATGTGCTGCGCTATCTGCTGGAGGAAGTCATGCAGGCCGCCAATCTCCGCCTGCGCCGCATGACTCAGGGCCGCTATGAGCTGGTTTTTGGCGATAGGAAGGGCAATGCCCAGGGGGGGCTGGATATAGCAGTCCTTGATGCCTATGCAGGCAAGCCCCGTCCCATTGCCACCCTTTCCGGCGGCGAATCCTTCCAGGCCTCCCTGGCCCTGGCCCTGGGCCTGGCCGATGTCATTCAGGCACAGGCAGGGGGCATCCATCTGGATACTATGTTTATAGACGAGGGCTTTGGCACCTTGGATGTTGATACCCTGGATGAGGTGATGAAAGTCCTGCTGGATTTGTCCGGCACAGGCCGTCTGGTAGGTATTATCTCCCATGTAGAGGAGCTGAAAAGTCTGATCCCAGCCCGCCTGGAAGTCAGCAAGGAACCTGGCGGCGGCAGCACGGCCAGGTTCGTCTTTGGCACGGAGGAGGCGTGAATCTCTGAGGGGCTTGCGTTGCCCCTTGAGCCTCATTGTGCTAAAATTGGTGCAGGAACTGACGGATAAATATGTGAGGGGGAATATGCAATGGCAAATAAATTGACAGGGCTTCTGGGCATCAAATATCCTATTCTGCAGGGGGGCATGGCCTGGATATCGGACGCAACGCTTGCTTCGGCAGTCTCCAATGCGGGCGGGGCGGGCATCATTTCCACCGGCGGCCGCACCACGGAGTATACCAGGGAGGAAATCCGCCGCTGCCGCACGCTGACGGATAAGCCTTTCGGTGTCAATGTAATGCTGATGGCTCCCAACAAGGAAGAAATCGTGGACGTCATATGTGCGGAGCGCCCCGCCTTTGTCACCTTGGGAGCGGGCAATCCCGTGCCTTATTTCGAGAAATTCCATGCAGCAGGGGTCAAGGTTATCCCCGTGGTGCCCAATGTCAAGCTGGCCAGGCGCGTGGAGCAGAAAGGCGCGGACGCCATGGTGGTGGAAGGCATGGAAGCGGGAGGCCATATCGGTGTGCTGACTACCATGGCATTGATGGAGCAGGTGCTGCCGGAGGTCAATATCCCCGTAGTGATGGCAGGGGGCTTTGCAGACGGACGCGGCCTGGCGGCAGCCCTGCTGATGGGGGCCAGCGGCGTCCAGATGGGCACCCGCTTCCTGGTGGCCGAGGAATGTCCAGTGCATCCGAAGGTCAAGCAAAAGCTGATTGAGGCCATCGACACGGATACCATCGTCACCGGCCAGACCATCGGCGGCGCGGTGCGGGGCGTGAAAAATAAATTCAGCGAGGAATTTGTGGCCCTGGAATATTCCCACGGAGCCACCAAGGAGGAACTGCTGGAGAAGGCTACGGGCACGAACAAGCTGGCGGCAGTGGATGGCGACGTGGAGAACGGCATGGTGCAGGCGGGACAGACCTTGCTGCCCCTGAAGAAAATTGAGCCGGTGGCGGAGATTATCGAAGGCATCATGGCCGAGGCCAGGGCGACACTTAAGAAGGCAGAGGAAATAGAGCTGTGATAAGTTGACTAATGCAATAAAACAGCACCGATACTTTTTATTTATGAAAAGCTAATTTTTTTTTACATCAGCTTGACGCATGGCAGGCTCTTGTATTATAATCCCATTAGAAACTGAGGCGGGGATTTGCAGTATTGATATGTACTGGGGTCTGAAGTCTCAAGACATAGGGCATTATTATTTTTTTCAGGCACGCTTAAGTTTTTTCATGATTTCTACGATAATACTTGTGAACAAACATAAGCAAGGCAAGATATAGCTTATGGTGGTTGATGCAGCGGTGTCGTGGATGGCACATCATCAAATGCTGAACAGCAATCATACAGTAGCAAGGAGAGATTATCATGAAAGTACAGATTTATTCTCAATGGATGGAGGACGTTTATATTCCTGTACGTGTAAAGCAGTTCACGAAGGCAGCTAAGTTGCTGGGGTATAGCGGATTCCAAACTTACGCTATCAATCACGACATGGTCGACCTTGTTCAGCCCAGCCAAAAGCTGACTGAGCGTGAGGTAGTAGCCAGCTGGCTCGATAACCATGCAAATGAGAGCGTGGCTGAGAGCGTAGCTTGATGGGGATAATAATGCCAAATCGCTAGGCATCGCGTAGGAGATAGTTCCTGTGCGATGCCTTTTATTGTGCGCCTTTATATTGCCAGGTAAAATAAGGCACAAAAAAAGCCCCCGCAGGGGCTTTGATATTCAATGGTGACGCCTAAGGGATTCGAACCCTTGAACCCGCCGTGAGAGGGCGGTGTCTTAACCACTTGACGAAGGCGCCAATTTGGTGACGCCTAAGGGATTCGAACCCTTGAACCCGCCGTGAGAGGGCGGTGTCTTAACCACTTGACGAAGGCGCCAGCTATTCAGTTCATCATCCGATTGGTTCGGTGACAAAAAATATTATATTACAAAGCCTGCAGGTTTGCAAGACTTTTTTTCAATCTGGCCAGGGAATTTTCCCGGCCAAGGATTTCCAGCAGTTCCGTAGCGCCCCCTGGGGTAACAGACTGGCCGGCAACGCCGATGCGCAGAATCCACATGGGCAGTCCCTTCTTCAGGCCCTTCTCCTCGATGTAGGCGTTCAGCCTGGCGTAGAGGGCATCGTTGTTCCAGTCGGCCTCTGTGACCTGCTCAAGGAGCTCAATCATCTCAGGAAGCAGTTCCAGAGCCTTCTCCGGGGTGACTTTGTTGCGCTTATTGGTGTAAAGTGCGGCATCGAAAGCGGGCTGCTCCTTCAGGAAAGCTATCTCCCTGGGAATCTCGCTGAGATGGGAGATGCGGGTGCGCAGGAGGGAGCAGAGCTTTGCCCAGTGGGCTTCCAGATAGTCCGGCAGCTCCCCTGCGAATTTACGGGCACGGCCGGCAAATTCCTCGTCGCCCATGGCCTTGTAGTATTCCCCGCTGACCCAGTTCAGCTTGTCGTAGTCAAAGACTGCCGGGGACTTGGACAGGCCCTCCAGGGAGAAGGCCGCGATAAGTTCCGCCATGGAGAAGATTTCCTGATTCGTGGTCTTGGGGCTCCAGCCGAGCAGTGCAACGTAGTTCACGATGGCCTCGGGCAAGTAGCCCTCGTTGACCAGGTCTTCAAAGGAGGTGGAGCCGTGGCGCTTCGAGAGCTTGGATACGGAGCCATCCTCGTTCTTGCCCATGACCGGAGCCAGATGGATGAAGGTTGGCAGCTCCCAGCCGTAGCCTTTGTAGAGCAGTACGTGCTTGGGGGTGGAGGTGATGAACTCCGCACCCCGGATGATATGGGTAACGCCCATCAGGTGGTCGTCGATGACATTGGCGAAATTGTAAGTCGGCATGCCATCCCGTTTCAGGAGCACCTGATCCTCCAGCTCGGAGTTCGGGATGGTGATGTTGCCGTGCAGCACATCGAAATAGGTGGTTTCGCCGTCAAGGGGCATTTTTTGGCGGATGACGTAGGGGTCGCCGTTTTTTAGATGGGCATCTATTTCCTCCTGGGGCAGGTCACGGCAGTGGCGGTCGTAGCCGCCGAAATCGCCGCTCGTGTGGGTCTCGCCTGGGTCGCAGAAGCAGTAGTAGGCATGGCCCAGCTCCACCAGCTTTACTGCGTACTCCTTGTAGATCTCCATGCGCTCGCTTTGCACATAGGGGCCGCAGTCACCGCCGATATCATCCGGCCCCTCGTCCGGCACGATGCCGGCGGCAGAGAGGGTGCGCTTGATGAAATCCACCGCGCCCTCCACATAGCGGGCGCGGTCGGTGTCTTCGATACGCAGGATGAAGTCGCCGTGCTCTGCCTTGGCAAATAGATAGGCGTAGAGCGCGGTGCGCAGGTTGCCGATGTGCATGAAGCCGGTAGGACTCGGCGCGAAACGGGTGCGAACCTTTTTATCAGCCAAAGTTATTTCCTCCTATTTTCTCACTTCTTCAGGAATGTGTACAGGGCGCGGTACATGATCATGGAGCTGACAGCGCCCGGGTCTTCATAGCCGATGCTGCGCTCGCCCACAAGCTGGGCACGCCCCTTACGGGCAGGGATGGTCTTGGTGTAGTCCACACCGGCCTTGGCCGCATGGGAAGCTTCCTCCAGCACATCGAACAGGTTCTTGCCCTCGGCATTTTCCGGCAGGAAACAGTTATATATGGGGATCAGCGTGTCAAGCATGGTCTTGTCGCCTTTGTCTGAACGGCCCCGGGCCTTGATGCCCTCGATGGCCGCCCCCAGCAGTTTCTCAAAGCTGGTGATATTCAGCCTGGTGTCCTCGTCGCAGGCCTGGGCAGCCTTGAGGAAGCCTGTGCCGTAGAGAGGCCCGGCAGCACCGCCCACATTAGCTATCAGGGTCCGGCCTATAAGCTCCAGTACAGGCCCGGGCCGGGTCGTGTCCGGCATGTTGTCCACTTCTTCACAAACAGCCTGGAAGCCGCGGGCCATGTTGAGGCCATGGTCGCCGTCACCGGTCTTGGCATCGAGTCCGCAGAGGTAATCTTTCTGGGCTATGACAGCGGCGGCTACTGCATCGAGTGCGTCCTTGATTCTGGTCATAAAAAACTCCTTCATTGACAAGGCTACATATGGATTTGGATGTCATTTCTGCCTGATTATACGAATACACCAGTATATTATAACGCTATTGCGACGCGAAAGCTAGTCCCTATAGGGATTCAAGATTTCGCAAGGCGAAATCATTCCATTGACAGAAATGTGCTGAGTTTACAAAATTACAGACAGTGCCTGCTATTTTTATGCAAAAATCAGCTTTTTTATTGCTAATTCCAAACAGAAAAGTTATAATAACTATCAACAAAAAGCATAAATGGAGGCGCAATGCAATATGGAAATCAAGGATATGCGGGCGTTCTATGCCATTGTGGAGGAAGGCAATATCAGCCATGCGGCACAGCGGCTGGATATTGCCCAGCCGGCACTTTCGCGCCAGATGAAACGCCTGGAGGCGGGGCTGGGCGTGCAGCTCTTTGAGCGGGGCAGCCGCCGCATTCGCCTGACGGAGGCAGGAAGGGTAATGTATGCGCGGGTGGAGCATATTCTGGGGATGGTGGACGGCACTGTCCGGGAAATCACGGAAATAGGCTCCGGCATGGCAGGTTCTGTACGGCTGGGCACCATCACGACCTCGGGGGCGATGCTGGTGCCGGAGCTGTTGACGGAGTTTCATCGCCGCTATCCGCAGGTTACATTCCAGATTTGGGAGGCAGAGGGGGCGCGCATCCTGGAGCTGCTGGACAACCGCGTGATAGAGATAGGCATTACCCGCACCCAGGTGGACAATCAGGCTTATGAGTCCATTGTGCTGCCCAATGAGCCCCTGGTGGTGATTATGAACAAGGAGCAGGAAATTGGCGAGGACGCACATGAGGTGCGTTTGGCGGATCTGGAGGAACAGCCGCTCCTGGTTCCCCTGCGCTGGCAGTCAGGGTTTATCGCTAATTGTCGCAAGCTGGGCTTTGAGCCGCAGATTATCTGCGTGAGTGACAGCATTGTGCAGGATTTGCTGCTGGCGAAGATGGGCATGGGCATGGCCATCCTGCCTGTGTCTTCCAAGACCTTGCTTACGGATGGCAATCTGATTTACAAGAAATTGGTAGAGCCGGAGATGAGCACCCATACGGTTGTGGCCTGGCTCAGGAACAGGAGCCTTTCCACATCGGGGGAGCATCTGGTGCGCCTTTTCCGGGAACTGTTCCTGGGCGACAGAGGGAGTAATTAAATCTTCATTAGAAATGGCGGGCAGAACTTTTTTTTCTGCCCGCTCCGTTATATAGTAATGTGTATGCAAAAGGACTTTCGGAGGTGGAGGAAGATGGAAGAAGCTAAAGGGGCTAATCCCACGCGCAAACTAAAGATTTTTATTGTGGAAGATGAGCAGCGCATCGGACGCTTCCTGGAGATCGAGCTGCAGCACGAGGGCTATGAAACTGCACGGGAGATAGACGGCAAGCAGGCCCTGGAGCGCATCCGCACGGAGAAGTTCGACCTGATACTGCTGGATTTGATGCTGCCCGGCCTGGACGGCATGGATGTTTGCCGGGGGGTGCGTGAGTTCTCGGATGTGCCCATCATTATGCTGACGGCCCGTGATGAAATCGAGGACAGGGTGAACGGCCTGGATATAGGAGCGGATGACTATATAACCAAGCCCTTTGCCATCCAGGAACTTATGGCGCGTATCCGCAATGCCCTGCGCAAGCACACGGCCCGGGAGGCGCAGCCGGGGGAGGATGACAAGCTCTTTATCATGGATCTGGTCATGTACCCGAAGACTTACGAGGTGAAGGTGGCAGGCCAGGAGGTGCAGCTGACGCGCCGGGAATATGACCTGCTGGCCTACCTGCTGGCCAACAAGCGGCTGGTGCTGACCCGCGACCAGATATTGCAGGAAGTATGGGGCTATGACTACGCGGGGGATACGAATGTGGTGGATGTCTATATCCGCTACCTGCGTTCCAAGATAGACGATGTTTTCAAAAAGAAGTACATCCATACAGTTCGCGGTGTAGGCTATGTCATCAGGGAGTAAGGCTTATTTCCGCTTGCTGCGCTACAGGCTGAGAAACTTAAAGAAGCTGCGCATATCCACCAAGATTACCCTGTTGTACGGTGCCATCCTGTCCGTTGTGCTGGTGCTGTCCAGCGTGGTTACGGGGCTGGGGGTTTATTTCTCCTTTTACCACCAGGCAGAGGTGGAAATAGAGCTGAGTATGCATCATGTGCTGGAGCGCATGGAGCGGTGGGATTTCCGGGACCCGGAATTCTGGCGCAGGAGCCCGCTGCTGCCGGGGGTGGTGCTGCGCATTACGGACATCACCGGCCAGCTCATCTATCAGTCGGAGGAGCATTATCCGACCCTGAAGGAGATAGAGTCCCATGAAGTGCAGGATCCGCCCTTCTGGGCAAACAAGGAAATGCGCGTGTCGGAATTCCACAATTTTGCCATCTATCATGCCAGGATGACGGTTTCCTATGAGAACGAGATTTATCAGTTGCATTTCCTCAGGACTATCACGGCAGAGAAGCATTTTTTGGCGACCTTGCAGAATTTCCTGTTCATCACGACCCTGACCGGCTGCGCGATTGCACTGCTGGCTGGCTTCTTTGTCAGTCGCCGCATCCTCCGTCCCATCAGCGCCATGACCCAGACGGCGCGCCAGATTGAGGTGGAGGCCCTGGGCCGCCGCCTGGGGGTGCCGGGAGCCCGGGATGAGCTCTGGGAGCTGGCCCAGACTTTCAATCATATGCTGGATCGCCTGCAGGCAGGCTTTGAGCAGCAGCGGCGCTTCGTGTCCGATGCCTCCCACGAGCTGCGTACTCCGGTCACGGTTATCCTGGGCTATTCGGACATGCTGGCCCGCTGGGGACGGGATGACAGGAGCGTGCTGGACGAGGGTATTTCCTCCATCCGCTCCGAGGCGGAGAATATGCAGCAGCTTATCGAAAAATTGCTGTTTTTGGCCCGTGCCGACCAGAACAGGCAGGTGCTCAGCAAGGAGAATCTGGAACTGAGCGAGCTGCTGGCCGATGTGATGCGCAAGATGCAGCTTGTGACAAAGGTTCACGAGGTGCAGCTGCTGGAGAATGAGCAGGGCGTGGTCTATGGCGATGAGGTGATGCTGCGCCAGATGCTGCGCATCTTCCTGGAGAACAGTGCGAAATATACGCCGGAGGGCGGCCATATCACGGTCAGCTCTGTGCGCACAGATGAGGGCAAGTCCATGCAGGTCACTCTGTCAGACGATGGCATCGGCATAGCCGAGGAGGACAGGGAGAAGGTCTTTGAGCGCTTTTACCGTGTGGATGCATCGCGCACGAAGGGCGGGACAGGGGCAGGCGGTACCGGCCTGGGCCTTGCGATTGCCCGCTGGATTGCGGGGCAGCATGGCATAGAGATCAGGATGGAAAGTGAGCTGGGCAAGGGCACCAGCATTATCCTGCGGATTCCTGTGTCAGATGTTTGAGGTTATGAGTTTTTTGCGGAAACATACAGCCTGCAGGCAGGGAATCATAATTTTATGTTGCAAAAGCAACACCTGAAAGTTAGAATAAATGTTATAATTCTGCATATGGCAACGAGGAAAGGAGAGAATTGCCGGATGCAGGTAGATGATTTGAACCTTCAGGAATTGCCCTTGTTCCATGATCTCCGCATGGAGGAGATTGAGCATTTTTTGCAGGTGACCGGAGCTGCCTTGAAAAGCTATGGCAAGGGGGAACGTCCCTTGCAGATCTACAGGGAAAATACACAGATTGGCGTAGTCATAGAGGGACGGCTGCAGGTTTTCACCGAGGATCGCAGCGGCAATGAGGTCGTGGGGCACGCTCTTAGCCGGGGGGCGATGCTGGGCACGAATTCTGCTGTGCTGCCCAGCATTGGCTGCAATTCCGGGGTGAAGGCCCTGAGCCCGGTGCTGATTCTCTGGATACCCTATCGTGCCCTGCTGACGGTGGGCACAAGGCTGGGACGTATCCATGGCCTGGTGATGCGCAACATTATGGAGGCCCTGGTCAACAAGAATATCATGATGCTGGAGAAAATCGAGCTTCTGTCCCAGAAAAACCTGCGGGAGCGCTTGATTGTCTACCTGCTGCAGCAGGAAAGGCAGCAGGGCACGGCTAAGGTACAGGTGCCGGGGCGGGTGCAGCTGGCGAAGGAGCTGGAATGCAACCGCAGTGCCCTGACCCGTGAGATTTCCCTGATGGTGGAGGGCGGGCTGCTGCGGTGCGGCACCGACTGGATGCAGCTTAAAAAGGATAAGATATAGACAAGCTATAACGAGGCAGAAGATGTCCCCCACTTCTGTAAGTGGGGGTGTACATTTTAGCAGGCGGGAGCATATCTCCCGCCTCGTTGAAAGGCCGAGAGGAGGATTTGCCTACGGCAAATCTGGAACAATGGCCTTATAAGAGGAGCATATGGAAATTGCATTGCAGGATGTGGGCCAGGCTTATGGGGAGCGGTGGCTCTTTCGCCATATCACCGCACAATTCAGGCCCGGCACCATTACAGCGGTCACAGGGCCGAACGGCAGCGGCAAGTCCACCTTGCTGCGCATCTGCGCCCGGCTGGCTGCGCCTGTGGAGGGCAAGGTAACGGTGACTGAGGGAGAGCGGCCTTTAGTCAAGGCAGATTACCGTGAACGTCTGGCCCTGGTGACGCCGGAACTGCGCTTCTATCCGTGCCTGACGGCCTGGGAAAATATGTCATTTTTGCTGGGGCTGCGGGGGCAGGAACTTAGCCCTGCCTGTTACAGCGAGCTTTTGTCCAGGGTAGGGCTCCAGGAAGCACGGCTCCGGGGTGTGCTGGCTGGCTCCCTTTCCACGGGACAGCGCCAGCGCCTGAAATTGGCTGTGTTGCTGGCTTCCGAGGCGCAAGGCTGGCTATTGGACGAGCCGGGGGCGAATCTGGATGCGTCCGGGCGCGCCCTGGTGATGGGCGAAGCACGGAAGCATGCGGAACGCGGCGGGCTTGTGCTTTGGGCGACAAATGATGAGCGGGAGGAGGCGGCAGCGAATGCATGCATCGACCTGGGCAGGAGTGAAGCTGGTCTTTAGGAAGGAAGCGGTCTCTGCCTTGCGCTTTCGGGCTGCCTGGGCCGCCATGTTTATGTTCGCCCTGACGACACTGGCCTGCGTGAGCCTGGCCCTGTCCGGGGCACGGCTTGCGGCACCGTTGGCAGCGGCGCTGCTCTGGGTAATTCTGTTCTTCGCCTCCGTGGCAGGGGCAGACCGGGTCTTTGCGGAGGAGGATACCTCCGGCACTTTGCTGGCTTTGCGGGTCTATGGCGGGGCGCAGGCTGTGCTGCTGGGCAAGATGCTCTACACCTTTGTGCTGCTGCTGGCATTGGGTGTTTTTACGGTGCCCCTCTTTCTTGTTTTTCTGGATATGACGGTGGCATCTCCCTTGCTGCTGGCTATGGCCTGTGTGCTGGGCCTTGCCGGAGTGGCGGCGGCGGGGACGTTGATCGCGGCCCTGACGGTGGGAGCAGCGGCCAACAGCGGCCTGTTTGCGGTGCTGCTTTTGCCGGTGATCCTGCCGGTCTTCCTGCCGGCCATCAGCCTGACAGCAGCAGCTTTCGGCGCAGGAGAAGCGTCTCTGGCCTATCTGGGGGGGCTGGTTCTGTATGATGGGATTCTCGCCGTGGGGGCCTCTGTCCTGTTTGATTACCTTTGGTATGAGGAGTGACCTCTTTGATGCTTTTACGCGCAGCCATTGTGCTGCTGACCATAGGCGTGCTGTTTGCTGTCTTTTGCCTTGTGCCGCCTGCCGAGGGGCTGGGCTATTATGTGCGGCTGGCCTTTTTCCATATCCCGGTGGCCTGGGTGGCGGTGCTGGCCTTCCTGATGAGCGCTTACTACGGAGTGCGCTATCTGAGTAAGCAGGAGCTGCTGCTAGATAGGCTGTCAGCCGCGTCTATCCGCCTGGGCTTCATCTTTGTCCTGCTGGCGACCCTTTCAGGAGCCCTGTTCTCGAAGCTGACCTGGGGGGCTTACTGGAATTGGGACCCCAGGCAGACTACCATCTTTGTGCTGCTCTTGATCTACGGTGCTTACCTGACCTTGCGCTCGGCACTTTCCGGGGCGGACAGGGCACGGAGGGCGAGGGTATGCGCCGTCTATGCGCTGTTTTCTTTCCTGACGGTGCCCTTCCTGGTCTTTATTGTGCCACGTTTGTATTTTTCCCTGCATCCCCAGCCAGTGCTGAACGCAGCAGGGCATATTGATATGGAGCCGGTGATGCTGGCAACGCTTTTGGCGGCGCTTCTGGATGCGACCTGCATTTATCTGTATTTCCTGTACAGGGGCGTGAAGGAATTGCCTGCGGGAGGGAAGCGACATGAATAAAAAGATACTTCTGCTGGTGCTGGTTTTAGCTTTTGGGGGCTATGCAGCCTGGAGCTTTGCAGATGCGGTAACGCCCTATGTGGGCATTTCCGAGGCAAAGGCGGCAAAGGGTTCTGTCCAGGTGAAGGGCCTGCTGGACAAGGCTGCCCCTGCGCCCCATCAGGAGGGGGAGAACTTTCTTTTCACTTTGCAGGATGAGGAGACCGGCGAAACGCTGCCGGTGCGTTATTTGGGCACGAAGCCTGACCAATTCGATGAAGCTTATCATATAGTGGCCATAGGGCAGTGCCAGGGCAGCGAATTCGTGGCGAATAAGCTTTTGATTAAATGTCCGTCCAAGTATGAGCAGCAGAGACCGAAATAACGGGTTATCTTTTCCAAAGGAGTCGTAGCAATGATAGGTGTTATATCCCTGGCAATAGTTTTATTTTGCTCCCTGGCGGGTGCGCTTTGCTATGGGGCAGGTTCCCAGGGGGCTGTGGGCGCCGGGCGCAGGCTGAATTTCGTGGCAGGGGCAGGGGCAGCGGTGGCTGCTGCTTATCTGATGGCGCAGATACTGGCGGACAACTTCGGTCTTGCCTATGTGGCCTCTTATTCCTCACGGGAGTTGCCCTTGGTCTATAAGGTATCGGCCTTCTGGGCAGGCCAGCAAGGCTCCTTCCTGCTTTGGCTCCTCATTCACGGGGCGGCGGGTGCTATCCTTGCCTGCGGTCAGCGTATGTCAAATTCCGGTCTTGCGGTCTATCTGGCTTTGGAAGCCTTGCTGACGGTACTGGTGCTGGCCAAGAGCCCCTTCGTGCCGACGGAGGCGACGGTGACGGACGGCATTGGCATGAACCCCTTGCTGCAAGACCCTTGGATGGCTGTGCATCCGCCCATCATTTTCCTGGGCTATGCGCTGCTGGCGATTCCCTTTGCTTACAGCCTGGGGGCGCTCATCCGGCCTGAGCCGGCTAAAGGGTGGCTGGAGAAGGCACGTCAGTGGTCCCTTCTGGCATGGGCCTTCCTGGGCGGCGGCATCTTTATCGGCGGCTACTGGGCCTATAAGGTGCTGGGCTGGGGTGGCTACTGGGGCTGGGACCCGGTGGAAAATTCATCCCTGGTGCCCTGGCTGCTGGCTACGGTGCTGGTGCATGTGCTGCGTGTGGCAAGGGTGAGGGAAAGTGCCCAGTCTTTGGTGGATCTGGCGGCGATTTTCACCTATGCCTTTGTCCTCTACGGCACCTTCCTGACCCGCAGCGGCATTCTGGGGGATTTTTCCGTCCATTCCTTTGCGGAGTCGAATGTGGGCCTCACCATTGCGCTGGTGAATGCCTTTGTGCTGCTTTCCGGTTTGCTGCTGCTGACCTGGCGGGCGAAAGCAATGCCCCAGGGTGAGCTGTACAATGCCTATGGCAGCAGGGAATTTCTCTTGCTGCTGGGGATGTTGATTACCGTTTTTATTGCCACCATAGTTTTTCTGGGCATGTCCATGCCGCTCCTGACGCAGTTGGCTGGCAAGCCTGCCGCAGTGGATACGGACTTTTATGTGCGCACGACGCTGCCGCTGGCCATCACCATGATGCTGGTGCTGGGGTGCGCCTGCCAGCGGCATTTCGGCGGCAGGGTGCTGGCCCTCGGCAAGCTGCCCTATTTGGCGCTGGTGCTGGGCATGGCCGCAGCTCTGGCTGCCGGTGTGCGCCAGGTGCTGCCTGTCCTGCTGGCCGGTGCGGCGGCTATGGGAACTGCGGCATCCTGTCGCAGTTTTCGCCTGCATGGCCTGGGGCTGGGCGGCGCCATTGCCCATGCCGGACTGGGTCTGGGCCTCCTGGCCATGGTCCTGGCAGGCTCTGGCAGCCAGCAGGTCTCGCGGGAACTGGCCGTGGGCGAGGCACAAGACATCTTCGGCCATGAGATCGTCTATCAGGGGCAGGAATTCACCGGAGATGGCACTGCCAAATATTACAAGTACACTGTGGATGGCCGGGAGGTTGCCGCGTTGACGAAACTCCATTTGAATGGGGAGGATGCAGCCAGGGAGCCTGCCATAGATAAGACCTTAGGCGGAGATGTCTATCTGGCGCCGACACCTACACGGGCAGCCCGCAGCGGCATAAGGCTTGAGAAGGGCAAGTCTGCCATGGGCAATCTTTTCCTCTATCGCCTGGATGGCATTGATATCAGGGAGGAGGGGGACAAGATGCGTGTAACGGCGGATATCGCGGTAACGGACGGCGAGCGGGTGGAGCACGCTAAGCCCAGCATTCTGGCCACTTCAGAGGGGGGCACCTCCGCGCCCATTGAGGTCATGGAGGGCAGGGAGCGCATTCGCCTGACCGCCGTAGCAGGCGACCAGCGCTCCGCACGCCTGGAGCTGATGCCCTCCCTGCAGGAGGAGATGGCTCTGCCGGTGCAGACAAGTATCAGCGTGAAGCCTGTGATCTGGCTGCTGTGGCTCTCTGCCGCCCTGGTCTGCGCAGGCTGCCTGGTGGCTGTGAAGAAGTAAGGAAATCACAGGGTCGCCTTGCAGGGGCAGCCCTCCAGATGGTCGTCGATGACGCCGACGCCTTGCAGATAAGAATAGACGATGACGGGGCCCACAAAGCTGAAGCCCCGTTTTTTCATGTCCCGGCTGACGGCCTCGGATAGCTCGTTTTGAGCGGGCATCTCCGCAAGTTTTTGGAGGCGGTGAATGATTTGCTTGCCCTGGGTGAAGTGCCAGACATAGGCATCGAAGCTGGCAAATTCTCCTGAGGCGATAAGCTTCTGGATAGCACGGGCATTTGTGATGGCGGCATTGATTTTAGCCTTGCTCCTGATGATCCGGGGATTTTGCAGCAGCTCCTCCACCTTTTTTGAGTCAAAGGCAGCAACGGCTTCGATCCTGAAGCCCGCAAAAGCTTCCCTGAGTGCGGCTTCCTTGTGTATGATAGTCCTCCAGGACAGGCCCGCCTGCTGTCCTTCCAGGCAGAGCATGGCATACAGCTCCTGGTCATCATGGCAGGGGCGGCACCAGCGCTTGTCATGGTAAGCAAGCATCAGAGGATCACCCTTGGCCCAGGCACTGCATTCGTTCATAGGCGTCACATCCTTTCTGTCTGGGTATTTCGCCCTGCGGTGCTCCTAATCCTCCCCGGATTTGTGATATAGCAAGTGGCGCGAGATTATGCTATACTAGTGTAAGCCCTCGTTCATCTGTAGATGAATCGCCCGATATGCAGCCGTCTGCTGCGTCATCGTCAGTCGCCATAGCCCGCCCCAAGGGGACTAGCTTCGCGTCGCTATGGCTCCTTCCTCTTCCTTGCATCTGACTACATCTCGAACGATTCATTATTCTATATCTGAACGAGGTCTTACACTATTCCCAGAATGGGGGGCGAAGTGATTTGCGAGAGGCCATATTATCTTTGCTGCGCGAGGCCGGCTCAGGCTTTATTTCCGGGGAGGAGATAGCTGCCAGGCTGGGGGTGACGCGGACTGCCGTGTGGAAGCATATCCAGGAGCTGAGGGCAGCCGGTTATGACATTGCCAGCCAGTCGCGCAGCGGCTATACGCTGCGGCTGGCGCCGGACAGGCTGCTGGCAAGCGAGATTAAGCATGGGCTGAATACGAGCCTTGTGGGGAGAGAAGTATTCAGCTATGAGTGTCTGGAGTCTACCAACAATGAGGCCAAGAAACTGGCGGCGGCCGGTGCTGCGGAGGGCACGGTCGTGGTCGCGGAGGAGCAGACGGGGGGCAAGGGGCGCTTGTCGCGTCATTTCTTTTCGCCTGCCGGCAAGGGCATCTGGTTCTCTGTTATCCTGCGTCCTCCTTTTCTGCCCCAGGAAGCGCCGAAATGCACGCTGCTGGCGGCGGTGGCGGTAGCAAAGGCCATGGCGGAGGCAGGGCTGGAGCCGGCCATCAAATGGCCGAATGACCTGCTTTACCGCAATAGGAAGCTGGTGGGCATACTGACGGAAATGAGCGCCGAGATGGACGGCATCAAGTATGTAGTTATTGGCACCGGCATCAATGTGAATATCGCCAGGGAGGATTTCCCGGAGGAAATCAGGGATACGGCTGCTTCCCTGATGGAGATGAAAGGCGAGCCCCTGGCGCGGGTGCCTTTCCTGCAGTCGGTGCTTCGGGAAATGGAGCGCCTCTATCTGGATGTTGTGCAGGAAGGTTTCGGGCCGGTTTTTGAAGCCTGGCGGCGCTATTCGGTGACACTGGGACAGGAAGTGCAGGTCATAGGTGTGAAGAACGGAGAAAAGTACCTGGGCCGCGCGGTGGATATTGATGAGGACGGTGCCCTGCTGGTAGATACGGAAGATGGCCTCCGGCGGGTGTTGGCGGGGGATGTGTCCATCCGGGCGCAGAGTTGACGGGAATGTAGGACGGAGGAAATCCTTTGTTACTTGTATTCGATATAGGCAACAGCAACATCGTAATGGGCACATATGAGGGCAAGCGGCTGCTGAAGCATTGGCGCATTTCGACAGACCGTCAGAAGACGGGGGATGAGTACGGCATGCTGATGAATGACCTGTTCCGTTATCAGGGCATCAGCATGACGGATATCAAGGCCATCATTATTTCTTCGGTGGTGCCGCCCCTGGTGGTGCCGATGGTGAAGATGTGCGAGCGCTATTTCCATATCCGCCCGTTGGTGGTGGGCCCCGGCATCAAGACCGGCATACGCCTGAACTATGAGAATCCGCGTTCCATCGGCGCAGACCGTATCGTGAATGTGGTAGGTGCCTATGAGCAGTATGGCGGCCCTTTGATTGTCATTGATATCGGCACGGCGACGACTTTTGATGTGGTGGATGAAAATGGGGATTTCCTGGGCGGCGTCATTGCGCCGGGCATCGGCACCAGTGCGGATGCCCTTTTCCAGAGTGCGGCACAGCTGCCGCGGATAGAGCTGGTTCCGCCGAAGCATGTGATTTGCCGCAATACCATCCAGGGCATGCAGGCAGGTATTATTTATGGCTATGTGGGGCAGATAGATGAGATTGTGCGCCGCATCAAGAAGGAAATGGGACGGGATATGGAAGTGG
Source organism: uncultured Selenomonas sp. (assembly GCA_947167105.1). Lineage (GTDB taxonomy): Bacteria > Bacillota > Negativicutes > Selenomonadales > Selenomonadaceae > Selenomonas_B. The sequence continues at coordinate 12,915 of CAMVGU010000013.1, read as the reverse complement.
TGGCGACTGGCGGCCTTGCCCGCATGATTACAAAGGAGTCTGCGACCATCAACCATGTGGATCATTTCCTGACACTGACGGGGCTGCAGGCGCTCTATGAGCGCAATGCTGACAAGACCCATGAGCTTTTGAACAGAGGGGAGCCGGGGCGCAGGGGCGAGGAAGATGAATAAGGGCATGGATATCGGGCGGTTTCATTTTGACTGCCCCGTGTTTCTTGCGCCCATGGCGGGAGTCACGGACACGGCTTACCGCGTGATTGCCCATGAGCTGGGCTGCCCCCTCTGCTATGGGGAGATGGTGAGCAGCCAGGGCATACATTTCCGCAATGAGAAGACCCTCACCATGCTGCGCTCGGAGCCGGGGGAGAGACCCCTGGCCATCCAGATTTTCGCGGCGAAGCCGGAAATGGCGGCGGAGGCGGCAGCCTTTGTCGAGGATTTAGGCACAGCGGATATCCTGGACTTCAATATGGGCTGTCCGGCGCCGAAGGTGGTGAAGAACGGCGAAGGCTCGGCGCTGATGCAGGAGCCAGAGCGTGCTTCGGCCATTATGGAGGCGGTACGCAAGGCTGTGCGGATGCCCTTTACCGTGAAAATGCGGCTGGGCTGGAACAGTGAGCACATCAATGCGGTGGAGCTGGCAAAAAGGGCGGAGGCGGCGGGTGTCGATGCCATTGCCGTGCACGGGCGCACCAGGGCGCAGTTTTACGCGGGGCAGGCGGATTGGGAGGCAATCGCGGAGGTGAAGCGCTCTGTTTCCATTCCGGTTATTGCCAACGGCGATGTCCGCTCCTGCTCCGACCTGCGGCGTATTCTGGAGGTGACGGGGGCAGACGGCGTAATGATCGGGCGGGGGGCCCAGGGCAATCCCTGGATTTTTCGGCGCCTGACCCATTTCCTGGCCACAGGGGAGGAGCTGCCACCGCCGACCCTTGCCGAGCGCGCACGGGTGCTCCTGCGCCATCTGGATCTGCTTTTGCAGTATAAGGGGGATTATATCGGCCCCAGGGAGATGCGCAAGCATGCCACCTGGTATACGCGGGGGCTGAAGTATGGTGCCGTTCTGCGGGAGCGCTTTAATAAGGCGACGGAGCGGCAGGATTTCGTTGACATCATAAACCAATACATGCTGGAGTGAGATATTAATTTTAATTTTTTATATACAAGGTGGGCGGAAAAGGATTCCGCCTTTTTTTGTCGAAGAAAGCAAGGAGAAAGCAGGTAGTTGGGTTTTGTAAGAAAGGGGTATAAATCTATGTTTGGTATCATTGATATAGGCTCCAATACCATCCGCTTGAACATCTACCGTATGGATGGGGATACGCCTGTGCTGCTGATGAGCAAAAAGGACTCCACGGGGCTTGCGTCCTTCATACACAAGAAGCGCATGACGGAGGAAGGCATCGACAGGGCCAGTGCGGTGCTGAGCGATTTCCATGGGCTTCTGAAAATTCTCGATGTTGAGGGGCATGCCTTTGCCACGGCAGCGCTACGCAATGTGGAGAACAGCGAAGAAGCGGTGGATCAGATCATGCGGGCCAGCGGACTGCAGATAGAGGTCATTTCAGGTGAGACGGAAGCGGAGCTGGACTTTGTGGGGGCCACCCGGGGCATGAAGCTCTCCACTGGTCTTTTGGTCGATATTGGCGGCGCCTCCACGGAGCTGGTGGTCTACAAGGAGCAGAAAATAGTCAAGGCGTTCTCGATGCCTGTGGGCTCCCTGTCCATGTACGATCAGTATGTAAAGAATCTGCTGCCCACCAAGAAGGAACGCCAGAGCATTGAGCAGGCTGTCCTAGCAGCCATGGCCTCGGATGAGGATTTCTTCGCCGGGCGCTACAAGAAAATTGACGGTATCTGCGGTGTGGGCGGCACTATCCGCGCTTCCTGCAAGCTGAACAACGATATGTTCGGGTTGCAGCCAGATAATCATGTAATCAATGCGCCGAATATCAAGAAAATCCTGAAGAAGCTGGAGACACCGGAAGGGGCGGATCATATCTCCACGGAGAAGATGGATCTCTTGCTGCGTGTGGTGCCGGATCGTATCCGCACGGTGCTGCCGGGCATGATTATTCTGCAGACAGTAATCAAGTATTTCAAGTCGAAGATGATCCATGTCAGCTATATGGGCGTGCGCGAGGGCTATCTCTACAAGAAGGTGCTCGGGCAGGGCGAAGAAGAGTAGGAGCTTGTAACAGAGGATATGCGCGTGTACTGTAACAGTGCATGAAAAAAGAGCGGCAGGGCACGTTTGTTCGTGCCTATACCGCTCTTTGCATATGCTTGCCGTGGGTATTTCAGGCTCCGGGGTTCTTCTGCTGGAAGGTGGTGTTGATAGGGTCAAGCAGCGATACCATCCTCTGATCAAACTCCTGGACTTCAGCAGTGTACTTCTGCATGGTTTCCCTGCTGAACTCTGCAGAATAAGCCTGAGCCTCTTTATTTGCCTTTTGGAACTCGCTCGTACCGAAACGGGTTTCGTTGCCAAATTGGGATACATTCAGTCTCTGGGACGTTGCATCCGTATGCTTGCGGACAGAACTCTGCCCCACTGCAAAAATTTGCGAAGAGTCAAGACCAGCCGACACCATAGTGGATCCCTCCTTAATTCCAAATCCTTACGTCCTATATGATTAGTATAGCATGTTTGCACTTTTTTGCCTAGATTCTGAAGTGAGATTTATCAAACCGGGAGCCTGTTTTTTTTTGACCGGCTTGCTTATATGGTGGTGGTTATTTGCTCAGCCTGAATAAATGTGAGCTTTGCCCCAGGCACTGCGGCGCAGACCGCATCCATGGCAGGGGCTTTTGCGGGGCGGGGGCGCAGGCCAGGGTAGCTCTGGTGAGCCTGCACCCTTGGGAGGAGCCGGGCCTGGTGGGGGCGCGGGGAGCAGGCACGGTGTTCTTCTCCCATTGCAGCCTGCGCTGCTGCTATTGCCAGAACCATGTCATCAGCCACGGGGGTCGGGGGGAGGAAGTGACGGACGAGCGGCTGGCCGGGATTTTCTGCGAGCAGCAGGAGCGGGGGGCGGCCACGCTGGATCTGGTGACGCCCACACATTTTGTTCCGAGTATCATCCACGGGCTGCAGATGGCCAGGGAACGGGGCTTTAGCCTGCCGGTGGTTTATAATTCCAGCGGCTATGAGACAGTGGAAACCATCAGGGCGCTGGCCGGCTATGTGGATATCTACCTGCCGGATCTTAAATACATGTGGGAGAGAAGCGCGGCGGAATACTCTGCCGCGCCGGACTATCCCCAGGCGGCACAGGCAGCTATCCGTGCCATGGTCAGGCAGGTGGGGCCGGTGGACTTTGCAGAGGATGGCCGTTTGCGGCGGGGCGTCCTGGTACGGCATCTGGTACTGCCGGGGCACAGGCATGAAAGCATAGAGGCGCTGGACTGGCTGGCCAGGGAATTCGGTGATACAGTGCAGATAAGTTTGATGAGCCAGTATACACCGATGTATAAGGCTCTTGAGCATCCGCCCCTGGGGCGGCGGCTCACCACATTTGAGTATCAGTCAGTGGTGGAGCATGCACTGGCCCTGGGGCTTACGCGGGTCTATGTCCAGGAGCGGCGGGCGGCCAGCGAGGAATATGTGCCCTGCTTTGACGGGAGCGGCGTCAAGAGCAGGGATTTTTTCAACACGCCCTAGGGCGTGTTGATTAATTCACTCAGCCCATCTTCATGGGTCTTGACTGCCCCTGCTGCGTTGACAAATCCTCAGCATAGCACCACTATGCCTGCGGTTTGTCGCCTTGCATGGACAGCCAATCCCCACAAATCTGGACTAAGCTCATTTAATCAACACGCCCTAGGCAGGTCTGTTTCCAAAATCTTTGCGGCAGGCAGGAGTTTGCTGTTTTTTTGGCGAAGTTTACCCGCTGAAAGAAATGTGAAAGTGCGAAGGAATGCGTACAGGGAATCTGGGAGTTTTTGCAAGGAGTGATTATCATGTCGAATCTGCCGGCTGGTTATCGCAGTATCAAGGTAAAGATGTGCCTGGTTTTATTGCCTGCTATCCTGATTGGCCTGATTGTCATCACGGGAATAGCCGCTTATAGCAGCTACAGCAATATTTCTGAGCTGGCTACGGAGAGCATGGGGCAGACCCTGAGGGCGAACAACGCGGAGATCCATGCCATGCTGCAGCGGATGCAGATTGCGTGCCGCCATCTGGCCTATAATGCGGGGTTTGACTACAAGACTGAGGCTCCGGACAATATGGCTGAGGATATTGTGGACGAACTGGAAGGTGATAACCTGGCAAACGGAGGCGGCTTGTGGTTCGAGCCTTTCGTCTACAGGCCGGAGATTGAGCTCTTTTGCCCCTTTACTTTCCGGGAAAACGGCAAGCTCTCCATTGATTTCAATTATGTCCAGGAAAGCGGGCCTTACTTCCCTACGGACTGGTACCAGGGCGGCAAGGCAGCCGGTGAGGGCCAGACCTTCCTGACCGATCCCTATTATGATTCGTCGGCCAAGGCCGTGATGGTGTCCTATGCTTCGCCGATTTACGCGGAGCAGGAGGGGGGCGGCTCCAGGTTCATCGGCGTCGCCACTGTCGATATTTCCCTGGCGGAGATATCGGAGCGGGTCGCCAGTATCAAGGCGGGGGAGACGGGGCATGCTTTCCTGATCTCGGATAAGGGTATCTATGTGGCAGGCGTTGAGGAGGAGAAGCTGAAGGAGACCACCTACGCCACCGAGGAAAAGAACGCTTCCCTGGCAGCGGCCATGAAAGAAGTCCTGGCCAAGGACAGCGGCGTGGTCAGCTACGAGGATGACCGGGGAGTTGCCTGCATGCTGACTTATGCGACCATGCCAGATACAGGCTGGAAGCTGGCGCTTTCCATGTCGGAGTCGGAGCTGTTTGCCGATGCCAGGGGGATGGTGTGGAAGCTGGTAATCGTTGCCGTCATCGTGCTGACTGCCCTGATGCTGGCAGCTTACAGGACTATTGCCAGCTATGTGATGCGTATTGCGACAGATCAGGAATTCGCTGAGGATCTGGCCAGGGGCGACTATACCCGCGATGTGGCTGTACCGAAGGCGAAGGACGAGATCGGCCTCCTGGGGGCTGCCATGAACAAGATGTTCCAGCAGACCAGGGATGTGCTGAAGGGAATCGCAGGTCATGCCCATGCCATGTCCGAATCCAGCCAGACTTTGGGCGCATCTGCAGATACGCTGACCCAGGGCTTCCAGTCTATTCAGGATAAGATGCGCTCCATTAATGATGCAATGATGAATGCCAGTTCTGCCACTGAGGAGGTCAATGCCTCGGTGGAGGATGTCAGCGCAGCGGTCAATGTGCTCTCGAAAGAAGCCGCCCACGGATTGCGCCAGGCGGAGGATATACAGGTGCGGGCCAAGAAAGTGCAGGCCGAATCCAATGCGGCGAGCCATTCGGCGGAGCAGTTGGCTAAGGAGTTCAGCCACAAGCTGGAAGAGTCCATTGAGCAGGCCAGGACGGTAGAGGAAATCGGCACCATGGCAACGGCTATCTCCGGCATTGCGGAGCAGATTAACCTCTTGTCCCTGAATGCTTCCATTGAAGCGGCCCGGGCGGGAGACTCAGGACGAGGCTTTGCCGTGGTGGCTATGGAAATCGGAAAGCTGGCCAAGCAGACCGCCGAAACGGTGGAGGAGATACAGGCGACCATCAGGGCAGTGCAGGATGCTTTTGCCAAGCTGTCCCATGATGCAAAGAGCATCCTGGGCTTCCTGAACGAGACGGTGGGCCCCCAGTACGGGGAGTTTGTGAAAGTAGCCGAGCAGTATGGCGATGATGCGGAGGTCTTCCGGGAGGTTTCGCAGAAGATAGCGGAGACCAGCAACAAGGTCAACTACACGATGGAGCAGGTCAGCAAAGCGATGATGCAGATTGCCAATTCCGCGCAGGATACTGCTGATCTGTCCGTGCAGATCACGGGTGCGGTTGACAGCGTTTCTGATTCCGTGCAGGAAGTCAGCGCTATCAGCCAGCAGCAGTCGGATGTTGCCGCAGACCTCAGGGAGACGGTCAGCCATTTCAAGATGAAAAAATGATTTGCAGGAAATTTTTACAGCAAGGCAGGAGATTTCAGGAAGGAGCCGAATTAAACAAATTGTGATTTAGCATTTCAAGCTATGTATGTATCCGAGCTGTACTACCATATTTGCAATAGTTGCGGCTCATGCTTCAAAGGGGGACTTTTCCATGATCGGTATCAAAAATGTTATTGCTATTGTCTGCGGCGGCGGCCCGGCACCCGGCATCAACAGCGTTATCTCAGGTGTCGTCAACGAGGCGCATCGCCAGGGCTGGGACGTGCTGGGCATCTACGACGGCTTTTCCCGCCTTGCCCGCGGTGAGAAGAACTATGTGCGGCTGGAGCCGAAAAATATCAGCCGCATACATTTGACGGGTGGTTGCATCCTGAAAATGTCCCGTTTCAACCCCACCAAGAAGGAAAGCGACCTGCGCACGGTGGTTGAGACCCTGACCGAGTTGGGTGTCACCCATCTTGTTACCATTGGCGGCGATGATACGGCTTACAGCTCGGCGGCTGTGTCCGACTATGCCCGCCGTGCCGGCCGCACCATTAATGTGGTGCATGTGCCGAAGACCATTGACAATGACCTGCCCTTGCCGGACGGTATACCGACCTTCGGCTTCGAGACGGCCCGTGCTTTCGGCACGACTGAGATTGAGAACTTGATGGAAGACGCACGCACTTCCAATAACCGCTGGTATTTCACCATTGCCATGGGGCGCACAGCCGGGCATCTTGCCCTGGGCATGGGGCGCAGCGCCGGTGCTGCCATCACCATCATACCGGAGGAATTCCCCCAGGAGAAGATTCCTCTCCAGCAGGTGGTGGATATCCTGACCGGCTCCATGGTGAAGCGCTATCTGACCGGCAAGAACTACGGTGTCGCGGTCATCGCTGAGGGCGTTATCGAGAAGATCGCGCCGGAGGACTTCGACAAGCTGGGCCAGGTAGTGAAGGATGAGCATGGCCATATCCGTTACAGTGAGCTGGACTTCGGTGAAATCATCAAGCAGGCTGTTCTGGCTGAGGTCAAGAAGCTTGGCATTAAGCTCTCCATCATAGATAAGGAAATCGGCTACGAGCTGCGCTGCACCGCGCCCATTGCCTATGATATAGACTATGCGCGCCAGCTTGGTTTCTCTGCGGTCAGGTTCCTGAAGGAAGGCGGCAGCGGAGCCCTCATCACCATCCAGGACAACAAGTCCGTGCCCATGTACTTCGAGGATATTAAGGACCCGGAGACCGGCAAGACTGCCGTCCGCAAGGTGAATATCGAATCCGTGCATTACCAGATTGCCCGTGGACTTATGATGCGCCTGGAGGCAGGGGACCTGGAAGATCCGGGCCTGGCTAATGCTTACCACATGACACAGGAAGAGTTTAAGGAGCGCTATGCTTATCTTTTCGATGAGGAGCCGACCCTTAACGCTGAATAAGGCATGAATATTCGGAGGCCATACCCGGCGGGTTGGCCTCTTTTTAAATTTTTTTCAAAAAAGGTATTGACATATAGGCCATGATAGCCTATAATCATTTCTTGTCAGCCAGTGACACGGCATCAGCCAAGTTGCTGCGATATGATACCGCGGGGTGGAGCAGTCGGTAGCTCGTCGGGCTCATAACCCGAAGGTCACAAGTTCAAGTCTTGTCCCCGCAACCAAATAGAGTTTTATTTCCATTATATAGCGATATGATACCGCGGGGTGGAGCAGTCGGTAGCTCGTCGGGCTCATAACCCGAAGGTCACAGGTTCAAGTCCTGTCCCCGCAACCAAAGCCTATCATGCTGATGTAGCTCAGTCGGCAGAGCGTATCCTTGGTAAGGATAAGGTCACCAGTTCAATCCTGGTCATCAGCTCCATATAATGGCGGCATAGCTCAGCTGGCTAGAGCATGCGGTTCATACCCGCAGTGTCCGGAGTTCAAGTCTCTGTGCCGCCACCATTTGCTTATTGAAGTCCCTGCAAAGGGACTTTTATTTATGCCTGCCGCAGCAGCGGGGGAGATGCAGAAAAATGCAGATGCTGTCAAGGTTTTGCTGTTGACAGGTCTTTTCTTCTGTGCTAAATTATATTAGTGACGCTTAGGGCTAATGCCGAAGCGTATTAGTATTACTGTGACGCAAGGGGTGTGAGAGATGCGCAACAATATCACGTTGGAGTGCACGGAGTGCCATAACCGCAATTACCGTACCAACAAGAACAAGAAAAACAACCCGGATCGCCTGGAATTCAATAAGTACTGTAAGTTCTGCAAGAAGCACACGGTACATAAGGAAACGAAGTAAGGCACTGGGACAGGCGAGGATGTGAAAAGCGAGTGAAGAAATTCTTAGACGAGGTCATAGCCGAGCTGAAGAAGGTGTCCTGGTCCACCAAGAAGGAACTGGTCACTTATACGGGCGTTGTCGGCGTTGCCGTCGCGGTCGTCTGCGCGCTGATCTGGATCTGTGATACGATCTTTGCGAGACTGTTCCACATCATTTTAAGGTAAACGGTGAAGAAGATGGCAGATAAGGACGAGCTGGACCTCCGGCAGGATAATCCTGGCCGGGCTTGGTATGTGATTCATACCTATTCGGGTTACGAGAATAAGGTCAAGGCCAATCTTGAGCGCCTTATCCATACGGCAGGCATGGAGAAAATGATCTTCAATGTGGTAGTGCCGGTGGAGGATGAGGTCGAGATCAGGGACGACGGACAGAAGAAAATTGTGCCGCGCAAGGTGTTTCCGGGCTATGTGCTGGTTGATATGATTGTCGATGAGCGCTCCTGGTATGTTGTGCGCAATACGACTGGTGTCACTGGTTTTGTGGGCTCCGAAAAACATCCTATTCCGCTTACTGAAGCCGAGGCAGCCCGCATACTGAAACCGTTGGAGGCAGCCAAGGCTCCCGAGCTGCATGTTCAGGTCGGGGATGTAATCCGCATCAAATCGGGCGTCTTCGAAAACTACACGGGCAAGATTTCCGAGATTGACGAGGAAAAAGCGCGCCTTAAGGTATTGGTCGATGATACTCCGATTGATTTGGACTATTCCCAGGTCGAGGAGATCTGAGTTGGTCTGTTTAAATAAAACTTCAAGGAGGTGTATGTCAAGATGGCAAAGAAAGTATCCAAGATTGTCAAGCTTCAGGTTGTTGCTGGCAAGGCCAATCCGGCTCCCCCGGTAGGCCCGGCCCTCGGCCAGGCAGGCGTCAACATCATGGGCTTCTGCAAGGAATTCAATGAGAGGACCAAGAGCCAGGCCGGCATGATTATCCCGGTTGAGATTACGGTCTTCGAGGATAGATCCTTTACTTTCATCACGAAGACTCCGCCGGCGGCTGTGCTGCTGAAGAAGGCGGCCGGCATTGATAAGGCTTCCGGTGAGCCGAACAAGAACAAGGTAGCGAAGCTTCCCCGTGCCAAGGCGCAGGAGATCGCAGAGCTCAAGATGAAAGACCTCAACGCTGCTGATGTTGAGGCAGCTACCCGCATGATTGAGGGCACGGCCCGCAGCATGGGCATCGTGATTACTGACTGATAGTCGCGATTTGCCCGGTGGGAGGATGTTACCGTTATTACCACTAAAGGAGAATTGACATGGCAAAACATGGCAAGAAGTACCAGGAGGCTGAAAAGCTCCTGGAGGAAGGCAAGCTCTATACCCCTGCTGAGGCTATGGAGCTCGTCAAGAAGACGGCTACAGCTAAATTTGATGAAACCATTGAGCTGCATGTCCGTCTGGGTGTAGACCCGAAGTACGCTGACCAGCAGGTCCGCGGCGCAATGGTCCTGCCGCATGGCACGGGCAAATCCAAGCGCGTCCTTGTCTTTGCCAAGGGCGAGAAGGTCAAGGAGGCAGAAGATGCCGGTGCTGATTTTGTCGGCTCTGACGAAATCGTGCAGAAGATCCAGGGCGGCTGGCTCGACTTTGATGTAGCTGTCGCAACTCCGGATATGATGGGCACGGTTGGCCGCCTTGGTAAAGTCCTCGGTCCTCGCGGCCTGATGCCGAACCCGAAGCTTGGTACGGTCACCATGGATCTCGCGAAGGCAATTTCCGAGATTAAAGCAGGTAAAGTCGAATACCGCACTGACAAGGCGGGCAACATCCATTGCCCCATTGGCAAGGCGTCCTTCGATGCTGAGAAGCTTCAGCAGAACTTCCAGGCCCTGATTGATACGCTGAACCGCGTTAAGCCGGCGGCAGCCAAAGGCCAGTATATGCGCTCCGTTACCGTGAGCGCCACCATGGGTCCGGGCGTGCCGGTGCAGCTCTGAGCTGCATTTCAGCAGAGGCGTTTGCCTCAACTTAATTACGATGGCTGTAGACAGCAGGTTTGAGCAATCATCTAACGACGTTTTGTCGCCTGCCGAGGCCGGAGTGCATGACTTTGAAAATGCAACCTCCGGCTTGTGCAGCCGGAGGTTTTTCTACGTGCTTTAAAATTTATAACAGACAGGAGGTGCAAATAATGGGTGCAAAAGAAACAAAGGCCAAGATCGTAGCAGAACTGCAGGAGCAGCTGACGACTGCCAAGGGTGCAGTCCTGACCGGCTACAAAGGCCTGACCGTTGCCCAGGACACGGAGCTTCGTCGTGAACTGCGTGCAGCCGGCGTGACTTACCACGTTGTGAAGAACACGATGCTGCGCCGTGCCGCTGATGCCGCTGGCCTTGAGGGGCTTGATGAGCATTTGGAGGGTACAACGGCCTTTGCCTTCTCCGCTGAAGATGCTGTAGCTCCGGCCAAGGTCATCTGCGACTTCATCAAGAAGAACAAGCTGGAAAAGACGGAAGTGCTGACCGTCAAGGTCGGTGTCGTCGAGGGCAAGGTCATTGACGCGAAGGAAGTTCGTGCGCTGGCATCCCTGCCGAGCCGCGAAGAACTTATCGCAAAGCTGCTGGGCAGCATGAATGCCCCTATCGCCAATACGGTGGGTGTCATGTCCTCTATCCTTCGCTCCGTCGTATACGCGGTCAACGCTGTGCGTGAGCAAAAGGAGAAGCAGTCTGCGTAAGCGGAACTGGCTGACGTATTCCTTTATAGAGCAAGACTATATTAAAAAAAGAAAGAGGTATTTATAATGACTAAAGAAGAAATCATGGAAGCAATTGAAAGCATGACCGTCCTCGAGCTCAGCGAGCTCGTCAAGGCCATGGAGGAGAAGTTCGGTGTCAGCGCTGCTGCTCCGGTGGCTGTTGCTGCTGCCGGCGGTGCCGCTGCCGGCGGCGCTGCTGCTGGCGAGGAGAAGAGCGAGTTTACCGTTATGCTCGCTTCTGCTGGCGACAAGAAGATCAACGTCATCAAGGCTGTGCGTGAAGCTACGGGCCTGGGCCTGAAGGAAGCTAAGGCTCTTGTTGACGGTGCTCCGGCTGCTGTCAAGGAGAATATTGCCAAGGCTGACGCTGAGGCTCTCAAGGCTAAGCTTGAAGAGGCTGGCGCTACTGTAGAGCTGAAGTAATAGCGACTTTCGCGGGAAGCCCGTTGCCTGTAGGGGTGACGGGCTTTTTGCATGTGCAAAACGTAATGAAAACGTAATAAAATATTGGCGAAGGTGCAAAAAAATAAAGGGGTGATTCCCCTTTGTGGTCATTCTCCATGTTGTTCATCAGCGGCCAGCGCTTGCAGGCGGGCGGAAATTTCTTCTTGCTTGTGGGGGTACAGATGGCTGTATGTGTTCAGGGTGGTTTGTATATCCTCATGCCCTAATCTGTCACGGATAGCCAGGGGAGAAAAGCCCTGCTCTATAAGCAAGGATGCATGAGAGTGTCGCAGGTCGTGAACGCGGATCCGGGGGAGGTCGCCGCTGTACTTCTTGAGTGCCCTGGCAACGCTCCACACGGTCACGCCCTCAAATAGCCTGTGTGTGGGCTTTAGCCCCGGCAGCTTATCCATGTAGGCCATGAGTATATCCACAAGGAAGGGCGGCAGGGCGATAACCCTGCTGCTTTTCTCTGTCTTGGGCGGCTGGATAACATCCTGTTTGTCCAGTCGCTTGTATGTCTTGGTCACGGACAGGGTACATGCCGCCCGGTCGATATCCGGGGGAGTGAGGGCCAGCGCTTCCCCGATTCTGAGCCCGGTATAAAAAAGCAGGGTAAAGAGTGTGTAGTATGGTTCGTGGCCATGGGCAGCCTGCTGGAACTGCTTGAACTGTGCCAGGGTCCAGAAGGATATAGCCCTGGGCTTGAGCTTCCCCATGGGGCCTGCCATGGTCGCCGGATTCGTTGGCAGCCTGTGATACTTCTGGGCGAAGTTGAAGATGGCGGCCAATGTGGCATGTATGGTGCGAAGGTATGCGCTTGCGTATTCGTCGCGGGCCAGCAGGGTGTTTTGCCAGTTCCTGACCATGGCCGGGGTGATCTCATTTATGGGCCTGTCCTTGAAGTAGGGCAGAATGTGCTTATTGACCATCAGGGCCTTGGGTGCGTACGTCGTAGGGCGGTTCCTGTGCTTGCAGTCCGCCAGGTATATATCTACCAGGGCCGCAAAGGTCATGGACGGTGCAGCCGCCCGCCGTTCCAAGAAGTCCCGCTCATAGGCCAGGGCATCCCGCCGGGTGGCAAATCCCTCTTTCTTCTTCTGCTTTTTTGTGCCGTTCCAGTCCTTGTAGTAAAAAATGGCGTACCAGGTGACTTTTCCTGTCTTGCTGATTTTTTTGTATACTGGCATGATGTTGATAATTCCTTGTCTGGCATAGTATAATATGCCTGTCAATTGTTATCGCCATTTTACTTTATTCCCCCTGCCGGTTTGCCGGTGGGGCTTTTTGTTTTGGAAAACCCTCAGTTAGACTGGGGGTTCAATTACCTTACAGGTATGAGTACTCAAAGGACATAAAAGCCCTCCCATGGTAAGATATTGTTGCGGTCCGTCAACTGC
>CAMVGU010000012.1 GCA_947167105.1 uncultured Selenomonas sp. | reverse complement strand
ATCACTAATATACACCTTTGTACATATAATCAGTTACTTAAAAATTTCTCCCTTATATTTCCTTCATCCTTCAAGCGTTTTGAACTGTAGCCATTACCACACTACTTTTTCTTTAATTATATCACGATAGGTTTACAAAGTGAAACATTCATGGATTGATTTTATGTCTGTTCTGTAAAGTGACACAGCAGAATAACAGAAAAGACTGCCCACACATGGACAGCCCTTGGGGAACGCCTCTCATATTTGAGCATATTTATCGACTACCATTTCTGCGCAGGTTTGCTATAGTTTTTGAAAAATGGGCAGGGAAGGCACGCAAAAAAGCCTACGGCATCCCGGAGGCCTTGATTTCACTGGAGCTGGTTATAGGACTTGAACCTACGACCTGCTCATTACAAATTTTCTTATCCATGAAAAGTACACATAAAATGGAAATTTATACCGTATTTTCAGCACTTTATACATGATTTTTGATGATTTTATACATTTTGGAGCTTTTGAGCAAGTATGAAAAAATAAAATGGGCAGGGAAATAGGCAGGGAAAAATACCTCTCTGGCAAGTTGTAGGCAAGTTACCGGCAAGTTAGCCAAGCCTTGATTTTACTGGGGTTGTCCCTCCCAATGTGCCTCTTAGGCAAGTTACCGGCAAGTTAAATCGTCCCATAGTAGGAGATAGGATATTTGTCCTATCTATCATCCCATTCTTGCTCATGCTTCACGATGATATATCCAATGTTCCAGTATGACTGCACCATGGAGGAACACAGGCAAGTTATAGGCAAGTTAGCCAAGCCTTGATTTTACTGGGATTATCCATCCTGATGTGCCCTCTCGGCAAGTTATAGGCAAGTTAAATTATCCCCAACTAGGAATGTATTTCATATATCTTGGCGCAGTCTCTTGGTCAAAAGGCCGAATGAGGTTCTGGGCAATTGCTTCCTTGATAATACGAGAAACCATCCCGGATGAAGTAGTCTTCAGGCCAAAGCGCTCACGCAAAGAGCGATTTGTCAGATAATCGCCTTGTATATATCGGATGCAGGCATGTAAATAACATCCCCAAAGCCGATCTTTTGTCGATAAGTCAGAAAATTTCGTTTCTGAAAGTAAAGTAACTTTTGTGCTCTCTTCATAAACATCCATTCTCGGCGCCGGCAGTTGCATAAGCTCACAGGCTATGACGCTTTTATCCCAACCGGTACCGGATTCCTCGCATATCCGCATGCGTCGCATCAAAGCGGAAAGTTTTTCATTTCGGGATCTAGGTGGAGTATCAACTATACGAAACACATCAATAAGCGGTCTGCCGGGATTCGTTATCTCGATGCGATTGGAAAATATCTCCACCATAGGGCCGGTTCCCGTAATGGAAAAATCCTGATGAATCAATGCATTCGCTACAATTTCCCTGATTGCGTCTATCGCATAGAACATCCGTTCTTTTCGGAGTCCGTTTTCGATTGTCTCCCTCACAGGAACCAGAGCATGAATATATCGCATAATATCTTCGAACACGACAGCATATCCGCTAGTTTCTGGCGGATTCTCCCGTAAGCGATGTAACTTATTTTTCCCTTCATACTGTATAATTCGAAGTGCTTTTCTTGCCACTCTGGGAAAATCTGCAACTTTTTTTGCAAGCAAAATTGCACCCAAATTTGTAATAGAGAATAAACCATTATCCTGCTTGATTACGATTTCATCCGTTTCTAAATAATTTAGGATTTCATTGGACTGATGAGGAAGTGGCATAGTTAATAATTTAAAATACACTTCGTAATGCAACAAATCCAGAACAGCTTCTGTAGAAAGATCCTTTTTTGCAATCTGCTCCTCGAATTTCTGGTTTTGTAGTTTGTTCCACAGCCGAGATTGTATTGCCGGATATTCTCTCAACAACTTCGTATAGCTTCCTACGCGAATGTATTCTTGTTTTTCAAAAGTGACGGGTAGATTCATGGCCGATCGAATCACGATAACGCCAACCGTTTTTCCTTCCATAATCACTGTCTTATACTCGAAATCCGCATGTGCAGAGAGCAAATAGCGAAGCCAATTCTCTAATTCTTGATTTCCTTTTTTTAAATTGTGCAAATTGTAGCTTGTACCAACAATTTCATGGGTTTCATCGTCAATCCCCCAAATAAAATAGGCCGTATCTTTATCCATCAAAGCAGCACCATTCGCCAGTGCGCTAATATCTCGACCTATCATTTGCGGATCATAGTTATCATGTTTGAATTCCACCCACTCAGCTTCATGGGGAAGAAATAGAAGCTCACGCACGAGTTTATCCAGATTTTCCAAGGAAGTCACCTCATCGAGAATTGAATTTTGAAGAAATCCTACATACGAAATGAAAAATGAGATTTCCTACGCCAAGAGTTCCTTGATCTGCATGGACAAATCCCGCCCTTTTTCGTCCCGTTTCGTCGCCATGAGGAAACGGCAGCGGCCTTGGCTTTTTTCTGCCCAGAGGCGTCCCACCGTGTCTTTTTCCTTTGCGTCATCGGTGCTGATGAGATGGGCTCCTTTGTATTCAATGGCAGCCACGGTATCATCCTTGAGTTTCACGACGAAATCAGGATAGAATTTGTCCTTATGAGTGGGGAGCCAGAAAGAGTTTCTGGCATCCTTGGGAATGTTGCGAACCCAGGTTTCCACGTTGGGATGGGCATCGATACATTGAGCGCAGTAAACTTCCTCATCGGAATCCATCGCGCCGATCAGGGGATAGAAGTGATGTTGGAACACCTTGGAGCCACGGTAAAAGCTCTTGGCCGGATAGCCGTCCGGTCGGAAGGCCATGGAAACGTCGGGAGTGACGCGGACAGCGGCACCTCCCTGGAACAGCATGCCCTGCATTCCTTTCTCGTATGCCGCATTCTTGCAATCCGCAATGCGTTCCGCGAGCAGTTTAGCCAGAACGAAACGCAGGCGAACCAGATCTGCCAAGGAGATGTGCTGAAGTTCCATCAACCTTGTCAATGTCCGGCGGGTGAACTCCACCAGATCCTCATAGCTCAAATCTATGTCCAAGGTTTTTCTTGCCAGCCATCCTACCAACTCCGCAAGTTCCCAGTTCGTTTCACCGGGAAGGAGCGTTCCTTGCCCCTCTCCAAGATGGCGTTCTGTTACCTTGTGCCCCATGACATCGAATTCATACACATGCTTTTCCGTGTCGAAATGGAAGGAGGGCAGAGTAGGCTCATAATTGTCTGTTAGCCTCCAATTTTCCGGCAGAAAATCACCTGGCTCTGCTGCATAGACACCCGCATCTTCACCAAAATCAAGGCAAAGCTGTGGAACGGTAAACTTCACGCTGTGACGGGCTGGAGACACCAACGGAGGAATTTCAGATGTTTTTCGACGAATCTCCCGAAGCATGGACGCACGGTCGGAACTGTTTGAGAAAATCTGTTCCGCATGTATCTCCAATTCCTGCAAATCCTTGGGCGAAGCCTGCTCAATTACTACCTTGCAGCCTCCCTCGGGCAAAATCTCCACAGAGGTATAGCTTCCTTCCTGCAAAATAGCGTTCAACGTGTCTTTTGGGGGCGGTTCCACCGTCTGGAACTGAAGCGTGATATGTTCCGTTTCCGATGCATGAATTTCCAGTCCCGGAAGGCTTGGCTGGTAATGCTGAAGGGCTTCTTTTGCCTCCTCGTCCTCGAATCCCATGCCCAAGAGATTGTCCCGGATCTGGCTGACCGCCTGCATCCATGCAGTCACAGCCACATGAGCATAGGCGCGATTAAGAACCTCCGATACTCTTCTTTTCGCGTAAGGCATACGAAGAACTCTCCCCAAGAGCTGTTCCGCATCCTTGGGAGAATGTACCTGCGCCAGAGAACAGAACACATAGGCGAAGGGGCAGTCCCATCCTTCTTTCAAAGCCTGTACCGTAATCACATAGCGGATAAGGCAGTTCGGTGACAGGAGGTTTACTCCGTCCAGTTCCCTCTTGTCCCCCGTGGCAACGGCAATCTGGTCTTCCGGCACATGGGCTTCCTCTATGAGATAACGGCGCACCTTTTCTGCCGTTACTTCCCTGTCCTTGTTTTCTGCTTGGAAGAAAGCGATGGGGCGTACATAGTCCTGCTCCTTTGCCGCTTCTTTTTCGAGAGCGATTCGCTGCTGCACCGCATTGTCTGCTGCATGTTCCCACGTCTGATGTTCCGTCAGCACGATAGGCAGTTTGATCATATCTTCTGCCTTGAGTTCCGAAGCACTGACCTTGAACAATACATTGGAATTAGCGGCAGGAGTTGCTGTCAGTTCAATGATGGCAGACGGGCGGAGCCTCTGCATGACCTCAAGACTCAACGGGCTGGCATGGTTATGGGCCTCGTCGATGATCACAAGAGGACGGTGATAGGCGAGAAGATTGCGAAAGGTGGCATAGCCGTTTTCGTCCTCGTCAAAATAGGGCTGTTTCGGAATATCGCGGAAACAAGGCTCCAAAAATTCGTGATGGGCATAGACTTTGCGCCCCTCCTTGCTCTTCACGCGGAAAGACGCAAAGGTTGCGACGAAGAGATTGACCTCTCCTGTCACATCCTGCGGACGAAGGCGGGTAAATTCGGTAATGTCATAGACGCGCACCCGTCCCCCAAAAGCATTTTCCAAAACCTTTCGATTGGGACTTTCCAAATTCGACAGGACGGCATAGGTTTGCTTGCGGATCATATCCGTAGGCACCAGCCACAGGACAAAGGGATAGTCCTTTTCCAAAAAGTTCCGCGCAGCCAGAGGAATGGCGTGGGAAGCCAGAAGCGTCTTTCCACCGCCGGTAGGAAGGCGTAAACAGATATACGGGACAGCTTCCAGTCCCTTGAGCGGTGTATAGACAGGCGGATAGCCCGGAGCGTTCTGCTGTGTCTCGAATGCCTTGCGCGAATCTCCCAGAACCTTTGCCTCCGTCAAAAAGGCGGATAAATGGTCGAGGGCTTGCTTTTGATAATTTTTCAGATACATCGTTCCACCTCATCAATTCGCCGGAATTTCCTTCGGTATTTGCCGAAAGACAATGCCCATCGCCTTCAAGGTTTCTTCGTGGAGCCTGCTGCTCTCTCCATAGATGATGCGAGGCCCATCATGGGGTGGCAGTAAGGCCAGCACTCTTTTGGTCAGGACGTTGCCGCCACCCGGACGCTTGTCTCCCAGTATGCCGTTATAAAGGAGATAATAGGCCGTTCCCTCATGAATGCCAAGGAGCGGAGATGGGGTGTCTTGTCCCTTCGGCGTTTCGGTAGGATAGGGCGTTCCCGTACTTTTCATCCAAAGATGCGCCGCGAGGGTTTGGAACGTCACGTCCTTCCGTATCTGCCCTTCGGCGGTGAAGACTTCTTCACCCAAACGGTAAAAGGAAAATCCCCCGCCACCCTGCCAGTTCTCCGCTTTCGAGATACCACCTTCTTCGCCGTCAATAACTTTCCGCAGACGAGGAACCACATGGGTCACAGCATGTTCGCCTATTTCAATGCCGACATAGTGGCGATTCATCTTCTGGGCAACAGCAGCAGTGGTGCCAGAGCCAAGAAATGAATCAAGAACGAGGTCGCCGGGATTGGTGGCGAGGAAGATAACACGTTGAATCAACCGTTCCGGCTTCGGTGTGGCAAAGGGCGATTTGTTGTCGAAAATGGCAAGGATCTCTTTCTTGGCTTCGTCCGTATGGCCGACCTCACTATAAGGCCAGAAATTGGTGGGCGGTTTTCCCCCTACATTTTGTAAATATGTTTTTCGACGTATTCCTCCCTGCCCATTTTGGTAAAGAAAAAACGAGGCCATTGTCCTCTATCGTAGATTGCCCTTGCTTTTTGTTTTGATTCTTCCAACGAATGCGATAAAACGACACCTTGCACATTCTGGCGCACTGTATCAGGTGATATTCCACAAACTTCTGCTCGCCTATCCGCATCGTTTAAATCCCTTAATTCGTATTCGCACCAGCCACACATGATTTCGAGCACATCTTCCTGTTTATATCGCCAATGTGCATCACGGGAGGGATATAGCATTTTACCTGTAAACGGATGTTGTATGGCATAAACCATTCCTTGATGGTCTGCACCACCAGCAGCACAAGGATCTCCGCTTGTCCACCGTTCTACGTCATTATCTGGATTCTTGTAGATTTTGTCCATCTCCGCCGTTCGTGGCAATTTGTTCGGCTGCCAATCGGGCTTTTTGCCATAGACCAGAATATGTTCCACCTCATTGACAATGCCCTTGGAATCGTTGCGTGTGGAGTAGGTGCGTTGCCAAGAAATATTTGATACAAAACAGTCCAATCCGAAAATCTCGTCCCCAATGCACTTGAGATTCGCATATTCCCTATCATCAATGGAAATCCAGATGCTCCCATCCTCCGAAAGCATTTCCCGCAAAAGCTCCAGTCTCGGATACATCAGGGAAAGCCAAGTAGAATGCTCCACGCTGTCATCGTAATGCTCGAAAGCAGAATGGGTATTGTAGGGAGGATCGATATAGATGCAACGCACTCTGCCACGGTAATAGGGCATGAGCGCTTTGAGTGCAGCTAGATTGTCTCCCTGCACGATGATATTCCCTGCTGTAGCGTCACCATAGCACAGGGATTCGTCCCGTTCCAACAGGCGATAAGGGACGGAATTGGCTTCTGTGGTTGCATGTTCCTTGCCTGCCCAAGTCAGGGTTGGCATGTGAGGTCACGCTCCTTTATAGTCATTCAACTATTGGCTCATCAAGAATTTGTTCTATCACGTCAAAGATTAAGTGGAAATTATCGAATCTTATATTCTTAAATTCCTTCTTTTTTTCCAATATCCCCGTGGCGAAATCCATTTTTGGTAGCGCCAAATTTGTTATTTCTTCTTCATCATCAATAGAGAACACACGTGTTTTTTCATCTCCATCAATTATCTTTATTTTCCCTCTCCCACAACAATTCATACTAATGCACTGATATCTTTTATCTAATGATATGCCGCGTTTTGTAAATTCATTTCCCATGTATAGCCTTCTTATTACACCACCAATCTGAACCTTCGTTTTTATCTCATCATCAGTGTAATAATGTTCTATACATATTTCAGGTGTATCTTTTCTGCTATCGGGCAATGGTAACACAAATGAAAATACATTATTACCCCAATTTTTATATTTCTTAGTAGAACCACCTAATATTTTTGTTGTATTCTCATTATCGGCATCCGCAATGAAAATTAATTTTCTTGACTGTTTTATTTTTGAAATCTGTTCACACATAGCACTTAAATTTGTATTGCCCATTTTTAATTTGATGCAATTTTCTTTCTTGGAATTTTCTGGCTCATACTCAAGAAAATTAAAATTAAGTGCAGAATACTTTTCTTTAAATTCTTCTTGCTCAATAAAATTATTTAACGCCGCCTTCATGTGTTTCCAATCCGTGGCTCCTTCAGTAATCACCAATGGATTACCTTGTTGCTTTTGTATAGCATCCATTATTGTAGCATGATGTTTTTCGGTTTCTGATAGGTAATTATATGCTTTTTGAAATTCAGAGAAACGCTCTGACGATATTGGATTTGCCGACGGCATTTGATATATTTCATAACCATCCTTTCCATATACTGTGTCCATTCCCAATAAAAATAGTGGTGCATGCGTCGAGATGATGAATTGCACTTTGGGAAATAGTTTAAGTAGCTTTGGAAGTACTTCTCTTTGCAAGTTAGTATGCAAATGCAAGTCAATTTCATCGATAACAACGATTCCAGTGATATCGTTCAAGGTAATGCTTTTGTTTATATCATCTGTATCAGCGTATCTAATAATCGTTGCAAACATGTTGAATAATGCACTTTGTCCCGTTGATAAGGCATCAAGAGATGGAATAATCGTTTTGTTATTACTCTTCAATTTGATATTAAATCTTGAACCACTAGAATTTCTGTAATTCAATCCAAAATAAATTTCTTCGTTTAAAATTTTACTCATGATTTTTTCAACATTTTTACGGGCAACCCCCAGTGCATATAAATTTTGTAAATTTGTTTTAGCATTTTCAATACCCAAATTAGCAATTTGTAATATACCCTTGTTTTCGTCAATATCAGCCCTTGAATCTACTATAATATCCAAAAGCCATTGCAACGTGGGTTTTATTACATTTACGACAGAAATAGGCTTGTATAATTGTCCATCCGTTCTTGTATTAACTGACGGATGTTCATAATTAGATAAATCGTAATACAGATCGCCCATCCAATAGGGCTTTTCATATCGTTCTGGTCCAAAGTAACATAATACATTATTTGAGAAGATATCGTTTGCATCCTTTTCGTTTGCAGAAGTTTTCTTGTGATTATTTTCATTATTCCACGACATATTATTTGGAGTGTGAGGCTCCTTTTTTTGAAAATCTTGAAACGGAAGATTACCACTTTTAAAAATAGAATATATTATATTTGAATCATGTTTATATTCAAGATATGAATACATGAATTTTTTCCCTATGTGAATCTCTTGTGGTAGGATAGCTTTATAGTATTGTTGTCCCTTAGATACTTCGTTCTGTTTTCTCGCATCAGAAAATTTTTGAGAAGCAATCTCATAAAATGAATCTACGATGTTGGATAACAAGACAGACTTTCCTGTTCCATTTTCTCCGACAATTACAATAGGCTTAGGCTTGTCACCAACAAATGAGAAATTTATCTCTGCATCTTCGATAGGCCCTACATTAACACTATGAATCCTCTTTAAATACATTTACTTATCCTCCGATTCTTTTGTTGAAGATATTGTTTTTGGTATCTCAATCAGAAAAGGTATGCCACCTCTTAAAATACACTGAGTAACTGTTCAGTAGGTTTCACCCCAGATGGCTTCTCTGGCTCTGCCAGCGAATGCTAATCGAAGGGCAACCATTATGTTGACGCCATGCTTTTTCGCTGTACTCAGGAATGAGCGAATAATCGCGTATGCCTTAGCGCCCCGTTCTGTTCGCATGACGCCACTGACCTTCATCTTTGTCTTAACCGGACGTAGATCACGTTCAGCTTGGTTGTTATCAAATGGCACAACAAATTTGGTCAAAAATAGGCATACTTCATCCCTATACCTTTCCAGTCGTTCAACCAAGCGCCTGGCGTAGCTCTTAGATTCTTTTTTACCTGTCTCTGGATTTTCACTTGGTAGCGGCGTGTAGTACTTACCGCTACGAATCCAGAGGTCATAATCTGCCATATATCCATATATGGTAGACCTGCTCAGGCTACTCTTGCCCTTTGCTATCGCCCTCTCCTTTGCTGCCTTCATCTTCAACAGCGTCTGCTGCAGGTACTTGGCCCATACCAGTTCTGGATGTGTGTCAATTACCTTTTGCAGCTCCCTCAGAATATGGGCGCAGCATCTACCATGCCCGGAAAGCGTTTTGAACATGTCATATGCTTTCCAGCAATCCGTGACACAGATGCCCCTATACAACGGGAAAAAATCAGCTGCGCAAATGCCTTCATGCCCCCGTCTCTTATGAACGGTAAGGTATGTCAGCAATTTGTTGCAGGCAACATGAACCCACCAGTTTGTGCCATTAACATTCATGCTCGTCTCATCACCGTGTGCTACAGCTGCATTGAGGAGTTCATCACGTATTTCTTTATGGACTCCCTCCAAATCATCACTCAGGCCTAAGTTCCACGCAATGATGCTGCCTACGCTGACAGGCATGCCTGCTAATGCACTGAGTATATCATGGGTACGCTGGGCAGATACTGCGCCCTCATTGAGGAGTGCTATAGCCAGTGCCCGCGTTTCCTGACCGTACTGCATGGTCGCAGCAATCCCTTCGGGGAAGGTACCACGCAGTACAGCATTGTCCAGTCGATGGCATCTGCACTCCAGCTGCTCGTATTTGTGTACAACTACCTGCACAACAACATCGACCTCATGCCGTACCGCAGATACACGGGCACAGGCGAGGCTAGAGCATACAAATCTTATGGGACAGCTTTGGCAAGGCTTCGGTGTCAGAGAGGTAATCTCCTGACGGTCATAATGCGCAGGCAATGACATCCCGCTGCCCTTGTGGCCTTGCTGTGCGCCCGGCTTACGTCCGGACGTATTCTTATGCGTATTCTTATGGGCAGATTTCGTTTTGTCGCTGGATGGCGACATATGACTGTTGCTGCTGTTGGTCTTGTCTTTCTCGCGGTATCTTTCCAGTTTCTTAGTAAGATCAGCAACTTCGGATTTGAGGGAAGCAATCACCGTATCCTTTTCAGCCAGCTTGGCTTCATAGTCTTCAAATTTAGCCGAGGCCATGGCTTCGAAAGCAGCCATGCGGTTTTGCAGGGCATAATACGACTCCTGGAGTTCCTTATAGGAGGCAAGCAGATTTTGAACAAACTCCACGTTTATCGATTCCATGCTGCTGCCCTCCTTCCATAAAGTTGCAGATTTAAAAGCTACCTATATTATCGTTAAAAGTTTACTTTTTCTTGAGCTGTGCGTAGAGTTAATTGCGATATGTCCACCAGAGATAGACCGTAACCGGCATTTCGTTAGGCTACTGAACAGTTACTACACTGATGAAGAAACAAATTGAATGTACTAAACATATTCAAGCCAAGACTGAAAAAGAGTAGTTGCTGACATTTTTATATCACGATCAGTCAATTATATCCGATAAGGTTTTTTCATCAGTAACAAGAAGCAACCAGCAGATACAAAGTCTCACTTTTCTCCCGAAATCTCTCTCACGCTCGCCTCTATCATCTGTGTCACTACATGATTCAGCTCAGAGGCTTTTTTACTGGTGATAATCGGTTTTCCCGTTAAGAGTTACAGATTTTCATTTGTCTGGTTGTCACTCATAAATTTATCACGGCTCTCCTGGATGCTGCTCGCAGCATGTCATTTGTCCATTTCTTCTGTTTCATTTTTTGGCATTTCAATCGGAAATGGGATGCCTCTCCGCAGAACACACTGGCGAAGGAACAAATTGACTGCGCTTGACATATCTAAGCCAAGACTGGCAAAAAGAGCTGTTGCCTGCGTTTTGATCTCGCGATCGATTCTTATTTGAGTTGGAACTGTAGCCATTACCACACCACCTTTTCTTTTACTACGAAATCTTAGCGTATCAAGTCCGCAGGGCGCAGATGAGCTTAGATTTCGTGCAAGGGCGTGTGGACACCGAAGGTGTCCAGTATGTTTATTATATCACGATAGGTTTACAATGTAAATCATACTTGGATTGATTTTATGTCTGTTCTGTAAAGTGACACAGCAGAATAACAGAAAAGGCTGCCCACACATGGACAGCCCTTGGGAACGCCTCTCATATTTAAGCATATTTACCGATTCCCATTCCTGCGCAGGTTTGCCATAGCTTTTGAAAAAATGGGCAGGGAAGGCACACAAAAAAGCCTCCGGCATCCCCGGAGGCCTTGAATTCACTGGAGCTGGTTATAGGACTTGAACCTACGACCTGCTCATTACGAATGCGAATGAAGGAATTTTTGCTGGCCTCAAAAAAAAATTCTTAGTCCAGCTCCCCCCCTTGTAAATCAAGGATTCCGCCTATTTCACGAGAGGAAAACGATGATACGAAATTTTTAGAAAAATTGCTGCGAATAGCACTGAAATCATATGTGTCATTGGCAAATAAGGCCCAAATAAGGCCCACGGATCAGCCGCCTCGGCGGCCTCATTGACTAGCGCGATGGCCGAATGTATAATCCTCGGTAAGAGCAAGGAAACGTCACAGGCAAGGCGATAGCACGGCCTGTCTGTGGCTTTTCTATCTGTGTAGACGGGATGATAGGCAAAGGAGAGGATACAAATGCAGAAGAAGATCCGGGTAGTGAGACAGGTCGATCCCGATGAAAAGATTAAAGTGTTTAATCGGATTGATAATAATGATCCTGCATCAACAGGTAAATTACGGCCTTATAATCAGCCAACATATCATGTTGCTAATACAGGACAGCCGATACGCGCACAGGGATATAATTTTCCGAATTACGATTATATGACTGCCCTTAACGGGGTAAATTTCATCCCAGCAGAAAACATTCCTCTGGTCGGCGTAAGCATTGAGCAGTCCCAGAGATTGAATTACGAATACGAGATGGCACGGATAGAAATCGCAAAAGCTTCAGCAAGAAACCAGATGCGTATAGAGGAATATCGGGAAAAAAGACTGATTGACTATGCAATTTCCATAAAAAGAAAAGAGCTCCAACCAGTTACGGGCGAGGGTACTTTGACCAATAATACCACTGACGTCATATTCAAAGGAAATACCAGCAATGATGCCCTCATCCAAGGTTTCATCCAAGAACGCTTGATTGTTAAGCTTCGTCAAAAGAATACTACTCGTAATAAATTCTTTTTCATGAAATATGATAGTGATGCGTTCCGTCATGTTGTTTATGAAGAAGCAGATATGAGACTCGATTTTCAAGAGTATTGCTATGAATTGGATGGCAAGGACTTAACCAACGCTGACACGAATATGCTGTTTCATAAACTGAAACATGCAATCCCACTGCCTGAAAACTCAGGACTGACTGTATTAGAGGATCACCAGATTATGTTCTCTAATGGCTACTTCGATATTAGCGAGGATAGATTCTATCCGACGAACCCTAAGGGGTATTATAACAAGTTCTCGATGAATTATGAATACATAGAAAAGGCCGAAGAACCAAAAGTGTTTGATTTGATGTTGAATGTTATCTTCGAGAATGACCAAGAACTTGTACACCTTGCCTATCAGTATATTGGTGCGTTATTATCCCCCAAGCAGCTTCTGAAAAAAGTGTATGTTTTCCAGGGTAAATCCAATGGAGGGAAATCCAGATTGGCCAACATTATAACCGATCTTATTGGTAAATTTGACTGTTTGGAAACACCTGATTTAGCCGATATCACACAGCCGCAGATGCGCAATGAACTTGATGCGGCCCGTCTTATACATATAAAGGATGCCGCAGACAAGGCGATTACGAAGAAACAGATGAGTTATATCAAAAGCCTTGCGGACGGTAACGACTCCCTTTATAAGATTCTGCTCTGCACAAACCATAAATTGTTCTCCGGTGATGATGGACGATTAGAAGCCGCTTTAATCAACCGCATCGTAGTTCTCCCATTCGCAAAACCTATGCCAACCGACAATGATGAAATCAACAACTTTGAATTGAAATTTTTGCCGACCGAAAAGTATGGTATTGTAAGAAAAGCACTTCATGCATTCAGCGAAGTGCTCAATAACGGCGGAAGGTTCTCCATTTCTACTCCCGTTAATGAGTGCATTGAAGACGATTCGGTGGATGCAGAAGATACGTCTTTGTGTTCGATGCAGACCATGTGCTCAGATGATGACAAGGTAAAATCCATATTGGAAGAACTTTTCGAACCGACAGAAGAAACTGATAAGATGATGACGATGGAAGAAATTTTGGATATAGCGCGGAAGGAGTATCCGGACTTCTCTATGACTAAGCCTGTGTTAGGAAAAGCTTTAAAAAATTGCTTCGGCGAAGAGATGATTGTAAAAAGAAACGGAAGCGGAAAACTTTACGCGCTGAGGGAGCATAATACCTAACCCTTCAGTAAAGCGCTAACCGGTTTCAAGGGCGTGTCGCATACGGCTTATGCGTCACGCCTTTTTCGAGCTTTGAAGTTGATTCAAGACTGGATGTATGCATGTAAACGAGCGTATATTTTTGGGGAGATATCAGCAGAATTACGGTAGATTACGACGAGAAAAAAGTTCTTGCATACATACACAGCCTGTGTTTCCGTTACCGACAATTATTTCGTACTATTGCGTTGCCCTTTTGCAGTCTCTACTGAACAGCCAGACTTGCAATGTTATTTTCTAATCATTACTAACATAAAGGTAATCTATCCTAGTGATATATGAAGATAAATAGTCCTTATATAGGTTGAAGATAACAGTAATAGCAATCATAGTGATAAATAAGACGAACAGAACTTGAAAAACACCTGGATTGTATAGGGAAATCATATATCAAGATAGAGAATGTATAGCAATGTATAGCAAAAGCCATACAAGATTCTTTATGGAGGTATCGCAATGAAAAAGACCTATCAGCTCAATGTGCGCTTGGATAAAGAAAGCCACGATAAACTGAATGATTTCAAGAGGAAATCCGGCAAGACAAAGGGAACCATTATCAGAGATCTGATTGAAAAAGGAACCGTCAACGTCTATTATGGGCAAAAAGATGTCATGAAACGCATATCGAAGGTAGAAAATACGTTCAACCAGAACACGCTTGCCGTGCGAAGAGATTTGCAAAATCTTGAAAAGAAGGTCAATGAACTCAAAGTTGCCTGTTCTTCTAATGACCAGATGCTTGTAAAGCCACTTGCCGTCAATATTGAATCTTTTGTTGAAAATTTGAATGACAAGTATCTCAGTAATCGGGAATTGGCGGAGAAGGAGATGCATGGTTATGTCAATATTTAGAGTGTTCCAAGGGGCCAACCCCATAGAGAATCTTTATGACAGAATCAATTACGTGATACGTCCAGATGCTGCAAAGCTCGCTTTCATTTACGGTGCATGGGTCTCTCCGATCTTCACCTATGAACAGATGGTATGGGTGAAGGAAATATTTGACCAGATGGATGGCAAGGCATTTCACCACTGCCTGTTCAATCCGCGGAATGATGACAAATATAACGAGGAGTCCTATTTCTACTTCAGTGTGGAGGTTGCCGAAATCCTTTCCGCCTTTGCCGAGCGGAAACAGGTGCTCATGGCTATCCACTTTGACGAGCCGCCGGGGCTACACACCCATTTCATCGTGAACAACGTCGGAATGGAGACCGGTGTGCGCTTTGACCTTTGGAAGCCGCAACTGAGGTATCTGAAGGAGCAGATCAGTGCAGCGGCTTACCGCTACGGACTGTCCCGTTGCTGCAAAAGCTGTTGATGTCCTGAAATCTGAGGAAAAGGAACGCAATCCTTCTCAGAAGAGGGACTTTTTGGCAGTGACAAGGTTGGCGTTGACATGGATAGGGAAGGACGAGCCTCTGTAAAAGGTGGAGTCGCGCCTGTTGATTCATGATGCAGAGCCTTCCTGCAGTTTTAGTCTTCCCCGATTCTCAATCTCATCTAACCACGGATCCATACCCATTGGCTTCCCCTCTGCCATACATTCATTATATCTTGTGGCTTCTTATCCATTCCAGCAGCACGTCCTGATTGGATTGTCCAGCGGCGACCTCCAGAAAGATATCGGACAACTCGATTTGACTGTATGACAGATGAACTCCGTTCAAGGCCAGAATTTCCAGTGTTGCCACAGCAGCTATACGCTTGTTGCCGTCTATGAACGGATGATTATTTACCAACCCATATCCCAGGCGTGCAGCCTTCTCCTCCAGTGAAGGGAAGAGTTCATTGCCACCGAAAGTCTGCCAAGGAGCTGCGATTGCTGCATCCAGCAGGCCCTCGTCACGTACGCCGGTCGTGCCTCCCGTGGCCAATATAATTTGGTCGTGAATAGCAATAAGCTGCTGCTTCGATAAAAGAATCATTTGGCCAACACCTCAAGGGCAGGTCGATTTTCTGCAATCAGCCTTGTAGCCAGATTCATGGCAATTTCATCATCAGCTACTTGGTTGCCGGAAGCAATGGCCGTAGAGACTGATTTAGCGGAAATCTCAAAGGGGATTTTCTGTTCACGGACAGCTGCCTTGGCAAAAACATTAAACGCTGTGGTCATGCTCATGCCTATTGCACCGCAAAACTCCTCAAATTGATGCTTCAGATGGTCATCCATACGAATGCTGATAGTAGTCTGAGCCATAGCGCACCTCCTTTTTCTGTAATGATAGCACATTGTATGGCAGATGTAAATAATATTAACTCATAATGATTGCATCTGCATTGTCATAAGGAAGGACGCTTGGCCATCGAGCCAAGCGCCCCTCCTTATGACAATCCACTCTGCCTGCGGATGTACACATCCACTCCCTCTCTCGGTATCTTCCATATCCTTCCGATGCGAAAGCAAGGAATCTCGCCAGAAGCCAGCAACTGATATCCGGCGCTCCTTCCGATCATCAGGATCTCGCAAAGTTCCTCCAGTGTTATCAGGTCGGATTCAGCATTGTTCATAGGATTTCCTCCATTTGTTGCCTATGGTCTGTGTTCATTCATGCTCTGAAGATGAAAGTGCAGGAAAACATTCCGTAACAGCGCATCAACCGCCGTAGTCATCAAGATGAATGCGCGATTCAATGTAATCTCTGATGGACTGTTCCGGAATCAGCCACGCTCTTCCGCCCGGATTCTTGTAAGCCTTTAGCTGTCCTGAGCGAATCAGCTGATAAATGCAGTAAGGAGCACAGTTAAGGAGCGTTGCCGCCTCGGACACATAAAAGACAGACTTCGTTATCGTCATTGGAATCACCTCCCTTCCTCATTACCACTATGTTGTGGTTTTTGAGGACAGAAAAGGATGTTTCCCATTATGGAAGACCGTCTATGCTAAACTGAAATTCTTCAGGTATATATTATTGTTATGGAGCATGGAGAATCCGACTGCCGTTGGAAGGAATATCCCGGATTGGGCATGTCCTCCCTCGGCCATCACAGCAAGGTTCAGGCAAGTAAAGGCCGCTCTCCAAAATCGTCCAGAAGCAGATTGGTATCAATGACCGATTTCTGATGGCTGATGGCATGTATAATGATGCTGTCCCACGGCACACGGGCGTAAAGCTGCGGCAGTCCTGCATAATGGAGCAGGTACTGTGTTTCCTCCACGGTCAGCTTCATGGCAAGGGCAATGGCCAGCATTTTAGGGCGGGTGGTGCTGCGTTCTCCGGAAAAGATGTGACAGGCGTAGCTTGCCGAAAGCCCCGATGCCTTGATGACCTCCTTCTGGGACATACCTTTCTCCGCTAAAAGTTGCGCGAGGTACTCTGGCAGGGAGCGCGACACCATTTCATCCCGATTCTCCTGCAGGAAGGCTGCCATACTGCGAGAGCTTTTCAATTCGTGGACAAGTTCATCCGTATCCTTGGCGGGCATCCTTCCCATCCTTTCCTGCTATGATATAATGAAGTAATACAAAATCGTGATTGAGGGGGTGACAATGTGGACAAACGGGTAGCATCCTATATAAAAGCGGAATATACAAAGGTCGAACTGCTCAAAAAAACAGAGCATAGCAGTATATGGCTCGCCAAGGATGGCACAGGGCAGATTGTTGTCGTCAAGCAGCTCAGTACCACAGGGCTTCCCTTCCGAAAACTGAAAGAGATAGCTCACCCGCTTTGGCCTCGCATCCTGTTTACGGCAGAAGAAGACGGTACGACATGGGTAGTCGAGGAATACGTCAGCGGCAATACACTGTCGGCAGAAATCGAGACTGGCAGACGATTTTCCCCTGCCGAAGTCAAAAACATCATGCTTCAGCTTCTGGATGGCATGACAGCATTCCATCAGGCAGGAATCATCCATCGTGACATCAAGCCCTCCAACATCATCTTACAAGGGGAGCGACAGGCAAGGCTCTTGGATTTCGGAGTAGCGCGGGAAATGCACAGGGAAAACTCGCCGGACACCAGAGCCTTCGGCACCTCTGGCTACGCTCCGCCGGAGCAGTATGGCTTCGGACAGACAGATGCAAGAAGCGACATCTATGCCCTGGGCGTGACCATGAAGGAGCTTTTGGAGGAAGGCAATCACGGCTGGCTGACAGCGGTACTTGATAAATGCACGGCGTTAGACCCCAAAGACCGTTACCAAAACGCAGATGAGTTGAAAGCTGCCCTGCTTCGTCCATCCTACCGCCGCCCGTTACGGATAGCTGCCCTCATTCTCGTTGCCTGTGTCATTTTCGGAGTGGGATATTGGATGCGGCAACAGGCTCTGCCGCCGGAGTCCCCTGAGGAACAGAGGACAGATACCCCGGCCCATATCGAAACACCTTTGGAAGAGCCGAAACCCTCCAACGAATCGGTATCGTCGGATTCTCCGGGTTTGGCAGAATCTCCATCCACCCAAGAGAACGTCCCCATTATACCACAGCCAATACCAGAGGTGGCAAAGGAACCGAAAAAATTGTCATCGGAGGATATTGGACTGTCCCTTGCTGTGGGCAACGAAAATCTCGGTGCTGGAGGAAAGTACAATATCACCGTACCAAAAGCCGAATGGGAAGCCTGGGAAACAGCAGGAACAACGCCCATGCTGACTAAGTATTTCCCCTCCGACTGGGAAATCGTCCTCACGATTGAAAACCATAGCGGAGTCCCCATAGAAGCAGCCACTTTGAAGGCT
The DNA here is from genome assembly GCA_947167105.1 of uncultured Selenomonas sp. Lineage (GTDB taxonomy): Bacteria > Bacillota > Negativicutes > Selenomonadales > Selenomonadaceae > Selenomonas_B. The sequence continues at coordinate 69,623 of CAMVGU010000012.1, read as the reverse complement.
GCCATAAATGAAAATGCTACAATGGAACACTACAATACTGCCATTCTTCCGGGCAGTACCGCTCAAATCGCGATACCGTTGGGCGGTAGGATGCTGCAAAGAAACGGGAAATATATTTGGCTTTCCTTTTCCTCGGACACGCCTCACTTAAAAAGCAGTTCCTTCTCCTACTATATATGGATTAACCCCGAAACAGACTGAATTTCACACGCAAGCGGCACTTCCCATCGCCGGGAAGTGCTATTTTTTGTCCAAAATGGACAACCCTGCGAATTTCAGCCCCGCTATACTGTAACCACAAAGGCTTACTCATTTACTGGCACTATGATTGACAATTTCCGCAGGATACGGGCGCGATACATGGTGCATAAGCCATGTATACTATGGATGGAGGGGATGTCATTGGGGGCATTGGAACGGCACAAGGCCACATTCCAAAGAATCGGGAACCGGATTGCCTATTATCGGAAGCAACGGAGACTATCACAGGCGGAACTGGCACGAAACATCGGCATCAGCGTCAGCTACATGAGCAAGATCGAGCGTGCCGACCTTGAAAGTTTTGCGGTGATTACGCTCCTTGACATTGCGGAGGCGTTGGGTGTCCCTCCAAGGGCACTATTGGCAGAGGATGATTTCAAATTTTAGCGATATTCGTATTTAGAAAGTTAGTATTCGTATTTAGGTGCAGGTATGTTTGACCGACATGAAGCTGTTTTGAGATAATATTCTATGGGTCACTATAGCCAGAAAGGAGGTTACGGCATGGATGTACGAAAAAAGATATTGCTTAAGCAAATCGGAGCAAAAATCGCCTACTATCGAACCTTGCGCGACTTAAAGCAGGAAGAGCTGGCAACTCTTGCACATATCAGCCAAAGCGTCCTCTCTCGCATCGAAAGCGGCAAGTACAACGATACGCTGTCCGTGCCGATGCTCCTTGATATTGCAGACGGACTGCAAATTGATATGTCCCTTCTGGTGTCGTTCAATGATGTAGAAAAGTCGATGTGGTGGCAGCCGCTGTCTGTAAAAGCCTGTGAAAATAAAATATGCGTCAGTTCAGAATCGCATGAGAAAGAGGGCGGCAGCTATGGCGATGACAGTAGCGAATAACAACGCCGCGGCGTTAGCTTTGGGAGAACTCAACAAAAATGCCAATAAGTTGGCCAAGGACTTGAAAAAGGTTTCCACCGGCACCAAAATAACCGGAGCTACGGATGGCGCATCGGAATATGCACAATCGGAGAAACTTCGGATTTTGGTGCGCGCTTTGGGGCAGGATATCGAGAATTCCCAGAAAGGCATTACTCTAGTGAAAACTGCGGAGGGCGGTATTCAGGGAATCATCGACTCGCTTAGGACAATGAAGGAACTGGCTCTGAACTCTCTCAACGACCACAATTCAGAGAAAGACAGAAAAATCTTGCAGAAAGAATTTTCATCTCGCATGGCAGAGATTGATGAACTGGCATCCACTACCAACTACAACGGAAAGATTTTGCTGGATGGAAGGTACTGGTACAGGGAAGGTGGTACCTCGAATGGTAAGGGAGTAAATGAACTAAGTAGACCGATGCTATTGGCCTCTTCCTTTAATGGGGCATTGACGCAGGGAAACAATATAATTCCGCAAAATTCCACAGATGTACTTTTTTCTGCTTCTTTTGCAAGCAAGAAAGGAGGGGTGTTCGGTTTTTCCACAAATGCAGTCGGTAGCTCCCTGAGGTTGCTTGGCGCAACAAGCGACACACCCAGTCTTGAACCGACTGCCCCAGCAAAAGAAAATCAAATACAGGGCCTTTTCCCTCCAGCAAATGCATGGGCATATAGCGGAAGAGTAAGAGGATATAGTCCACGTTCTACATCAGTACAGTCATGGCCCTACCCTTTGACGCAACGTACATTAAGTTTTGTCAGATCATCATTACCAAATATGGGGACTGTTACATATCATTCTGAGCCTTCATTATATTTGCCAGTTGGCTCTTCTGGTTCGTATATGAGCCTTACTTTTAATACTAATAATCCAACATTGAATTCGTCTACAACGTATTATGTTAAGAATGACCTTGGGGTTTTTGTTCCCTGCCGTATAGAACAGGATGAAAATGATAAACTGGTTATAAGCCAAACGGGTGAACCACTCAGTACCACTGTTACGGGATATACTGTGGATATAGACTTTTCCAACGCTACAGTAAACGGTAATCCAGTTAATTTGCCAATCGACCTCAATAATCAGAGTATTTCCATTTTATGTCAGGGGTGTTACCAGTTTGTAAGTATAAAATTGGAAACAAATCGTCCTGCTGGTACGGGGGTATTGTTCACTCCACCAGCGGATACACCCAGTAATTACAAATATTCGCAGGTATATGTGGTTGGCATTGGCCGAGATGTGCAGACACAATCGGAAATTTTGCAAAATATATTTAGAGGAATACAAGACGCAAAGGGAGAGAATGATCCCTCCGCTACTGACGTAGCTTTAGTGAAAGACCATCATTCCGTGATACTGCATCACGACATTGAGACAGATACATATAGCTTTTGGAAAGCTGACAGTCCACCTCCTGTTTTCTATAATGGCGGTATAGGTTCACTTAGTGGCGGTGATGAAGAAATATACGGCGTTGATGATACTGCCGCAGATGGCGATGATACAATCTCTGGTGGAAACGATACGATTCCCGGCGGTAATGATGCCCTTCCCGGTGATGATGGTGACGATAGCGTTTCAGGTGGTGAAGATGTAATTATTTACGATGATAAACTTTTTGAGGGAAATCCTCTTATCATCCACACTGGGCCAAAGGCTAACCAGCATCTTCGTATTTACATCAATGATATGCGAACAAAAGCCATGGGATTGGAAGATGCTGCCGTTGACCCACAGGAAAAAGCTAGAGAAGCACTGGAAAAATTGGATTTGGCAGTAGAATATGCACTGAATGAAAATGTGCGTATGGGTGCATATCAAATGAGACTGGAAGAAACCATTGACAATCTGGTTATTGCGCAGGAAAATGCAATCCATTCCGAAAGCGTAATTCGCGATGCTGATATGTCCAAGGCAATAATGAACTACACCAAGAGCAACATCTTGGCACAAGCTGCACAGGCTATGCTCGCACAGGCAAATCAAAATGCAGGCGATGTGCTGGGATTGCTGTGATGAAACCAATAATGATATATCTTGACACATTTTGGAGCGGATTGCTCACGACATCAGGGGGGAATAGATTATGAAATTAGCGGAAGCACTGCAGGAGAGGGCAGACATTCAAAAGCGACTCTCACAGCTACGGGGGCGTTTGCTTAATAACGCCAAAGTGCAGGAGGGTGAAAAGCCGGTGGAGAATCCGGCAGAACTCTTACAAGAGATGGACGGCATGATTTTGCGGCTTGAGGAACTTATTCTCCGGATTAACATGACCAATTCTGCGACCATGGACAACGGCGAAACCCTTACCGCGCTTTTGGCAAAGCGCGAGTGTTTGCAGAAGAAAGTCGGCCTTATGCGCGATTTCCTCGACAGAGCCAGCGAATTGGTGGAACGCTCTGCATATACGGAAATCAAGGTTCACAGCACAGTGTCCGTGCCGGAGAAGCGAAAGGAACTGGACGCACTGTCCAAAGACCTTCGAAGCCTCGACTCTAGGATTCAGCAGTTGAACTGGCTGACGGAATTGCAATAACTATTTTGGTGTAGCGTTTTATGGGCGAGTACCGGCCCGGCAACAGGGTAAACAGTTGCACCCACAAAAAGCATTTCGGGGCGAATGCGCACGGCGTAAAGCCGTCATTGTCAGCCCTCATTGTTACAAATGCACATTTTACGGTTCATTTTTACTACCGGGTACTGACATTTACGCGAGGGTGGGTTGTGGGAATATCATTGGAAATTTTTTCAAAGGTTGCCTGCCAGGCAACCTTTTTGCCAATCATCCGCTTTATACTTAGGACAGTCGAAAGTATAACGATACGCTGTCCGTGCCGATGCTCCTTGATATTGCAGACGGACTGCAAATTGATATGTCCCTTTTGGTGTCGTTCAATGATGTGGAAAAGTCGATGTGGTGGCAGCCGCTGTCCGTAAAAGCCTGTGAAAATAAGCTGTGTGGAAGTTCGGAGTTTGATATCAAAGGAAGCGGATAGAATCACATGTTTTTCCTGTATATTTATTGTAAAAGGAGATAAGAAAATGGAACAAAATGTGAGTTCAAAGAAATTTCCACAGAAATGCCCTAAATGCGGTGCCCAACTGGAGATAGAACACGGCATGGACTATTCCAGTTTAATTTACTGTCCTGAATGTGGATATGAAGCAGGATACATTGAAAATACACCTGATGATATTGCGAAAATGTTGCACGATGATGAAGATGATTTGAAAGAATAATATTTATTATGTAATTTATAAGGAGCGGCACATGTCATAATGGAAATCAGAAACATTTACATAGATAATTTTCCAGTTTCAGGTACTTTTGTACCAAGAACTGACATGGATGGATATTATAACACAAAAAATTGGGATTCTCGATTATTAGGAAGTAATATGTATAATAGGCGTCAAGTATTCATAAAAGAGCCAAGAGGGGGAATTCGCGCTCCTTTTGACGGAATTTGTGAGGGGGGTATATATTACTATGGTATCTATCTCACATTCACAAATGATAAGGAGATAAAACTTGGAATTCGGCTATTCATAGCCCATTTTGAGTTTTCAACTTTTGATGATCCACGTCTTATAGCTGAATGCAACAATTACTATACTAAAATAATAAAAAGTTCAAGAGATGATAATGTTTATTTTGATAACAAAATTCAAGTTAAAAAAGGAGAAAAAATAGCGTATGTTACCTCAGATTACGAGAAAAAAAACAATCTATTTGCTACAGTTGAGGTTTATACAAACTATATAGAATCTCCTTATCAGCAGGATATCGTTACTTTTAACTTAAACGGCGTTATGGACGGCAAGGAAATAACACCACTATTTTCAGGAGATGTTGTCAGAGACTCCCGAAATGTGAAAACGTGTGAAGGCACTATGAGCGATATAACTGTCGAAACTCATTCCAAATGGATAACCGAATAAAAACATTTTTCCGATACGAATAGGAATGATAAATATGAACGACCGAAATTCACATTCTTCGTCCGAAGCGGTAGGAGTTCAATACGCCAACCGTATTTCCAGCGAAACAACTTCTGGCATGGAAAAGTTCCATGCCAGACAAGGCCATGGTTTTGCTGCGGAACGTGCAGACCACCTCAATGACTACATGAATGGTCGTGATGCACGAATTCTCGGGGATGATAATGCTGCCAATGGTGCCGATCGCATCGTTGACGGCCAAATGATTCAATCTAAATACTGTGCATCTGGCTCTGCTTGCGTAGCAGAGTGCTTTCAAGACGGACATTTCCGCTACTACACTGAATCAGGGGAACCAATGCAAATTGAGGTTCCTTCTGACATGTATGATTCTGCGGTATCGGCTATGGAGCGCCGCATCAAAAATGGCGAAGTAGATGGCATCACAGACCCCAGCAAAGCAAAAGACATCATACGTCGTGGTGCATATACCTATGAGGAAGCCAAGGCCATTGCACAGGCCGGAACGATTGAATCATTGAAGTTTGATGCAGTCAATGGCGTGATTATCGCCACAAGTGCAGTCGGCGTATCAGCAGTTATAACTTTTGCGCTATCAGTATGGAATGGCGATGATTTTTCAACGGCTGTAGAAAGAGCTGTCGTATCTGGATTGAAGGTCGGCGGTGTTTCTTTTTTGTCCACAATTTTAGCCAGCCAAGCAACCCGTATGGGCATTACGGCAGGTCTGAGAGGTGGGACGGATTTGCTGACTAAAGCTATGGGGAGCAAGGTATCTGGATATATTGCCAATGGTTTGCAAACAGGGGAAAATATCTACGGAGCGGCTGCGATGAACAATGTGTCCAAGCTGCTTCGTAATAATATCATCACGGCAGCCATCACGGTGGTCATACTCTCCGGCAAGGATGCTATCGACATGTTTAAAGGCCGTATTTCTAGCGGCCAACTATTTAAGAATGTAACGACTACTGCCGGAGCTGTTGCGGGTGGAGCAGCAGGATGGGTAGGCGGAGCAGCGGCGGGAGCGGCTGCCGGTTCTTTTGTGCCTATCATCGGCACAGCTGCTGGCGCTTTTGTGGGAGGTATTATAGGCTCGTTTGCAGGAGGTTCGCTTGGCGGTGCAGCTACGAAAGGTGTTCTGGATGCAGTTATCGAAGATGATGCCAAGAAAATGCTGCGGATTTTTGAAGCAGAACTTGGAAAAGTATTGGATCACGAATTCCTCACTCAGAACGAAGCCGAGCTCTTAATGGAATCTATTAAGGAAGATATAGACTATGATGCACTGAAAGACATGTATGCCAGTGGCGACTACGCAGGATGGGCACATAATTTCATCAAGGAACGCTATAACGATATTGCTATGCAACGAGAGTTCATAGAGATGCCGTACCCGGAAGAATGGACAGACGGGATGCGTCGTGTGCTGGAGAATGTCATCGACGGAAAAGATATTTCCTCAAATATGGAACGACAAAGAGAAAACTTCCTTGCAAAGAAGCAGGAACTTCTCAGTAAGTATCACCTTCACCCCCACCAAATAGGTAAAATCATGCGCCCTGTGCAAAGGATGAATCGAACCTTGATGCAGACAGAACGGACATTGCAACAGGCAAAACGAGACGAGAGAGCATATCATGTTGAAAGACAGAAGATTATGAAGGAGCGCACGACTTTGAAAAACGAGATACGACAGATGCTTTCCGAAGAATGGAGCTGAGAAAGTTGAAATACGAGCTGATGTGTGTGGACGACAGTTTACTGTTGTCAGAGGAAAAAACAGAAATAGATCGTCAAATTGACAGTATAATCGAACGTCACAAGGGCAATCGCTACCAAATAAATCGTCTTGTTTTCGAGAGCACCGCTGCACTGACTGCAAGCGAAAACCTTGTAGAGCAGAAAGCCTCACAAGGCATGTTAAAACGTTTCTGGAATAATATTACGGGCAAAAATAGGCGGTTGCAAGCTGATATAGACCGGAACTTGGCTAGGGCGCAATATGCCTCACAGCAAACATTGCAGAAGCTGGCTGAGCAAAACTTGATGAGTTTCGAATTGATTACAGCCGTCAACAACAAGCTAAACGCATCTATGATTGCCGTGGAGCAAGAAATCAATAACGTCTATGGGACGATGCGAGACATTTGCGGCACGATGCAAACCTTCTTCCGCCGTACCCGTGCCGACATCATGCAGCTTGCAACACGGATAGACCGCCTAGAGCGAAATGTAGACCTGTTGAATTGGCAAAATTCCATTGAATACCAAATGTACAACGGCATAGAGTATCAGGAACTTGATGATGTTACAAAACTGGTCTGCATGGCACATGATTTTTACAGCATAACCAAAGGTGAATGGCGTGCCTCTGACCTGCTTTTGCTAAAGGCTGCCATGGGAACCATCGGACTTGACCCCAAGGCAACTATGAGCTATGAGAACTTTGTCCGTGAGGTTGGCGGAAACAAGGAGCTGTTTTCACATCTTATCAGCCCGGAACTTCGTGTGAATGAACTTGCCACGAATAACGAAATATTATCCGTTGGCCTTAGCAAAATGAATCGACTAAGTACAGAGGAACGATATATCACAGAAACAACTGCACGACTTTTACAGCGCAACGGTGTTGACCTTTCCAATACAGATATTGCTTATCAAATGGTAGATGGTTATCTGTTGCAACAAGAAAACGTACATCTGGAAACCGAAATCCCTTATTATGAATTAGAACTGGAAATGCTCTATAACTTGGAACAGCTTAGGTATGCGAAACTTGAAAAAGAAAAGGCACAAAAAGCAAAGGCTTTGTTCCTTAATTGCAAGATTACGGAAGCACTTCCTCTCTTAGAAGAACTTGCCGAAGCAGGAAATGTGGAGGCAAGGTACATGTTGGCGCGTATTTATGATGACGGTCTGGATGTAGACTGTAATTTAGAACATGCTAAGGAACTTATCCGTCAGAATTTGGATGAGGGCTATTGCTGTTCAGCAGTTCATGGTGCTTTATTGCAAGTAATTGATTGGAAAGAGGCATTCAACTTCTGCGAGGAATTGATGACTAAGGCAAATCAAGATGATGTTTTTGCTCAGTACGAACTTGCTTTATATTACTTTAACCTTGGCAATGCTACTGAAGGAAAAAAAGAATCTGATTACAACTTAGGCTTAAATTACTTTGAAATGGCAGCAGCACAGGGATATTTTCGTGCCTATCACGGCATAGCTAAGCGTTATTACATTGGGCAAGGCGTAGAACAAAATGGAAAATTAGCGGAAAAATATTTTAAAATTGCCGCCGAGATGGGATATGGAAGAGCTATGCTATACTTAGGCGACATTTATTTTAGGGGTGAATTAGGTGTCGAAGCAAATATCTCCTATGGTATAGAATGGTATAAAAAAGCGTTTGAACATCATCAATTCAATGATTATACCATAAATCAGATAGCTCGTCATTATAGCCAAGAAGGAAATGGAAATAACGAAGAAGCCTTAAACTGGTGGCACATCGGAGAAAGGCATAAATTTCCTTCATCCTTAGGTAATTTGGGATGGGCTTATAGATATGGGCATGGAGTTGATGTGGATTATCAAACAGCAATCGCATATTACCAAAAAGGCATTGCAGCCGGATCAGCCAATGGTTATGAAGAGCGTAATCTTGGTGAAATGTATTTGAATGGGTACGGTGTTGCAGTTGATAAAAACATAGCACATTCATGGTATGAAAAGGCCGCTGAAAAAGGCGATGATGATGCAAAGAAGTGGATTGAAAGCAATCCAGTTTAGTTGTATTAAATTTCTATAGAAATAAAGGAATGTGTTGTTATGAAGAAGAAAAACAGAAAAAATATCATCCCGTATGCTGGACAAGAATGCCATTTCACGGGAGAATTTTCGCCATACAACGATCATGGAAAGACAAAAGATAGATATTTTGCGAATAATACAGGCTTGGCAAAAATGAAAAACTCCAATATAAGCCAAGCAGATAATATAGGAGACAGAGAAAAAATAAAAGTCGTTAAAAATATAGATAAGGCGACCTGCCTAAAGAATGTCAAACTAGAATTTCCTGACGGAACAGAAAAACATGTTGATCATTTTATCATTCAAGAGAATATAATAAATTCTGAGTGTCAGGATTTATATAATGAACTGAGAGCAAAAGGCTTACAGCCGCGAATAAAGGTATTCGGCAAGTGTAAACTGGAGGAATATCAAGCCCCCAATAAGGAAAATAATAAAGATGTCGGACTTCAAACACCATATCAAGTAGATATGAAATTAATCCATAGAGACGAAAAAGATATTGAACACATTCAAGAATTTTAGCTTTGACGCTGTGTAAAAAATTAGTACAGTTATTTTTCATTCGTCAAACTTCCCCATTTCAACCATATACTATACCAATGATACCTAGCAGGTTTTCGCAGATGCACTGCGAACCCATGCATAGGGAACATAAAAAGGATCGCAAAAACTTGCCCCGAACCGCTTTGGTTCGGGGCGTTTTTGCGTCCTGCAAGCGAGACATCGAAAGGAGCAGATCAACATGAAACAGGGAAAGACATTGGAAGCACTGGGAACGGAGCTTCAGCGGCAGAGGGCAGCAAGGCAGGACTTTGTAGCAGACACGCGCCATCTTGCTTTTGCTACGGAGGACGGAAAGTCACGGATTACCTTCACCACAGGAAACAAGTTGCTGGAATTCGGGGTGAATCCCTTCGCCCATCAGCAGATTTCTGCACGGCTGGGCATTCCCTTGAAATATTACCAGAGGATGCAGACGGAAGCCCCTGTCCTCTTGGATGAGAATGTGAACAACTGGCTGCAGCAGTCCCCGGAGCGGAGGATGCTCCGTGTCATGGACGGAAACGTGCGAGCATTCCTCTCTGACCGCTACCGCAGGCTGGACAATCTGGAGCTTTGCGCCGCAGTCCTTCCCATCATTCGGGACATGAAGGGAAGCGTCATCGAAAGCTGTGAAGTGACCGAGGCGCATCTTTATCTCAAGGTCATCAACCGCAAGATGAAAGCGGAGGTTGCGGTCAATGATGTGGTGCAGGCAGGGTTCGTCATTTCCAACAGTGAGGTCGGTCTTGGACATCTGACCGTAGAGCCGCTGATTTATCGGCTCGTCTGTAAGAATGGCATGATTTGTAAAGACTTCTCCCAGAAGCGGCGCCATGTCGGCAGGCAGATTGAAAGCGGCGATACCGCTTATGAGCTTTACAGTGATGAAACCTTGGCGCAGGATGACAAGGCATTTTTCATGAAGGTGCAGGACACGGTGCGCTGCGCCGCTGATGAGGCAAAATTCATGCTGACCGTGCATAAGATGCAGGAGGCAATGCAGATTCCCTTGGAGCATCAGCCCATGCAGGAAGTGGAGCTTTTGGCGGACAGGTTCTCCCTCACGGAAAACGAGCGCGGAGATATCTTCCGTCAGCTTTTCATCAGTGGTGACTGCACCCGGTACGGCTTGCTGAACGCAGTCACTGCGGCCTCCCAGAACGCCGTGGACTATGAGAGGGCGACGGAACTGGAGCGTATCGGCGGCGAGATTCTTTCGCTCCCCGTGCCAAGGGCATTGCTGCCGGAGGCGGCCAATACGAGGACGATGCAGAATGTCACCCCCATGCGTCAGCTCCCCGGCAAGCAGGAAGTACGTTACGCCTAAGATAGCAATGAAACGAAAATATGTCAGACAGGACGGACAGAGCCGCGTGCTTTGCCCGTCCTTATTCCATGTTGGGAGGAATCGCAATGGAAATGCAGGAGAAAATAAATCTGGCCAAGAGAAACATCCGTCAGGCCATCGAGGACTACGGCGCTCATAGCTGGCAGACAGCGGTGCTCAAGGACATCGACGCACGTTTCGTGGACAGGCTGGCAGAGGATAACGCCTATGCAAAAGATGAATTGAGGTCGCTGTTTCGGAAGTCCCCTGTCTGGGACGAGGCACTGGACGCACTGGTCATCAACGGAACCAGAACGCACAATCCGGACTATGACGTTGTTGCCCGTCTGGGCGATGCTCTGCTGAAACCTGCTTGTGAAAAGTCGGATTTCGAGGAACGCGAGAAACTCGGCAGAGCTATGCAGTTCTTTATCGGTTCGCAGGAGGACAAGGCATCCGGCATTGCTGCCATTCAGGAGCTTGCCCCCTATGCCTACGCCCAGAACAAGAAGCCCAGCAGGGTCTTCAAGGCATTGTGCCAAGCACTGGGAATCGCCGATGAATCTGCAGGAAGCGAGTTCCAGAAGCTCTATGCCCAGTTTGCGGATGAGCTTTCCGCCAAAAAAATCGACTTCAAGCTTTATGTGTCCCTGAATCCCGCCCATTTCCTCACCATGAGCAATCCCAAGGAGGACAGGCGCGGCGACACCATGACAAGCTGCCACTCGTTCAATTCCACGGAATACCAGTACAACTGCGGCTGCTCGGGCTATGCCAGGGACAGTTATACGTTCATCGTCTTTACGGTGGCTGACCCCAATGTACCCGAAACCTTGAACAACCGCAAGACCACACGCCAAATTTTTGCCTACAAACCGTACAACGGTCTTTTGTTGCAGAGCCGCCTCTACAACACCTCCGGTGGCACCCGCGGAGCGCAGGAGGAATCCGTTCTCTACCGCGATTTGGTGCAAAGGGAGATTTCGTCCTTGGAAGACGCTCCAAACCTCTGGAAGACCTTCGGCTACTGGGGCAATGAGAGATTTACCATTCATGCAGGAACCGGCTTCGGCGGCTACTGTGACTGGGAGTACAAGGAATTTGACGCAAAGCTCAGCGTCCGTGAGGACTGCAAGGATAGCTGCCAGACCTTCTGCATAGGCACTTACGGTCTTTGCGTCTGCTGCGGCAAGGAAATCTCCTATAAGCTTTACTGTCAAGAATGCTGCCCCGATGAGGATCAGGAATGCGACGACTGCGAAGAAAATTGCAGTGAACTGTTTCGTGTTTACGGGGAGGATGGCGATGAGCGGTATGTATGCAGTTCTTGCCGTGACGATAATTACAGCCGCTGTGCAGAATGTGGGGATTACCACTACTATGGACATGTCAGGGAGGCAGGCAACGGCAGAGCCGTATGCAATCGGTGCTTGGAAGAACATTATGCCCTCTGTAGCTGCTGCGACCAATACTTTCCCAAATCAGGGATGAGGGAGGAATGGAATGCAGATGGCAGCAGGAGCTATCTGTGCGTGTCCTGCCAGCAAGCGGAATCCTCCGGGGAGGCGGTGGCATGATACAGTTAGAAAATTTCCTTCGGCCCACGCAGAAACGGCTGTTTTCTATGCTCCGGCAAAGGTACGAGGATAAGGCTGTCTGCCATAAGGGAGCCTACCTGTTGGTGCAAGGCGAAGTTCCTGTGATGCTCATTGCCCATCTCGATACCGTCCACAAGCAGCCTGTCAGGGAAATCTGCAGAAGCTCCTGCGGCAATATCCTGATGTCCCCCCAGGGCATCGGCGGTGATGACCGCTGCGGTGTCTATGCACTGGCCAAGATATACGGACAATCGCCCCAAAAACCGTGGCTGCTGTTCACCTGCGATGAAGAGACTGGCGGCAAAGGGGCGCACATCTTCTGCAAAGACCACGCCAAGAGCAAACTGCCGGAAAGCCTAGGCAGCTTGAAGTTCCTGATAGAGCTTGACCGCAAAGGCAGCAGGGATGCCGTCTACTATGACTGCGGCAATGATGCGTTCGAGGAATACATCACCTCCAAGGGATTCCGGACGGCCCAAGGCTCTTTCAGCGACATCTCACTGATTGCCCCGGAACTGGGCGTGGCTGCGGTCAATCTTTCCTCCGGTTATTACAATCCCCATACCCTCCATGAGCATATCAATATAGAGGAACTGGAAGCCGCCATCGGGAAGACAGCTGACATGGTTGCCGAGGCAGCGGAAGATACCGTGCCAAGGTTCGAGTACAGAGAAAGACCGATGGATTGGGACGATTGGCATGGATGCATCCTGCCAAGGCTTCCTCGGCGGTATATGGACATCTATGAGGAACTTTTATGCCTGTATCACCCCAAGGAACTGGAAGCATACCGAAGAACCTACGGCAATCGGGCACTGCTCCCTTTATACGAAGAAAATTTTGGAGCCTTGCCGGGAGCAAGGCACAGCGAGAAATGAGGCGAGAAACATGTGCAATGAAATCTTTGAGCCGTCCGGCCTGTCCGACAAAGACCTGCTGGATGCCTTTCTGCCGGAAAATGCCAGCAAGCAGCTTCTGCGCGAGTACCCCACCGCCTATGATGTGGTTCTCCACGCTCCGCAATCGGAATTGGAGCAGACCGAGGGCGTAGGCAGGACGAGAGCAAAGCGGCTGCTCTGCCTGCGCGAGATTGTACGCCGCATAGATCTCCGTTCGAAGCAATCGGTGACGGTCATCCACGGGCCGGAGGACGTGGCGAGCTACTTTGCTTTTCTAAAAGAGGCGAAGCAGGAAGAATTCTGGCTGCTGATGCTCAACACGAAGAATCACATCATCAGTAGCAAGATGATTTCCAAGGGCGGCATCAGCGCATCGGTCGTCCACCCAAGAGAGCTGTTCCACGAGGCGGTGAAGCATCTGGCGGCATCCATCATCGTCGTGCACAACCATCCGTCGGGAGAAGCAGAGCCAAGCAAGGAGGACGTTGCCGTGACGGAGCGTCTGGTGAAAGCCTCCAAGATTATGAATATCCCCCTGCTCGACCATGTGATTGTAGCCCGCTACGGGTTCAGGAGCATGAAGGAACAGGGTACTGTCACATTTTGAGATAGGAGGTCATGAAATGTGTGCGCATCATATGTATCCGGCCTACCAGAACATACGGGCCGAAATTTCCGGTAAGAATGGCTGTCTTCATTTGGGTTTGTATGCAGGAAACGGTAATTCCACGGGGCTGCATATCACGCTCAACGTCAACCAAGCCAGGATTCTGGGCAAATACCTGCAAATTGCTGCAGGGAGTGTACTTTTGGACGATATCGGGAAGGAGGCAAAATGCTTTGGGAATCTGGAAGTATCCTTCGGGGAAGCGCCGGACAGAAAGGAAAATGTCAAGAAAGCCCTGCCCATCGAGGCAGCATAGAAAGGAGACAAGACCATGCCAGCAACAAGGTTCATCTGCCCCAACGGGCAAAAAGTCGGGATTGCGGAGTGCCTGAGAGAGTGCAGGCAGAAAGAACGGTGCATGTTCCTGCCGACACTTCGGGCAGTGGCAAACTCACTGGACAGAGGCATCACGGAGCCTACCGTGACAGAGCTGATTTCGGGAGTCAGGGAAACGTATCTGAAAAAGACCACGGCCTACAGCGTAGACCCTATGAGCGCACTCTATGCTCTGCATGGACAGGCTGTCCACACCATTCATGAGAACCATACGGAAGGTGAGATTCTGAGCGAAGTTCGTCTGCAGGACAGGATTACCAGTGGGAAATTCGATCTCTATGGGAAAATTATTGACGGCGAGGAGGGTGTGCTTGGCGATCTCAAGGTCACAAGCTCTTATAAAATCATGATGGCTCTGGGCATCTACAAGGTGGATGTGCCCACGGGGGATGTCTACAAGACCGGCCTCAAGAAAGGCAAGCCGAAGACACGCAAGGAATTCCGCTATGATGGCGTGAAGCATGTCTGGGACTGGGCGATACAGCTCAATTACTATCGTATGCTGCTGGAAAAGGCAGGATTCGAGGTCAAACGCATGTTCATCCAAGCATTGTGCAGGGACAGCAGTCTCCGTACAGCGGCAGAACGGGGCATCACGAAACCAATCTACATCATCCCCATCAACCGCATCAGCGACCACTGGCTGAATTGTTATTTCGGCAAAAAAGCCAGATTGCTCCATGATGCCATCCAGAAACAGCAGCTTCCCCCGCCTTGCTCCATCAAGGAGAACTGGGGCGGCAGGAAGTGTCTGGAATACTGCGATGCAAGGGAAAACTGTCCCCATGCACAGCAGGTAGCGGAGCTTTTGCAGGGACGCGCAAGCTGAAACACTTTATGGAGAAGTATTTTTGACATTCTAAGTTGGGAGGTCTTAACCATGACAAGAAAAGCACAGACTACGCAGGCACTCGCAACACTGCCGGAAGAAAACTATCTGGCTCTGAGGGACTTTGACCTCGGTGCGACGCTGGCAGAGGAGATGGACGGGCTGAACGCCTTTTTCGAGCGCATCAAGATGCCCTCCGGCGACACCTTGGTATTCCAGCTCCCCTCGGAGAATCCGGAGGAGCCGGAGATTAAAAAGGAATTCACGGCAGTCATTCTCTACCATCACCCCATCCGGGCTTACTTCAAGGGAAAGTACGATGGCAGCGTCAATCCGCCTGACTGCGGCAGCCTCGATGCAGTGACAGGCTACGGCGAGCCGGGCGGGGATTGCGAGAATTGTATCTACAACGAATACGGCACGGCAGAGAACAACGCCAAGGCTTGCAAGGAGCGCAGGAGGCTGTATCTTTTGAGGGAGGGCGAATTATTCCCTGTCATGCTGTCACTGCCGCCAAGCTCCCTGAAGGAACTGAGCAGGTATTTGATGCGGCTGCTTTCCAAGGGACGCAAGAGCTACGAGGTGGTCACGAAATTTTCCCTGACCAAAGCTGTCAACAAAGGCGGCATCGCCTATGCAAAGGCGACCTTCCGCGCCGCAAGGCCGCTGACAGCGGAAGAACTTCCCCTGATTGCCAAGCTCTCCGAGCAGATCAAGACACTCAGCAGCAATGTCGGGTTTGAGGAGGCTGATGCTACGGAGGAGGGATTGCATCCGATTCAGGCAACGAATACGGCGGCGGTATTCCAGCAGACGGCGTAGGATGAGTGTGGGGGCAGGGGCAAACGTCCCTGCCTTTCTGTGGCTGTACATTTTGAACTGGGTAACTGGTAATAAAAAAAACTTGATTTTTGCTGAATACTGTGGTACTCTAATAAGTAAGGTATCATTTTATAAGTTGATGACTGCCTTTTTAGTTCTGTTATTGATGACAATTTTATATTGGGTGATTCGTTTTTAGTATGAAATGTGTACAAAACGGGATCAGTTAGGATTTTTCTTATGGCTTCATTCGGGTACCTTAGGTGCTTTAGTGGTTATTTAATCAAGAGTGAAGCAGCAGTTAATGAAAGCTATTCGCTAATAGGCGTGTAGTCCGCATCGTACATTGTTCTTACAAAAGACGCCAAGTGGGCAACAAAAATGATTGTTACTCGTTTTTGTTGCGGAGGATTCGCGATGTGGCGTATTGCCATGTTGTGTTTGTTTGGCGTGTTTTATCGGAATAATGTCGATGTGCTATGCGTTTATTATGCGGATAGCTTTTTTGTTGTCTTCAGAGCTAATATCATGGCTCGAATGAGTTTTTCTAACTCTTTGAATAGAAAATACCTTTCCCTTCAGAGAAGCACCTTCTCCCATGATAGATAGTCAAGTTAAAAAATGATACTAGTTGATTTTGTCAATGAAAGGAGATGAGAGATTAAACGGCAGAGGGTTGGGTACTGACACACTCGACCAGAACAAATCTAACAGGAGGTATGGTTATGGCATTGCTGACAGAAATTGCTTTGGCGAAAACATTGAATTTGTCCAAGTTAACTATACGGAGGTGGAGAAGGCGGGAAGAAATGCCATTCATAAGAATCGGGCGCCGGTACTACTATCGTCTTGATGCCGTAGTGCAGTGGATTAAAGAGAAGGAGACCGAGAGCTTAAGCGCACGCAGCAAGAGCCAGTCTCGCATCTACGACATCTAATCATCGGGGCCGTGTGGGGCACGTCCACATGGCTCTTTTACTTAGGGAGGAAGTGCTTATAATGCCGAAGAAGATTGAGAAACGCAGCGATGGCTCCTACCGGCTCAACGTGGCGAATGGATATGACCGCGAAGGAAAGCAGAAAATCATGAGGAAGACCATCCACGCTGCCAGCGACAAGGAGGCCAAGGAAGCCTACAGAGAGTTCGAAGCCGAGGTCAGGCAGGGAAAAATTCTGTACAGCGGCAAAATCACGCTGTATGATTTCGCGAAAAGGTGGATGAAGGACTTTGTTGAGCCGGAGCTGGCTCCCAAAACCCAGCGTTCATATAGGAATCATCTGAAGTATCGCATTCTTCCTGCCATGGGACATTTGGACATAAAATCCATCCGCCCGATCCACATCATCGAGTTCAAGAAAAAGCTGACGGAAGGCGGTAAGCGCTTTGATGGCCGCAACGGAAACATTTCCGACCAGACCATCATGTACTGCTACCGTGTCCTGTCTTCCATGCTGAAGGATGCCGTCGAGTGGCAGGTTATCGCCGAAAACCCGTGCGAGAAGGTCAAGGCACCGAAGGTCATGCGTCACGCCCCCCTGCGCTTTGACGAACCCAGTGTAGGCAAGATGATGGAGGCTTTGGAAAATACTAAGAGCCCGTACAGCACCATCGCCCAGCTGGCTGTCTACACCGGCTGCCGCCTGGGTGAACTTATGGCGCTGAAATGGGAAGACATCGACATGAATAATGCGATTATCCACATCACGAAATCCATGCAGGCTGCGAAAGGCCGGGGAGTCTTCATCAAGGAAACAAAAAACGCAAGCTCGACTCGGCAGATTGCCGCCTCGCCAAAGACGATAGACCTGCTGAAAGCGCATCGCGCAGAGCAGGACGATCAGAAGAAGGAGGCTGGAGACCGGTACGTCGATGAAGGATGGATCTTTGCGGATAAGAACGGCAAGTGCTTTTATCCGACCACGCCCTCACATTGGTTTCACAAGTTCCTTCAGCGGAAAGGACTCCCTCTGATTCGTTTTCACGATCTGCGGCATCTGTCAGCCACTATTCTGTTGACACAGGGACTTCCTGAGAAAAGCGTCAGTGCCCGCCTGGGACACGGTGACATCAGGACAACGGCAAACATCTACGGTTCTGCGCTGCGGTCAGTAGACAGGCAGGCAGCAAACAGTCTGGACGATGGCATCAGGAAGCTCGTCCAGGAGGACAAAGCAAAATGAGAGAGGCTACGGCAATGGCACCCACGTAGCAGGTGGGTGCCATTGCCGCTTTTGTGTTGAAGAGCCGGTGTTGATGTGGAGGGTGGAAATTTTTCTTTTTTCTTTCCACTGAAGAAAATTTCGCCCGAACGCAGCGAATCCGAGCCGGTACATCTGACCTGCCCGCTGGCAAGCCCAGCGAACTCCCTATAACTGTATGCTATCACATGCTACCACAGATTTCAACACGTTTCACACATTCGCATCCCGTCCCTAATTGACAGGAGTCTCGGACAATCGAATCGGCTTGAGTCAGCACACTGGATATGATAAGATGAAGACCGATGGGTGGGAGCGTAGATGCTCTGCCGGACAATGCAGAGGGAGTATGTTGCAAATCACCGAAATATTCTATAAACTTAACGTCAACACTCTCTACTTTTCACCAGTGGCATAGAGATTTCGGCGGATAAGGCCCAAATAAGGCCCAAAATTCTCGTTTCATGCAATGAAAAAGACTCCCGAGAAATCCTCGGAAGCCTTGATTTTCCTATGGAGCTGGCTAAAGGACTCGAACCTTCGACCTGCTCATTACGAATGAGCTGCTCTACCAACTGAGCTAAACCAGCATCGCCTGTCGCTTTCGCAACTGACAAATAACATTATATGAGATGTGGAGGATGATGTCAATATTTTTTTCTGCTTCTGGGAAAAATATTGTGCAATGACTTTAGGCAAGTGGAGCCTTGGGCAAGGGCGTGGTAGAATAAGGGTGAATAAAAAATTGCGGGAGGGATTGCCATGACTAAGTTAGCCCAGGGGCGGCCGACGAAGCTGTTGCGGCTGCTGGCTGATAAGTATCCGACCAAGGAGGCTGTGTATGAGAAGCTGATTTATTTGCAGTCACAGTTGCCACTGCCGAAGGGCATTGAGCATTTCATGAGCGATTTGCATGGCGAGTATGCGTCTTTTTACCATATCTTGAATAATTGCTCCGGTGTCATACGCGAAAAAGTGGAGTATGTTTTCGGCGAGCGGCTGACGGAGGCGCAGAAGGCGGAGTTCTGCACGCTGATTTACTATCCCAGGGAAAAGATAGAGCAGGTCGTAAGGCGCAGGGAGGCCACACCGGCCTGGTACCGTGAGAATCTTTCCCATTTGCTGGAGCTGGCCAAGCTGATGAGCTACAAGTATCCGGCTTCAAAGGTGGCGGGCTTTATACCAAAGGGCTATAAGTCGGTTATCGTGGAGATGATGAATACGCGGCCGGAGACGGATAATGCGCAGTTCATCTACCATAAGCGCCTGCTGGACACTGTTGTGCAGATTGATAGCGGGGCGGATTTCATCAAGGCTTTCACGGTGCTTATTAAGCGCCTGGCTGTGGATCGCCTGCATATTGTCGGTGACTTTTTTGACAGGGGTGGCCGTCCCGATGCCATTTTGAACGACTTGATGCAGCATCCTTCTGTTGATATACAGTGGGGCAACCATGATGTGCTGTGGATGGGGGCGGCCCTGGGGAGTGAAGCCTGCATTGCAACGGTGGTCAGGAACTGCCTGCGCTACAAGCATACGGATGTGCTGGAGCGGGGCTATGGCATTTCCCTGCGCCCCCTGACGACCTTCGCAACCCGCATTTATCCTGATGAGAACCCCATCAAGGCGGGGGAGCGTGCAGCCGCCATTATGATGCTGAAGCTGGAGGGGCAGCTTATCCGCCGCAATCCTGACTTCCAGATGCAAAGCCGCCTGCTGCTGGACAAGATAGATTTCCGTTCCTGCTATGCGACGCTGGGAGACGGCAAGCGCTACGAGCTTGCAAGCGCGTACTTCCCCACGATAGATGAGGGGACGGCAGACCCCTTTGAACTGACTGAGGCAGAGAGAGCCATCATGGCTGACCTCAAGTCCTATTTCACTGAGAGCGCGACCCTCAAGAAGCATTTGGATTATTTGTACCAGAAGGGCAGCCTGTACAGTTGCTATAATGGCAATCTGCTGTTCCATGGCTGCGTGCTGATGGAGGAGGACGGCTCTTTCCGCAGGATAAAATTCGGCGGGAAGGAGTATGCCGGGCGCAGTTGGTTCGCTTTTTGTGATGCGAAGGCCCGTGAGGCGTATCTGTACCGGACGGAGCAGGCGCTGGATTTCATGTATTTCCTGTGGTGTGGCCGCCTGTCACCTGCATCCGGCCGGGAGATGAAGACATTTGAGCGCATACTGATTGCGGATGAGAGCACCTGGCAGGAGCCTTCCGACCCCTATTTCAAATACCTGAATGATCCTGTGTATTGCAAGCTGGTATTGGAGGAATTCGGGCTGGACCCTGAGCGGGGGCATATCGTGAACGGTCATGTGCCGGTGAAGGTGAGGAAAGGCGAGACTCCGGTGAAGGCGGGGGGCAAATGTATAATCATAGATGGCGGCTTCTGCAAGGCTTACCATAAAAAAACCGGCATATCCGGTTTTACGCTTATTTCCAATTCCCGTGGCCTGCGCCTGCTGGCCCATCAGAAAATCGCGGATGTGCGTGAGGCCCTGCGGGAAAACCAGGATATTGAGTCTGTTTCAGAGACTGTGGAGCTGGTCTCGGCCCGCACGACGGTGGGTGATACGGATGAAGGACGGGCTATTCAGGAGGAAATCACGGATCTTTATAATTTGCTGCTGGCTTATCAGAATGGCCTGCTGAAGCCGCAGTGATTGGCTAGTGGTGTTACTTTCTTTGTGTTGACAAAGAAAGTAACCAAAGAAAACAGCCCCACTTGTTCCCTTCCCTGGGAACGAGTGGGGCGGCGCCCATCCCTGGGCGCTAACGAGTATAACGCGCCTCAATCTTCTATAATGGTTGCCAGTGCCAGCTCTATCATGTCCGTGAAGGTGGTCTGGCGCTCCTCGGCGGTGCAGGCCTGGTGCTTCAGCAGGTGGTCGCTGACCGTGAAGATGGACAGGGCCTGGCGGTGGAACTCTGCGGCTATGGTGTAGAGGGCCGCAGATTCCATTTCCACGGCCAGGATGCCGTACTTGCGCAGGCGGTCGTTATCCACATCGTCATCATAGAAGCGGTCACAGGAAAAGACATTGCCAACTTTGACGGGCAGGTTCATCTTCTCGGCATTCTCCGCAGCGCGCCGCAGCAGGGTGAAGTCCGCAATGGGTGCGTAATTCATAATGGGGCCGAAGATGCTTTTCATCATGCCGGAATCCGTGGTAGAGGCCTGGGCAATCAGCACATCTTTCAGGTTCAGGTCTTCGTGCATGGCACCGCAGGTGCCCACCCGGATGAGTTTTTGGCAGCCGAAGACTTTCATCAGCTCGTGGGCGTAGATGGAGATGGAGGGCATGCCCATGCCGGTGGCCTGGACGGAGACAGGCACTCCCTTGTAAGTGCCCGTATAGCCGAGATTGTTGCGTATATGCGTATATTCCACAGCGCCTTCAAGAAAATTTTCGGCAATGAATTTGGCTCGCAGGGGATCTCCCGGCAGCAGGATGCGCTCGGCTATCTGGCTGCTTTCGGCGGCGATATGTGGTGTACTCATGGAAAAAGCACCTCTTTCTTCAGTCTACGGAATCAGAAAATTTTAACCTGTCTATAGTATATAAAAAAAATTATGATTTGAAAAGTCCAGACATGACCAAAATCGTGCAAAAAGGCGCATAAACACAAGGTATAGAGGGGCATTCACTATATTTAGTACCTAAATTTGACAGGTGTTGCTAAAAGTGCTATACTGTCCCCGTTGGTGTAAGTCATCAAGACAATCGCGGCTGCCTTTCGGGGCAGGTGAGGAAAGTCCGGGCTCCATAGGGCAGTGTGCTGGATAACGTCCAGCGAGGGCGACCTTAGGGAAAGTGCTATAGAGATTTAGACCGCCGGCGGCGTGCCGCAGGCAAGGGTGGAAAGGTGCGGCAAGAGCGCACCAGCAGGCAGGTGACTGTCTGGCTAGGCAAACCCCACACGGAGCAAGGCTGAATAGGGAAGGCATGATGCGGCCCGCGGACCTTCCGGGTTAAGCCGCTTGAGGCGTCGGGCAACTGGCGTCCTAGATAAATGATTGTCGCCGCTTTTCGGAGCGGAACAGAACTCGGCTTATTGATGGTCTTATGCTGATATGTTGTTTCAGCTTTTGATTGGCTGCACGGGCAAAACCGGCAGCCAGTTTCCATGTTAGGACGGAAACTGAAAAAAAGCTGAAAGTGGTGAGAGGAAGTTCAGAAGGGAGAGGTTCTTTGAGTAAGGTAATACGCATCCTGACGTTGACCATTATTCTCGTGTGCTCTTTTGCGGTGGTGGCATTTGCATCGGCCTTCAGGGTCGGTGATCAGGGCAGCGATGTTGCCGAGATTCAGGGACAGCTCGCCAGCCTTGGCTACGATGTAGCTGCTGATGGCGACTATGGCCCTGCCACTGCAGAAGCTGTGAAGGCATTCCAGGCATCCTTGGGTATCGAGGCCGATGGCCTTGTAGGTCCCTATACATATGAGGCTCTCCTTGGCAGAAGCATGCCGGAGGTCAGCCGCGGCTCCAATTCCATTGCTCGCCGTATCGTAAGTGAATCCATGAATTATCTCGGAGTACCCTATGTTTTCGGTGGAACGTCTCCTTACGGGTTTGATTGCTCCGGATATGTGCAGTACGTTTTCGCTCAGGCCGGTATCAGCCTGCCGCGCACTGCTGATGTGCAGTATGAATGCGGCTATGCAGTGTCCACGGGGGAGCTGATCCCGGGCGACCTGGTGTTCTTCTCCACCTATGATTATGGCGCGTCCCATGTCGGTATCTACCTTGGCGATGGCAACTTTATCAATGCATCTTCAAGCCAGGGCGTGTCTGTGGCATCCTTGTACAGCTCTTACTGGGGCTCCTGCTACATCGGCGCCCGTCGTGTATTGTGATTGAGCGTATTAAAAGGAGAGGCGTTGCCTCTCCTTTTCTGTTGGGGGCATGCTTAATGGGAGATCTTTTTCTGTGGGTGCTGATATTCCTGATGGTGGCTTATACTTTTTGGGATGAACTTTTTGCTGATTGAAGCAGGAATTTCCTCATGTATCGCGAAGATAAAACTAAGTAGGATTGTGTTTGATATTTTCATTTTTATGAGGAGTGACCAGCATGGCAAAGATCCGTATCAAGAACATGATGTTCTATGGTTTTCATGGCGTTTATGAGTATGAACGCGAGCAGGGCCAGAAGTTCTACGTTGACATCGAGGTCGAGACGAAAAATGACAATGTTGCCGAGTCTGATGACCTGAAGGACGGCGTGGATACGGCTTCCGTCTACGATATTGTAAGGGATGTAACCGAGAACAAGCGTTTCCAGATGCTCTCGGCTCTGGGTGCACATATCGGGGATCGCATGCTGGCGAAGTATTCTCATTTCAAGTCCGTGACAACGACCATTCGCAAGCCTTCCGTGCCTATTTCCGGCCCTCTCGATTTTGTGGAAGTAGAAATCACGCGCTATGCGAAGGACTGAATTTATATTTTGCTTGTCTGGCTGCCGCCTGTGCCTGCGGCAGCTTTTTTATTGGCAGAGCATCGTTTTCTATATTCTGAAATTTGCGTGCAGGACTTGCATATTATATTAAATTAGAGTAATATGTTACAACATAAAGTGCTAGGATGTGATAATATGGACGAGCTGGAGGGCTTTTATGCCGCAGCCCTGGCACGCTGCCCTGGGATGGGCGGCAGTAGGGTGCGGGCGCTGTGCGAGGCCCTGGGCGGCGGGCGTGCAGCCTGGACGGCGGAGGCCGAGGCCTGGCGGGAGGCTGTGCCAAAGCTGCCGGAGCGGGCGGTGCAGTCAGCTTTGGCCATGCGCAGGGAGCAGCCGGATTATCCTGAGCAACTGGCGGAGCTTTGCCTGCAGAAGGAGATCAGGCTCATTACCATCTGGCAGTCTGAGTACCCTATTATATTGAAGGAAATTTTCGAGCCGCCTGCCGTGCTCTATGTGCGAGGCACTCCTGTGGGTGATGCCCTCCGCTGTGCGCTGGTGGGGGCAAGGCAGATGACGGGCTACGGTGAGGCGGTGGCGACCGAGCTGGGCGAAAAGCTGGCGGCAGCCGGCCTGACCGTGGTTTCAGGCGGCGCACGGGGCATAGATACCTGCTCCCATAAGGGGGCACTAAGGTCAGCCAGGGCAGGGCACGGGCGCACGGTAGCCGTGCTGGGCTGTGGCGTTGATGTGGCCTACCCTGCCAGTAATCGCAGGCTCTTTGAAGCTATCCTGGAGACGGGCGGTGCCCTGGTCTCGGAATATGTGCCCGGCACGCAGCCGCTGCCGGCCTTTTTTCCTGCCCGCAACCGCATCATTGCGGGGCTGGCCCAGGGGACTGTTGTGGTGGAGGCGGCCCAGCGTTCCGGCTCCCTGATTACGGCAGAGCTGGCCCTGTCTTCCGGCAGGGATGTTTACGCAGTGCCGGGCAGCATCTTTTCCCCCAAGAGCGAGGGCTGCCATAAGCTGCTGCAGCAGGGGGCAAAGCTTGTGCAGCGTCCGGCGGATGTCCTGGAGGACTTTGGGCTGGCTGAGCCTCCGGCAAGCCACCGGAGCCGGGAATTGCCGCCGGAGCAGCAGCGGGTCTGGCAGGTGTTGTCCTTTGAGCATCCGCTGACCCTGGATGAAATCGTGGAAAGCTTGCCCGATGGCGAAGTATCTACATTGGCCTTTACGCTCCTGCAGATGGAAATGGAAGGGCTGGTGCAGGAAAATGAAAGGCATGCCTATCGGAGAATGGATAGGCAGTGAACCGTCGCTTCAGCGACGTGTGAATCGCCTATCGAATGAAATGGGTGGAAAGGGAGTGACAGTTTGGCTGCAACAAGTGCTGCAAAGTCAAAGGCCAAGCCGAAGGCAAAAGGCGTCAAGAAAACCCTGGTGGTGGTGGAGTCGCCTGCCAAGGCAAAGACAATCGAAAAATATCTGGGCAGGAAATACATGGTCCGGGCTTCCATGGGCCATCTCAGGGATCTCCCCAAAAGCCAGTTCGGCATTGATGTGGAGCATGATTTTGAGCCAAAGTACATAAATATCCGCGGCAAGGGGGATCTTATCAAGGCCCTGAAAAAAGATGCGAAGAATGCGGACAAGATCTATCTGGCCAGCGACCCTGACCGGGAGGGAGAGGCCATTGCCTGGCATCTGTCCTACATCCTGGGGCTGGAGCCGGGTAGCGACTGCCGTATAGTATTCAATGAAATCACGAAACCGGCTATCCAGGAGGCGGTGAAGCATCCGCGCTCCATCAATCTGGATCAGGTGGATGCCCAGCAGGCGCGCCGCATGCTGGATCGCATCGTGGGCTATAAATTGTCGCCGCTGCTCTGGCGCAAGGTGCGCAAGGGCCTCTCTGCCGGGCGCGTGCAGTCGGTGACGGTGAAGCTGATCTGTGACCGGGAGAAGGAAATCCAGGCATTTGAATCGGTGGAGTACTGGACTGTGGGGCTGAAGCTTCGGAAGCCCAAGTCTGCCATGTTTGAGGCGGAGCTGGTTTCCGTGGACGGCGAGAAACCGAAGCTGCCGGATGAGCAGACAACACTGGCCCTGGTACGGGATATCGAGCAGCAGGAGCTGGCTATCGAGGCCATTAAAAAGAGCGAGCGCCGCAGGAAACCCTCTGCACCCTTTACCACCAGCTCACTGCAGCAGGATGCGGCGCGCAAGCTGGGCTTCACTTCCCGCAAGACCATGATGCTGGCCCAGCAGCTCTACGAGGGCCTGGAGCTGGGACGCCACGGCCCGGTGGGCCTTATTACCTACATGCGCACGGACTCGACCCGTATCTCCGAGCTGGCCCAGGGCGAAGCGCGGGAATTTTTGCTGTCTGCCTACGGCGGGAAATATGTGCCGGAGAAGGCCAATGTCTATGCGGCGGGGAAGAAGGCCCAGGACGCCCATGAGGCCATCCGCCCGACCCAGGTACAGTTGACGCCTGATGAGGTAGGGAAGTTCCTGAATAAGGATCAGCTGAAGCTCTATACCCTGATCTGGCAGAGATTCCTGGCCAGCCAGATGACGCCCGCTGTCTATGACACCATGAGCATCAGCATCAGGGCCGGCAAGCGCTATGGTCTGCGTGCAAACGGCTCCCAGCTGAGGTTCCCCGGCTTTACGGCAGTCTATGCGGGGGCGGATACGGCCAAGAAGGAAAAGGATGTGGTGCTGCCGGAGCTTATGGAGGGCGACCGCCTGGAGATTGCCAGAACCCTGCCCCAGCAGCATTTCACCGAGCCGCCGCCCCGCTACAATGACGCCTCCCTGGTCAAGACCCTGGAGGAAAAGGACATAGGCCGTCCCAGCACCTATGCGCCCATTATCGAGACCATCCAGGCACGGGGCTATGTGCAGCGCATAGATAAGCATTTCCAGCCCACGGAGCTGGGCTTTGTGGTTGTGGATATGCTGGAGGAATACTTCAAGGACATAGTGGATGTGAAATTCACGGCAGGCATGGAAAGCGAGCTGGATGAGATTGCCGAGGGCAAAATCAATAAAAATGCCTTGCTGAAAGAGTTTTATGTGCCTTTCGAGGAAACACTGGAGAAGGCGGACGAGGCCATTGGCCATGTGGAGCTGCCGGTGGAGGAATCGGATGTACCCTGCGAGCTTTGCGGGCGCATGATGGTGGTGAAGCAGGGACGCTTCGGCAAATTCCTCGCCTGCCCCGGCTTCCCCGAGTGCCGCAATACGAAGCCGCTCCTGAAAGATACCGGAGTCAAATGCCCCAAGTGCGGCGGGCGCATCGTGGAGAGGCGGACACGCAGGGGGCGCAATTTCTTTGGCTGCGAGAACTATCCTGAGTGCGATTACACCACCTGGGATACGCCCCTGCAGGAAACTTGCGAAAAATGCGGCTCCTTTATGCTGAAGCATCATTACAAGAATGGACGGGGCTTGACCTATTGCAGCAATGACGCCTGCGAGAGCCGCATAGGCCATCCCATCAACAAGGAACTGGAAAAGATGCGCGAGCGTGCCGAGGCCAAGCGTGCCAAGGACGCAGAGCAGGCGGCAGAAGCGGCTGCAAAGGAGAGCAAGTGAAGGACATTTATATCGTTGGGGCCGGCCTGGCAGGTTCCGAGGCTGCCTGGCAGGCGGCCAGGCAAGGCGCGCGGGTGACTCTCTATGAGATGAGGCCGAAAAAATTCAGCCCCGCCCACAAGACCGCAGGCTTTGCGGAGCTGGTGTGCAGCAATTCCCTGCGGGGAGCCGGCCTGGAAAATGCGGTGGGCGTATTGAAGGAAGAAATGCGCCGCCTGGGTTCCCTCATCATGGAAGCCGCAGACGCGACAAGGGTGCCTGCGGGGGGCGCGCTGGCGGTGGACAGGCAGGGCTTCAGCGACTATATCACGGAGAAGCTTACGCACCACCCGTTGGTCACAGTCCTGCATGAAGAGGTGCAGGCTATCCCCGAGGGGGAGGAGGCCGTGACCATCATTGCCAGCGGGCCCCTGACCTCAGGTGCGCTGGCGGAGGATATCGCCCGCAGGGCACAGGCAGCGGGGGAGGGAGATGCGGCCCTCTATTTCTATGATGCGGCTGCCCCCATAGTGAGCCTGGAGTCCATTGATATGACCAGGGCTTACAGGGCTTCCCGTTACGGCAAGGGCAGCGCCGATTATATCAACTGTCCCATGACTGAGGCGGAGTACCGCCGTTTCTGGCGGGAACTGGTCACAGCCGAAAAGGCGGAGACCCATGAGTTTGAAAAGGAAAAGTTCTTTGAGGGCTGCATGCCGGTGGAAGTGATGGCGGCCAGGGGAGAGGATACGCTCCTGTTCGGGCCTCTGAAGCCGGTGGGGCTTGAGCATCCGGAGACGGGGGAGCGGCCCTTCGCCGTGGTGCAGCTCCGTCAGGACAATGCCGCAGCGACCCTTTACAACATCGTGGGTTTCCAGACACATCTGAAATGGCCGGAGCAGCGCCGCGTGTTTGGCTTGATACCTGGCTTGGAGCAGGCTGAGTTTCTGCGCTATGGTGTGATGCACCGCAATACCTTCCTGAATTCGCCCCGGCAGCTGGAGGCCACCTTCCAGCTTAAAGGCGAGGAGAGGCTGTTTTTTGCGGGACAGATGACAGGGGTGGAGGGCTATGTGGAGTCGGCTGCCTCCGGGCTGATGGCCGGTGTCAATGCGGCGCGGCTGGCTGCAGGCCGCGCCCCCCTGGTTTTCCCCAGGGAAAGCTGCCACGGAGCCCTGGCCCATTACATTACCACCAGCGAGGCCAGGCATTTCCAGCCCATGAACGTGAATTTTGGCCTGCTGCCCGACACAGGGCTTACGAAGCAGGAGCTGAGG
This sequence comes from uncultured Selenomonas sp., assembly GCA_947167105.1. Taxonomy (GTDB): domain Bacteria; phylum Bacillota; class Negativicutes; order Selenomonadales; family Selenomonadaceae; genus Selenomonas_B. The sequence goes on along the minus strand of CAMVGU010000012.1, from coordinate 41,190 downwards.
CTGGTGCCGCGAGGCGAGCGCAAGGGCTATAAAAAGCGAGTGCTGGCCAAGCGGGCCCTGGCGGCTATCGAGGGATTCAAAGAGGAGTTGAGCTGATATGGATAACAAGATGACCTTCCATGCTACGACCATCTGCGCCGTGCGCAAGAACGGGCAGACCGCCATAGCCGGTGACGGGCAGGTGACTTTCGGCGAGCGTGCCATTATGAAGGCCAATGCCCGCAAGGTACGCAAGCTCTATCATGGCAAGGTGCTGGCAGGCTTTGCCGGTTCGGTGGCGGATGCCTTCACCCTGTTCGAGAAGTTCGAGTCGAAGCTGGAGAGCTACAATGGCAATCTGCAGCGGGCGGCGGTGGAGCTGGCCAAGGACTGGCGCACGGATCGGGTGCTCAGGAAGCTGGAGGCCCTGCTCCTGGTTGCTGACCAAAAGCAGCTTCTCATGCTGTCCGGCAACGGCGAGGTCATTGAGCCGGACGGCGATGTGGCAGCCATTGGCTCCGGCGGCTTCTATGCCCTGGCAGCGGCCCGGGCCATGTCCAAGCATACGGAGCTGCCTGCGAAGGATATCGCCAGCGAAGCCCTGTCCATTGCGGCAGATATTTGCGTCTATACGAACCATAACATCATTGTGGAGGAACTGGCATGACCGAGATAGAAAAGAAGATTGCCGAAATTGGCGTCAATGAGCAGACCCCCAGGGAAATCGTCGCGGAATTGGATAAATACATTGTCGGGCAGGCCGAAGCCAAGCGCTCTGTGGCGATTGCCCTGCGCAACCGCTGGCGCAGCCGCCAGTTGACCGGTGCCATGCAGGAGGAAGTCATTCCCAAGAATATCCTGATGATCGGCTCTACCGGCGTGGGCAAAACAGAGATTGCCCGTCGCCTGGCCAAGCTGGTGAAGGCTCCCTTCGTCAAGGTCGAGGCCACGAAATTCACCGAGGTGGGCTATGTGGGCCGGGATGTGGAATCCATCATCCGCGACCTGGCCGAGACCGCAGTGCGCATGGTGCGCCAGCAGCGTATGGAAGCTGTGAAGGAGAAAGCGGAGGAGCTGGCCGTGGAGCGCATCCTTGATGTCCTCGTGCCCCAGCCGAAGAAGTCCCAGAATCCCCTGGGCAAGCTCTTTGGCACGACCGAGGAGGAGGATGAGCAGCCGGCGGAGCCGAAGTATCCGGCGGGCCGGGATTGGGTGAAGAAGCGCCTGGACAAAGGGGAGCTGGAAGAAGAAACCATAGAGATAGATGTGGAGGAGCAGTCCAAGCCCATGGTGGGCATGTTCGCAGGCTCCAGCCTTGAGGGCATGGGGGACAATCTGCAGGACATGATCGGCAGCCTGATGCCGAAATCCCGCAAGAAGCGCAAGGTTACTGTAGCCCAGGCCCGCAAGATATTTGCCCAGGAGGAAGCGGCCAAGCTGGTGGATATGGACGCGGTGGCTGAGGAGGCTGTGAAGGTCGCAGAGCATACGGGCATTGTCTTCCTGGACGAAATCGACAAGGTGGCTGTGAAGGGGGGCACCTCCGGCGGGGCCGATGTTTCCCGTGAGGGCGTGCAGCGTGATATACTGCCCATTGTGGAAGGCTCCACGGTCATGACGAAGTACGGACAAGTGAAGACGGATCATGTGCTGTTCATCGCAGCCGGTGCCTTCCATACGGCCAAGCCCTCCGACCTGATCCCGGAGCTGCAGGGGCGCTTCCCCATCCGCGTGGAGTTGAAATCCCTGCGCAAGGAGGATTTCGAGAAGATCCTGACGGAGCCACAGAATGCGTTGATCAAGCAGTATGAGGCCCTGCTTGCCACCGAGGGCGTGACCATCGAGTTCAGGCCGGAGGCCATCAGCCGCCTGGCCCAGCTGGCCTGCGACGTGAATGAGAGTGCCGAGGATATAGGTGCCCGCCGCCTGCATACCCTGCTGGAGAAGCTGCTGGAGGAAGTCAGCTTCGACGCCCCGGAGCTGGAGGAAAAGCATGTGGTGATTGATGAGGCCTATGTGGATAAGCGCTTGTCTGATATCGTGGTGAACCGTGACCTGTCCCAGTTTATTCTGTAAGAATTTTTCAGAAAAAATATTTTCCAGCCGTCTATGATAATTGTGAAAAATATGATAAACTAAGTAGAGCGATAATTTAGTCTGGCTTTGAAAATAGAAAGGGAGAGGCTTAACATGGCATCGTTATTGGAAAAGACACGCAAGATCAATCGTCTGCTGCAGCGTTCTGAGAATGTGGAATATGATGGCATCTCGCGTGTGCTCAGCAATGTGCTGGGGGCTAATGTATACATAGTCAACCAGAAGGGCAAGATTTACGGCTATGCCTTTGTGGATGAATTTGAATGCGACCTGATGGTGGACAAGGTCATCAATCAGGGCGAGTTCCCGAAGCACTATGTGAGCTGGCTGATGCGCATGGATGAGACCAGCCCCAATATGCGCTCCAAGACTGGCATGTGCGCCTTTGCGGAGAATACCCGCTGCATGTTCAATGGCAAGAATACTACGATTGTGCCGATTTACGGCGTGGGCGAGCGCATTGGCACGCTGATTGTCGCAAAATATGATGATGAATTCGATGACGATGACCTGCTGCTCTGCGAGTATGGCTCCACCGTGGTGGGCATGGAGATGCTGCGGGATCATGCCCAGCAGATCGAGGTGGAGGCACGCAAGAAAGCCACGGTGCAGATTGCCCTGAACACCCTGTCCTTCTCGGAGCGCAAGGCTGCCATTGCCATCCTGTCCGCCCTGGACAGCACCGAGGGGCTGCTGGTGGCTTCCAAGATAGCGGATGAAGTGAAGATAACCCGCTCGGTCATCGTGAACGCACTCAGGAAGTTCGAGTCTGCGGGTGTCATCGAGTCCAAGTCTTTGGGCATGAAGGGAACTTTTATCAAAGTTAAGAACGAATACCTGCTGGAAGAAGTCCAGAAAATGCGTAATGACTGATTGATTGGCATGAGAGCCGGTGCCGGCCGGCTCTTTTTTCATGTGCAGAATCGTCAAAAATGTTGGTATATAGCGGGGCACCTTGAATTGTTGACAGCGGTATTGTATACTAAACGAGTAAATTACTTGGTTTCCTGTTAGTTGGGGTGTGTGTTTATGCTGCTATCTACAATGATACTTACAGGCTTGGTCGTAGTGCTGGGCCTGATGCTGTTTTTTTCCCTGCTGGCCCTGTGGCGTACGCGCTGCCTGCTGAGGCAGGTTTGCCGCCGCTATGGCCTGGCCGTGCGTGATATTGATATGTACAGGGACAAGTCGGAGCGTGACAGCCTGACCGGCGTTTACAATGCTGGCACCATACGGGAGCTGGTCGAACATCATATACAGGATGGGGAGAGCGGCAGCGGCGGCTTCGTGATGCTGGATGTGGATTATTTCAAGCAGATCAATGACAAGCTGGGACATCAGGCCGGTGACAAGGTGTTGAAGTCCATGGTGCGCAGCCTGCGCTCTGTGGTGCGTGATGGGGATATTATCGGCCGCATGGGCGGTGATGAGTTCTGCGTGTATCTGCCGAATATCGGCAGCTATGGCACTCTGTACGATTTCTGCAACCGTATCACGAAGGTCATAGAAGAACGCATAAACGCGGCCTCTGTGGGGCAGCAGGTGACTATCAGCGTCGGCGGCGTCATGGTTGAGCAGGCGGAGAATTTTGCGGGCCTCTATAAGCGGGCCGACAGGGCCTTGTACGAGGCCAAGGGGCAGGGCAGGAATACCTGCTGCGTGCGCCCCTGATTTTTTGGAAATGTATTTAGGAGCAAGGAGCCGTATATGCTAGAGCTGCAGAATCTATCTTTTGCCGTGGATGATGAGAGCGGCAATAAGGAAATCGTCCAGGATGTGAGCCTGGTCATACCGGACAGGAAGTTTGTGGTGATTACAGGCCCCAATGGGGGTGGCAAGTCCACCCTGGCGAAGCTGATTGCAGGGGTATTGAGGCCCACGGAGGGCAGGATTCTCCTGGACGGGGAGGACATCACGGAGCTTTCCATCACAGACCGCGCCAGGCGGGGCATCGCCTTCGCCTTCCAGCAGCCGGTGCGCTTCAAGGGCATTCAGGTCATAGACCTCCTGCGGCTTGCGGCGGGGAAGCGCCTGAAGGTGGCTGAGGCCTGCGAATACCTTTCCGGTGTCGGCCTGTGCGCACGGGAGTACATTGACCGCGAAGTAAATGATTCCCTGTCAGGCGGTGAGCTGAAGCGCATTGAGATTGCCACGGTGCTGGCTCGCAAGTCCCGCCTGTCAGTCTTTGACGAGCCGGAGGCCGGCATCGACCTCTGGAGCTTCCAGAATCTTATCCAGGCTTTTGAGCGCATGCGCCGGGAGATTCATGACAGCTCCATCGTCATCATCTCCCATCAGGAGCGCATCCTGAATATCGCCGATGAGATCGTTGTGCTGCAGGAAGGACGCATCAAGTGCCAGGGCTCTGCGGAGGCTGTGATGCCGGAGATTATCGGCACGGAATCGGCGATTGCGTCCTGCGGCAAGGGCTGAAGGCAGGAGGAAAGATTATGGCATTAGATGAAGTGCAGCGCCGGCTCCTTAAGGAAATAGCCGGGCTTGAATCCCTGCCCAAGGGAGCGTACAATATCCGGGCCAATGGCACGGCGGTGGCCAGGGAGACCACTGCCAATATCGACATCGTACCCAAGCAGGGGGATGAGCCGGGCATCGAAATCCATGTGAAGCCGGGCACGAAGCAGGAAAGCGTGCATATCCCGGTGGTGCTCAGCGAGAGCGGCCTGAAGGAAACGGTCTACAATGACTTCTACATAGGCGAGGACTGCGATGTGGTGGTGGTGGCCGGCTGCGGCATAGATAACTGCGGCGGCCGGGACAGCCAGCATGACGGCGTGCATCGCTTCTGGATAGGCAGGAACTCCCATGTGCGCTATGTGGAGAACCACTATGGCAGCGGCACGGGGGCAGGCAAGCGCATCCTGAATCCGGTGACGGAGCTCACCCTCGCCGAAGGGGCGACCGTGGAGCTGGAAATGGTGCAAATCAAGGGCGTCAGCTCCACCAATCGCACTACCAAAGCCACCCTCGCCGGGGACGCGCATATGGTGGTGCGGGAGCGGCTGATGACGGCAGGGGAGCAGACTGCCTGCAGCATCTACCATGTGGTGCTGGATGGGGAAAGCTCCAGCGCCGATGTGGTGTCCAGGGGCGTGGCCAGGGACAGGTCCTATCAAAAACTGGACTTGGGCATCGAGGGCAATGCGGCCTGCAGCGGCCATACGGAATGCGACTCCATTATCATGGATGAGGCGAAGATCCTGGCCGTGCCGAGCCTGGCTGCCAACTGCGTGGACGCGCAGCTTGTGCATGAGGCGGCTATCGGGAAAATTGCCGGGGATCAGCTTATCAAGCTGATGACGCTGGGCCTGACAGAAAAGGAGGCCGAGGAGCAGATTATCAGCGGCTTCCTCAAATAATATAGAAATAGGGCTTTTTGGTTAGCTTGCTTAATCAAAATGCCCTATTTCTTTTTGGCCTGGCTTGCAGGATTTTGGGCCATGTGAGGGGAATAATTTCATGGTAAAATTTTGCGGAACCGAGGTTTCGAGAGGGTGGTGCGCCGTGAACATTTTGACTGGACGCAAGGGCTTTTCCCGTCACGCATTATGGCAGGGCTTTCTGGGGGAGCTGGGTGATGGCGTCATCCTGACCGATCCCCAGGCACGCATTGTCTACTGCAATGAGGCGGCCCAGGAAATTCTGGAATGGCCGGAGATGCCAAAGCCGGGGCTGCCCTTCCATGTGTGCTGCCCCCTCCTGGATGTGCGCACCGGCCTGCCCTATGACAATCCGGTGCTGCAGGCCATGCACACGGGCAGGTCGGTGGGACTGGCGCGCAATATCGGCGTGCTGGGCACCCAGGGGCCCATTTACCTGTCCATGACCTGTGCGCCCATGCGCAGCCGCAAGGGCAGTATTGTAGGCTGCATCGTGATTGTGCGCGATGTGACCCACCTCCGGGCGCTGGAAATGAAGGTGGAGGAAGACCAGCGCTATATGCGCTCCGTCTTTTCGGCTGCAACCGTGGGCTTCTGCCTGCTGAATGTGAAGGGCTCCATTGTCGATATCAATGAGGCTGCCCTGGAAATCATGAATGCCTCCAGCGATAACGTGCTGGGGCTGCAGTTCGGCGAAGCCTTTATCTGCGAGAGCTGCCTGAACCGTGGCTGCGGGATGTCCGCCCCCTGCAAGCAGTGCCCGGCGCGCATCAATATCCAGGCGGCCATTGCGGACGATACCTATACCAGTGAATTTGAGTTCGTCATGCGCTCGAAACGGGCACAGGAATCCTTGTGGCTGAAGGTTTTCGTCTCCCAGATGGGGGTGGGGGAATCCAAGCAGGTCATCCTGGCCATCATCAATGAGTCCGCCAGGCGCCGCTACGAGGAGAAGCTTAAAGCGGCCAAGGATGCGGCGGAGGAGGCGGGGCGCACGAAGATGCGCTTCCTCAGCAATATGAGCCATGAGATCCGCACGCCCATCAATGGCGTGCTGGGCATGCTGAAGCTGGCTCTCAGGAACCCGCCGCCGGAGAAGCTGCAGGAGTACCTGAAGAACGCCCAACAAAGCTCCCAGGATCTTTTGCGGCTCATCAATGACATCCTGGACTTTTCCAAGCTGGACAGCGGCCGCATGAAGCTGGAGCGCATCAATTTCGACCTGCGGCTGATGCTGGAGCAGGTGGAGGACACCTATAAGACCCTGGCCAGGGCCCAAGGACTCACCCTGTCCCTGCCGGATATCCACGCTCTGCCCCAGTTCGTCAGGGGAGACCCCCTGCGCATCAGGCAAATTTTCAGCAATCTTTTGAATAATGCACTTAAATTTACCCATGCAGGCTCCATAACCATCCAGGCGGTGGTGGGCTCCCAGGGGGGCAAACCTACCCTGGAATTTTCCGTGCGGGATACGGGCATAGGCATGAAGCCGGAGGAGCTGAAGCGCATCTTCCAGCCCTTTGCCCAGGCCGATCCTTCCACCACCAGGCGCTACGGCGGCTCGGGCCTGGGCCTGACCATTGTGCGGGAGCTCCTGCTCAGCATGGGGGGCAATATCGAGGTGAAGTCCTGGCCCGGCAAGGGGAGCCTGTTCTCCTTCTGGATACCCCTGATCGTGGCCAGGGAGGCGGAGCCGGAGCCTCGGGATGAGAGTGCTTTCGTCAATCCGAAGCTGACGAAGCTGCAGTTGCCGGAATCGGAACGCCTGTGGCTCCAGGGGGCAGATAATGCCGCTGCGCCGGTGGCGGGAGCCACGGAGGATATCAGCGACCTGATGGCCTATGCGATGAAGCAGCTTAATAAAGATAAGGGTAAATGAGAGGGAATGCAGGTGAGAATATGAAAATCTTGATAGCAGAGGATGATCGCATCAGCAGGCTGTTCCTGCAGGATTTCATGCAGGACTACGGGCAGTGCGATGTGGCGGTGGATGGCAAGGAGACCCTGGATCTCTATCTGGAGTCGGTGCGGGAAGGCAAGCCCTACGACTTGCTGTGCCTGGATATCATGATGCCCAAGATCGACGGCTTGAAGGTGCTGCGGGTGATAAGGGGTCTGGAGGAGCAATCTGGGACTGGCCAGGAGGAGCATCTGAAAATTATCATGATGACGGCCCTGGCCGAGGTGAACTATGTAAAGGAGGCCTTCGACCTGGGCTGTGATGCCTACGCCTCCAAGCCCATAGATACGGACAAGGTGGAGGAAGTCATGCGCAACATCGGCCTGCTGCCGGGAGGCGCAGAGGCAGGGCAGGAAGCGGCCTCTGAGGGCAGCGATGAGGCGGCGGAGCAGGAAACAGCCCCAAAGGGCGACGAGGCTCCCCGGTCCGAGAAGGAGTGAGGCCCCATGGCAGAGCATGACCAGATGGTAGAGGTCTTCATTTACGAGACCCGGCAGTTTTTCGAGCAGCTTGAACAACTGGCTCTGGCGGGTGAGGAAGCCGGGGAATTTGCCGGCAGTGACGTAAATGAGATCTTCCGCGTGATGCACACCCTCAAGGGTTCCACGGCGATGATGATGCTGGACGAGGTCTCCCAGCTGGCCCATGCGGTGGAGGATATTTTCTTTTACATCAGGGAACTTCACCCGGAGAAGGTGGATGTGCCGGGCATTACGGATTTGGTGCTGTCGGCCCTGGACTTCATGCGGGTGGAGATCGATGTGCTGGACGAGGGGGGCAAGCCCTCGGGGGTGAGCACGGAGCTGCGGGAGGAGACTCATGCCTTCCTGCGGGAAATGAAAATCGCCAATGGCCATGACCCGGATGTTGACCTGCGCAAGGCCAAGAAACCGGCGGCGGGCGCACAGGCTGCCGCCCCTGCCCCCAAGCCCGTGCCCCAGCAGTATTACATAGCGCCGGTTCGCACCCAGGAGGCAGCAGCCGGGCCCCATGTCTACGAAGCGCGGCTGCGCTTCGAGCCGGGCTGCGATATGGTGGAGGTGCGCGCCTATACAGTGGTGAGCAACCTGCAGGGACAGGCGACGGAAGCCCATTGGGTGCCGGAGAAGCTCCTGGAGGACCCGGAAGCGGCGGCAGTGCTGGAGGCAGAGGGACTGCGCCTGGCCATCACCACGGACAAGGAGCAGGAGGAAGTGAAAAAGCTCCTGGACTCCGTGGGGTATCTGCAGGAGCTGGAGCTTAAAGAACTGGAAAGCACGGATAAGTGCAGCTTCTGGCCCAAAGAGCCTGGGGCGCCTGAGCTGGTGCCGGATGCTACCCCCATTGTGCCCCAGGTGGAGAAAAGTCCGGGAGAGCCCCAGCTCCCCCAGACCAGGGCTGCCAAGCAGGAGGCGGCAGCCCTGGCTAAAGGCCGCCCCTCCGAGCCCCATGAGTCCCAGGTTATCAGCGTGCGGGTGGATAAGCTGGACAGGCTGATGGATCTGGTGGGGGAGCTGGTGATTGCGGAGTCCATGGTGGCCCAGAATCCGGATCTTGCCGGGCAGGAGCTGCCGAATTTCCAGAAGGCGGCACGCCAACTGCAAAAGCTTTCCAGTGAGCTGCAGGACAGCGTCATGTCCCTGCGCATGGTTCCCTTGGATGCAACCTTCAAGAAAATGAACCGCATTGTGCGGGATATGACGAAGAAGCTGGGCAAGAAGGCACGGCTGGTGCTGCAGGGTGAGGAGACCGAGGTGGACAAGACCATCAATGACCATATCGGCGACCCGCTGATGCACATCGTGCGCAATGCGGTGGATCACGGCATCGAGATGCCGGAGGCGCGCCTGGAGGCAGGCAAGCCGGAATCAGGCACGGTGACACTCTCCGCCGCCAACGTGGGCGGCGAGGTGGTGCTGCAGGTGAAAGATGACGGCGGCGGCCTGAACCGGGACAAGATCCTGGCCAGGGCCAGGGACAAGCATCTCTTTACCAAGCCGGAGGCAGAACTGACGGACGCGGAAATCTATCAGTTCATCTTTGCGCCGGGCTTCTCCACCAAGGAGCAGGTCACGGAGTTTTCCGGGCGCGGCGTGGGCATGGATGTGGTGGTGTCCAATATCAAGGCCCTGGGGGGCTCGGTGACGGTGGACAGCCGCATGGGCCATGGCTCCACCACCACCATCCGCATCCCCCTGACCCTGGCCATCATAGAGGGCATGAATATCGAGGTGGGCGAGTCCCGCTTCACCATACCGATTTCCAGCATACGCCGCTCCTTCAGGCCCGGGGAGACGGAGGTTTTTCGGGATGAGGAAGGCAAGGAGCTGCTGCTGGAGGACGGGCAGTGCTGTCCCGTGGTGCGGCTCCATGAAGTCTATCGTATCGAGGGCGCAGAGGAGGATTTGACCCAGGGCATACTGGTGCTCCTGGACACGGGCCAGGGGGAGACTCTGGCGGTACATGCAGACCGGCTGACGGGGGTGCAGGAAATCGTGGTGAAGCCGGTGCCTCTCTACCTGTCGAAGCTGATGGAGACCACTGGCATCAGCGGCTGCACCCTCCTGGGGGATGGCAGCATCAGCCTGATTCTGGACGCACAGCAGCTTGGCAGGCGCCTGCTGAAAGCATCGTAGCAGTATACGGCGTATATGCCAGTTTCCCTGTCCGCCCCTGGAGGGGCGGGGGACCGCCGCAGGCGGTGGTGGGGTGGCAACGCGTGAACAGTATGTAGGGAAAACAAAGGGGAGAGGTGGCCATGGAAGAGGAGAACCTGCTTGAGGAAGAAGATACCCAGAAGGATAAATACCTGACTTTTACACTCGGCAGCGAGGTCTACGGACTGGATATCCGGGTGGTGCAGGAGATTATCGGCATCCTGCCCATCACGGGAGTGCCGGAGGTGCCGGAATACGTGCGGGGCATCATCAATCTGCGGGGCAAGATCATACCCGTGGTGGATATGCGGCTGCGCTTCCGTCAAGCCTTCCGCCCTTATACGGATCGCACCTGCGTAATTGTCATCGAGGCGGAGGCCATGCAGGTGGGGCTGATTGTGGACGGAGTGGCGGAGGTGCTGACCATACCGGAGGCAAATGTGGTGCCCCAGCCTAAGCTCTCGGCTTCCCAGAACCGCTATATACGCGGCGTGGGCAAGCTGGGCGAGGAGGAAGGCGTCGTGCTGCTGCTTGATTGGGAAAAATTATTCTCTCAGGAGGATGAGGAGCTTTTAGGCAGGATGCAGGCAGATGAGACCCAGGAAGAAGGAGCAGATGGTAAATGAAAGCTTTGCATATGAATATCAAGGGACGGCTGCTGACGCTGGTGGCCTCGCTGGCGGTACTGGTCTTCCTGCTGGGGGGCTTCGGCACCTGGCTGGTCAGCTATATCAACAGTGAGTATCAGCGCATTTTTGATGAGGACTCCTATGCGACTACGGTGGCGGTGCAGTCCTCCCGCTCTGCGGCCCTCGCTGGCTCGGAATTCATCCGTTCTCTGCAGGCAGCGGATACATCCCGGCGCGAGGATGCACTGGCAGCCATGCGTGTAAGGGATCAGGAAGCGGACAGTTACCTTGCCCTCCTGAAAGAGCGCTGCGTTTCCGAGCGCAGCAAGGAAATGGTGGCGGATCTGCAGCAGAAGCTCACCAATTATCGTCAGGCACGGCAGGCTTTTATGTCGGCCCGGGGCAGGGCCCAGGCAGAGCAGCCCCTGGGCAGCCTGCCCGAGGCAGGTGCCTATTATAACGCGGAGAAGCAGCTTGCGGATTCCTACAATGTCATCATAGATTTTACGGGGGCGGCGGCAGGCAAGGAGATGGAAGTCCTCTCCGGCGAGGTCATGCGGTATTTTGTCGTTTCCGGCATCGTGACGCTGATTTTGCTGGCAGTGGTGCTTATCTTTGCCCTCAGGCAGACCAGCAGCATCTCCTGGCGGCTCAACAAGCTGTCCGAGGAGGCAGCGGTCATCGCCGGCGGGGATCTGGTGACACCTATCCTCATCCTGGCGGATGATGAAATCGGCGCTGTGGCCACCAGCTTCGAGACCATGCGCAAGAAGATGAACGAGGCCCTGCTGGAGATGCGCATGGCAGCAGACCAGGTGGCAGGCGGCGCGAAGAACGTGTCCGACGCCAGCGTTTCCCTGTCCCAGGGGGCGGCGGAGCAGGCGGCTTCCGTGGAGCAGCTTTCCGCCTCCATAGCCGAGATTTCCTCCCAGACCAAGAGCAATGCGGAGAATGCGGAGCATGCCAACGGCCTGACCCAGGAGGCCTGCGACCAGGCCGCTGTGGGTGATGCGGACATGCAGGCCATGCTGGAAGCCATGGAAGCCATCAACCATTCCTCCGAGAATATCTCGAAAATCATCAAGGTCATCGACGAAATCGCCTTCCAGACCAATATCCTGGCCCTGAATGCGGCAGTGGAAGCTGCCCGGGCCGGACAGCACGGCAAAGGCTTTGCGGTGGTGGCCGAGGAAGTCAGGAATCTGGCGGCACGCAGCGCCAAGGCCGCCAAAGAGACCACGGACATGATCGAGGACTCCATCAAGAAAGTGGAGGGCGGCCGGGAGATTGCCGGCAAGACAGCAGAGGCCCTGCGCACCATCCGCAGCCAGGTGAACCAGGTCACGGAGCTGGTGGCAGGCATAGCCAAGGCCTCCCAGGAGCAGCGCCTGGCCCTGGAGCAGATCAATCAGGGCGTGCTGCAGGTCTCCCAGGTCGTCCAGGGCAACTCTGCCACCTCGGAGGAAGCAGCCTCGGCCAGCCAGCAGCTCTCGGCCCAGGCTGACAGGATGCAGGAAACGGCAGGCCGCTTCCGTCTGGAGCAGCAGGGCGGCAACTGGCAGGGCCCGGCCAGTACGGCCAGGCTCGTGCAGCAGCCGCCGAAGCGCCTGGCAGACGACAGGGGCATCACCTTCCAGCCCCCGGCCATCAGCCAGGGCCAGCCGGGGGGCCCGACAGATTTCGGGAAATATTGAGGGCAGAAATCCTGTAGGGAACTGTAGCGAAATAAACTAGACCAGCAAGATGTCTAGGTTATAAGTCTACAGTCCCTTAGGGCGCAGCGACAAGGAGTTTTGCGTAAACCTCCCAAGTGATGTAAAACAGGAACATCACCTGGGAGGTTTTAGCGTGAGCAGAAAAGCACGCACCCCGGAAGAACAGACCCTTATATCTGTAAAATGGTGATTGATAATCATTGACAATCTAATTGACAAAACATTCAATATGTATTATTTTAGATTTGACCATGGGAAAAGTCGCTGCCACTTCAAGGGGGGACACAACCGGCGTGACTGGCGAAATCGAAAATCTCAAAGGTGAAGCGTATTTTGACAAAACAGAGGAGGTTATGCAAATGACCATATGTGAATCCTTGCGCCAAAAGTCTCATAGGGCGCTGGCCCTCGGCCTGGCGGCTTGCCTTGTGGGCGGCCTTGCCGGGACTGAGTTTGCTATTCACCGCGCACATGCCGCAGTCAGTGTTGCGGCTCAATCGCTGACCGCCAGTGAGAGCAGTCTCCAGCCCATCGCCGGTGTCTGGCGTGAGGCAGGGGACCCCGAGCCGAGAGTCCTGACAATTTGTGCCGATGGTACCTACGAGCTGGTCTACCCGGAAGGCAAAGCCTTTGGTACGGTCAGGGTGACACCGGAAGAGCACCCGGATGGCTCAAAATCCCTTTGGTACTCTTTTTATGAAGAAGGAGGACTGACCCTCGAAGATGCCGGTTCCGCATCCTCCTGGTATTCCGCTTACACCAGTGCAGGCAAACTGTGGGCGGCCTTTGCAAAAGAGGAAGGCGCGGTGACGCAGGTGGATCTGCGTGCTGGGCAGGATGGCAGCATGCACTTTGTCCGTGGTTGGGACAACGATTACTATAAAACCAGCAAGGGCGTAAAGGCGGATGATTACCTGGGCACCTGGGGCTGTGGCCGATACACCGCCACAGTGAGCCGTGAAGGTGCCGGGTATCTCGTGGAAATCCAATGGGCCAGCAGTGCCGCCGAGGGCAGCCGGTGGGTCTATCACTGCACCTATGACAACGATGCGGCCATCCTTTTCAGCAATAGCCGGGGCAAAGGGACACGCATAGATTATGCCTATAGCAAAGATGGCAGTGTATCGGACAAGATGGTGTATAATGACGGAGAAGGCATCTTCGCCCTCCGCAACGGTACACTGACCTGGCAGGACAAAAAGGAAAACGCCGGAGAGGGTATGGAATTTTTAAAGTAGGAAACGTCTTACTGTGACAAAACGCCAAGCTGGATAAAAAACAGGCTGCAGAGCCTTAACTTAAAGCCTCGCAGCCTGTTTTTTTCTGTCCTGTTAAAACTCGCAAGGAGGGAGCAGACCATTATGATTGACTCTTTTTCTCTCACATTGCTTCTCGCAGCAATAGGAATCCTGTTGCTGTGGCATGGCCGCAAGACCCGCCGGAAACACCCACAGTTTATCGGAGTCATTCTGACCTTTGCCGCATTGCTGCTGGTGGTTGCCACGGTGTTGCTGGCTACTGCCGCACGCAACCACTGAATATCTCGATGCGAGCAGAACCGATCGCCTTTACTGTGCAGCTATACCAAATCCTCAAAGATCTCCTTGACCTCGATTTCCAGATCATCATACAGTGACACTTTCAAGGTCAGCCGGTGCTCCGCCTTTTCCTTTTCGCTCAGGAGCTCCGCGTCCCACTCGTCCCAGACGGTATAGCGGTCATCCAGCTCGAATCTTCCCTCCTTCAGGTGATAGACCTCGATGGACAGATCCTTGGGATTGACAATCCAGTACTCCCTCACGCCGAAATGCTCATAGACATTCTTCTTGTAGCCCACATCCCGCTTGCCGGTGGAGGGGGAGAGGATTTCCACGACTAAGTCCGGTGCTCCTTCTATGTAGTTGGCCTTAATCTTATCACGGTCACAGACGATAAGCAGATCCGGGATGAAGTGGTTGAGGGCGTCAAAGCGCACCATGACCCCGAAAAATAACTCACAGTGTTTGCCTTTCAGATAGCTGCCCATGATGAATATTAAATTTCCCTGAACCATGTTGTGCCTGATATTGGCAGGCGACATCATTACTTCCTGGCCGTTAATCAGCTCATATTTTGCTTCGATTGCATCAAGCATGGTCAGCACTCCCTTCAGCTTTGTTGCCTTGATTTTAGCATATATTCGCACTTCTTTCAATGTGTGCTGAAGGAGGAGGCTTGCGGATTTCTTCAGCAGCTTCCTGGTCTGGGAGCCAGGATTGTGGCACAGTGGGCAGGAATTGTGTTCAATTCTGTAGAATTATACTCGCGGATAATGAAAGTTATAAAAATGGAACAGCATAACCGCGAGTATATGCAGAGAGTGTGGTAGGGGTGCAAGTCTGACACTGGGCAAGGGAGTTTGGATTATGGCAACGTTTCTGCGGGTCTTACGGAAAATAGTGCATGGACAGCCAAATATCAGGGAGCGTTTGCTGCGCCTGCTGGTCGTGAGCAGTCTGCTGTCGGCCCTGGTGTTTGCCGGGCTTTCCTTTTATGGCATTACCTTCGTCCGCAAGGACATAGCCGATATGGGGACGCAGCTCTCGGAGGCGGGGGAGGAGTATACGAAGCGGTATATAGACAGGACCAGCAAGGACACCCTGGCCGAACTGGTCAAGTCGAAGGCCGGGTATATTGACCGTGAGATGGCGCGGATGGAGCACGATGTGCTGATTCTGTCGGGGGCTTTGACCTGGATGCAGAAGCACCCGGAAAATTACCTGCCGGGAAGCGTCCTTGACCCCTATAACGGGAAAGTCCCGCCCACCGCGCCCTGTATCATCTACAGCCCTGAGGTGCGCAAGCGTGGCATTGAAACGGTGCGGAAGGAAGTGGAGCTTGCCGCCAATATCACAGGAACACTGGTTCCCATGGAAAAAACCTATGGCAATGCCAGCTATTCGGCAACTTATTTCGGCAGCAAATACGGATTCCTGATTTGCAGCAGTGTCTTTCCCGGCGACGAGTACAGCCCTGTTTCTGATGATCCGGCCTTTGACTATGACCCCTGTGTCAGGCCCTGGTATGTAAATGCCGTCAAGGCCAATAAAGCGGTATTTTCCTTGCCTTATGTCACTATTTTGACAGAGGAACATAGCGGCGTGGAGGTGATAAGCTGCTCTGCACCCTATTATGACTCGGAGGGCATTGCCGGGGTAGCCAGCCTGGATATGGCTACGGAGGGTCTGCGGCAATACATTCGTGATACTGCCGTTGGGGAAAATGGCATTAACTTTGTTATGACCAGTGAAGGCAAGGTTGTCTTTTCGCCCCTGAAAGAGGGAGTGCTGGCAGAGACAGACAAGCCCCAGGACCTCAGGAACTGCGAGGTGCCGGGGCTTTCCCAGGCTGCCCGGCTGATGGCCGAGGGCGAAAGCGGCATGGTGCCTCTCACGATATACGGCGGGGAGTATATGCTGGCCTTTGCTCCCATACCCACCATGGGCTGGAGCCTTGGCATCCTGGTGCCCCAGGATGATATTGCCTCAGCTCTCCAGGAAAGCCGAAATTATTTTATGGGGCAGATGGATAATTTCAAGGAAAAATTGCAGGGTGAGTATCTTTTCATGTTGAAGATGGCCCTGCTGGCGCTGCTTGTCATGTTCGTCATTATGTTTTTCCTGTCGGGACGGCTTTCTGACAGGTTCGTCAAGCCCATAAAGCAGATGACCGACGGTGTAAGGGAAATTGCCGGCGGCAATCTTGATAAAAAACTGGAGATAAAAACCGGCGATGAAATAGAGCATCTGGCAGCCTGCTTCAATAACATGACGGATGAGCTGAAAGCCTACATAGCTAATCTATCCAGGGTGACGGCAGAGAAGGAGAAAGCGGCAGCGGAGCTTTCCGTGGCAAAAAACATCCAGCTTGGGGCGCTGCCCAGGGATTTTATGACAGGCCGCCGGGAATTTCAAATCTATGCGTCCATGGATGCCGTCAAGGGTGTGGGCGGTGACTTTTACGATTTCTACCTGACGGATGAAAGGCATCTGGTTATCACCATTGCCGATGTGTCCGGCAAGGGCATCCCTGCGGCTCTCTACATGATGCGCGCCAAGACCACGCTGAAAAATCTGGTGCTGATGGCAAGGGAGCCCGATGATTTGGCCGGTGCCATGACGCTGGCCAATCGGGAGCTTTGCAGGGAAAATGATGAAATGATGTTCGTCACGGTGTTTTTGGCTCAGCTCGACCTGGGAACAGGCGAGCTCATCTATGTCAATGGCGGGCATAATCCGCCCCTGGTGCAGGAAAACGGCAGTTTCCATTATCTGCGGCATAAGAAGAAAAACTCCATGCTCGGTGTGTACGAGGATGTGGCGTATGAATCCCATCGCCTTGTCCTTCAGCGGGGAGAGATGATTTTCCTCTATACGGACGGTGTGACAGAGGCTATGAATGAGGACAGGAAAATGTACTCGGAGGCGCGCTTGCAGGAAACGCTGAATGTGCATGGCGAAAAGAATGTGAGAGATATCCTCGCCGCAGTCCGGCAGGATGTGGGTGGCTTCGCAGGAAAGGCGGAGCAATCCGATGACATCACTATGCTGGGCTTGAAATTTTACGGCTGATTGGCTTTTCCCCTTCCTTCGGCAGGCAGGAAGAAAGGAACTCAGTGTAGAAAACATTCCGGGAATGGTGCTGACGGGACAGATAGGAGCGAGGCCATGGACGAAAAAACATTTCACGCCTATGCGGCTATAGTTGCGCAGGTCTATGGCATCCAACTGCCTTCCGAGAAGCAGGCCCTGTTGGAAGCGAGACTGGCGCGCCTCCAGAATGAGCATAACGGGGAAGGGCCTTTCCGGGATGCGGAGAGCTTCCTGCGCTGGGTGCGGGAGGATCGCACCGGCGAGGCGGTGCGCCTCTTGGGGGAGGCCATTACCACCCATCATACTTATTTCTTGCGGGAAAAGGATCATTTTGAGCTGTTCCGGGACCGTACCCTGCCCTGGTTGGAGCAGGCGGCTGCTCCGGACCGGGATCTCAGGGTTTGGTGCGCGGCTTCCTCCACCGGTGAGGAAGCCTATGCCCTGGCCATGCTGCTGGCGGATTATTTCTCCCTGAAGGGGGAGTGGGAAAAGACCCTTCTGGCCACAGATGTTTCCAGGGAAGTGCTGGAGCAGGCTGCCCGGGGCCGTTACGCCAAGGAGGCGGTGGCCGCCTTGCCGCCTTCCTGGCAGCAGGCTTATTTCCACAGGCTTTCCGATGATGTGCAGGAGGTGGTGCCGCAGCTCCGGCGGGCGGTGCTCTTTCGTCCCTTCAATCTGATGACGGAGGTCTTTCCCTTCAAGCGTCCCTTCCATGTGATTTTCTGCCGCAATGTGATGATCTATTTCGACCGGGAGCGGCGTGCCAAGTTGGTGCGCAAGTTCTATGACAGTTTGGTGCCGGGAGGCTGGCTCTTTGTGGGACATGCGGAGACGGTGGCGCCGGATATGGCTCCCTTCCGCTATGCCCAGCCTTCCGTCTACCGCAAGCCGGAGCAGGAGAATGAGCCGCGCCTGGCCAAAGGCACGGTCATCTGGCAAAGGCCGGCGGCGCAGCCCGCTCCCGTCTCTGTCCCGCAGGTAAGTGCGCTGCCCAAGGAGGTGGCGCCCTCTGCCGGGGATAAGGTCAAGGCCCCGGCCCTGCCCCTGGAGCCCCAGGCTGCTCCGGGGCGGCTCAGGCTCATCGTTATCGGCGCTTCCACCGGCGGCACGGAGGCCCTGGCAGAGGTCTTTCAGGGGCTGATGCCGCCCCTGCCCCCCATCGTGGTGGTGCAGCACATACCTCCCCATTTCTCACGGCTGTTTGCGGAAAGGCTCAACGCGGAAAGCCGCCTGGAGGTGTGCGAGGCAGAGGAGGGCATGCAACTGGAGCCGAATCACGCCTATATCGCTCCCGGAGATAAGCATGTGCGGGTGCAGAAGCTGGGAGGCATGCTGCTGCTGTCCTGTGCCAGCGGGGCACCGGTGAACGGGCATTGCCCTTCCGTGGATGTGCTCTTCCGCTCGGCTGTGGTGCTGCGGGAGCGTGCCCTGGGGCTAATCCTTACCGGCATGGGGGATGACGGGGCAGCGGGGCTTTTGGCCATGCGCGAGGCGGGGGCCCACACTCTGGGCCAGGATGAGGGGACTTCCGTGGTCTACGGCATGCCCAGGGCCGCCTGGCTGATGGGGGCTGTGGAAAGGCAGCTGCCCCTCTCCGTGATGGCCTCGGCGCTGACGGCCTATGCACGGCAGGAGTAATTTCATCTTGGAACAGATAGCAGGGGGGCGAATAGCTTGCTGGGGCTTAGTCACTATCACGGGGATTATTTTGGCCGTAAGGCAGGGCTGACTTTGCTGGGACTGCTGCTGAACCTTCTGGGGGCGCAACTGCCCGGCCTGATGGGTGTGCCGCTTTACCTTGACAATATAGGCACTTTCTTCGTGGTAGCCCTGGTGGGCGTGATACCGGGCATGGCGGTGGGGTATCTGGGCAATCTCTTTTATTCCTTCCAGGACCCTGAGTGGCTGTACTGGGGGCTTTTCTGTGTCATCATGGCCTGGCTGGCCGGACGGGCAGCGGACGAGGGACGCTTTACGCGCCTAAGTGATATGCTCCGGCTGGTGCCGGTGATCGTGCTGTTCACCGGCCTGCTTGGGGAGATTTTTTCCTGGCTATTAAGCGGTCTGGGTTACTATGAGGATGGGATTGCTGCCTATGCAAGCGCGGTGGGCAGCTTTCTGGGGGTGGAGCTTCCTTTGGCGCGCATCATTGCCAGATGTGGCATCGAGGCTCTGGATAAGTCGCTGGTGCTGGCGGCGGCCTGGGTTGCCGTGCAGCTGGCGAGGCAGGTCTGGCCGGAGCTGAAGGCTGCCCATTTCCGCAAGAAGCTGTCACCCCTGCGCCGCCGCATGGTGCTGCTGATTACGGCTTCGGCGGGAGTCACGGGCATGGCAGTCTTTCTGCTGGCCTGTCACACTCATTACTATATGCTGGAACTTGCTGTCCAGGCCACCGGCGGCTGGGGCGGCTTTAAGGATACCCTCGCCTTTGGCGGCGGGCTCTTTTCCGCCATGCTGGGGGCGGAAATCTGCATAGTGGCTTTTTCCGTCAGCTATATTGACTGGACACTGGTGGAGCCGGTGAGGAAGATGACGGATGCCATGCGCAACTTCGTGGGCGACCGGGGGGAGCAGCATGGCAAGTATGAGGATGCCGGGCCCGTGACGGGACTGAGAATCGAGACACATGACGAACTGCAGACCCTGCAGGCGGCGATGGCAGTCACGGCCAGCGATGTGGTGGATTACCTGGCGGCCCTGAACCTGAAGATTGAGGAGATCCGCCAACTGCACACGAATATCATCAGCACCATCGCAGATATCATCGAGAGCCGCGATGTGACCACGGGCACCCATGTGAAGCGTACTTCGGCCTATGCAGGCATCATCGCGCTGCAGCTGCTGAAGGAGGGCCGGTATACCGATGTCATTACGGATGATTTCGTCCGGGATATCCAGGTGGCGGCGCCCCTGCATGATGTAGGCAAGATCTGCATCCCGGATGCAGTGCTGAGCAAGCCGGGCAAGCTGACCAGCGAGGAATTCGCAGCCATGAAGCGGCACACCACCCTGGGCCGGGAAATCGTGCGCCGCGCCAGGGAGAGCCTGGGGGAAGGCGAATATCTGGAAATGGCCCAGGATCTGGCCGCCTACCACCATGAATGGTGGAACGGCCGCGGCTATCCGGAGGGCCTGAAGGAGCAGGAAATCCCTCTGTCAGCCAGGATTATGGCTGTAGCGGATGTCTACGATGCGCTGACCACGGTACGCCCCTACAAGCGGGCCTTCACGCCGGAGGAGGCACGGGGCCTTATCATGCTGGAAGAGAAAGGCACCCACTTCGACCCGGTGGTGGTTGATGCCTTCGTCCATGCCTTTGACCTGATTGAGAAGGTGAGGCGGCAGACCGAGGCCGAATAAAGCAAAAAGAAGCTCTCCCATCTTTCGGGAGAGCTTCTTTTCTGGCTACAAGTCCTTTATTGCACGTTCATGGACAGCTCGATGAACTTGTTGGCCAGCTTTGCCTTCTGTAGCACTTCCTCGGTGATGTCCGCACCGGCTTCGACGATGACGATGCCGTTATCCATTTTGATGGTGCGGGCGGCTTTCTTGCCCAGGAGGAAGCGGCGATGGCGTTCCTCTGTGGCCTTGTCGGCGGCAGCCTGTTTGGGATCTGCTGCCGGTTTTGGCGCCTCTTTTTTCGGCGCAGGCTTAGGAGCTTCGGCCTTGGGAGGCTCTGCTTTGGGGGCGGCCTCCTGGGCCTCTGCCTTGGGGGCCGCTTCCTGAGCTTCCGCCGTCGGCTCTGCCGCAGGAGCTTCTGCCTTCGGCTCCGGAGCCGCCTCTGCCTTGGGGGCCGCAGGCTCCGGCTGCGGGGCTTCCTCAGCCTTGGGAGCTTCAGGCTCCTGGGGCGGTATTTCCGCTGCGGGGGCAGGCTCAGGCCGGGAGACAGGCATGCTTACAGGTTTAGTTTTTTTTTCCGCGCCTGTGCCGTTGGGGTCGATGACTGTGACCTGCTTGCCGAAGATGGAGATCTGGTCGGCGGTCACATCGGAGGTGGTGCCGTCGGGGGAAGTGATCTCGCATTTTTCAATCTTGCCATCGTCGCCGATGTAGAGCTCGGTAATCTTGCCCTGGATGGTACCGGACTTCGTGATGGCTTTGGTGCCTATGACGCGGATGTTCTCGTCCAGCAGGGCCTCGTAGTCGCCGGCATCGTCCAGCTTCAGGATGTTCTCGCTGTTGGTGACTGTCACTGCATCATCACCGATGGCAATGACGGACTCATAGGGTATCAGCTTGACGCCGCGGTACCAGTCCTCATCCTCGATGGTTATGGCGGCGATGAGGCCGTTCTTGGCGTCGATGAGCAAGGTCTTGCTCATGCCCAGCTCACGGCCTTCAGTGATGCTGATGACCGGGAGCCCCAGGATTTCTACGCTTTTCTTCATGCAGATTCCTCCATTGAAGTTAGTGCGCCTGCCCAGCCGAATCTGCGGCCAGCGCGTCCTCGACCTCTTGCAGGAGTGCAGGACTGAGCTGGCTGAACGGCGTGGCTGGCGCCTGATGTTTGTTCAGTATATCTTGAACGGTGCCAAGGTAGCGCAGTGTCCTCTCGAACTCCTGCACCATGGCATCGTCATCGGCAATGATTGGCATGCTGAGGGCCTCACTGTACAGGTCAATGGCCTCGGCATAGCGTGCACCTTCCTTGAAAAGCCCTGCAAGCTCTATGATGAGGAAGGGGGTATAGCTGTCATCCGGGAAAAGGCGGATGGCAGAGCGGTAGGCTGCAACGGAGGCATCAGGCTCACTGGCTTTTTTGGCATAGGCATAGTCAAGCAAATCATCCAGCGTGGTCAAGGCCTTTACTTCCTCAAGGTATTCCGAAACATTGGCCTTCATTGCATCATGCAGGCGCTCGCTGAGGCGTGCGCCTGCCTCCGTATTTGCCGCCATAGGCACAAGGGCATCCCCGGCAGGGCTGCCTTCCGCCACCTCAGGCTCCAATACGGGAACGGCCGCAGGCTCTGCTGGCGGCTCCACGGCAGGTTCCACCAGCTTGGGCGCAGCCTCAGCCCCGGTGTTATCTTCGGCCATTTCAACCAGCTCCGGGCCGCCTGCGCTTGCCGCTATGGCAGCCTTGCGGTCGTGCCGGAGCAGCAGCTCATTTATGACGGTTACCAGTGCAGCCGCAAACAGCACCATCACGCCCAGACGTACATAATGGCTCTGATCCAGATAGGGCGAGAAGGCAATGGCGGCCCCGTTCACGGCGAAGGCCAGGACAGCGCAAAGCACGAGAGAGAGCCATTTCAGCTCCAGTCCGAGGAAAGCGCAGATCTTATAGATAAGGAAGATGCTGATTCCCATGATGGAACCAGTCACCAGGAAAAAACTCATCTGCTCATCCTCCTTCCATGTTTCCTTTGTAAGCAGTCCCTAACACATTTTACCCGCTTGAGGCGATAAATGCAAGTCTGAAGGGAGGCTTGCCACGGCTCAGGAAGGGGTGAAAGGGGATTTTGGGGGAGAAAATCAGAAAAAATTTTCATTTCTTCGCGTTTGCAGGGGGATTTTTCCATAGATTTATAGTATAATAATAGCTGATGAAGTAATTTCAGTGTTCCAACTATTATCAAGAATGGGGAGATTTTAAATGACTCAGGAAACCATCACCATTGAGAACAAGACCGGAATCCATGCCCGCCCGGCTTCTGTCTTCGTGCAGACTGCCACCAAGTTCAAGTCCAAGGTGCAGATCAAGGCCAAGGGCAAAACGGTGGATGCGAAGAGCATCCTGATGATCATGAGCATGGGCCTGGTGAAGGGCACCGAGATCACCATCGTTGCCGACGGCCCGGATGAGGCAGAGGCAGTAAAGACGCTGAAGGAGCTCGTGGAGTCCAAGTTCGGCGAAGAATAATAAGGCCTCGGGGAACGGCCTGTCCTGAAGGACCAGTACAGGGATTCGGGGCAGGTCATTTTCGTGGGGAAGGAATACAGGGGGGAAAGAGAATGGCAGTAACGATTCGCGGCAAGGGAGTTATCTCCGGCATCGCTGTCGGCAAAATCATGCTGGCCGGTCAGAACCTGGACGGCTATCTGGTGGATTATAAGCCGGAGAGCCTGGAGGCTGAGACGGCCAAGGCAGAAGCTGCACTGACGGCAGTGGCTGACATCCTCAGCGAGAGCGTCGAGCGCATGCAGAAGAACGAGGACCAGAAGGAGCAGGCCGCCATTATGGAGGCGCACCGCATGATGGTCCAGGACCCGAGCCTGCATGACAGCATCATCGAGCAGTTGCAGGAGACAAAGAGTGCGCCTCAGGCCATACTGAAGGCTGCCGATGCCAACGCTTCGATTTTTGAGGCCATGGATGATGAATACTTCAAGGCCCGTGCCGTTGACCTGCGGGATGTGGGCAAGCGGGTGGCCAAATATGTGCTGGGTGTCAAGGAGCCGGAGATCGGTGACGAGAAAGTGGTGCTCTGCGGCCAGGAAGTGGAGCCGTCCGTCATTGCCGGTATGCCCACCGAGCAGATTGCGGGCGTGCTTCTGGGCGCCGGTTCCACCACGGCCCATGCGGTCATTATTGCAAAGGCCCGTGCTATTCCCACCGTCGTCGGCCTGGGAGACAAGCTGGAAGCCATAGCTGACGGCGACCATGTCATCGTGGACGGCGAGACAGGCGAAGTCCTGATTAACCCCAGTGAGGCTGAGCAGGCCAGCTATAATGAGAAAATCAAGAAGCAGCAGGAAATGGCTGCCTACTACGCAAGCCTCAAGGATCTGCCTGCCGTTACGACTGACGGCGTAAAGACCGAGCTGTGCGCCAATATCGGCTCCCATATGGACGTGGACAATGCCCTGACCTACGGCGCGGAGGGGGTCGGCCTCTTCCGCAGCGAATTCGTGTTCATGGGCCGTGAGGATATCCCCAACGAGGAAGACCAGTTCAAGGCATATAAAGAAGCCATCGAGAAATGCCAGGGCCGTCTCTGCGTCATCCGCACCATGGATATCGGCGGCGACAAGCCGCTGCCCTACCTCAACATCCCGAAGGAGGAGAATCCCTTCCTGGGCTACCGCGCTGTGCGTATCTCCCTGCAGCGCAAGGATCTCTTCCTGCCCCAGTTGAAGGCTATCCTGCGCGCCGGTGTCTACGGCAAGGCCGCCATCATGGTGCCCATGGTCATCAATGTGGCTGAGTTCAAGAAAGTCAAGGAGCTGATCGAGGAAGCCAAGCTGGAGCTGAACCATGAGGACAAGAAGTATTCCGACAGCGTGCAGGTCGGTATCATGGTGGAGACTCCGGCGGCGGCAGTGATGACCCCGATACTCGCAAAATATGTGGACTTCTTCTCCATCGGTACCAACGACCTGGTGCAGTACACCCTGGCCGTGGATCGCGGCAATGCCAGCATCTCTTATCTGTATAACCACTTCAACCCCGCGGTGCTGCGCCTTATCCAGCGCACTATCACCAGCGCCAAGGAAAATGGCAAGTGGGCGGGCATGTGCGGCGAGATGGCCAGCGACCCGAATGCGGCAGTGCTCCTGATGGCAATGGGCATCAACGAGCTCTCCATGAGCGCTCCGTCCATCCCCCGTGTCAAGGAGAAGCTCCGCAATATTTCCTCCATCAAGGCCAAGGAAATCCTGGCCGATGTCATGAAGATGGAAGACGGCGACGAAATCAAGGCATATCTGTCCAAGGTGCTTTGAGCGTTTCCTTAATCTAGTGACCGGGCAGAAATATCCCCCCGCCGTGGCGGGGGGATATTTCTGCCCATTTTGCTGTCAGCGTGTGCCGAACTGCTGTACCCAGTAATGCTTGAACTGGCTGTCCGGCCTGTAGACATAGGCCAGGCCCAGCAACTTGTAGCGCGGATTCAGTATATTGGCCCTGTGCCCCGGCGAATTCATCCAGCCTTGCACTGCCTGCTCCGGCGTGGTTTGTCCCCCAGCCAGGTTCTCGCCGTAATGCCGGAATCTGGTAAAGTATGAGAAAGGTATAATGCTGCTGCAATATTTGCCATTGGGACGTACATGGGCGAACTTGCGGGTGGTCTCCTCCGCGCGGATTTCCGCGTAGCCAGTGAGTTCCTCGTCCAGTCGCAGAGGCTCCAGCCCGGCTTTCTTCCGCTCCTCATTGCAAAGCTTTAGCACCTGCCTGGCGTAGCTGCTGGCGGCGGTGCTGTCCTTTCCGGACTGCTGGCCCGTCACTTCGCACTCCAGCTGGCGCACCAGGGGGAGCGCTCCCTTTTCTTGGGGAAACACCACATGCACCAGCACCTTGCCCGGCCTGCGCAGGCGTACCCGGTACTCACCGTTTTCCTGGAAGATCTCCCCGATTTCCGGGTCGCTTACTGCAAAGCTGACCTGCCGTCCAGGGTAGGAGAGCACCGCCCCCAGGGAACGGGTTATCTTTTCCCGCTCCGGCACAGACCTTGAGGCATCCTGCACGGCCTCCTTCATGCTGAATGTGGGCTTGTAAGCAGCTTCGCTTGCAACCGGCAGGAATGCGGTCAGCAGATACAATGCTGCTGCCAGGGAGGCCAGTATGTGTTTGCTCTTGAATTCCATCTTCATCACTCCTGCACTCATTTTACCACAAAATTTTATTGCATGGTGCCCGGCTTCATACTCCTGTATAGCCGTAATCCCGATTTTATGCTATACTCATTGACGAAAAAGCCTTCCCCTCTGGGGAAGGGGGACCGCGTAAGCGGTGGATGAGGTTCGGTGTCATGAGGAATAATTTTTCTTTAACGAGTATAACAAGCTTACAAGTTTGTCCATAAGGGGGAGTATAGATGGGTTATATAGATAATATTCGCCGGGTGGTGCCCTATACGCCGGGGGAGCAGCCCCAGAGGGCGGTGGTCAAGCTGAACACGAATGAGTGCCCCTATCCGCCGGCGCCGGGAGTGGCAGAGGCTGTCCGCAGTATTCAGGCGGCCAGGCTGCGTCTGTACCCTGACCCGGATTGCAGGGAACTGCGGGAGGCGCTGGCGGAGGAGTACGGGCTGGACGCGGAGCAGGTCTTTGTGGGGGTAGGTTCCGATGATGTGCTCTCCATGTGCTTCCTGACCTTCTTTGCGGGGCAGAAGCCAGTCCTGTTTGCGGATATCACCTATTCCTTTTACGATGTCTGGGCAGATGTGTACCGTATTCCCTATGAGCGTGTGCCCCTGCGGGAGGATTACCGCCTGGATGGGGAGGGATTTATGCGCGAGAACGGCGGCATTGTCCTCTGCAATCCCAATGCGCCCACGGGCCTTGCCGAGCCGATGGAGGTTATTGAAAAGATTGCAGGGGAAAGTCCCGATTCCATTGTGCTGGTGGATGAAGCATATATCGACTTCGGCGGGCAGACGGCCCTGCCGCTGCTGGAAAAATATCCGAACCTCATCATTGTGCGCACCATGTCCAAGTCCCGCGCCCTGGCAGGTATGCGCATCGGCTATGCCTTCGGCTCCAGGGAACTTATCAAATACCTGCAGGATGTGAAGTTCTCCGTCAATTCCTACACCATGAACATGGCAGCCCTGGCTGCCGGGCTGGCAGCGGTGCAGGATCGTTTGTATTTCGAGGAAACGGTGGACAAGATTATCGTGACCCGTGAGAATACAAAGCGCGAGCTGGCCCGCCTGGGCTTTGAGTACCTGGACTCCGAAACAAACTTCATCTTCGCCAGGCCCCCCAGGGGTCTGCAGGCTGCCGACCTGTTTGAGCGCCTGAAAGAGCATGATATCTATGTGCGCTACTTCCCCAAGCCGCGCCTGTCGGAGTACCTGCGCATCACCATCGGCACAGATGAGGAGATGCAGAAGTTCGTGCAGGTGCTGGAGGAGATTTTGGCGTAAGCAGGGCATTCAATCTATATCAGAAAGCTGGACAATAAATGATAATAGATATACATACACATATTTTCCCCGATAAAGTAGCAAGTAATGCCATAAAAAAACTAAGCGCTGCATCAGGATTAGCACCATTCAGTAACGGCACATTAAACGCTCTGTTAGATTCTATGGGGAAAAGCAATGTAGATATATCGTGCATTTTGCCAGTAGCGACCGACGAAAACCAGGTTGAGCACATCAATAATTTTGCTGCTGATTTAAATGAAAAATATAGGGGAAGGATTATTTCCTTTGCAGGACTCCATCCGAATTATACAAACTATAAACATGAAATCAGACGCATTAAGTCTCTGGGCTTTAAAGGCATTAAAGTTCATCCCCTATATCAGAATACAAATATCTACGATGTTAGATATTTGAGAATGTTTGCATATGCTGCAGAACTTGATATAATTATTTTAACCCACGCCGGTTTAGATATAGGATTTCCGGGAATTTCCAGGTGTTCCCCTAAAATGATTCGCAAGGTTATAAGAGAAATTGGAGATTTTAAATTTGTACTGGCTCATTTAGGTGGGTGGGAAGAGTGGGAAGATGTATTAGCGGAGCTTGCAGATACGAATGTATATATTGATACCGCTTTTTCTATCGGAAAAAAATCTCTGGCAAAAAATCCAGACGAGCATATTTCGCTTATGAAAGATGAGCTGGCGCAAAAGATAATCCACGCATTTTCCTGCGACAGAGTTTTATTTGGCAGCGATAGCCCATGGACTAATCAAAAAGAATCTATTGAAGCCATAAAAAAATTAAGCTTCAGTAAAGATGAGCAAAGAAAAATTTTAGGCGATAACGCGGCAGGGATTTTGGGATTAGATTTTTAACTGTGTACACGGACATATGTTTTTTATTTTCTCTTGACAAAGAGGGGCAGTTTATCCTGAAGGAATACGTAAGGGAGCTTGTCAGGGAAAAGAGCCAATACGAACAAGATTTCGCTCTGCACGAAAATATCGAAGCCGTAGCCCCTGGGATTATCGCGAAGGCGAAAAATATGCCCCTTCCTCCCGCTCCAAACGTGGACTTTTATAGCGGTGCGGTGTATTATATGCTTGGAGTTCCCACCTCTTTCTATACCGCGATTTTCGCCATAGCCAGAATCGTCGGCTGGTCGGCGCATCGCCTGGAAGAAATCATCACGACGAATAAGATAATGCGCCCTGCATATAAGAGCGTCATGAAGTTGAACAAATGAAAGAATTTACCAAAAAAAGGCTGATATTGTTTTTGGTGTCATGGGCTTTAGGGTATTTGTTTCACTCTTTTGCCATTCCCATTCCTTACGTTGTAGGCGGGATAGCCGGGGCTTTCGTGTCTAAGACTTTTATAGACAAGGATACGAAGTGGCCGGCCTTATGGCGAAATTTGATGATGTGCGTAGCGGGTTACGAAATAGGAAGGAGCTGCACAGTTGAAACCGTTATGGACATCATCGACGAAGCAGGCGGGGTTGTTATAGCTACCGTTGCCATTATTATCGTTTCAATAATGGCATCGATTTGGGTATATAAACGCTCTGATTCAAATCTGATAAGTTGCGTTATGGGCTGTTCGCCCGGCGGTATGTCGCTTATGACTGTGCTTGCCGAGGAAGATAAAAGGGCGGATATGAATTTAGTGGTTGTCGGGCAATCGCTGAGGCTCTTTTGCGTTGTCGCAAGCGTTCCATTTTTGGCAATGCAAATGATGGAAGATCCTTCGGCGGTTACGACGATACCGACCCATGAGGAATGGCCATGGCCGATACTTATTCCCATTTGTGTTGCTGGGTATCTATTCGGAAAAAAATTCAAACTACCTTCAAAACAGCTTTTGGGGCCCATATTATTCGCGGCTATGTTTTCTGTTTTGATTCACCCGACCGAGAGTGCGCCTCGTCTCTTAATGATTGTGACCCAGCTTAATATCGGGCTTTACATAGGCACGCAGCTTGAAAAAGACCGACTTATGGCTCTTGGCTCCACAATGCCGCATCTGGTTTTGACCAATGCGGTTATGATAGGCGTAAGTGTAGCTATGGCAATATTTTTGTCTGGTGTATATGGATTTTCGTTAATCACAGCTTTTTTGGCGATGGCGCCGGGCGGCATCGCGGAGATGTGTATAGCCGGTCTTGCTATGGGGGCGGACGTACCCATTATTTTGGCGTACCAACTCTTTAGGCTACTGACGATAAATTTCCTTTCCCCATATCTTATAAACTGGTATTTTAAGGATTCGACGGAGGAAAACGTATAAAAAACGGGGCTGCCAAAGCCCCCGTTTTTTATACGTTTTTTGCGTCTTCTTTTAACTTCATTATATTTAATTTTCCGTTTCCCAAAAGCGGAAAATCTCTATAAACCAAGAAATATTTAGGTATTTTGTACTTGGCGATTCTAACTCTTAAAAAATCGCGCATTTCATCTTCGTCAAATGCTTCGATATTCTTAGGTCTGACGCAGGCGCAGACTTCTTCGCCGAAGAAGTCGTCAAAAACGCCGAGAACCTTTACATCGGCAATGTTCTTATGCTCCGATATTGCTTTTTCAACTTCCAGCGGATAAATATTTTCTCCGCCTCTTATGATGATTTCCTTTATTCTTCCTTTAAATTCAAGATACCCGCCCTTATTTATCGCTCCCAAATCCCCGGTGTGAAGCCAACCGTCTTCATCTATAGGTTGATCGTTTAAGCTCAGCTTGTAATATCCAAGCATAAGGTTAAAACCCTGTATCAAAATTTCGCCTTCGCCCTTTTCATTAGGCTCGTTAATTTTAATACTGATGTTTTTGATGGGTCTGCCAACGGTAGAGAGAATATTTTCCAGACTGTCGTTATAATTTGTGATACTGACAGGTGCCATCTCGCTCAGCCCGTAGCTTGTCAAAAAATGATTGGCAGGCATATTTTGTATGAATCTTTCCGTTTGCGACCTTGAAGCCGCTGTCCCGCTTATGATGGTGCAACGAAGAGAAGAAATTTTTGGCTCTATAAGTTTTCTTGTGTGATAATCCCACAAGAAAACTTATAGAGCCGAAATTTGCTTAATGATATTTTACAAAAAATTCCGTAATGTTGATTATAACATAGCAAATATACCATGTAAAGGCGTGCAGAAACCCGGCATGAATTCATCAAAAGTCCCATTCGGGGCGTTGAAACGGCTTACCGCAACAGGAAGAACAGCGCTGGGAAGACCAGCAGCAGGTAGAGTGCCGTGGTCATTATAAAAGAAGAAATGGCCAAGTCTACCCTGAGCTGGTACAGGCGGGAGGCGAGCACCGCATTGATGGCGGTGGGGGTGGTGGCGAGGATCAGGAAAGTGGAGAGCAAAACCTGGTCGTCAAAGACCAGGCGGCTGGTGATGTAGATAAAGGCGGGTACGATGAGGAAGCGCAGGGCTGCCAGGTCAAGTACGTATTTCAGGTAGCGGCGGGCTCTGGAAAAGTCAATCAAAAAGCCCACCGGCAGCATGGCAGTCCAGGCACCGAAGTGCACGAGACTCTGAAAGAGGGGTGCGAGGCTTTGGGGGCGCTCGATGCCGAGGCCATGCAGCAGCAGCCCTGCCAGCATGCCCACCAGGGAAAGCTGGTTCCAGGAAAAGAACATGTGAATGAAGTCCCAGCGGCGGCTGCCCTTGCGCAGGCCCTTGCCGCTGGGTTTTTCTGTTTCCGGGGCCGGCTCACGGTGCTGCTTCATGTAGCAGTATTGGGCGAAGGGAAAGACCAGCAGCACCAGCATGATATTCTGGCAGGTGCCGATGAGCTGGGCATAGGCGAAGCCCTGCTCATTGTAGAGAATGAAGGCGCAGACCCCGCCCAGGGTGCCGATATTTGCCAGCATGGCGCTGGCAAGATAGGCGCCCTTGTCCAGATAGTTCCTGAAACGGCGTATGAGCACCAGGCCGATGGCGCCGGGAAAGAGGATGAAAAGAAAACCGTACAGGGGTATCAGCGCCAGCTCCCGGTTGAGGGGCAGTACCCAGAAGGAGAGCAGGGAAAGGAGGGTGTAGACACCGACCACATTGAAGCGTATCAGTTTGTTGATATTCCGGTCTGAGATGATGTGTTTTTGCTTGAGGAAATAGCCTGCCATGAGCGGCGCCACCAGATCAGTCAGGACGTAGAGCAGACGAAGGTTCTGTTCATCCAAGGAGGTCACTTCTTTCTATGAAAAAAGGGCGCATGGCTGCGCCCTCCTGTATTGTATACCTGATAAGATTATTTGATGCCTGCACCGTCCAGAGCGCCGCGCACGCTCTTGGCAGCCGCATGGAGCTTATCCATTTCCTCGTCGGTGAGATGCACCTCGAAGGAACGCATGATGCCGGTAGCGCAGATCATGCGGGGAATGGAGAGGGCCACATCGTGGAGGCCGTACTCCCCTTCCAGCACCGCAGAGCAGGGCAGGATGGTGTGCTCATCGTAGAGCACAGCCTTGATGAAGCGGCAGGCTGCCATGGCAATGCCGGTGTTGGTGAAGCCCTTCTTGTTGATGACATCATAGGCCACCTGTACCAGCTCGTTCTCCACAGCCTTCTTGTCCAGCTTCTCCGTATGGTGGAAATACTCGTCCAGATGCTCCAGGGCAAAGCCTGCGCAGCCCGTGGTGGACCAGGCCACGAAAGCGGAGTTGCCGTGCTCGCCCAGGACATAGCCGTTGATGTTCTTCGGGTCAACCTGGTACTTGTCGGCCAGGATACGGCGGAAACGGTAGGTCTCCAGCATGGTGCCGGTGCCCAGGATGAGGTTGCGGGGATAATCGAACTGGGTGGAGACCACATAGGTAGCCACATCCAGCGGGTTCGTGATCATGATGATCATGGCTTCCTTCGTGTACTTCACGATCTCGCTCATGACGGAGCTCATGATCTTGGCGTTGGTACCGGCCAGCTTCAGGCGGTCAGGAGTCTCGCCAGGGCGGATGGAGGGGCCGGCTGTGATGACGATGATATTAGCGTCTTTGCAGTCCTCGTAAGTGCCGAGATGGAACTTGATGTTCGTGCTGTACACGCAGGAAGTTGCATGGCTGGAGTCCTTGGCCTCGCCCCAGGCCTTGTCCTCGTTCAGGTCGATGAGGGCGACCTCGGTGGCGAGCTGGAAGTCAGCAATCTTGTTGGCTACGGCGGAGCCCACGTTGCTGGCACCGATGACAACGATTTTTCTTCTGTTGTTCATTTAAAATAACCTCCTGTAAAATATAGATGGACTGCGCGGGCCTGCCGGCGGGCGCATGGAAACACGGACGTGACGTCCATATTTGTGAAAAAAATCTTTTGGAATCCTGTCAATCTTAACATTCTGTGCCTGCCTTGTCAATGCGTACAGGACAAGCCCAGGCGAAGGCTTTATCGACAGTCCTTCCCGTTCTTTCCTATTCGCGCTTGAAGAAAAAAATCCTGCCGGCATTACTGCTTTTTGCCGCAGAAAGTGTTGTATTGGGCAGAAATTTATTATATCATATGACATGTATTTTTCGGCATGAGCCGCGGCTTGCAGGTCTTTTTCAGACGCAGCCGCGAAAATGATACAGATACTGCAAATCGGTGCATTCGGAAGGAGATCGCATATATGTTTGGCATGAATATGGATATTGGCATTGACCTGGGTACGGCAAATGTGCTTGTCTATGTAAAGGGCAAGGGCATCGTGCTGCGGGAGCCCTCTGTTGTGGCCGTGGACAAGGATACGAACCGGGTGCTGGCCATTGGCGAGGAGGCCCGCCGCATGATTGGCCGCACTCCCGGCAATATCGTGGCCATCCGTCCCCTACGGGAGGGCGTGATTGCGGACTATGATATTACGGAGACGATGCTGCGCCATTTCATCGAGAAGGTGGTGGGCAAGAGCTTTGTCTTCCGTCCCCGCATTATGATCTGTATTCCCAGCGGCGTCACCATGGTGGAGCAGCGGGCGGTGCAGGAGGCGGCCGAGCAGGCCGGTGCGCGCCACACCCAGCTTATTGAGGAGCCTTTGGCAGCAGCCCTGGGGGCAGGGCTGGATATTGCGGAGCCTTACGGCTCCATGGTGGTGGATATCGGCGGCGGCACCACGGATATCGCGGTCATTTCTCTGGGGGGCATCGTCCAGAGCGCCAGCCTGCGGGTGGCAGGTGACAGGTTCGATGATGACATCATCGCCTATGTGAAGCGGGAGTTCAACCTGATGATCGGCGAGCGCACGGCGGAGAACGTCAAGATGGAAGTTGCGGCGGCGTTCCGAAATGCTCGTGATGCCGTGATGGACATTCGCGGCCGGGATCTCCTGTCGGGCCTGCCGAAGAATCTGCAGATTACCACGGCTCAGGCTTCGGATGCGGTGAATCAGTCCGTGACGCTCATCGTGGACTGCGTGAAGAAGGTGCTGGAGGAGACTCCGCCGGAGCTGGCCGCAGACATTATGGACAGGGGCATTATCCTGACCGGCGGCGGCGCCATGCTCTACGGTTTAGATGAGCTGATCCGCCAGGAAACGGAGATTCCCACGGCCCTGGCGGATGATGCCATGAGCTGCGTGGCCATGGGCTGCGGTCTGGCGCTGGATGCCTTCTCGAAATTCGACGGCAAGGCCACGAACACGAAATTCAAGGACAAATAAAAAACATACAAATACATAAGCGAATCGGCAGGCTCGTATCATCGGCCTGCCGATTCGCTTATGCATCTGTTTCTTCACCCTGTTCCTTTAAGGTGAAGAAATAGCTATCTATTTCGGAAATGCTGACATCCAATAGCTGCATGGAGAGCAGAATCTCATGCTGGCTGAATTCTGAGACGTTGTTGAGCTTCAGATTCAAGGATGTGCGTGATATGCCAAGCAGATGGGCAAAATTGTCCTGCGTGCGGTATTTTTCCTTGATACGCTGACGAAGCTTGTCATAAACGAACTCCATGCGTAAACCTCCCTGTAAAGCTTTCTTTACGAAAATGATAGCACAAAGAAGAAAAATGTCAAGAAATTCTTCTGATTAGGAATAAAAATTCAGTGTTCCTGTTGTATTTTTTTAACTGCTGTTATAAAATGATAGTATAAAGTTGGTTATGGAAGAATAGTGTAAGAGTGATGAAACAGGAGGGAGCCATGAGCAGTTTTTCTGAGCGCTTGCAGCGTTCCCTTGCTGCCAGTGGGTTGAAGCAGACGGATATTGCGGAGGCTACTGGCATCAGCAAGGCTGCAATCAGCTCCTACCTTTCTGGCAAGTATGAGCCTAAGCAGGGCAACATATACAAACTGGCAGAAGCCCTGCGTATTTCCCCTGGGCTGCTGCTGGGAGCCTGGGAAAAGGATGGCAACCGTATAGGGGTAGCCGAGGAAGGCGCTGAAGGTACGGCAGAGGAAGATTTTTATTTTGAGTTTACGGTATTGGACAATACCATGTCCCCCTTGCTGCTGCCAGGCGATATTCTGCGGGTGCAGAGGCAGCTTTCCGTTCCCGACGGTGCGTTGGCTGTGGTGCGTGTAGGGGGGGAGGAGCCGATGGTGCGGCGCCTGAGCAGACTGAGCACGGGGCTTATCATATCGACTTACAACATAGGCGGCATTCCGTCCACGGGCTACAGCAGCAGCGAGATAGAGAGCCTGCCGGTGGAAATCCTCGGCAGGGTCGTGGAGATGAGGAGGGCGTTTTAAGCGCTCTCTTTTTTTGTTTTGGAGAGGATTTTTTTTTTGCGCGGCGAATACACCAAAGAGCGTTAGAATTTACAAGCGAAGTAAAGCTCTTACGCTCTCTGCATATACTCGCGGTTATGTTGTTCCATTTTGGCAACTTTCATTGTTCGCGAGTATAAAAAGGTGTAGAATGAGAAGTCAGGACAGGAATGACCCTGAGAGAATGGTACGGTTTCAGGCGATATATAAGGAGGACAGCTTATGTGGCGGGGGCTTTATACGGCAGCCTCGGGGATGATTACCGAGACAAAGCGGACTGATACGCTGGCGAATAACCTGGCTAATGCGAATACGGCGGGCTATAAGCGTGATGAAGCTATTAACCGGGAGTTCGAGCCGATGCTCATCAAGCGCATCAATGACGGTACTGTCCGCGGCGATGTGACGAGCTTCAAAGGCTTTCATGTGGGGGATAATCGTCCTACAGTGGGGACCCTGGGCCTGGGCTCCTACATTGACGAGATCCAGACGAACCACGAGCAGGGAGGCTTCCAGACAACGGGAAATCCCCTTGATCTGGCCATTTCTGGTGACGGGTATTTTGCCATCCAGACCCCCCAGGGGGTGCGCTATACGCGCAACGGCAGCTTTTTTAAATCTGCAAACGGCGAGCTGCAGACCGTGAACGGCCAGCGGGTGCTGGCACGGGGCGGTCAGGGGGGCATTAATATCCCGGCAGATGCGGTGAATATCACCATCGGCGCCCAGGGACAGGTCTGGGTGCGCCAGGCAGGCCAGGACGGCCAGAACCAGATAGGCCAGCTTGAATTCGTCTCCTTCGGGCCTGACCCCAGGGCTGTCCTGAAGCAGGGGGAGAGCCTGTATTATCCCCAGCAGGGAGCCCAGCCCCAGCCCGCCACCGGCACCATCGAGCAGGGCGTGCTGGAGGCATCGAATACGAATGTGGTTTCCGAGATGGTCTCGCTGATCAATAATTACCGTGTCTACGAGGCCGGCTCCAAGGCCGTGACCACACAGGACAGCCTGTTGGATAAGGCTGTGAACGAGGTCGGCCGCCTGAGCTGATCCGGCAAAAAAATTTAAGTAAATGCCATTTTCTTCGATAATATTATGAGTGAAATTTTTTCGGGCGGAGCCTGGGGCTGCGTCCCGGCATGATAATCAGGAGGAAACCATTATGATGAGAGCATTGTGGTCGGCAGCCTCGGGCATGATTGGCCAGCAGACCCAGATGGATGTAATTTCCCATAATATCGCGAATGTGAATACCTATGGCGGCAAGAAGGTCAGGGCAGAGTTCCAGGATCTCATCTATCAGACCGTGCGTGAAGCGGGGGCCCAGTCCGGGGCGGATGCCCAGTATCCCACCGGCAAGCAGATCGGCCTCGGCACGCGGGTGGCGGCAACCCAGCGCCTGTTCACCCAGGGGCCCCTGCAGACCACGGACAATCCTACCGATATCGGTATCCAGGGTGAAGGCTTCTTCCGCATCACCCTGCCGGACGGCACGACGGCTTACACCAGGGATGGCACCTTCAAGCTGGACTCCGACCGCCGCATGGTGACGACGGACGGCTATCCCCTGGCGGATAATATCACCTTCGACCAGACGGCTCCCTCTGACTCCATTGTTATCGCCGGTGACGGTACTGTCTCCAATACTCCGGCGGGGGGCACCCAGGCCCAGGTGGGGCAGATCACTCTCGCCCGCTTCATCAATCCTGCGGGACTTACTGCCATTGGCAAGAATCTCTTTATCGTGTCCGAGGCATCCGGTGATGCCATCGAGAGCAATCCGGGTGAGGAAGGGGCAGGCACCCTGACCCAGGGCACTTTGGAGATGAGCAATGTGCAGATTGTGGAGGAAATGGTGCAGATGATCATTTCCCAGCGTGCTTATGAGTCCAATTCCAAGGCGGTTACTACCTCCGATTCCATGCTGGAAATCGCCAATGGCCTGAAGCGGTGATGAGGGCGCTCGTTATCGGCCTGGCCGTGCTGTGCCTGCTGTGGGGGGGCGTTCCCACGCCAACCTTTGCCTATGGCACGGCTACCCAGGATATTGCTTATCCCCAGGTCATAAGCTCGGAGCAGTTTGCTGCCCTGGCCAAGCAAAAAATCGAGGCACAGCTGAAGGCTTCGGCAGAGACAAGGCGGCATGAATTGAAGCTGCAGCGCTCTCCCCAGGCCATGCGCCTGCCGGCGGGCAGCGTCACCTGTGATACGCGCTTGCCCAAGGGCTTGCCCTATGGCGGCATAGTCCCCGTGGAGATGAATGTTTACCTGGATGGTACCTTCTATCGCAGGGTTGTCTGCTACTATCGGCTGTCCGTCTATGAGTCCATACTGGTGGCCGTCCATGACATGAAGCTGGAGCAGGCTTTCACGGCGGCGGATGTGCGCACTGAGGAGCGGGAGGTCACAGGGGTTTCCAGCGCCTATGTCCATGATGTGTCCGAGGTCTTGGGCAAGGTGCCCACCCAGGTCATCAAGGCAGGGCAGGAAATCAGGACCGTACTGCTGCAGATGCCCCTGGTGATAGAGTCAGGCTCGCCGGTGACACTGGTTGCAAACTATGGGAGCATACAGGTGAAGACGG
This sequence comes from uncultured Selenomonas sp., assembly GCA_947167105.1. Lineage (GTDB taxonomy): Bacteria > Bacillota > Negativicutes > Selenomonadales > Selenomonadaceae > Selenomonas_B. The sequence goes on along the minus strand of CAMVGU010000012.1, from coordinate 4,070 downwards.
AGGGAGTGGCCATGCAGCGGGGGCGCACAGGCAAGATTATCCGGGTGCGCAACCAGCGCTCCGGCAAGATTCTGCGTGCCAAGGTCATAGATGCAACGACGGTGGAGATTTTGAACGGCTAAAGAAAGCGGGGCCGGAATATGAAAATAAAAAGATACGCGGGGCGGCTGGCAGCGGCGGTGGCGCTGGGCCTGGCCGTTTCTGCCGCCTGGGGGCTCTATGCAGCTCCTGCCCAGGCCAAATCACTGTGGCTGGATGAGGGGGAAGGCTACGAGGCCCACAATATCTTCGTGGACCGCAAGGCGCGTCATGTGGGGGATATTGTTACCATCGTGATCGCGGAGAACACCACCACTTCACAATCGAAGTCAACCTCTAATTCCAAGAGCGGCAACACCAATCTGCAGGCCGGTGTGGGCATCTTCGATTTCCTGAAGGCGGCTTCGGCGGGCGGTTCGGATTCCTTTGAGGCGGAGGGCAGTGCCAGCAACACAGCCCGCTACAGCGGCAATGTTACGGTGACTGTGACCGAGGTGCAGCCCAATGGCAATATGGTGCTGGAGGGCACCCAGTCCATCTGGCAGAACCGGGACGAGCATAAGATTACCTTCCGGGGGGTCTGCCGCCAGGATGATGTGACGGCAAACAACACGATACCCTCCACGAAGATTGCGGACGCTACCGTGCGCTTTGATGGCAAAGGGCCGCTGAATGCCAAGCAGCGTCAGGGCATCCTGACCCAGATTTTCAACTTCCTGTTCTGAGGTGTCTTTATGAAGAAAATTTTTACTGTGCTGACGGCCTGCGCCTTCCTGCTTGTGTCTTTCTCGGGAGCAGCCCAGGCTGAGAGCAGCATCACCCGTATCAAGGACATCGCGAAGGTGCAGGGTGTGCGCTCAAACCAGTTGATGGGCTACGGCATCGTGGTGGGCCTGGCGGGCACGGGGGACAGCAAGGATGATGTGAAGCAGTCCATCCGCAATATGCTGCTCTCCTTTGGCATCACGGTGGACGCCAACAGCCTGAAGCTGGACAATTCCGCGGCGGTCATGGTGACGGCCACTCTGCCGCCCTTCGTGCGTGAGGGCGATACCATTGATGTGACCAGTTCCTCCATAGGCGACGCTGACAGCCTGCAGGGGGGGACCTTGCTGCAGACGCCTCTCAGGGCAGCAAACGGCGAGGTCTACGCGGTGGCCCAGGGGCCTGTATCCACCGGCGGCTTTGTGACCGGGCGTGGCGGCTCTTCGGCTCAGAAGAATTTCCCCACTGTGGGCCTGACACCCAACGGGGGCATCGTGGAGCGCACGGTGGAGGATGAGATGGGCCGGAACGGCAGGATTTCCCTGTCCCTCTCCCACCCGGATTTCACCACGGCGGCCCGCATGGCGGCTTCCATCAATGCCCAGTATGGCGGCGTGGCCCAGGCAGTGAACCCTGGCCGCATAGATATCAATATCCCCGCCTATTTCCGGGGTAACGTGGTGGGCTTTGTGGCCACCATCGAGGATCTGCCCATTGTGCCGGATAACCGCGCCAGGGTGGTTGTCAATGAGCGTACCGGCACCATTGTCATGGGCGGTGACGTTTCCGTTGACGAATGTGCCATTACCCAGGGAGGGCTTTCCATCCGCGTGACGAAGAACGAGGAGGCAAGCCAGCCTGACCCCCTGTCCTACGGCACCACCATTATGACCAAGAATACAGAGGTGGAGGCGGAGGAAGACGAGGCCAGCACTGTCGTGGTACCGGCTACAGCCAATATCAATGACATTGTGGGTGCCTTGAATGCCGTGGGGGCGACGGCCCGTGACACGATTTCCATCCTGCAGGCCATGAAGGCGGCAGGTGCGATTCATGCGGAGCTGGAGATTATTTAATGCTAATGCAGGAGGTGTCTTATGTCTATAGCGCCTTTGAATAATCCGCTGCCGGGGTTAAGTGCCCAGGGGACGGGAGGAGCCAACACCACCTTTGATTCTGCCAGTACGGCGGCGGAGTCCGCAAACTTTGCTTCCATGCTCCGTGATTTGCAGAACAAGGCTAAGGTGACGGAAGGCCATGTGGTGAATTCCGCCTCGGCCACCAAGCAGGAGCAGGAGCTGAAAGAAGCCTGCAAGGGCTTCGAGGGCATGTTCCTGGGGTTAATGTACAAGCAGATGCGCGCCACGGTGCCGAAGAACGAGCTGTTCGGCGAGTCCAACGGCCAGAAGATCTTTCAGGATATGTATGACCAGAAGCTGATGGACAATATTGCCGACGGCGGCGGCATCGGCCTGGCAGATATGCTCTACAAGCAGCTTTCTCCCCAGGTCAGGGCCCAGGCCCATGCCCAGGAAGTCCAGGCACTGAAAAAGTAAGATATGGCACAAGCCCTGCAGCAAAGGTCTGCAGGGCTTGCTTTTTACGCCCCTTGTGGTATACTTTTGACGAAAAAGCCTTCCCCTCTGGGGAAGGGGGACCGCGTAAGCGGTGGATGAGGTCTTCCGGCATGAAAAATACTTTTTATTTAACAGTATAGTAACATAGGGGGCAAGTGCATGAAAATGAAAATGCGCAGGATTTCTGTGCTGGCTTTTATACTTCTGTTTGTTTTTGAGGGATTGGTTCTGGCCGGGGCGAAGCTCTCCAGCGTGCGTTTCCACAGCGGCAGGGAACATGACCGGGTGGTCTTTGAGCTGAACCAGATGCCCAAGTACAAGGTGCGCCTGAATACCGAGGGTGATGCCCTGATCGTTGACCTTGCTGATGTGTCTGCCAGCGGGCTGAAGCGTGCTTCCTTCCACGGCAAGCGCATTGAGTCCGTGAAGTACAGCCTGAAGCAGGATCATGTGGTTGTCACGCTGAAGCTGATGCCGGGCATGGGCTACAAGGTTCAGGAGCTGAAGAATCCGAATCGCGTCTTTGTGGATGTACTGCCGAAGTCCCTGGCTGACGGCAAGAAAGAAAAGCAGGGCAAGGATGAGGAAAAACCACGGGAGCTCAAAACGGGGATTCCCGGCATGTATGCGGAGGAGATCGCCCCTGGCCTTATCAAGAAAGCCTATACCTATTGGGATGCTGACGGGCAGGTCACGGCCTATTTCCTAGAGGCAGACAAGGATAAGTATACGGTGAAGCCTGCCCTGGCACGGGGACAGGTGCCGGGCCGGGAGACGGTTCTGGGCATAGCGAAACGCTACGGGGCAGAGGCTGCCGTCAATGCGTCTTATTTTGCTGCCAGCGGCGATATACTGGGCATTACCCGCATTGATAATATGGTTGCCGGTACCACGTATTTCAAGCGCAGCGCCTTCGGGCTGCACAGTGACGGCAAGCCGGAATTTGGCAAGATAGAATATGACGGCCATGTGAAGCTGGGTGATGTCACCATGCCCGTCTGGGGCGTGGACTGCGAGCGGGGCGAGAACAGCCTGATTATCTACAACAGCGCCTACGGCAAGAGCACCCGCACCAATGAATTCGGCGAGGAATACATCATAAGGAACGGCAAGGTGGCGGCCATAGATACGGACGGCAATGCCGGGATTCCCTCGGATGGCTATGTGGTCTCGGTGCATGGCAGCTCCCAGGAGGCCTTTAAGGGGCTGCGGGTAGGCGACCCGGCCTCCCTCAGCGAGGATATGGGCGCCAGGTGGGCAGATTGCCCGCAAATCCTGGGTGTAGGCCCGCGCCTGCTGACAGGCGGGCGCGTCAGTGTGACGGCTTCGGAAGAAGAATTCCCTTCCGATATCCGCGTGGGCCGCGCGCCCCGCAGTGCCATTGGCGTGACGAAGACGGGCAATTTCCTGCTGGGGGTTGTGGATGGCCGTCAGGCTGAGAGCCACGGTCTGACCCTGACAGAGTGGGCCGGGCTTATGAAAAAAATGGGGGCCGTGGATGCCATCAATTTCGACGGCGGCGGTTCCTCGGAACTGGTCATCAAGGGCGAGATCCAGAATTCTCCCTCAGACGGCACGGAGCGCCCGGTGGGCACGGCACTGATCGTCGTGAAGAAGTGAATTTCATACCACAAAATAATTATCCCCCGGCTTAGCCGGGGGGTTTTCATTAACGGCCTATAAGGCCTC
>CAMVGU010000011.1 GCA_947167105.1 uncultured Selenomonas sp. | reverse complement strand
TGATGTGAGAAGGCTGCGGTTTTTGGGCGGCATGGAGGGAAAAGGGATATGAGACGCAGGAGGATGAGCAAGAGGCAAAGCATGTGCAGTTTCTTGGCTGCCGTGGCCCTGCTGGCAGTGGGCATCTCCTACGGGCTGGTGCATCATGGCCAGGCCGGGATGCAGGTTGCTGCAGGGCCGGATACGCCCGAGGCTATGGCGGCCGGGGAAACTTCGCCGGAGAAGTATGTGCTGCTGAAGAGCGACTTTTCCAATCTGCCGGGGATGGCAGAGATCGATAAGCCGGTCTTTGACCGCTATTGCCTGTGGCAGCGTGAGCAGTTGAACCTGCCCATGGCCCTGCCCCAGGTGGAGCCCCATGTGGGCCAGAAGATTGCCTACCTGACCTTTGATGACGGCCCTGATGGGAAAAATACGCCGGCTGTGCTGGATATCTTGAAGGCCGAGGGCATCAAGGCCACTTTCTATGTGGTGGGGACGATGTGCGAGAAGAACCCGGAGGTACTGAAGCGCATAGTGGCAGAGGGTCATGCCGTGGGCAATCACAGCATGGATCATGACTACGGTCGTCTCTACATGTCCAAGGACAGCTTTATCGCGGAATTGCGGGAGGCTGACAATGTTATCTACAGCATCATTGGCATGCGTCCTGTAATCTGCCGGGCGCCGGGGGGCACGGTGGGGGTCTTTACCAAGGAGTACGACAGGGCACTGGCTGAAAGCGGCTATGTGGAGCATGACTGGAATGTCAGCTGCCAGGACGCGACTCCCCAGTGGCAGGACGCTTCCCAACTGATCGGCAATGTGGACAGCCAGACCAACGTCGAGCTGAAGGACAATATGGCGCTGGTGCTTATGCACTCCTGCGGCGGCAAGGAGGAGACGGTCAAGGCCCTGCCGGAGATCATCAGGATACTGCGCGACAAGGGCTACAGCTTTGGCGTTGTCACTCCCTATACGCCCCAGCCCTGGTGATTTTCGGTAATGCGCTGCAAACAGGAGGGTAGCGATATATGAGATGCAATAAACAAGCGCTGGCCGTGGCGCTGGCCCTGGGGATTTGCCTGGGGCTGCCGGTCTGTACCGCGAAATCTGCCCAGCCTCAGGCGGCTGTGGCTACGGAGGCGGAGGTGGAGGCAGCTTCCAGGGAGGAAGTGTTCAAGCGGGCGGCGGAGCTTTCCCAGCAGGCCGATGCGGCCTGGAAAAAGGTCAGTCTTGCCCTGAAGGATAAGAAGGTCAGCAAGAAGGAACGCAAGCGGCTGACGGAGGAAGCCCGCAGGCTGAATGCTGAGGCCAGGCCCTGGAATACTAAGCGTGATGAATATCTGGCAGCCGATAATGCTAAGCTGAAGGCGCTGGCAGATGAAAAAAACAAGACACTGGGGGCACTTCCCCTGGAGACGCCTGAGATTTACGACCTGAAACTTGATATTACTGACTATCAGCAGTATATGCTGCAGGTGGATGGGCAGCCTGTTGCCTTCCGTGCCTACGAGAACCTCACCTATGTGGCCCAGCCGACAGATGCAGAGCATCAGCAGATGAGCATCTATATACCGGAAGGCTATTTCAAGCCGGGCAGCAAGGTAAAGGTCAATGGCTACAGGAGGAACAATGCTCCCATTTTCCTGCCCAATGGCGCGGAGGATTATGCTCCTGCAGCTATCCAGGCCCCTGCCGAAGGCGCTGAGGGCGCCAATGTAAGTCTTCGGGCACTGGCCCATGGCTATGTGGTGGCAGCTCCGGCACTGCGGGGGCGCAGGGCTGAGGTTGATGCGGAGGGGCACTTTGTTGTTACGGCTATTGACCCGCTGGTGGATTACAAGGCGGCGGTACGCTATCTGCGCCATAACCAGCACTTGCTGCCCGCCGGCAATACAGAGATAATCATTGCCAGCGGCGCAGGCGTGGGGGGCACCCTGTCTGTCCTTCTGGGCACCACTGGCAACCACCCGGATTATGAGCCCTTCCTGCTGGGCCAGAATGCCGCTTCCTGCAGGGATGATGTGGCAGCGGCCCAGTGCTTCGCTCCCTTGGTGCAGTTAGTGAATTATGGGGCTACGCAGCATCCCAGCCCCGATTACAGGGCGGCGGCGGCTTATCTTAAATTTATTGAGCCCCAGTCCTACATAGACGACAAGCAGGCGCGCAAGGCGTATGTTTTCAGCATGTACCCTGGCCCCCAGAGTAGCGATAAAGAGCTGGACAGGCTGGCGGCGAAGCTGAAGGAAGCCGGGGCCTGGGTGGAGCTGGCCGATAGCGGCCTGGGCAATGCCCTTTATATGGAAGAATTCTTTACCAAGCTGGATAAATTCCTGCAGCAGCCAGCGAAGAAGGCCCCAAAGAGCACCGTTGCGGCGGAGCCTGCCAGTAAGCAGAAGACTCCGGCTGTGCAGGAATCTCCTGCAGAGGATGCCAAAGCCTTGGAGAAGGAACTAGCGGGGGCGAGATAATGCTGGCAATCATCAATGGACGGGTGCTGCTGCCCCAGGAGCCGTCGGGACATTTTGCCGAGCAGAGGGGCCTGGCGGTGCTGGTGGAGGATGAGCGCATACAGGGCATTGTGCCGCAGCAGCAGCTTGCAGCAGGCACGGAGGTGCTGGATGCGGGAGGACGCTATGTTTCCCCTGGGTTTATCGACCTCCATATCCACGGCTTTGCCGGGGCGGATACCATGGACGGCACAGGGGAGGCCCTGGGCAAGATGCGGCAGGGCCTCCCCTCCACGGGGGTAACTGCGTTCCTGCCCACTACCATGACCTGTCCCTGGGCAGATATCGAGGGAGCGCTGGCCGTCGTGCGCCGGGAAATGGAAAAAAACGCAGGCGGTGCCGAGGTGCTGGGTGCATATCTGGAAGGGCCTTTCATCAATGCTGCCCATAAGGGAGCGCAGAAGGCGGAGAATATCCGCAAGGCGGATTTTTCCCTGCTTAAGCCCTGGCTGGACACGATAAAATACGTTGTGCTGGCCCCGGAGGAATTGCAGGGAGATTACGGTTTCGTGGCAGCTTGCCGCAGGGCAGGTATCATAGTTTCCATGGGTCATACGGATGCAACCTATGAGCAGGCAATGGAGGCTTATAAGCAGGGCGTGAGGCACGCAACGCATCTCTTTAACGCCATGCCGCCCTTGCATCACCGCCGTCCCGGCACAGTTGGGGCGGCACTTGATACGGACTGCGTGGCGGAGCTGATTGCAGACGGCATACATCTGGCTCCTGCTGCCCTGCGGCTGGTCTGGCATGCGAAAGGCGGAGAAAATATCGTACTGATTACGGACTCCATGCGTGCCTGCGGCATGGGTGACGGCCCCTCAGAGCTGGGGGGGCAGCAGGTCTTCGTTCAGGGGCAGCTTGCGACCCTGGCAGATGGCACCATCGCAGGCAGCGTCGCCACCATGGATCATGTGGTCAGGACCTTTGCCGGGGCTGCGGGTATCAGCCTGGCCAGGGCAGCGGAGCTGGCTGCGCGGGTACCTGCCGAGGAAATGGGCTGCGCAGATGAGCGGGGCTCCCTTAAAGTTGGCAGCCTGGCGGATATCACGATATTTGACGATGAGGTGCGGATTTACGCAACCCTGGTGCGGGGCAGGCTGGCATATCAGGCAAAAAAATAAAACTGTAATTTTTTTAACGAGGCAAAGTGCGCGAACTACCCGTATTGGGCGCGTATTTTGCCTCGTTATTCTTTTGGGTTATGGCCAGGCAGGGCATTTTCCTCTTGCAAAAAAAGCAGATTTTTGGTATAAATTTACTAGAGTAAGTGGAGAAAAGTGGAGGAAAGTGTCAGCAGGTTCCATCAGGGTGGTGAGACAGGATGTTTATGGGGGAGTACAGGCACTCCATAGACGCCAAGGGTCGCATTATCCTGCCTGCGGATTTCCGCCAGGAGCTGGGTGTCACCTTCATCATCACGAAGGGGCTGGATCACTGCCTGTTCCTCTACGGCCAGCAGGCCTGGGAGGAATTGGCTGCCAAGCTCAGGGCCTTGCCACTGGCCAAGCCGGAGGCCCGGGCCATTGTGCGCTTCTTCTTTGCAGGGGCGCGCACGCTGGAGTGCGATAAGCAGGGGCGTTTCCTTGTGCCGGCCAATCTCCGCTCCTATGCAGGCATAGCCTTGAAGGATGATGTCATCCTGACCGGTGCGGATAACCGCATTGAGGTCTGGAGCAGGGAGCAGTGGGACAGCTACACCGGCGAAGTGGAGCCGGATGTCACCGCTATTGCGGCCTCTCTGGCAGGTTTGGGGATCTGAGGTGGGTCGCATGGACTTTCATCATGTCAGCGTCATGCTGGAGGAGGCAGTGGGCGGCCTGGTCACAGATCCTGTGGGCACTTATGTGGACTGCACCCTGGGAGGGGCGGGACATTCCAGGCGCATTACGGAGCTGCTTGCGCCCGAGGGCAGGCTGGTCGGCCTGGATCAGGACGAGGCGGCCATTGCGGCAGCCCGGGAGAGACTGGCCGGTGCCGGATGCCGGGTGGATATTGTGCACACGAATTTCCGCAATCTGGAAGGGGTGCTGCAGGAGCTTGGTGTTGCAGAGGTCACAGGGGTGCTGTTTGACCTGGGCGTTTCCTCCCCTCAGATTGATAACCCGGAGCGGGGCTTTTCCTACATGCAGGATGCACTTCTGGATATGAGGATGAATCCTGAGGCAGGATTTTCTGCCTATGATGTAGTAAATACCTACAGTGAGGATGAGCTGGATCGCATCTTCCATGACTACGGTGAGGAACGCTGGGGCAGGCGCATAGCACAGTTCATTGTGCAGGCCAGGGCAGAAAAAGAGATAAAGACCACGGGGGAACTGGTGGATATCATCAGCCGGGCGGTGCCGAAGGCGGTACGCCGTGAGATGAACGGGCATCCTGCCAAGCGCATCTTCCAGGCCATCCGCATAGAGGTCAATGACGAGCTGGGAATTTTGGCAGGAGCATTCCGCACGGCGGTGAAGTTCCTGGTGCCGGGGGGCAGGCTGGCGATCATCACTTTTCACTCACTGGAGGATCGCATTGCCAAGCAAACCTTGAAGGAACTGGCGCGGGGGTGCATTTGCCCGCCGGAATTGCCGGTCTGCATGTGCCACCATCAGCCGGAGATAAAGCTTCTGGGCAGGCCCCGGACAGCCGGCAGGGAGGAACTGGCGGCAAATCCCAGGGCGAAAAGTGCCAAGCTGAGGATAGCAGAAAAGATTTCATAGATAGATATATATATGGACAGTGGGATACGAGAAACAGGGGAGTGATTGAGATGCTGGCACAGAGGAAGTACGATTATGACTATGATTATGAGGAGGAGCAGCCGGAGGCGCGACCGCTGACAGCAGAGGAGGAACGTGCCAGACTGCGGGCGGTGCCCAAGGAACCCTTGTTCCAGACCGTGCTGGACACCAGCCTGCGCTCCCATTGCCAGATACTGTTCTTTGTGGCAGCCGTTCTGGCTCTGTTGGTGACTGTTTGCAGCGGCATGTCTGCCAGCCGTGGCTATGCGCTGATTGCCGTGCAGCAGCAGGCGGATCAGTTGGAGCAGGAGAATGAACGCCTGCGCATCGAGAACGCCAAGCTGCGTGCGCCGCAGCGCATCAAGGCTCTGGCAGAGAGCGAGCTGGGCATGGAAGTGTCCCAGAAGGTTTATTTTGCCCATGATAATTGATTTCGCCGGTGGAGTGGATTCTGCGGCGGGATTCAGGTTATGGATGCTTTAAAGGTCGGCAGCAGTCGGCCTTTTTGTTTTTTATGGAAAATATATAACTCGCTGAAACGCCAACAGGAGTGATTTGCCTATGGCAAATCTTGAGTAATTGCGTTATAATATCCTAAGTTTGCAAGCAGGAGGTATGGTTATGAAGACAATCAGGGAAATGGCCCTGCTGGTTCCGGGGGCGGTAGTCCGGGGTGATAAGAGTGTCAATATCACGGGCATTGAGCATGATTCGCGCAAGGTGGAACGGGGTACTCTGTTCGTGTGCATACCGGGCGTGCATGTTGACGGCCATGACTTCATTCCCCAGGCGGAGGCAGCGGGGGCCCGGGCCATCCTGACCACGCGGGAGGACATTGAGCCTCCCTATGACGGGGCGGTGCTGCAGGTGCCGGACCTGGGCAAGGCCCTGGACGTGATTGTGCCATACTTCTACGATTACCCCTCCCGCAATATGCGCATTATCGGCATCACTGGCACCAACGGCAAGACTACCACCAGCTATATCATCCGTTCCCTGCTGCGGGCAGCCGGTTACAAGGTGGGCCTCATCGGCACCATCCAGATTATGATTGAAGACGAGAAATTCCCCATTCATAACACGACGCCGGATGTGGTGGAGCTGCAGCACATCCTTGCGAATATGCGGGCCAGGGGCATGGACTACGTGGTGATGGAGGTTTCCAGCCATGCCCTGGATCAGAATCGTGTGGCCGGCATTGAGTTCGATACGGCTGTGTTCACGAATCTGACCCAGGATCATCTGGACTATCACAAGACCCTGGAAAACTACAAGCAGGCCAAGGCCAGGCTCTTTGAGCTGGTGGGCCAGTCTGTAGCCAAGCCCCATAAATGTGCAGTGGTCAACATTGACGACCCGGCAGGGGAGGATATGCTCTCCCATGCGGTCTGCCCGCAGCTTACCTACAGCATTCATAACCCTGCAGACCTGATGGCTACGGATGTGGAAGTGCACGCGGAGGGTACCGACGCCATTCTGAGGCATCCCCGTTTCCAGGCCCTGCCCCTGCGGCTGCAACTGGTGGGCATGTTCAATGTTTACAATGTGCTGGCGGCGGTAGGTGCAGCCCTGGCGGAGCGGGTGGAGCCCGCCATCATCCAGAAGGTGCTGGAGTCCTTCACCAGCGTGCCGGGCCGTTTCGAGCTTGTGCGTTCCGGCAATGACAGGCAGGATTTCTCCATCATAGTGGACTATGCCCATACACCGGATGGCGTGGAGAATGTGCTGAAGACGGCTCGGGAAATTGCGAAGCGGCGCATTATCGCGGTCTTTGGCTGCGGCGGTGACCGGGACAAGACCAAGCGCCCCATTATGGGCAGGCTGGCCGGGGAGCTGGCGGATGTGGTGATTGCCACATCTGATAACCCGCGCACGGAAGACCCCCAGGCCATTCTCGACCAGGTGGAGGCCGGTGTGGAGGAGACCGTGGGGCAGAAGCAGCATGAGAAAATCGTGGATCGCCGGGAAGCAATTTTCCGCGCGGTGGCCCTGGCCGGGCAGGATGATATTGTCATTATCCTGGGCAAGGGCCATGAGGATTACCAGATTTTGAAGGACAAGACCATTCATTTCGATGATAAGGAGGTCGCCCGCCTGGCGGTGGCGGCCAAGTACAGCGATGGGGCGGAGGTTTTTTGATGCCGGCATTTACATTGGAAGAAATCGTGCAGGCCACAGGGGCGGAGCTCCTTGCTAAGGGCCGGAGCCAGTTCACGGATATAGTCACTGATACCCGCAAAATCGAGGCAGGCGTGCTCTTTGTCGCCCTGAAAGGCGAGCGCTTCAACGGCGAGGATTTCGCGGCGGATGCCCTGCAGAAAGGGGCGGCAGGCGTGCTGGTCAGCACAGGCTGCAGCGAGGAGAATCTGAAAAAAGCCCAGGGGGCAGGGGGCACCCTGCTGCGGGCAGCGGACACCCTGGCTGCTTACCAGAAAATCGGCCAGGCCTGGCGCCTGAAGTTCGACTTGCCGGTGGTGGCCATTACCGGCTCCAACGGCAAGACCACCACCAAGGATCTGACGGCGGCGGCCCTGTCTGCCCGTGGCCCGGTGGCAAAGACCCAGGGCAATTTCAACAATGAAATCGGCCTGCCCCTGACCCTGCTCTCCATTCGCCCGGAGCATCAGGCAGCGGTGGTGGAGATAGGCATGCGGGGGCTGCACCAGATTGAGGCGCTGGCACCCCTGGCGGCACCCACGGTGGGCATTGTCACCAATGTGGGGGAGACCCATATGGAGCTGCTTGGCTCCCTGGAGAACATCGCGCAGGCCAAGGCAGAACTGGTGGAAGCCCTGCCTGCAGGGGGCACGGCCATCCTGAATGGGGACAATAAATATGTGGCGGCCATGAAGGGCAAGGCACCTGCAGGGGTGCATGTAATGACCTTTGGCATCGAAAAGGCTGCGGATGTGCGCGGTGAGGATATCCGTACGGAAGGCACCAGCACCCTTTTTGTGGCAGTCTATGCTGGTGAGCGCCACGAATACAGGGTGCCCATGGTGGGACGCCACAATGTCTACAATGCCCTGGCGGCGATTGCAGCAGGCTTTGCCTTGGGGCTATCGGCAGAGGAAATCCGGGAGGGGCTGCTGTCCCTGGAGGCCACGAAGATGCGCTTCGAGTGCTCGGAGCTGAAGGGCTGGCAGATTGTAAATGACGCCTACAACGCCAGCCCTGCTTCCATGAAAGCGGCTATCGAAACCTTGTCGGAAATGGCTAAGGGACGCAAAATTGCGGTCATGGGGGATATGCTGGAATTAGGGGCGGTGGCAGAGGAGGCTCACCGCGAGGTGGGCCGGGAACTGGCGGAGCATGGCTTTACGGCGGTGCTCACCCGTGGCGACTTAGGCAGCCTGATTGCCGAAGGGGCGGAGAGCAAAGGGCTGGCCGCCTATCGCTGCGCCTCCCATAAGGAAGCGGCGGAAAAACTGCACTCAATCCTTAAGCCGGGGGACACGGTGCTCTTTAAGGGTTCCAGAGGCATGCAGATGGAAAAGATCATAGATTTATTGTAAGAAAGAGGCATTATCAGTGGAATTCAGCCTGTTGATGGCAGCTCTCATCGCTGCCGGCTTCGTACTCATTACCGGGCCCTTTTTTATCCCTCAGCTCCATAAGCTGAAGTTTGGGCAGAGCATCCGCGAGGAGGGGCCCAAGAGCCATCAGGCCAAGAGCGGCACTCCCACCATGGGGGGCATCATGATTATCCTGGGGCTGGCCCTGGGCACCCTCAATGTGGCACCTTGGACGCCGGAGGTGCTGCTGGCGCTTTTCATCACCCTGGGGCACTTCCTGCTGGGCTTCCTTGACGATTACATCAAGGTGGTAAAGAAGCGCAATCTGGGCCTTAAAGCCAGGCAAAAGCTGGCGGGGCAGATCTTTATTGCCCTGGTGACAATGTATATCGGCACCCAGGTGCTGGGCATCAATACGGGCATCTGGATTCCGGGGCTGGGGACGGAAGTGGATATCGGCTGGCTGTATTACCTGCTGGTGCCCTGCGTATTGGTAGGGACTTCCAATGCGGTGAACCTGACGGACGGCCTGGACGGGCTGGCAGCCGGTGAGATGGCCATAGCAGGCAGCGCCTATGCCGTGGTCTGTGCCCTGACCGGACACGTGGATTTGGTGATTTTCGCGGTGGCACTGGTGGCTTCCTGCGTTGCCTTCCTGCGCTTCAATGCCCATCCTGCCAGGATTTTCATGGGGGATACAGGCTCCCTGGCCCTGGGAGGGGCTCTTGCGGCTTTAGGCATCCTGACCCATACGGAGCTGCTGCTCCTGGTGATCGGCTTTGTCTTTGTCTGCGAAGCCCTGTCGGTCATTATTCAGGTCATTTCCTTCCAGACCACGGGCAAGCGCGTCTTTCGCATGAGCCCCATCCATCATCATTTCGAGCTGGGGGGCTGGTCTGAGTGGAAGGTCGTGTTCGTATTCTGGGCCGTGGGACTGCTTGCCAGCATCTGCGGCCTTACGCTGGTGGCATAGGAACTGTAGGCTTATAACGAGGCAAAGGATGTCCCCAACTTCTACAAGTGGGGGGGTACATCTAAACAGGCGGGAGCATATCTCCCGCCTCGTTGAAACGCCGAGAGGAAGCTTTGTCTATCGACAAAGCTGGAACAATGGCGTTATAAACTATACATCTTGCTGGTCTAAATCCGCGTGGATCTGCGTCTTCGTCAGTCGGCATAGCCCGCTATGCCTCCTTCCTCATCCTTGACCGCACGAATTTATCCTCAGCAATTTTGTCTAGTTTATTTCGCTACGGTTCCTTAAGGAGGAATTTATATGGAGCTGGAATTCACGGGCAAGAAGGTTCTGGTCATCGGTGCCGGCATCAGCGGCTTTGCGGCGGCGAAAATCGCCAGGCAAAGGGGGGCTTCGGTCGTCCTGTCCGATGCCAAAGCAGAGGAGGAGCTGAAATATGACTTCTCGGAGCTGCGGGGGTTAGGCGTAGAGCTAGCCTTTGGCCCCCAGGAGGAGAGCCTGCTGGAGGGCGTAGATATGCTGATTCTCTCTCCGGCGGTGCCGGTGCGGGTGCCCATCGTCCAGGCGGCCTACGGCAGGAACATCCGCGTGCTGACCGAGGTGGAGATGGCCTATGAGCTGGCTCGCTCCCCCATTGCGGCGGTGACGGGCACCAATGGCAAGACCACCACAGTGACCCTCCTGGGGCTGCTGCTGGAGGCCCATTATGGCAAGGAAAAGACTGGGGTGGGCGGCAATATCGGCGTTCCCCTGTCTGAGGAGGCCCTGCGCGTGGGTGCGAAGGGTGCGATTGCGGCGGAGATTTCCAGCTACCAGATGGAGGCCACGGCGGATTTCCACCCCCATGTGGCAACGGTGCTGAATGTGACGCCGGATCATGTATTGCGCCACGGCTCCCTGGAAGTCTATCAGCAGATGAAGGAGAAGATGTTTGCCCAGCTATCGGCAGGGGATATGCTGGTGCTGAACTATGATGATGAAAAGGTGCGGGGCATGGCGGAGCGTGCCCCCCGTGGGGCGGGAATCTTCTATTTCAGCCGGGAGAAATACCTGGACAGGGGCGTATGCCTGGCCGGGGATCTCATAGTGCTCCGCTGGGGCGGGCGGCTCTATCCCCTCTGCCGTGAGGGGGAGCTTGGCATCAAGGGCGGCCATAATGTGGAAAATGCCATGGCGGCCATTGCCAGCGCCTTCTTTATGGGGGTGAGCCCCAGGGACATGGTGCCGGTGCTGCAATCCTTCCGGGGGGTGGAGCACCGCATCGAGCCTGTGCGGGAGCTTAATGGCGTTGCCTATTACAATGACTCCAAGGCTACGAATACGGATTCTGCCATTAAGGCGGTAGCTGCCTTTGAGCATATCCTGCTCATCGCAGGCGGCGACGATAAAATGACGGATTTGACGGAGTTCATGCAACTGGTGAAAGAGCGCTGCGATGAGCTGATTCTGGTGGGGGCGGCTGCCGAGCGCTTCCGGCAGGAGGCCCTGAATAACGGCTATCCCGGCGAGCATATCCACATGGCAGGCTACTCCATGGAAGCGGCGGTGCAGAAGGCCCGTGAACTTGCCCATGCCCCCCAGACCGTGCTGCTCTCCCCGGCCTGTGCCAGCTTCGATATGTACACGGGCTTCGAGGAAAGGGGCCGTGACTTCAAGCGCCTGGTAAACGGGCTTTAAGTGAGGTTTTATTTTGAAAATCATCGTTTCCGGTGGTGGCACGGGGGGACATATCTACCCGGCCATTACCCTGATACATGAGCTGCGGGCCCTGCGGCCCGAGGCGCAGTTCCTTTATGTAGGTACGAGCCGGGGCCTGGAGGCCGATATCGTGCCGAAGGAGGGTCTGCCCTTCCATATTGTGGATCTGCAGAGCTTCGAGCACCATCTGACCCCGGCAAATTTCCTGCGGGCCGGCAAGGCAATGCTGGCGGTGGGCAAGGCAGCGAAAGTCGTCCGGGATTTCCATCCCGATGTGGTGATCGGCACGGGGGGCTATGTGTGCGGCCCGGTACTGATGGCAGCAAGCCTTTTGCATGTGCCGACCCTCATCCAGGAGCAGAATGTGGTGCCGGGCATTACCAACAGGATTCTGGCAAAATTTGTGACTAAGGTAGCTGTGGGTACGGAAGGGGCCGTCAGGCACTTCCCTGCCGGGAAGACCGTCTTCACCGGCAATCCCATCCGCCGGGAGGTCATGCTGGCACAGCGCGAGTCCGGCGCCGCTGCCTTCGGGCTGGACCCGGAAAAGCTCACGGTGCTGGTCTCCGGCGGCAGCCGTGGGGCGCGCACCATCAATCGCGCTATGGTGGGTATCTTAGCAGAGGCCGCCCGGCATCCGGAGGTGCAATTCCTGCATGTGACGGGCAAGGCGGAGTATGAGGATATCAGGCAGCGCCTGGCCGAGGCGGGGCTGGCGGAGCTGCCGCCTCATATCAAGGTGGAGCCATATCTCTACAATATGCCGGAGGCGGAGGCCTGCGCGGATCTGGTGATTTTCCGTGCCGGGGCCACGGGACTGGCGGAGCTGACCGCCCGGGGGATTCCCGCCATCCTCGTGCCTTACCCCTATGCGGCGGAGAACCATCAGGAGTTCAATGCCAGGGCCTTGGAGGCTGCAGGGGCGGCCAGGGTCATACTGAACAAGGACTTGACGGCGGAGAGTCTTGGCTCCCTTTTGGCAGAGCTGCTGACGGAGCCGGAAAAGCTGCAGGCCATGGCTGCGGCCAGCAAGAAGCTGGGGCGGCCCGAAGCCGCCCTGGAGATTGCGCAGATGGCCCTGGAGATTGCGAAGTAATGTGTTTTAGGAAGGGATTATCAGCATGAAGAAGCTCAGAGAGCTGCATGATATCAAAAAAATCCATTTCGTCGGCATCGGCGGTGCGGGCATGAGCCCCCTGGCCAAGGTGATGTGCGAGCTGGGCTACGAAGTGACCGGCTCGGACAGGGAGGACTCCGGCGTCATCCAGGCGCTGCGTACCTTAGGGGCAAAGATTACCCTGGGGGGCCAGAAGGGGGAGAACGTGCGGGGAGCGGATGCCATTGTCGTATCCTCCGCCATTCCCTTCGATAACCCGGAGGTGTTGGCGGCAAAGGACTTGGGGATACAGAAGCTGCATCGCTCGGATATCAATGCGGCCTTGGTGAATGAGTACAAGGGCATAGCGGTGGCAGGAGCACACGGCAAGACCACCACCTCCGCCATGCTGGGGGTGGTGCTGGAAAGTGCGGGGGTCTCCCCCACCATTATCGTGGGCGGGGAGGTGCCGGACTTGGGCACCAATGCCAGGCTGGGCAGCAGCGAATATTTGGTGTCAGAGGCCGACGAGAGCGACGGCTCCTTCCTGAAGCTCCACCCCCATATCGCTGTGGTGACGAATGTGGAAGATGACCATATGGATCACTATGGCACCATGGAGAACATCATCAAGGCTTTCACCCAGTTCCTGGAGAATGTGGACAAGGAAACGGGCTGGGCAGTGCTCTGCTTTGAAAATGAGAATCTGCGCAATATTGCGGGGCAGTTGGATCGCAAGTATATTTCCTACGGCATTGAGCAGCCGGCGGATTACAATGCGGAAAACCTGACCTACGAGGGCACGGGCATTGCCTTTGATGTGCGCCACGGGGAGGAAAAGCTGGGCCATGTCTCCCTGAATATCCCCGGCCGCCACAACGTATTGGACGCCCTGGCCTGCATTGTCACCGGTCTTTCCATCGGCGTGCCCTTCCCGAAGCTTGCAGAGGGGCTGGCCCGCTTCCACGGTGCCAAGCGCCGCTTCCAGACCAAGGGCCGGGAGCAGGATATTTGGGTGGTGGATGACTACGCCCACCATCCGACGGAAATTGCTGCCACCCTGAAGGCCGCCAAGGAGACACAGCCCCGCCGTCTGGTTTGCGTGTTCCAGCCCCATCGTTATTCCCGTACCCAGCTTTTGCACGAGGAATTCGGCAGGGCCTTTGTCGCGGCGGACAAGCTGGTGCTGACGGATGTTTATGCCGCAGGTGAAGCCCCCATCGAGGGCATCAGCGGCGAGACCATCCTGGAGGAAGTCAACCGCCAGTCCGGGCAGGATGTCACCTACATCCAGGATAAGGCGCAACTGGCAGGCTTCCTGCGGCAGCAAGTGCAGCCGGGGGACCTCATCATCACCATGGGGGCAGGCGATATTTACAAGACTGGCGAAGAACTTGTAGAACTCTTAAAGTGCTGATTTCCAAGTCCGCCCCCTGGGGGGGCGCGAAGCGCGGGATGCCGGTGGCATCCCTGGACAGGGACCATCGCAGATGGTGGTGGGGGAATTGCCAGTCAACATATGTAAGGAGCAAGATACATGAATCAGGATAAAATTATCGTCGTAATGGGGGGCACTTCTACGGAAGCCGAGGTTTCCCGCCGCACGGGCAAGGCCATCTTGGACGCGCTGCTGTCCAAGGGCTACAATGCGGAAGGCATGGAATTCGTGCCCCAGACCTTCGCGGCGGACATCAGCAGGAAGGACTGCGCCCTGGTATTCAACGCCATACACGGCAAATACGGCGAGGACGGCATGCTGCAGGGCACCCTGGACATGCTGGAAATCCCCTATACGGGCTCTGGCGTGCTGGCTGCTGCCATCACCATGGACAAGGTCGCCTCCAAGCGGGTCTTTATCGCGGAGGGCATCTCCACCCCCCGGGCCCATACTTACCGTGTCCACGAGCTGGAGCGGGATCTTGTGGGGGAGATAGTGCAGGAATTCGGCCTGCCGGTGGTGGTCAAGGCCGCTTCCCAGGGTTCCAGCGTAGGCGTTTACATCGTAGAAAATGAGTCGGAGCTGCAGGAGGCACTGACAGATGCCTTTGCCTACAGCGGTGAGATTCTGGTGGAGGAATTCATTAAGGGCCGTGAGCTGACGGTTGCCGTCTGGGGCAATGCGGCTGAGCAGGAAGCCTTTCCGATTATTGAAATCACCACGATTTCCGGCCGTTACGACTACGTGAGCAAATACACGGTGGGCGCATCCCAGCACATCATTCCTGCGCCTTTGTCTGCGGAAAAGACCAGGGAAATCCAGGAACTGGCCGAGAAGACCTTCCGGGTCTGCGGCTGCGAGGGGGTGGCACGGGTGGATATGATGCTCTCGGCAGACGAGACACCCTATGTCATTGAGGTCAATTCCGTGCCGGGCATGACCGAGACTTCCCTGGTCCCGGACGCAGGCCGTGCCATGGGCATCGAATTCCCCGAACTCTGCGAGCACATGCTGGAAATGGCGGGATTTGATACTGGCAAATAAGGAGGCAGCAGGAGCCGTGCAGCAGCGCGGCTCTTTTACTGTGAGCGTAAATTTTTTTTTACCGATGTGGCATATTAGGTACTGGCGTGGTATACTCTTTCTTTGTGAAGGCTTTCAGAACCCAACGAGAGGTGCACTTAGTGGACGAACAAATATATAGGCCGGTGCAGCGCAGCCCCAGGCGCCTGCTGAAGGGATTGCTCTTTATTTTCATCACCATGGGCCTGGTGGCCATCATGGTCTATTCGCCGCTCTTCACGGTGCAGCGCATCGAGGTGCAGGGCAATGTTTACCTGAAGCCTGATGAGGTGGAATACATTGCCAGGGTGCAGCGGGGGCAGCGCCTGTTTCAGTTGGAAACCCTGGAGGTGCAGGAGCATCTGCTGCAGGATCTGCGCATTGAGAGCGCATCCGTGCGTCGGCATTTCCCGGATACGCTGGCCATTGAAATCAAGGAGCGCGTGCCGGTGGCGACGGTGGCTTCGGAGTTCGGTTATGTGGATTTCGACCGCCGGGGCAAGGTCATTGCGGCTTACAAGAACCTGAAAAATGTGCCCATTCCCCTGATTACGGGCATCAAGGTGCGCGATCTCTACATCGGGGACGACAATACGGACGCAAATATCAGCCTGGTGCTGGAATTTCTGCAGCACCTGCCCCAGGAAACCCTGAACCAGCTTTCTGAGGTGAATGCTTCTGACACTGCTGCGGTCACGGTCTACACCAATAAGGCGGTGCCTATCCGCCTTGGGAATCTCAAGGAACGGCTGGAGGAGAAGGCCCATCTGACCCAGGATTTCGTCAAGGATCAGGAAACCAGCATCTATGTTGTGGAATATGTGGATTTCAGTTTCCAGGCGCCCTTCATACGCCTGAAGAATCTGCCCAAGGAAGAACAGCAACAGGAAGGCAAGGGGATATAGATAATGAAGAATATCCGCAGAGGTAAATGGTCGATTGCGTGCGTCTGCCTGGTATTGGGCTTTATGCTGGCAGTGCAGCTGCGCACGACGGAGGATATCAAGAGCAATGTATCCTTTCAGCGCATAGAAGATATTTCGGCCCGCCTGCTGGAGACGGAGCACGAGCGGGATAAGCTGAAGGAGGAGCTGCAGCAGCTTAAGCATCAGACTGCAGAGGAAGGCAGCGGCGCCATCAGCGAGGAAATCCAGATGCGGGCCGGGCTTGCTCCCCTGGAGGGCCAGGGGGTCAAAATCAGGCTGGATGACAGCAACAAGACCATGAGGTCGGGGGAGAACCCGAATCTTTACGTCATCCATGACGACGACCTGCTGCGGGTGGTGAACGAGCTGCGGGCGGCAGGTGCGGAAGCCATTGCCATCAACGGGCAGCGGCTGCTGGGCACCTCGGAAATCCGCTGCGCAGGCCCGACCCTCTCGGTCAACAACGTCCGTTCCTCGGCTCCCTTTGAGGTGAGCGCCATCGGCAACAAAAAGGATTTGGAAAATGCCATGAAGATGCGCGGCGGCGTGGCGGAAACCTTGAAGGTCTGGGGCATACAGATCCAGATTGAGCCGGCGGATAATATCTACATCCCCGCATACAAGGGCACGGTCAGGCATGAATATGCCAAGCTGACGGAGGAGAGACAGGAGGAGGAAAAATAATGGTACTGCCAATCTTGGGGCTTCTGGCCGGTCTGGGGCTGGGCTACATTTTTCCTGTTGTGATACCCTTTGCCTATGCGAAATTCTTTTCAGTCGCCTTGCTGGCTTCCCTGGATGCCGTGTTCGGCGGCCTGAAGGCCACGACAACAGGCACATTCGACAGCACGGTTTTCATCAGCGGCTTTTTCCTCAATGCGCTGATGGCCGCTTTTCTGGTCTTTATCGGGGACAGGCTTGGCATTGACCTCTATTATGTGGCCCTGCTGGCCCTGGGCTTCCGTATTTTCAAAAATTTGGCCGTCCTGCGGCGCAACCTGTTTAACAGGCATCATAAGGGTTTGCCCCAGGGTATTGAACCAATGATTTGATTTTTTTGCAGTCAGCTATGGAAATCCTTTCAGAATGATGGTAAAATGGAAAGGTGCAATTACAGCAAAAATGTTAACGGCCGTATTTGTGTAACCGTTTGATAGAAATTCATGGGGGTTGAAGCAGTGTTTGAGTTGGATGATAACGGCCTCGATCAGCTGGCAAAAATCAAAGTAATAGGTGTAGGCGGTGGTGGCAGCAACGCTGTGAACCGCATGATTAATCTCGGTCTGCAGGGTGTTGAGTTTATTGCTGTCAATACGGATGCCCAGGCCTTGCTAAAGTCCTTGGCACCGAAACGCATGCAGATTGGCGAGAAGCTGACTCGGGGCTTGGGAGCCGGTGCACAGCCGGAGATCGGCCAGAAGGCGGCTGAGGAAAGTCGTGAGGATATCCTGGATGCCCTGCGGGGTGCCGATATGGTCTTTGTGACCGCCGGCATGGGCGGCGGCACGGGTACGGGCGCGGCTCCGGTGGTGGCAGAGTGCGCACGGGAAATAGGTGCGCTGACGGTGGGCGTTGTCACGAAGCCGTTCGGCTTCGAGGGCATCAAGCGCAGCCGCAATGCGAAGATGGGCATTGAGGCCCTGAAGCAGCATGTAGATACCATCATTACCATACCCAATGACCGCCTGCTGCAGGTGGTGGACAAGAAGACACCCATTACCCAGGCCTTCACCATTGCCGATGATGTGCTGCGCCAGGGCGTCAAGGGCATTTCCGACCTGATTGCGGTGCCGGGGCTTGTCAATCTGGACTTTGCCGATGTGAAGTCCATTATGAGCAATGCAGGCTCCGCCCTGATGGGCATCGGCGAGGCGACGGGCGAAAATGCCACGGTGGATGCAGCCAAGGCGGCGATTGCGTCCCCGCTCCTGGAGACCACCATCGAAGGCGCCAGGGGCGTGCTGCTGAACGTCACCGGTGCCGAGGAGAACCTCAGCATGTATGAGGTCAATGAAGCCTCCAATGCCATCCATGAGGTGGTGAACGATCAGGCCAATATCATCTGGGGTGCTGCCGTGGATAATACCATGGGCGATACCGTGCGGGTAACTGTCATTGCCACGGGCTTCGATACCCAGGAGGAAATCGGCGTGCAGCAGGTGCCCCAGCAGCAGGCCAAGGTGCCCCCGACGCCGGTGATGCCGAATCTCTTTGGCAGCGCGCCGATGAACCAGGCACCTTCCCAGCCCTCTCAGCCGGTGCAGCCGGGTCAGACCCAGCAGCCGCAGCAGCCTCAGCCGCAGCAGCCGGTGGAGCCCTTCATCGACATTCCCATCTGGATGCGCAAGAAGTGAGAAGTCAGTTGTACATTACAGCACATCGCGTTTGCGGTGTGCTTTTGCTTTATTATACTCGTTAAAGAAAAAGCCTTCCCTTGGGGGTAGATTTTTTCGCTAACGGGCATGGTTCGTGGTGTTACTTTCTTTGTGTGGACAAAGAAAGTAACCAAAGAAAAACGCCGCCCTTGTTCCCTTCCTTATAGAACGAGGGCGGCAGCGCCCATCCCTGGGCGCGGGATTACCGTTGCCTTCTGCGCAGCGCAGCAAAAGTCCGCCCCCATTGGGGGCGGGGGACCCTCTTGAGGGTGGTGGGGGGCACAACGAAAGGAGAAATCTCTATGACCGTGAAGAAAATGCTGCTGATTCTGTCTGTCTGCCTGGTGGGCGCCGGACTGGCGGCGGGCTTTGCCCGTCATGCCCAAAGCACGCCCCAGTATGCCCTGGGACAGCTTGCCCGGGCCCTGGCGGCGCGGGACTACGAAAAAGTCGGCCAATATGTGGACATCAAGGGGCTGGTGACTAAAGCCTATGACGAGAGCACCTATATCCTCAGCCGTGATGTGGAGAAGTTGAATCAGGAATATCCCCAGGACTGGTTTTTTTATCATGACACAGCCTTTATGAAGGATTATATAGCGAAGCGGCGTGATAAGGATCTGGCCTTTATCCAGCGTGCCCTGGAGCTGGATCTGGATGCTGAGGCGCGGCCTCAGACCGCCGCTGACGGCCAGCCCCAGTGGGTGGCAGATGAAGCGAAGAAATTCCAGCAGGATTACACGGCAGAGCTCATCTCTGTGCAGGAGCAGGAGGGCAAGGCCGTGGCCAGCGTGAAGATCACCGGGGCGGATACAGATTACGGACGCCTGGTGCCGGAGTTTATCTTGAAGCTGGAAATGGAGAAGGAAAATGGGCAGTGGCGCGTCATGCGGGTGGCCAATGTGGAGGAGGTCTTCGGCCCCATCGTGAAGGGCATCGAGGACTATTGGGATTTGCAGGGCTGGCCGGTCAGGGAGGAAATGCGGAAGAAGAAATGATTCCTTTACAGTTCCCCGGCTTTAGGGTACAATATAGCATGTTAGCACTTTGCTATACTAAAGAAAATTTAGGAGAGATATAATTGGATAACCTGCTCTCTATGGTCCTCCAGATGGCGGAGGGCTGCGAGATTACTTTGCAGATTTTTTTCATCACTTTGGTGCTGGCGCTGCCCCTGGGCCTGCTGGCCTCCCTGGCACGCCTGTCTGAGTGGCGGCCCCTGAGTGCCCTGATGGAATTCTACATCTGGCTGATGCGGGGCACGCCCCTGATGCTGCAGCTCCTGTTCGTGTACTTTGCCCTGCCCATGGTGGGCATCCTGCTGCCGGATCTCGCGGCGGCCCTCCTGGCCTTCACCCTGAACTATGCGGCCTATTTTGCAGAGATTTTCCGCTCCGGCATCCAGGCCATTCCCAAGGGGCAGTATGAGGCGGCCCAGACCCTGGGCCTTTCCTATCCCCAGACCATGCGGCGCATCATTCTGCCCCAGGTCATACGCATCGTCCTGCCGCCGGTGAGCAATGAGACCATCAATCTGGTGAAGGATACCTCCCTCATCTACATACTGGCCATGAATGACCTGTTGCGGGTGGCCCGCACCATCGTGCAGCGTGACTTCGATATGACCCCCTTTCTGGTGGCAGCGGTCTTCTACCTTGCCATGACCTTTGTGCTGACCTGGGGCTTCAAGAGATTGGAGGCGCATTATGGCAGATACTGAAATCATGGTGCGCATGCACGATATCCATAAGTCCTTCGGGGGCCTCACGGTGCTGGACGGCATCGACATGGAGGTAAAGAGGGGCGAGGTGCTGGCCATCATCGGCCCCTCAGGCTCCGGCAAGTCCACCCTGCTGCGCTGCCTAAACAAGCTGGAAACCATCGACTCCGGCTCTATCGAAATAAAGGGGGATTTCCTGGCTGTCACCAGGGAAGGCAGGGCGGAATACGCAGAGGCGGCCAAGGAGCATAAGCTCCTGGGCTGCATGGGCATGGTCTTCCAGCAGTTCAACCTGTTCCCCCATATGACGGTGCTGCAGAATTTGATTGAGGCCCCCATGCTGGTGCAGGGGCAGAAAAGAGAGGCCATCCTGCCCTATGCACGGGAACTGCTGCAGAAGGTGGGCCTGGCTGATAGGGAGGACTACTACCCCTCCCAGCTCTCCGGCGGCCAGCAGCAGCGTGTGGCCATAGCCCGTGCCCTGTGCATGAAGCCCGATATCATGCTCTTTGACGAGCCCACCTCAGCCCTGGACCCGGAGCTTACAGGCGAAGTGCTGAAGACCATGCGGGAACTGGCTGCCGAGCGCATGACCATGGTGGTGGTCACCCACGAGATGGCCTTCGCCAGAGAGGCCGCCAGCCACGTTATCTTCATGGAGGGGGGCCATATCATAGAGCAGGGGGTACCGGAGGAATTCTTCGCCCACCCCAGAGAGGAGCGCACCAGGGCCTTCCTGCAGAATATGCTGTAAATGCAAGCCATTCTGAATTGAGAATGGCTTTTTTCTTGCTTGCTTTTTTTGGGCAAATATAAGATAATGATAAAATAGTGTGTGGAAATATTGGTGTGCATAGAGTTAGCCATTTTTCCTGACAGGAGGACTGCTTCTATGAAACACAATTATCTGTTATTACTGGCAGCGTGCTTGTGCTGCCTGCTGTTTCCACTGCATACTGTCTCGGCTGATGCCTTTGACGACCGCGTGCATGGCCTGACGGAAGTCACGAATGTGCGTGTCTCGGACACGGAGGACAAGGTTCGCATTGTGGTGGATGCGGATACACCGGTGAAAATCAAGAAGATGGTGCTGTCAAGCCCCGACCGCGTGGTGGTGGATATCCAGAATGCCTGGCTGGCCAAGAAAGCCAAGAAGGATATGAATTTCACCAGTCCCTTTGTCAGCCGCTTGCAGGTCGCCCAGTTCGACCCCAAGACCGTGCGAGTGGTGGTTCATACCAAGGTGGGCTCACATAACTACAATGTGTTCACCCTGGCGGAAGGCTCCGTACCGGGCCGGGTGGTTTTGGACTTCGGCAATCTGGGGCCGGATACCTCCGGGGCGAGGATTGATTTCCCCGGCAGCGGTGAGAAGGAGGAGCCGGTTTCTGCTAAGCAGCCGGAGCAGGAGCAGGCAGATGCTCCTTTAGAAAAGGAGGAGCCTTCCAAGGACAGCAAGAAGCCTGAGCGCAAGCCTGATGCCAATGCGGTCAGGATTTCCAAGACACCCAGCGGCGCTGTCTTTCAGCCTTCCGGCAAGGAAGGCGGCGGTGAGCTGGACGAGCTCACCTCCCTGAAGGGACGCAAGATTGTCCTTGACCCCGGCCACGGCGGCAACGATTCCGGTGCCATCGGCCCCACCGGCGTGATGGAAAAGACCGTGACTTTGCAGGTGGCGCTGGAGTTGAAGCGGCTGCTGACGGAGGAGGGCGCCATCGTCTGCATGACACGCACGAAGGACACGGAGGTTTCACCGCGCCGTTCCAAGGCCAGCGATGTGGAGGAGTTGCAGGCGCGCTGTGATGTGGCAAATACCGAAAAGGCGGATATTTTCATATCCATACATATGGATTCCTTCTCTAACACCGAGGCGAAGGGCACCACAGGCTATTACTTCAAGTCAGGCTCCGCAAAATCCCGCATGCTGGCAGACAGAGTGCGCCAGGGAGTCATTGACCAGCTGGGGACTACCAGCCGGGGCACCCAGACCTGCGCTTTCTATGTGGTGCATCATACGGATATGCCGGCGACGCTGGTGGAGCTGGCCTTTATCTCCAATCCGGGCGAGGAAAGGCTGATGAACTCCAAGGTGGGCGTGATGAAGGCTGCCCAGGGAATTGCCGATGGGATTGCCGACTACTTTGGCTAAATAAATAAATTTAGAGCAGGTAGTTGCTTTTGGCGGTCTGTCGTGCTAGAATAGTATGGTACTGAAATTTTGAGGGGGTGAACTGTTTGCCGAATATCAAATCTTCTATCCTGAGCGTGAAGACTGACGCGAAGCGCCATGCTAAGAACGCTGCCGAGAAGTCCCGTGTCCGCACGGCTTCCCGCAAGGTGCTCGATGCTGTGGAGGCTGGCAACGCTGATGAGGCGAAGGCACTCCTTACGCTCGCCTGCAAGACCATCGACCAGGCCGCTGCGAACCATGTGTATCACAAGAATGCCGCTGCTCGCAAGAAGTCCCGTCTGGCCCGCAAGGTCAATGCGCTGGCAAAGTGATATATCGCGTTTACGATACAAGAAGCCGCTCGCTTATGACAGAGCGGCTTTTTTGGTAATTTTTGAAAGGAAATTTTATGCAGAACAAGCATATCCGCAATTTTTCCATCATCGCCCATATTGACCACGGCAAGTCCACCATTGCCGACCGCCTCATTGAGTATACGGGCACCCTTTCCGAGCGGGAAATGGAGGCCCAGGTGCTGGACAATATGGAGCTGGAGCGGGAGCGGGGCATTACCATCAAGGCCCAGACCGTGCGGCTGGACTACAGGGGCAAGGACGGTGAAATGTACCAGCTCAACCTTATCGACACACCGGGCCATGTGGATTTCACCTATGAGGTTTCCCGCAGCCTGGCGGCCTGCGAAGGGGCGCTCTTAGTAGTGGATGCGGCCCAGGGCGTTGAGGCCCAGACCCTGGCCAATGTCTACATGGCCCTGGAGCATGACCTGGAAATCGTGCCGGTCATCAACAAGATTGACCTGCCCTCGGCAGAGCCTGAGCGGGTGAAGGAGGAAATCGAGGAGAGCATCGGCCTGGACACGAGCAACGCCATCATGGCCTCTGCCAAGACCGGCCAGGGCATCGAGGAAATACTGGATGCAGTGGTGGAATTCATTCCTCCCCCGGAGGGCGAGGATGATAAGCCTTTGCAGGCGTTGATTTTTGATTCCTATTTTGACTCCTATAAAGGCGTGATTGCCCATGTGCGGGTGATGCAGGGGCATATCAAAAAGGGGCGGCGCCTGAAGATGATGGCCACCGGCAAGGTCTTCGAGGTCACGGATGTGGGCTGCTTCAAGCCCCAGCCGGTAGACCTGGGCGAGCTGGGGGCAGGAGAGGTGGGCTTTGTGGCCGGCTCCCTGAAGGACGTGCGGGACGTGCGGGTAGGAGATACCATCACCACGGCGGAGGGGGGCGCCTCCGAGCCGCTGCCAGGCTACAGGGGCGTGACCCCCATGGTCTACTGCGGCCTCTACCCGGTGGAGAGCCAGGACTATGACAATCTGAAAGATGCCCTGGAAAAGCTGCAACTTAACGATGCAGCCCTGGTATTCGAGCCGGAGACTTCTGTGGCTTTGGGCTTCGGTTTTCGCTGCGGCTTCTTAGGGCTGCTGCACATGGATGTCATTCAGGAGCGCCTGGAGCGGGAGTACAAGCTGAAGCTGATTACGACAGCGCCATCCGTGGTCTACCATGTCTACAAGACGGACGGCAAGATGCTCCCGGTGTCGAACCCGGCGGAGCTGCCTCCCCAGACCGAGATTGAGCACATGGAGGAACCCTATGTGAAGGCCACGGTCATCGTGCCCAATGACTTCGTGGGGGCGGTGATGGAAATTTCCCAGGACAAGCGGGGCGAGTTTAAGGGCATGGATTACCTGGATACGAACAGGGTGCTCATTACCTATCATATCCCGCTGAACGAAATCATCTTTGACTACTTCGACCGCCTGAAATCCGCCACCCGTGGCTATGCCAGCCTTGACTATGAACTGGCGGACTATCAGGAGTCGAAGCTGGTGAAGGTGGATATCCTGCTGAACGGCGACCCGGTGGACGCCCTTTCCACCATCGTGCACAGGGACAGGGCCCAGGCCAGGGGGCGGCAACTGGCAGCGAAATTGAAGGAGATTATTCCCCAGCAGATGTTTGAGATTCCCATACAGGCGGCCATCGGCTCCAAGGTCATCGCCCGTGAGAATGTCCGCGCCCGCCGCAAGGATGTGCTGGCGAAATGCTACGGCGGCGACATCACCCGCAAACGCAAGCTGCTGGAAAAACAGAAGGAAGGCAAGAAGCGCATGAAGGCGGTGGGCTCGGTGGAGATACCCCAGGAAGCCTTTATGGCTATATTGAAGATAGACTAGGGGGGCGTTACTTTCTTTGTGTGGACAAAGAAAGTAACCAAAGAAAACCGCCGCCCTTGTTCCCATCCTTGGAGAACGAGGGCGGCAG
Source organism: uncultured Selenomonas sp. (assembly GCA_947167105.1). Lineage (GTDB taxonomy): Bacteria > Bacillota > Negativicutes > Selenomonadales > Selenomonadaceae > Selenomonas_B. Next base: position 63,790 of record CAMVGU010000011.1, on the reverse strand, counting down.
CGCCCATCCCTGGGCGCGGAGTTTGTGGGCTCTTGGTGTCGTCTTAGAGGAAGGAGGTGCTGGTCTGGTGACTTGGGGCGCATATATACACATTCCCTTTTGCAAGTGCAAATGCAGGTATTGCGATTTTGCCTCCTGGTCGGAGCGGGAAGCGGAAATGGAAGCTTATATAGACAGCCTGGGCACGGAAATGATGGTGCGCGGGCAGCAAATTGTCCTGCGTCAGGGGGCACCTGCCACCGTCTATATCGGGGGCGGCACGCCTACCGCACTGGCGGAGGGGCCGCTGCTGACCCTGCTGACCCTGGTGCAGGCGGTGTTCGGCGAAAAGATCGGGGAATACACCGTCGAAGCCAATCCCGGCACTGTGACTCCCGCCAGGCTCACTTTGCTGAAAAAGCTGGGGGTGAACCGCCTGAGCCTTGGAGTGCAAAGCTTCAATGACAGGCTGCTGCACCGCTTAGGACGCATCCACAGCGCAGCCCAGGCCCGGGAGGCCCTGGAACTAGCGCGGGAGGCAGGTTTTGAAAACCTCAGCCTCGACTTGATGTACGGCCTGCCGGGCCAGAACCTGGCAGATTTGCAGGCAGATGTGGCCGAGGCATTGGTCCTTGCACCTGAGCATATTTCCATTTACGGCCTGCAGGTGGAGGAAGGCACGCCCTTTTATGCGGAGCAGCAGGCAGGCACCCTGGATTTACCGCCGGAGGACGAGACGGAAGCCATGTATGACTATCTGACAGAGGCACTGCCCAAGGCCGGTTATCGCCGCTATGAGATTTCCAATTTTGCCAAACCAGGCCGGGAGAGCCGCCACAATCTGGGCTACTGGCAGGACGTGCCCTATCTGGGCCTTGGGGTGGCGGCTCACTCCTACCTGGAGTGCCAGCGCTACGAGAACGCGGCAGACCTGTCCGAGTACATGGAGGCGCTGCAGCAGCGCCGGCTGCCCTTGCGCTCCGAGGAAATGATGACGCCGGAGCGCCACATGGAGGAATACGCCTTCCTCGCCCTGCGTACCGCCCAGGGCATCGACAAGCAGGGCTTCAGGAAAACATTCAAGAAAGACCTGCGCCAGATCTACGGCAAGAAAATCAACCGCCTCCTGCGTCAGGGCCTCCTGCGGGAAACCAGGAAAAATATTGCCCTGACCAAGGCAGGCGCGAAAGTCGGCAACCAGGTATTTGCAGAATTCCTGCTGGAAAATGATGGAAATGCTTAAGCAAACGGGGGAAACTGCCGATATTATACATACAGGGATGTGTGTTTACAGAAGGAGGCAGACTATGGGCGACTACATGAGCATTGCGGCTATGTCCGTAGGCATGCATCAGGCCCAGGCAGGTCAGGATCTGGGTATGGCAGTGATGAAGATGGCCATGGAGCAGGCCGAAATCGGCACGGAAGAGCTTCTGGAAAATCTGGAAGCTGTGCCTGTCGACCCCAACCTGGGCGCGAACATTGACATCATGGCCTGAACCACAAAAGCCGGGAGCAATCCCGGCTTTTGTGGTTCAGATGGTGCTTAGAGCATCGCTCGTAATTCGGTCAAATTTTGCTCGGATAAACCTGTTTGTTCACGGATTACATCGGCAGGTTTGTTTTCTTTTATCATGCGAATAGCGGTCATCATATCCCGGCGGCATTCGTCCCTGCCTTCTGCTCGAGCATCATTCCTCGCTTTATTCAATCCATTTTCCCATGCGTTCATCATATTCACCACATCTCCTTCCTTATCCAAATCCAGATCAAATCCTGTTACGGTCTTAATGAGACTAGCACTCTGGATTCGAGAGATATGCCTTGGTCTCCGTATAAATTGCGCCCACGCGCACCACGTCCTTTTTATCTTCTATACTCATTGACAAAAAAAGCCTTCCCCTCTGGGGAAGGGGGACCGCGTAAGCGGTGGATGAGGTTCTCTGGCATGAGGAGGAATATTTTTTCTTTAATGGGTATATCTTGCCATGCCTTCGTGCCATCATACACTACTGCATATGTTCGTCATACTGCCCCTAATTTCCTGCTGACAGAAAAATTCCATTAGAAAAAAGAGGACTACGGACATTGGACGGCGAATTACATAGGGTTCAAGATATAATGATTATATGAGGAACTGCAATTATAACATTGACGAAATCAACTTCCAGCTTGACAGCTGCGGCCATCGGACTCTGACCAACTGGCGCAGACCCGCCGACAAATAAAATATTCTTTATAAGGTTGCCTGCCAGGCGACCTTTTTTGAGTGAATATAGTTTATACTGAACTTGTTCGAAGTAGTAAACGGCAAACAGACGGGAGGAGATTTTATGAGCTGGTGGAAAAACGGGCTGCTGCTGGCAGCCGACGGGGTCGCTAGTCTATTGATGCCTTGGACGGCATAACCGGATGAATATTTTCACATTTGTGAAGGAAAACGGGGAAAAACATAGAAATGGTAGAAACGAAGGAGGTTGCAGGACAATGAATCTAAAAGAAGCCTTTCAGGCACAGAATAAAATCGGTGAGCTGATGTCGTATATCAACCGCTATTTGTCCGATGAGGACAATGTAATGACCATCACGGAGAAACACCTCCGCAGCAAGGCCCTGGCAGGGCAGCAGGATGACACAGTGGATGTCAGCCGGAAAGCTGACGAGGGTTTCGATGTTGGGCGGCTCCTTGCCATCTGGCAGGAACTTATGGGGGAGAAGGAGCGTCTGGGCGCGGCTATCGGCAAAGCCAAGGCAAGCATGGCCTTTAACCTCGATGCGGCAGTAGATGCCAACAAGAGCCGCCGTGCGTTCCTCTCTATGTTGCAAGAGCTGGCAAACCGCAAAAGCTCCCACGAACTCCAAAAGGGCGAAGGCAGGGGCTATGTGTTCAACAACGATGGCAACCAGACCTCCTACTGCTACGACATTGACCGTATTATGACCATCGACTACGACCGGAACAAGGTTCGCGCCATGGTCAAGGACCTGAACCGTGTCTCGGACGAGGTGTCAATCCAGATTGATGAGGCACTCTTGCAGACGCAGGTGGACTACACGCCGAAATTCGACCTTGCCGGAGAGAACCGCTTTATCCTGGAGGAATTGATGGAGAAATAAACAACGGGCGGCATTCCCTACGGGACTATGCTCATTGACGCAAAAGCCTTCCCCTCTGGGGAAGGGGGACCGCGTAAGCGGTGGATGAGGTTCGCTGTCAAGAGGAATGTTTTTTCTTTAGCGAGTATAGCTCCGCGTCGCAGCCGCTTGAGCAGGGACAGGCACCGGGCGCAAAACGGCGCATCCTGCGCCTGCGCCCGCACTAGCGCATCCATGCGCGTCGGCGGACGCAAAACAGTCGCATCACGCTCCTGCGTCCGCACTAGCGCATCCATGCGAATCGCGAAGGGACTTCGGTTCAGGTGTGGATGAACTATGAGCCCACACAAAAAAACGAAAAGAATGGTTAAAAGCCGTTTCGATAATGATGAGATGGAGGCATAGAGAGTCTTGTGAGCAGTTGGCTCAAAATCTCTACCGCCAATACGTATCATTTACATCGCGCTTACGCCATTCGTCTTTGCGTTATACCGATATATCGGACGGACACCAATTCGTGGCCACGCTTCGCTGATTGGAGAATGTTCCCTTGACGGGAGCGAAAAACGATTACGCCAAATGTTCCTGCAATCGCAGGAGCGTTTGGCAATAGAAGGAACTTTGGTGGCTGTCTCTGCTCAAACGGCTGATACGCTGAATCGGTGATGGATGTGTGTTTCCTCTACGCAGTAATCCACATCTTCGCCTTGGTAGATTTTGCTCAAATCGCCACGATAGGCGTGAAACTTGTCTGAGCTTATGTAATCATCATACATTTATTTCAACTCCTGTATGTCAATGAGATCGTTGATATGAATGGCGGTTTCCTTTTGTAGAATCAACAAGCGTCTTTGAGTATCAATTTTTTTTACATAACCGGTGGCGGTGACATAGGCGCCGCCGCTTTTCTTTTTATCCGGCTGGAAATAAGTGACGGTTACTTCCGGTTGCTGCCTGATATGTTCCTGGAGCAGTTGTAATTTCCCGTCAATGACAGCCTTCTCATCCTCGGAAAGTTCAGGTTTATCCTTTGTCAGCCGTGCAGTTTCCAGAATTGCCGCATCGTGGCCTACCATGGCGGCGAAGGGGGAGAACTGTGCGGCGCGTTTTTCCATGGACATTTGCGGATGGCGAGTGGAAACATGATGGGGCAGGCCAATAATATCGGCGTAGGGATGGGGATTTTCTAAGTTCAAGCTTTATGCCCTCCAATTTGCTGATTCCGTTCGATGGTCATGCCTCCCTCTTGAAGGTTGGAGCCTTTGAGGATGGCGTTTTTTCCGAATTTGCGTTTAATTTCAATCAGGGCGTGCTGCAGGGATTTTTCTTTGCGTTCCTCCTTTTCGGCCTCTTTCCGTTCCTTTTCTATGGCTTCATAGTCTGTGAAAAGGTCTATTTGCTCGTTTTTGGCTGAGTCCCTTGGTACTTGTTTCTCACTAATTACATGATTGGCTGTGACGGTCACTCGCCGTACCAATAAGTCCGGCTGGGTGATGCGCTCGTAGAGCTCCACTATGGCATCCAGTATGTGCTTGGAGGAAGAAGTGTATTTGCCAAGATTTATCGAGCCGTGAGCCGGTTTCGGTACGGTTCTGCCGTAGTGGTCTATATGCACAGTTCCACGGTAGGACTTCTGCATATTCTCGATATCATAGCCAATATCCAGCACCATCTGGTCAGTAACCAGGCCCTTTTCCACAAGGTCAAGGACAAGGGGATCCGTCATCTCCCAGACGATAAGCCGCGCTTTTTCGTGGGTGTAGGGGCTTTGCAGGACTTGTCCGGAGCTGAGGCTGCTCCCCACGGGGCGGTAATTTTTGATGGCAGCCATGGTGCAGGGTTCCCAGCCCCAGGCATGGTCAATGAGCAGCTCTGCGTTCATTCCGAAAAGTTTGTAGAGCAGTTCCTCGTTGTAAAAATCCTGCGGCTTGCCTATGGAGCAACGGGCAATATCTCCCATGGTTTTGAGGCCGTGGGCGTTTAGTTTTTTGGCGTAGCCTTTGCCCACCCGCCAGAAGTCCGTGAGGGGCGTATGCGTCCAAAGCTGGCGTCGGTAGCTCATTTCGTCCAGTTCCGCAATGCGTACCCCATCTTTATCTGGCGGGGGCAAAGCAGTCGCATCACGCTCCTGCCCCCGCACTAGGCCATCCTTGGCCGTCGCGGGCATTTTCTTTGCCACGATGTCCATGGCAATTTTGGCCAGGTAGAGATTCGTTCCGATGCCCGCCGTGGCGGTGATGCCTGTTTCTTTCAGCACATCCCGAATCATCAGCGAGGCAAGCTCGTAGGCCGTCATGCGGTAGGTGGCAAGATATGGGGTCACGTCCATGAAGACCTCGTCAACGCTGTAAGAGTGAATGTCCTCCGGGGCGATATAGCGAAGGTAGATGGCGTAAATGCGGGTGCTGTAATCCATGTAGAGAGCCATGCGGGGCTTGGCCACGATGTAGGAAATGGCAAGGGAGAGATTGGCTGCCAGTTCCATAGCTTTGTAGGACTCGCCGACCAGTTTGTGCCCCGGTGCCTTTCCCCTGCGGAGCAGATTGGCTTCCTTTACCTTCTGCACTACCTCGAAGAGCCGCGCCCTGCCGGGGATGCCGTAGGATTTGATGGCAGGGGTGGCGGCAAGGCAGATGGTCTTGGTGGTGCGGCTCTCGTCCGCCACAACGAGATTGGTGGTGAGAGGGTCAAGTCCCCGCTCCACGCACTCCACGGAGGCGTAGAAGGATTTAAGGTCAATGGCTATGTAGGATTTTGACTGCATGGGCTGCGCCTCCCTTCCTGCGTGATAATCTACAGCTATATTCTCCGCAGCCAGCAGGTTTTCCTGTTCGGAACATACCATATGGAGTAAGACTTACGCAGCACTTGCCCTGCCGCCAGCTTCGTCAAAGTTGCGGTCGTAGAGCAAAGCGGCAAACAGAACCACCAAGCAGGAGCCGGCATTGTGTACCAGAGCGCCCGTGGTCGGGGTGACATGGATTTTCTGCTCAATCATATCTCCGGCAGTTTTGTCAATATGGTGCAGTGGTGGATCAGGGGCGGGGCCAGGGAGTCGCCGGAAGAGCTGGCTTCATACTTTGATTTCGTCACCCGCCCGGTGCTGACCAGGGAATGATTATAAATTTTTCTTTTTGACCTATTGACTTTTTGTTCTTTTGCTGTATAATAATAAATGTCAAAAGGATAAAGACACAGGTTGAATACCGAAAGGGGTTGTTAATATGTTTGGTTTGGTACCGTTTGGTTCGCGCAAGGATTTGTCTCGTGAGGATGGTTTCAGGAGTTTGTTCGATGTGTTCAACGAGCCCTTCTTCCATGATGACTTCATGCCTGCTTTCAGGCAGACGGGAGGCATGAAAGTGGATGTACGTGACCTGGGTGACGCTTTCGAGCTGACGGCGGATTTGCCGGGGCTGAAGAAAGAGGACATCAAGCTGGGTTATGAGAACAATTACCTGACCATTTCTGCGGAGCAGCAGGAAGCCAAGGACGATAAGGATGAGCAGAGCAGTTACATCCGCCGCGAGCGTCATTATGGCTCTATGAGCCGTTCCTTCTACATTGATGGCATCGACGAGACGAAGGTTTCGGCGGAGTTCAAGGACGGTGTGCTGCGGGTGAATCTGCCGAAGGCCCAGGTCACTCAGGAAGCCAAGCAGATTGAGATCAAGTGAAGCAGTTTTCCCTCCCAATTCCATAAATTTTCCAACCATTGCATAAAGGGCAAAGAGCCGACCTTGAAGAAAGGTCGGCCCTTTGCCTTTTGTGGTGCAGTTTTTCAGATGAAATACATATAGGCAGCATTTTCTTCATCCACGGCAGCCAGTATATCCTCCAGTGTTACAGAGGAAAGAGCAAGGTGGATGGCCTGATCCAGCGGCTGATAGATGCGGCTGGCGAGGGCGTGATCCAGCACGGGCATTTTCTCGGCTGCCTTGTCCGGCACTTCCAGGAGGCCCAGCTCTATGGCGGAAAGTATGTCATAGGCACTGATTTCCCCCGGACGGCGGGAGAGCTGGTAGCCCCCCTGGCTGCCCTTCAGGGAGTGGACGAGCCCCGCCCTTTTCAGCAGGGAAAATACCTGTTCCAGATAAATTTTGGAAATGCCGAGCTTCTCGGAAATGCGGATAATGGTGACAGGTGCGCCGTTATTGTAGCTATGGGCCAGGTATGCCATGGCAGCCAGGCCGTAGCGGCCTTTGGCGGAAATTCTCATGGAAGCCCCTCCTTTTCATACAATATCAATATGTCATATCATAATAATATCTAAAAGCAGGGGGCTTGTCAACTTTCCTATACCTGTTCTGCTTTGGCCTGGGAAACCCTGGTTTCGGCGAAGGTCTTCATGTTGTACAGCACGGAGAGGCTGGCCTCGATGAGATGCAGGCCCAGGCAGCCCAGGAGGCCGCCGCCGGCGGTAAGGCCAAGGGGCAGGAGCCGGGGCTGCAGGTGCAGGATGTAGGGGCGCACTTCCGGGCAGAGCTGCTCCGTGTAGCGGGCAATGATTTCCGTGGCGGCATCACCTGCCACCACCAGGCTGGTATTGTGGGCGGCAGCCAGGATGGCGCCGATGACTGCCGAGATAGGCCCGTGGTAGGCAGCCGGGGCATGCTGGAGGAATTCCTCGGCGGGCCAGGCCAGAGGCGCATCAGCCGTAGCCAGCTCGTGGGGGGAGTGTTCCTCCGGTGATGTTTCAGGCCCTTTGAGCAGGGCTTCGGCGAGGACGCGGGCAGCAGTGCCCAAGGGGTCATCCACGGTGGCTTCCGACATGGTGACTACGATGATGGGCATGTCGAAGGAAATCTCCTCGGCCTGTTCCCGCCCGAAGTTGAAGGCCGCAGTGGCAGGCAGTCCCTTGCGCAGCCTGGCAATCGCCACAGTGGCCTCTATGCTGGCTGCGAAGGCGTGTGTCAGTTGCTCCTGCACAGGGGAAAGGGCGGCAGGGGCGAAGTTCAGGATAACTGCCGGAGGGTCGAAGGGGGGCAGGGGGTCACGGAAGACACCGGCAAGCTCTGCTGCGATATCCTCCAGATAGCCCAGGCTGCGGGCAGGCTTGGCCAGCTCGTCCAGGCGCTGGGCAGCCTCGCGGCAGCTCCCTTCGTCCAGGGAGGGCATAGTGTTCAGGTAAAAATTGAAGGTGCGGTCAGTCAGGGTGGGGGCTTCCTTGGGCATGGCAACCTGGGTGAAGTCAATCTCCGCCGCTTCCTCATGGGCAGCCAGCAGGTCAAGGTTTTTCAATGCCAGCAGCAGCAGCCCCAGGAAGCGCACGACGATGGAGGAGCCTGCCCCTTCGGAAAGGCGCAGATCCAGTGTCAAATAGGGTGTAAGCCCCAGCTTGTTCAAGGCGTGGGCATGGGAATTCTCCCCCCCAAGCTGGGAGGCAATCAGGTAGGAAGTGACCTCCGGCGCCAGGGTCTGGGCGATGAGAGCGGCGGCTGCCGTATTGGCGCCGTCCAGTATGGTGGGCACCCCGCAGGCGGCTCCCCCCAGGGCGAGGCCCGCCAGGCAGCCGAATTCAAAGCCCCCCACCCGTGAGAGCACATCCAGCCCGTCCAGGTTTTCCGGGCAGCAGCCCCGGCCATCCTCCGAGAGCAGGCCGTTTACCGAGAGGGCCTGCCTCACGACCTCAGCCTTTCTTTTCAGGTGGCTGTCGTCCTGGAAGGTGCCGCGCCCGGTGGCTTCCTCCGGGGTAAGATTGCAGAAGGCTGCGGCCAGGCAGGCCTGGCTGGTGGTGTTGCCGATGCCCATTTCGCCGGGTAGCAGGCAGTTTGCCCCCTCGGCAATCAGCTGCTCGGAGAGGCCGATGCCGACGGCTACGGCGCACATTGCCTGTTCGCGGCTCATGGCGGGGCCATGGGCAATATTTTCAGTGCCGCTGCCCAGGCTGAAATCCGCCAGCCCCGGTATTTCCTCATGCTCCCGCAGTCCCATGTCCACTGCGTAAAGCTGTGCCCCTGCGTAGGCGGCGAAGACATTGGCCGCGCCCCCCTGGGCGAGCACGTAGTTGCGGGCCATTTCCACGCTGGTTTCCGGCGGGTAGGCGCTGATGCCCTCCGCCGTGACGCCGTGGTCTGCGCAGGCAATGACCATGGCGGGCTTCAGTTCCTCAGCCTCCCCCCGGTGGCGGGCGGTGAGATAGCGATCCAAAAGGTCCAGCAACTGGCCCAGGGAGTTATGGTCTCCTTCCATCACGCCCGCCAGGCGCAGCAGCGTGTCCTCGGCCAGGCCGGAGGTGGGGGGCAGTACTGCGTTGCAGGCTGTTTTTATCAGTTCTTCTGCTTCCTGGGGTGGGATGATGCTCATGTCAGTCTCCTTAAGCTTGTTTTTTCTTGTAATCATTGACCTGTTTCAGGGACAGGCCGATGCGGTTCCGTTCCTCGTCCACCTTGATGACAACCACTTCCAGGGTGTCTCCCACGGAAACCACGTCCAGGGGATGCTTCACCCGGCGATGGGCCATTTCGGAGATGTGGATGAGTCCTGCCTCATGGAGGCCGATATCCACGAAGGCGCCGAAGTCGGTGACATTGCGCACGGTGCCCCGCAGGATGGTGCCCACCTTGAGGTCGGAGAGCTTCACCAGGGCCTGGCGGGTGAGGGGAGCCGGCAGGTCTTCCCGGGGGTCGCGCCCCGGACGGGAGAGGGCCGCCAGTATATCCGTAACGGTGGGGACACCGGCATCAAGTTTTTGTGCCAGCGTCTTGACATCCACCAGCTTGGCCTTGGCGGAGAGCATTTCCAGCTTGGCCTTATCCGCGAGGTCGGCAGGGGCAAAGCCCAGCTCCGCCAGGATTTTTTCTGCCAGCTCGTAGGATTCCGGGTGTACGCTGGTGGTATCCAGGGGATTCTTGCTGCCCCTGGGCAGGCGCAGGAAGCCCGCGCACTGGGTAAAGGCAGCAGGGCCAAGGCGCGGTACCTTCAAAAGCTCGCGGCGGGTCTGGAAGCTGCCGTGCTCGTCCCGATAGGCCACGATGTTCTGGGCCACGGTCTTGGAAAGGCCGGCGATATGGGAGAGCAGGGCGGCAGAGGCGGTGGAAATATCCACGCCCACGCTGTTCACGGCGGCTTCCACCGTGGCATCCAGGGTCTCCCGCAGGGCCTTCTGGTTCACGTCATGCTGGTACTGGCCCACGCCGATGGCCTGGGGGTCGATTTTCACCAGCTCCGCCAGGGGGTCCTGCACCCGGCGGGCGATGGAGGCCGCGCCGCGCACCGTCACATCGTAGTCCGGCATCTCCGCCGCAGCTTCTTTCGAGGCTGAGTACACGGAGGCCCCGGCCTCGTTGGTGATGAGGTAATGCACCGGCAGTTTATTGTCTGCGATAAGCTGGGCGGCGAATTGCTCCGTCTCATAGGAGGCGGTGCCGTTGCCGATGGAGAGCAGATCCACATTGTACTTTTTGATCCAGCCCAGCACATCCCTGGCAGCTTTCTGTTTGGCCCCTTCGCTCTGGGTGACCTGGATGATGCCGTGGTCGAGGATGCGCCCGGTCTTGTCCACCACGGCGCATTTGCAGCCGTTGCGGTAGCCGGGGTCAAGTCCCAGCACCGTATGCCCGGCGAGGGGGGCCTGCAGCAGGAGCTGCTTCAGGTTCACGCCGAAGAGCTTGATGGCCTGGGCCTCAGCGTTTTCGGTCAGGCTGGTGCGCAGTTCCCGTTCCAGGGCTGGCAGCAGCAGGCGCTTATAGCCGTCCGTGATGGCCTCATGGAGTTGCCCGTCCCAGGGGGAGCTGCCATTCATTTGGGGCAGGGCCTGACTCTCGCAGCGCTCTACATTCGCCTCGTGGTCGGTGATGAGGGAGACTTTCAGCACTTCCTTTTTCTCGCCCCGATTGATGGCCAGTACCCGGTGGGAGGGCAGGGTGCGCACCGGCTCGGAGTAATCCGCATACATCTGGAAGGTCTTGGCTTCCTCCGGGTCGGCCTTGGGGTCAAGCTCTGTCTTCAGGAGGGCCGTGCGGAAAAGATGCTCCCGCATCTTCTGGCGCAGGGCGGCTTCCTCCGTCACCTGCTCCGCCACGATATCCCTTGCTCCTGCCAGGGCATCCTCGGCGGTGGGCACTTCCTTGCCTTCCTCCGCGCTGATGTATTTGGCAGCTTCTGCCATGATGTCCCCGCAAGCGGTGCGCAGCAGCATGGCCCGGGCCAGGGGCTCCAGGCCCTTTTCCCGCGCCATCATGGCCCTGGTGCGCTTCTTCTGCTTATAGGGCAGGTAGAGGTCTTCCAGCTCCTGCAGCTTCACCGCCTTTTCGATGGCCTGCCGCAGCTCATCTGTGAGCTTGCCCTGGGATTCGATGGAGGAAAGGATTTCCTCCTGCCGCTTTACCAGATTGCGCAGGGAGGCCAGGCGGGCGGCCAGGGCACGCAGGGCCTCATCGTCCAGCCCCCCCGTGGCTTCCTTGCGGTAGCGCGCGATAAAGGGCACGGTGTTGCCCTCGTCCAGCAGGGTGATGGTGGCTTCCACCTGATTGGTCTTGAGTTTCAGTTCAGCCGCCAGGGCGGCAGGGATATCTTGTGCCAGCATATATATTCCTCGTTTCTTGTGTGTCGGATTGCAAAAGTCATAGTAGATTATAACGCAATTACTCAACTTTTGCCAACGGCGAAAACCGGAACTATGGATTTGCATGATTTCGTCTTGCGCAATACCGGACAATTACGTATAATGAATTTATAAATATACAGACAACGGTCATTTTCATGATTATTTCATGGAAGGAGGCAAGGGCATGCCCAAAGGAAGGATTGCTGCCCTGCTTGCTGTCTGCCTGACGGCGGGGATGCTGCTGGCAGGCTGCGGCGGCGGCAGCAAGCAGGAGAGCGGCGACGTGGCGGCTCCCAGGAGCGAAGGGAAACTGGTGATTTACTGTCCGCACCAGATGTCCCTGATTAAGCCGGTGGTGGCGGCTTTCGAGGAGGAAAGCGGCATCAAGACGGAGGTTATCCGTGCGGGCACGGGGGAGCTCTTGCAGCGGCTGGAGGCGGAGAAGGATGCGCCCCAGTGCGATGTCCTGTGGGGCGGCACCTTTAATTCCGTGAAGCCCTACCAGGAACTTTTCGCGGATTACTGCTCCGTAAATGATGCGGCCATGCAGCCGGCCTTTAAGAATTCCGGCCCCTTCAACTGGTACTCCGACCTGCCCAGTGTCATCATGGTCAATACGAACCTGATCGGTGACACAAAGGTGGAGGGATATGCTGATGTGCTGAACCCTGCCTTGCAGGGCAGGATTGCCATGGCAGACCCCGCCAAGTCCTCGGCGGCCTATGAGCATCTGGTCAATATGCTCTACGCCATGGGCCGGGGCAATCCTGATGCGGGCTGGGATTATGTGGCTGCTTTTTGTGCCAGCCTGCAGGGCCAGCTCCTGCCTTCCTCCTACGAGGTCTACAAGAGCGTGGCGGATGGCAACAATGTGGTGGGGCTGACCTTTGAGGAAGGGGCGGCCAAGTGCATGGCGGATGGGGCGCCGGTGCAGGTCATCTACATGGGGGAAGGCGTCATCACGGACCCGGATGGGGTCTTTATACTGAAGGGCACGGCGCAGCGGGAAGCCGCCGAAAAATTCGTGGACTTCGTGACCAGCAAGAAATCCCAGGAAATGCTGGTGCAACAGCTGCATCGCCGCTCGGTGCGGGCGGATGTGCCCCAGCCGGACAAGCTGCCGGCTAAGGATGAAGTGAATTTCATCACGGATGACAAGGCGGTGGTGAGTGCCAGCAAAGCCGCCTGGATAGAGCGTTTCCACAAGCTGTATGACAATGCCCGGTGATATGTTGTTCAAGGGAAACGCTGATTAATTCCTCTTTGCCCTTGCCGAGCCTTTTTCCGCCATGCTGCGTCAGATGCCGTTCGACGTAGCTCTGCTACGACTTCACGGCATCTTCCTTGCCTGACGAAAAAATCCTTCGACAAAGACAAAAACTCATTTAATCATCGTTTCCCAAGAAACCTGCATATGTTGCAGGTTTTTTTATTGCCTGTGGCGAATAAAGACAGTGCCGGGAAATGGAATGACCGTCCCGCAGCTCTTTAGCTCGGGCAGAAAGAAATTGGTGGGGAACATGAAGCGGAAGGGGATTATTCACAGGGAATGGGACTTTGTGCGTGAGCTGGGGAGGCTGCTGGTGCCGCTCCTTGCGGTGGCCTTGTGCTTTGCTGCCGCTGTGCCGGCCAAAGCCCAGGGCGAGCATGTCCGTGCCGGCATTATGTACAGTGATCCGCAGTTCCTGTCCGTGGATGGCAGCGGCAATATCTCTGGCTATGCCTATGAATACATGCAGATGCTGGCCCAGTACGAGGGCTGGGAAATGACTTACCTGCAGGGCTCCATGGAGGAGTGCCGCAAGTGGCTGCTTTCGGGCGAGATAGATGTGATAGCGGGTGTGCCCAGGGGGCAGGGCAGGGATCTTTTGCTTTCTCCCCTGACCATGAGCGTTGTGCACCGCAATTACCTGCAGCCCCTGTATCTGGCAGTGCGTGCGGACAACCATAAATTTGCCCGGCAGCTTTTTGACACGGAGCAGCAGGTAGTCATAGACTACCCCAACGGGCGGCACTATCTGGAGGAAAAATACTTCCAGGCTGCAGACCAGGTGAATCCGCTGGTGCTGACCATGGCTGAGGATACCTTCCTGAAGCGGCACGGGGCGCTGCGGGTGGCTGTGAAGCCGAATTCCATGCCCCTCAGCGGGCTGGATGAGGAAGGCAACTATATCGGCGTGGAGGCAGAGGTGCTGAAGCGCGTAACGGAGGATCTGGGCCTGTCCTATGAAACTGTGTCCATGGAGAGCACTGGGGCAGCCTATGAAGTCCTCGCCGACGGTTCCGCAGATGTGGTGCTGGGGGTGGCGACGGATTTCGGCTGGGCGGACAGGCATGATATAGCCCTGACGGTGCCCTATATGCGGCAGACCTATGTGCAGGTCACGCGTCGCAGCATGGAGGACAGGCCGGGCAACATCATTGCCGCGCCCAAGGGCTATTTCGTTTCAGAGACATATGTGCGCCAGCATTACCCGGAGGAGCATATCATCTGGTGCAAGGATATAGTGGATGCTTTGCGGGCCGTTTCGGAAGGGCGGGCTGACAGCACCCTTGTTGAGGCCTCCGTGGCTCATTACAACATTCTGCATAATGGCTTCTATGACCTGATGACCAGCGGCGAGGTGCAGCTCTCCTATGAAGTGTCGATGGCTGTGCCCGCCACGGAGGAAGGACGGCAGCTTTTGGCCATCCTTAACCGGGAGCTTGACACCCTGCCCCATAACTTTACGGAATCCCTGGATATCAAGCACCTGGTAGGCAGCGACAAGATGCAGCGCTTCTCGGCCTTCGTCTACAATTATCCCATGCACTTCTTTCTGGGCACCCTGGGGCTGGGGCTGGTTGCCGTGCTGGCGCTGATGATTATCATGCGGCAGCGGCGCCGCCATACGGAGGAGCTGCAGGAGGAGTCATATACGGACTACTGGACGAAACTGCACAACTGGCGCTGGTTCATGGGCCTGGTGCCAAAGCTTCTGGCAGGGGAGCTGGCCGACGAGGCCAGGGGCGGGCAGTGCAGCCTGCTGCGCATTGATGTGCAGCAGACCGACCCCGTGACAGCCGGTGCGAAGCTGGGCAGCCTGCCCAATCAGGTGGAGCGGCTGGCTGTGCGCCTGCAGGCGGATTTCCCCGAGGTCAGATGCCTGGCCGTGGCTGGCCTGGCCGGAAGGGTGCTGGCTTTCTGCGTCTACGCCCTGCCGGAGAGAGGCGGGCGGGAAGCCTTGGAAAATCTGGAAACGGATTTCTCCCAGCGCCTGGAGCAGCGCCTGCACAGGTACGGACGGCAGGAGAATGCGGCCAGCTTCCAGGCTGTTTCCCTCAAGGCGGGCCTCTGCCGCCTGCGGGGACCGGCAGATTTTGCCCGTGCCATGCGCGGCTCGGAGATGGCCCTTTCCGAATGTTACCGCCTGGGACGGCCCCTGTGCATTTTCGGCAAGAAGCTGGAGGAAAAGCTGCTGCAGCGGCGGCAGATCGAGACCTCCATGCAGAAGGCCCTGACCGGCGGGGAATTCAAGGTCTGGTATCAGCCGAAATACGATCTGGACACCAGGGAGACTGTAGGGGCGGAGGCATTGGTGCGCTGGGACAGCCCTGAGATGGGCTTTCTGCCGCCGGGAGCCTTTATCCCCATTTTCGAGGAAAACGGCTTTGTGGTGCGGGTGGATGACTTTGTGCTGGAGGAAACCTGCAAGATGCAGAAACGCCGCCTGGAAGCGGGGCAGAAGACCGTCTGCATCTCGGTGAACCAGTCCCGCATGCACTTTTTGCAGAAGGACTACCTGCAGCGCATGCAGGAGATCAAGGACAGGTATCAGCTGCCGGAAGGGGTTATAGAGCTGGAGCTTACGGAGACGGCCTTCTCCTTCATCGACCACCCGGATCGCCGCAAGCATGCGATCTCGGTCATTGAAGGGCTGCACGATATGGGCTACAAGATTTCCATGGATGATTTCGGCTCGGGCTATTCCTCCCTGGAGCTTCTGAACCTCCTGCCCCTGGACGTGATGAAGCTGGATCGGACGCTTCTGGGACTGGAGGAAGACGGGCGCATGGAGAAGATTCTCTCGGCCTCCATCGACCTGGGAGAGCGGCTGGATATGAAGGTAATCTGCGAGGGCGTGGAGGAGCCACGGCAGGAGGAGATACTGCTGAAATACGGCTGCCGTTTCGGGCAGGGGTACTTATATGCCAAGCCCATGCCTCAGCAGGACTTCGAGGAATTTCTGGAGGAGCATTGACTATCGGGCCGGTGCCGCTTGACGGCATCGGCTTTTTTGTGATATAATTGCTAAAGTCAACAATATCAGTCGGGAGGGATGGAAATGGATGCCTATGTGAATATTGGACGTTGGTTCTCAATCCTGTACCGGCGCTCCCAGCAGTTTATTGTGGAGGCGTGCCAGGAGCAGGGCCTGACATATTCCGAGTTTGTGTTGCTGGTGCGCCTGTATGACCATGAGGGGTCGAAGCAGGATGAGCTGGCGGCGATGCTGCTGCTGGATAAGGCGGTGGTGACAAGGACTGTGAATTCCCTGGAGGAGAAGGGCTATATCACCCGCCGCCAGGATGATAAGGATAAGCGGGTGCGCCATGTGTACCTGACGGAGCTGGGCAAGGAGCGGCACACCTTCCTGCGCAATGTCATCCAGTGCTGGGCGGATTATCTGTGCGAGGAGCTGCCCCAGGAAAATGTGCGCACTGTCTTTGCAGCCTTTGAGCAGCTGACAGATCGTGCCTGCAAGGCGGATTTGGTAGCAATCGCCAGGAATATTCCCGATGGAGGTATGCCCCATGGGAAAAACTGAAAAGCCGTCAGGCGTGTGCCAGGGCCGGCATCTTATGATGCTGGTTTTCTGTGCGTTGTTTTTATGCCTGGCAGGAGGCTGCGCTTCCCAGGAGCAGGCGGCGGCTGTGCCCCTGGTGCGCACCCAGCAGGCAGGCAGCGGCGGGCAGGCCCTGGGAGACACGTACTCCGGCACCGTGCGGGGGCGCTATGAGACGGCCCTGTCCTTCCAGGTGGGGGGCCGGATTCTTGCCCGCAATGTGGAGGAGGGCAGCCGGGTGGAGCCCGGTCAGCCCTTGTTTGTGCTGGATGCCCGTGATGTAGTGCAGCAGGCAAATTCCGGGGATGCCCAGGTGGCCCAGGCCCGGGCGCAGCTGGATCTGGCCCAGTCGAACCTTGCCCGCTATACGGCCCTCTACGAGCAGGATGTCATCCCCGCAGCAACCCTGGAGCAGTACCAGACCAGCTATGACGCTGCCTTTGCCTCCTATCAGGCGGCTCTGGCCCAGGCCGCCCAGGGACACAATGCCCTGGGCTATACGAACCTTACGGCAGGGGCGTCTGGGGTCGTTGCGGATATCAAGGCGGAGGCAGGCCAGGTGGTGGCGGCAGGGCAGACTGTAGCCACACTGGTGCAGACGGGAGAGCTGGAAATCGAGATCGATGTGCCGGAGGATAAGCTTGCTGCCCTGCAGCCTGGCACCCCTGCGGCAATTTCCCTCTGGGCCTTTGCAGGTAGGGGCGAGGTGCCGGGGGTGGTGCGGGAGGTGGCTCCCATGGCAGACACGGCCACCCGCACCTACAAGGTCAGGGTCTCCGTGCTGCAGCCCCCACAGGGCATGAGCTTAGGCATGACCGCCAGCGTGGCCTTCGGGGGCGAAGGCAGGGAGGCGGGCGCCTCTGCGCTGCCCCTGTCCGCCATCTACCAGACAGGGGACAAGCCTGCGGTCTGGCTGGTGGAGGAGGGGCAGGTGCGCCTGCAGGAAGTCACTGTCCTGGGCTATGGCGAAGACAATACGGTGCTGGTCAGGGGGCTTTCCCCTGCGGACTTGGTGGTGACTGCCGGCGTGCACAAGCTGCGGGAGGGCCAGCAGGTAAAGACCGAAGGAACGGGGGCGTCTGACTGATGCTGAATCTTAGCGCACTTGCCCTGAAGAACCGTGTGCTTGTCTGGTACTTCGTCATTGTCACGGCGGCGGGGGGCATTTTCGCCTACCATCTGCTGGGACGCATGGAGGACCCTGCCTATACCATCAGGGAGATGGTGGTGACAGCCTACTGGCCCGGCGCCTCTGCCGGGGAAATGCAGGAACAGGTGACGGACAAGCTGGAGCGGCGCATACAGGATGTGCAGCACCTGAATAAAGTCACCAGCGAGACCAGGGCAGGGCAGACCATCATCTATGTGGAGCTGGACGAAACCTTCGACAAGGGGAAAATCCGGGAGACCTGGCACGACCTGCGGAATTTGTGCGATGATTTGGGGGCACAGGGCGAACTGCCCGAGGGAGTCCGTGGCCCCTATTACGATGACCACTTCGATGATGTCTACGGCTCCATCTATGCAGTGACGGGGGACGGCTTCAACTACGAGGAGATGCGCAAGGTCGCCGAGGACACCCGCCGCGCGCTGCTGCAGGTAGAAAACGTGCAGAAGGTGGAGCTTTTAGGCGAGCAGAAAGAAAAAATCTATGTGGAGGTGGAAAACGAAAAACTGGCCCAGCTTGGCATTCCCCCCACAGCCATTGCGGAGGCCCTCGCCAAGACCAATGGCATGACCCCTTCCGGCAAGGTGGAGACAGATTCGGACAATGTCTACCTGCGGGTGAGCGGGCAGTTCGGCTCCCTGGAGGAAATCAGGGCGCTGCCTGTGGCGGCAAATGGCCACAGCCTGCGCCTGGGGGATATTGCCAGGGTGGAGCGCAGGTTTTCCGAGCCTGCCGAGCCGGAAATGTACTTCAACGGGGAGCCTGCCATCGGCATCGCCATCTCTATGAAGGACGGGGGCAATATCCTGGAGCTGGGCCGGAATCTGGACAAGGCAGTTGACGAAATGCAGCAGGAACTGCCCTTGGGTCTTGCCATAGAGCAGGTCTCGGATCAGCCCCAGGTGGTGGAACGCTCCATCCATGATTTTGTGAGGACACTGTTTGAAGCTATTGCCATCGTGCTGGCGGTGAGCTTCCTGTCCCTGGGCTGGCGCACCGGCCTGGTGGTGGCTTGCTGCATCCCCCTGGTGCTGGCAGGGACCTTTGTGGGCATGTACATGCTGGGCATCGACCTGCATAAGGTTTCCCTCGGTGCCCTTATCATTGCCCTGGGCCTTTTGGTGGATGATGCCATCATTGCGGTGGAGATGATGAGCGTGCAGCTGGAAAGGGGACATGACCGCTTCGAGGCGGCCTGCTACGCCTTCCGCGCCACTGCCAAGCCCATGCTCACGGGCACCCTCATTACCTGTGCCGGTTTCATACCGGTGGCCTTCTCCCAGGGCATGGCCAGCGAATTTTGTGAGGATTTATTTCCCGTGATTACCCTGGCCCTGCTGCTGTCATGGCTGGTTTCCGTAATGGTGGCGCCCCTTTTTGGCTGGCATTTGATAAAGGTGAAGGTCAGGCGGGATGAGTCGGGCAAAATCGACCCTTACGGGAGCAGATTCTACACCTGGTTTCGCCTCGTGCTGGATTTCTTTCTGGGGCACAGGAAGCTGGTGCTGGCGGGGACGGCCTGCGTATTTGGCCTGTCCTGCTTCCTGATGGATTTCGTCAAGGAGGAATTTTTCCCCGGCTCCCTGCGCCCGGAGCTGCTGGTGAAAATCCAGTTGCCGGAGGGCAGCTCCCTGGCGGCTACCCGCTCTGAGATGCAGCGGCTGGCGGCCTTCCTGGATGAATATGGCAGGGAAAGCCGGGAGCCTTCCCTGGTCAACTATTCCTATTATGTGGGCCAGTTTGCGCCCCGCTTCGTGCTGACTATAGACCCGAAGGCCGATACGGATAACGGCGGCCAGTTTGTCATCGTCACCACGAATACGGAAGCCAGGGAAAAACTGCAGGCCGCCCTGACGGAGAAGCTGGCAGAGGATTTCCCCCTGGTGCGGGCCAATATCCAGACCATCCAGACCGGCCCTCCGGCGGAATATCCCGTGATGGTGAAGGTCACGGCCCCCACGGTGGAGAAGACGAAGGAACTGGCAGCCAGGGTGGCGGATCGGGTGGCCTCCGACCCGAACACCTACGATGTGCACCCGGACTGGACAGAAAAAGCCAAGGCTGTGCGCCTGGAGCTGGATCAGGATAAACTGCGCGCCCTGGGGCTGAGCTCTCAGGATGTAAGCCGTATGCTGTACACGGAAGTTACCGGCGCCACTGCCGCCCAGTTCTACACCGGCGACCGCACCATCGACATAGACCTGCGTCTCGTGCCCAGGGACAGGACGGAGCTGGCGAAATTGCAGGAGCTGCCGGTCTATCTGGGGCAGGCGGCGGGCTATGTGCCTTTGGGACAGATTGCCAAGCTCTCCTACGCTGCGGAGGAAGCCCTCATCAAGCGGGAGGGGACGCGCCCCACCATCACAGTGCAGGCTAATGTGCACTCAGGCACGGCCAACGATGCGACGGCAAAGGCGCTGGAGGCTTGCCGGGATCTCATGGACGAGCTGCCGCCTGGGGCCAGCATCAAACCCAGCGGTGCCTTGGAGGACAGCGACGAATCCCTGGGCTATTTGGCCGTGCCCATACCTGCCATGATTTTCATCATCATGACCCTGCTGATCTTCCAACTGCGCAGCGGCAAGGACATGCTGCTGACAGTCCTGACCGCGCCCCTGGGGATAATCGGCGTCAGTTGGGGCATGCTCCTTACGGACAGTGCCCTGGGCTTCGTGGCCTACCTTGGCATCCTGGCCCTGTTCGGCATGATTATCCGCAATTCCGTGATACTCATCGACCAGATACAGAAGCATATGGAGGCTGGCGAGTCAGCCTATGACGCCGTGGTGGACAGTGCTATCCTGCGCTTCCGCCCCATCATGCTCACAGCCGCCGCCGCCATCCTGGGCATGCTGCCCCTGATGGCCAATGCCTTCTGGGCGCCCATGGCCACGGCCATAGCCAGCGGCCTGATGGTGGCCACCGTGCTGACGCTGCTCGTCCTGCCCGCCATGTACGCAGCGGCGTATGGAATAAAGAGGAAATAGGCTGGCCCATGCTAAAGGTCAGGAGGTGAGGCTTTGGGCAGGAAAACGGAGAATATAGCAGAAGTGATAGCCGCAGAGCGGGCGGGCTTTGAGAAGCAGCTGAAAAAACTCAGGGACAAGCTGGCAGCTAAGGAAGATGAACTAAAGAAGCTGCGCAAGGAAAATATGGAGCTGAAGGAACAGCTGGCAGAGTACAAGGAGCTTGTGGACGGAGCTGACCCCGGCAGTGAGGCGATGGAGGCGCCGGACAGCTACTTCGTGGAGCAACTGCGCCTGCTGTCCCAGACCCAGAGGATAGTGATAGCAGGAGGCAGTGCCGACTGGCAGGCAAAGATGCTCCAGGAATTTCCCGGCCTTGGCGCTGTCAACAGCAAGAATTTCGACCCTGCGGCAGTAAAGGCAGCGGACATAGTAATTATCAACACCAACAACGTCAGCCACGCCCTGACCCGCAAAGCCCAGAACGAAGCCGGGCCGGAAACCCATGTAGTGCTGACAAGCAAGTACAATATAGACCGCCTGGCACGGGATATTGTGATGCAGGTTAGCAAAAAAAACCGTTATCCATAAAAACGGCGGCAGACATAAACTGTCTGCCGCCTACTCGATCTAATCATCATAGTGCCCTTTGCATTGGGCAATTTCCAAGGTATCATCGCTTACCATCCGATACACTAAACGGTTTTTATCGTCAATCCTGCGACTGTACCAACCGGACAGATTATGAGAGAGACGTTCCGGCTTCCCAATACCATTCAAGGAGCCGTTTCGTTCAATATCTTTTATGAGCGTATTGATGCGCCGAAGCGTCCGTTTGTCTCCATTCTGCCACTCAAGATATTCGTCCCACGAGCGGCCCGTCCAGATTTTACGCATCAATCAGTTCGTGCTCCTCTCCGTGACCGGCATCAAGTTCCCGAATAGACTCCATGAGGTATCGCTGGTTTTTTTCCGACCAAAAAGGGTCTTCCGACGCACGAATAGCAAAGGGTATTGAACGGGTATGAACGATTGCCTTTAAGAGCATCGTATAGGCGGTTGATAAAGTAAGTCCCATATCAGCGCACAGAGCTTCCGCCTCCTGCTTCAAGTCTGGATTGACCCTGAGCGTTATTGTCTCTGTTTTAGCCATCAGTTTTCCCTCCTCTGCAAATCTATACTATGATTTTAGCATTTTGCACATACAAAGTAAAGCATTTTGTAGGAAACCGGTATATGATAAAAGTCCGCTCACAGTAGAATGCTACTCTGAGCGGACTTTTTCATTGGCACACGGACAACCGTTTCTTCCTGTATGCGTTTTTATGCGTAAGCTTTGCCAGTCTTGCGGTGACGGCTGGCGGTGAGGGCGCGGGTATGGGCTGCCACGTCGGAGGGGGTTACGTCAAGGCTCCGAGCCACGCCGGTTTCGATGGCGGCTTTGGCCACGGCCTTGGCTACGGCCGGGGCGACACGCGGGTCGAAGGGGCTGGTGATCACGTGCTCCTCGTCGAGCTCATGCTCCGGGATGAGGTCAGCGATGGCGTGAGCGGCAGCCAGTTTCATTTCCTCGTTGATTTCGCTGGCGCGTACATCGAGGGCGCCGCGGAAGATGCCCGGGAAGGCCAGGAGGTTATTGACCTGGTTGGGGAAGTCGGAGCGTCCTGTGCAGACCACCCGTGCACCGGCCTTATGGGCAAGCTCCGGCATGATTTCAGGCGTCGGGTTTGCCATGCCCATGACGATGGCATCCTCCGCCATGGAGCGCACCATTTCCTCGGTGAGGCAGCCAGCCACGGAAACACCGACGAAGACATCGGCATCCTTGATGACATCGGCCAGGGCACCCTTGCGCATCTGGCGGTTCGTGACTTTGGCGATATCCTCCTTGAAGGGGTTCATGCCCTCCTGGCGGCCTTCATAGATGGCTCCGCGGGTATCGCAGAGCAGGATATCCTGCACGCCAAGTTCTGCCAGAAGGCGAGTGATGGCCTGTCCTGCTGCACCGGCACCGTTCACCACCACGCGAACCTGGCCGATCTCCTTCTTTACAACGCGCAGGGCGTTCAGGAGGGCGGAGGCCACGACGATGGCCGTGCCGTGCTGGTCGTCATGGAAGACGGGGATATCAAGCCTCTTTTTCAGCTCGTTCTCGATGATGAAGCATTCCGGGGCCTTGATGTCCTCAAGGTTGATGCCGCCAAAGGTGGGGGCCATCATCTCCACCGCGCGGATGATTTCCTGGGGATCCTTGGAGTCGAGGCAGACAGGTACGGAGTCCACCCCTGCGAACCCCTTGAACAGTATGGACTTGCCTTCCATGACCGGCAGTCCGGCACCGGCACCGATGGAGCCGAGGCCCAGGACGGCGGTGCCGTTGGTGACGACGGCCACCATATTGCCCTTGGAAGTGTAGTCATAGATTGTTTCAGGCTGCTCCTTGATGGCCAGGCACGGCGCGGCTACGCCCGGCGTGTAGGCCAGGGTCAGATCCTCGGGAGCCTCCAGAGGTACCTTGCTGACTACTTCCAGCTTGCCCTGGCTTTTCTTATGCAAATCCAATGCTCTTTCGTTGACGTTTTTCATATAAAACACCCCTTCTGTGCGCCGGTCCCGTTCCTTCGCCGGCAATTTTCTGTTTAGCTTACGGACATACCGGCTGTAATCTGTTCCTTGAAACCATGCCAGAATGTGATGGTAACTATTATAACTGGCTTTGACAAAAAAGCAAATACTTTTTGGTTAATAATGTTATAACTGTAATGTATTGTTTGCCCAGAGGGGACAAATAAGTACAACAATAATAAGCAGTCGCCTGAAAACCATGCCAATAGAGAGGAGAATAAGGAGAAAAACAAGAGGAGACGATTTTTCGTCTCCTTAAAGATGAATGTTTTACTGTGTCTTTCCGGTTCCGCCTCTGACTGGTGCATCGGACTGGGGTGCGCTGCTGCTTTCGCGGCTTTCGCTGGCAGAGGGCTTACTGGGCTGTGTGTCAGGAGCAGCATGGGGCTCCGTGTCGATGGCAGTGCCGGGACGCTTATCCTTGTTCTGGTCTTGCGTGTTGTTGCGCTCGGTCGTGTCGGAGGTGCTTGATTTGCCGGGTTTTTCAGCAGAATCATTTTCCTGGCTGCGGCGCCCGGAGCTTTGGGTGCGCGGCCTTTCACGGTCGTAATAGTAGCGCGTGCTGCCTATGCTGGTGTCGTCAGCCGGCAGTTCGGTGGCTCCGGCAGGAATGGAGCGTTCGTATTCTTCCTCGGCTCTTTCCATGCGTTCGCGGACGCTGCTGTTCATGGTAATATCCAGCGTGCTGGCCAGCAAGGTGCGCATTTCGCTTACGTCGGGAATCCAATAGCTGATGCCGGATATATACATGCCGCGCCCTGGCACGATTTCCGTCTTCAGGCCGTTGTCCTTGGCTTCCTTTAAGGAGCCTGCGAATTCCAGCATTTGCCGGAGGGAGAGGTCTGTCTGCACGGAGTCCATGATCTCGGAAATGACGGAGGGCAGCTTGGTGATGATGGCAGGGGACACGACCTTATCCATGCAGGCTTCCATGAATTTCTGCTGGCGCCTGACCCGGCCTATATCCCCTTCCTCGTCGCGGTAGCGCACATAGGTGACTGCTGTTTTGCCGTCCATGTGCTGCATGCCCGGCTGCAGGTCTATGAGCAGGCCGCCGTCATCATCCCAGGGGTCTTCATAGTACATGCGCTTTTCTACATTGATATCTATGCCGCCGATGGCATCTATGATGCGCTGGAATGACTTGGTGTTTACTATTATATAGTGGTCGATGTTGACGCCGAGGAAGGCTTCCACTGTGTCTCTGGTCAGTTTCTCGCCGCCGTAGGCGTAGGCTGCATTGATTTTGTCGAAGCCGTGGCCCTTGATTTTTACGCGGGTGTCCCTGGGCAGGGAGAACAGTGCCGCCTGCTTGCGCTGCGGGTCGATGGTGGCAACCATCAGCGTGTCGGAGCGTCCCACATCGTCAGCCCGTTCATCGACACCCATAATCATGACGGTGGCCTTGTCCCTGGCCGTCAGCAGTCCTTCTTTTTCGGCTTGCTTGGTATCTTCTTCTACCTTGTCCGATAGCGAGGACGAGGCATAATATGCCCCGGCCAAGGCGGCACTCAGGAAGCAGATGATAACCAGCACCCAGGGCCAGATGCGATTTTTGTGGGATTCCTTGCGCGAAGGAATGTTGGATTGAGCCAAGCTGTATCTCCTCTTTCTCTTATGAAATAATCGGATGTTTTTTGGCATACGAAGTAATTATAACGCCATTGTTCAAGATTTTGCAAGGCAAAATCATTCCAATCAGCGTTTCCTTAATGTGGGAATTGCAGGAAATAAGTACACTTGTATATGCAGCTCCTGCTGCCGGCTGTAAACTTGTTGACAGGGAGGGCTTTTTAATGCTATGATTGTCAAGGGATATTTATGCTCAATATGTATTCGCCCAGACTCAAAATGAGGCCAGCGGGCAGCTTTTTGCTGTCAGTAGCGGTCAATTTGAGTTTGTTTGCTGTGTTTTCGTTAAGTGGTACAGAGATGCCATATGAGGAGGAAAATGCATGATTGAACGTTACACCAACCCGGAGATGGGGCACCTGTGGTCGCTGGAGAATGAGTGGCAGACCATCCTGGATGTGGAGCTGGCAGCTTGCGACGTGATGGAGGAGCTTGGCGAGATTCCCGCCGGTACGGCGAAGAATATCCGCGCCAGGGCGGGCTTCGATGTGGAGCGTATCAAGGAAATCGAGGCAGTTACCCATCACGATATTATCGCCTTTCTGCAGTGCGTAGGTGAGCATGTTGGTGAGGACGCAAAATATATCCACAAGGGCCTGACCTCCAGCGATGTGAAGGATACGGCGGTCTGCATGCAGATGCGGGATTCGGCAGAGATTATCCTGAAAGATCTGCGGGATTTCCGGGAGGTGCTGCGCCGCCGTGCTGCGGAGTTCAAGCATACGCCCTGCATAGGCCGCACCCATGGCATTCACGCGGAGCCCATGACCTTCGGTCTGAAGCTTCTGCTCTGGAGCGCGGAGATTGAGCGGGATATAGCCAGGGTGGAACGGGCGAAGGAAATCGTGTCGGTCTGCAAGCTTTCCGGTGCGGTGGGCACCTATTCCAATATAGATCCGAAGGTTGAAGCCATGGTGGGGGAGAGATTGGGGCTTACGCCTGTGCGCCTCGCCACCCAGGTCATCCAGCGTGACCGCCATGCGGAATACATGACGACGCTGGCTATTGTGGCCAGCACATTGGAGAAGATCGCGACGGAGATCCGCAATTTGCAGCGCACGGATATCCGTGAGGCGGAGGAGTATTTCTCCCCTGGGCAGAAGGGGTCTTCTGCCATGCCCCATAAGCGCAACCCCATCAACTGCGAGCGCGTCTCCGGTATGGCGCGCCTGGTGCGCGGCAATGCCCTGGCCTCTCTGGAGGATATAACCCTCTGGCATGAGCGGGATATTTCCCATAGCTCGGTGGAGCGGGTCATACTGCCGGACAGCACCATCAATGTGGATTACTGCACGCGGAAGCTTACCAATATAGTAGACAAGCTGCTGGTTTACCCGGAGGCCATGCTGCATAATTTGAACCGCACGGGTGGCCTGATTTTCAGCCAGCGCATTATGATTGAGATGATCGGCAAGGGCGTGGGACGCAAGAAAGCCTATGAGGCAGTGCAGCGCAATGCCATGCGCCGCTGGATGGAGGGCGAGGACTTCCGCACTAACGTGGAGAATGACGAGGAAATTACGGCGGTGCTGTCCAGGGAGGAAATCGAGGCCTGCTTCGACTATAAGTACTTCCTGCGGAATGTGGATACGATCTTTGAGCGTTTTGGGCTGTGAGTTTTTGATATTTTATTAAGAGGGGATTTGCATATGTCTACAGTAGTTATCACCGGTACCCAGTGGGGGGACGAGGGCAAGGGCAAGATTGTCGATTATCTTGCCCAGCAGGCGGAGACAGTCGTGCGTTTCCAGGGCGGCAGCAATGCCGGCCACACCGTTATGGTGAATGGCGAGGCCTATAAGCTGCGGCAGCTTCCTTCCGGCATACTGTATGAGGGTACCCATAATGTCATCGGTAACGGCGTCGTGGTAGATCCTGAGGTGGTGCTGCAGGAAATGGAAGGCATGGAGAAGCGGGGCATAGATGTGTCGGGCATTCGCATTTCCGACCGTGCCCATGTGGTGATGCCTTACCACCGCCTGATGGACGGCCTGGGCGATGAGCAGAAGGGGGCAGGCAAGGTAGGCACGACCAAGCGCGGCATCGGCCCCTGCTACATGGATCGTGATGACCGTATCGGCATTCGCATTTGCGACCTGATGGAAAAGGAGACTTTCGCGGAAAAGCTGAAGGTGAACCTTGCGCGCAAGAACAAGGAACTTCAGGCCCTGTACGGCCATGAGCCTTTGGATTACGATAAAATCTTTGGGGAGTACCAGGGCTATGCCGAGCGCCTGCGCCCCTATGTCTGCGACACCATCGTGCTGGTGAATGAGGAAATTGATGCGGGCCGCAAGGTGCTCTTTGAGGGTGCCCAGGCCACGATGCTTGACATTGACTATGGTACCTATCCTTATGTCACGGCGTCCCACCCGATTTCCGGCGGGGTCACTGTGGGAGCGGGCGTGCCGCCTAAGAAGATCGACAAGGTAGTGGGTGTGGTGAAGGCATACTGCACCCGCGTGGGCGAAGGCCCCTTCCCCACGGAGCAGCTAAATGAAATCGGTGAGAAAATCCGCAATGAGGGCCATGAGTACGGGGTGGTCACTGGCCGTCCGCGGCGCACGGGCTGGCTGGACGCTGTGGTGGTTCGCTATGCGGGGGTCATCTCCGGCATTGACTACATGGCAATTACCCGTCTCGATATCCTCGATAATTTTGAGGAAATCAAGATGTGCGTCGGCTACAAGTACAAGGATGAGGTTCTGACCAGCGTTCCCGCCAGCCTGAAGATTGTGGAGCAGTGCGAGCCGGTCTATGAGACCTTCAAGGGCTGGCAGTGCGATATCACAGGCATCCGCAGCTATGCAGACCTGCCCAGTGCCGCGAAGAAGTACCTGGAGCGCATGGCGGAGGTCACGGGCATCAAGGTGGGCATTGTCTCGGTGGGGCCGAACCGTGACGAGACCATCGTGGTGGCACAGGATATTTTCGGCAAATAATTGCAACCTGAATCCAGGCGCCCTTCCTGTGGGAAGGGCGCTTTTTGTTACCTGCTCACAAGACAGGGGCTATGATTTTTGCTATAATATACGTCATGCTTTGATTGAAATGCTATTGCATAAACGTCACAAGGAGGATTCATGGGACGCGAACTTACGCCGCTGACGGAGAGCGGGGCGTTGACGGCTCTGGCTGTGGCATTGGCCGTGATTTCAACGGCGATGCCGATTCTGGGCGGATTTTTTCTCTTGGCCTGGCCTGTGCCGATTGCCGTGCTGTCCTGTCGGCATGGGCTGCGCTGGGCACTGCTTGCCTGCCTGACTTCAGGCATCCTGCTGACCTTCATGATTTCGCCGCTGGGTGCGGCGGGTATTGTACTGGCCTATGGGCCGGTGGGGCTGGCTTTGGGCCATGGCTTCCGGCAGGGCTGGAGCGCAGCCCGCACCTTTGCGCTGGGAGTGGTGGGAGGTACGCTGGGGCAGGCGGCTTGCGTCGGCCTGCTGCTTGCCTTGGGCGGTATCAGCCCCTTTGCCCTGACCCTTGCGGAGATGCACGAGGTGGTGGAGCAGACCCTGGCCCTGCAGAGGGCGAGCGGCGTGCCGGAGGGGGAGATTGCGGCACTGCGGGAGCAGATGGATGCCGGGCTGGAGTTTTTTTCCCAGATGGCGCCGGTACTGTTCTTCCTGATGGCCCTGATCTTTGTGACAGCGGGCTATATCTTTACGGCGAATCTCCTGAGGCGCATGGGCACGGAGGTGCCAATGTTTCCCGCCTTCCGGGAATGGCGCCTGCCCCAGGGTTTTGGCTATTTATTCGGCTTTGCCATGGTGGGCATCTATTGGGGCGGCACCCGCGAGATTCCGCTGCTGTTCCAGATTTCTGTGGCCGGTGAGCTGATTGCCCTGCTGGCCGGTGCGGTGCAGGGCTTCTCCCTGATGTCCTGCGTGATGGAGCATTTCAAGCTTACCCGTACATGGCGCATCGTCTTTTATGTCCTGGTTGCTATCAATGGCCTGTTCCTGCAAATCCTGGCACTGACCGGCCTGTTTGATATGTTCTTTGATTATCGCAGGCGTTTCGGTCGTCGCGAGTGATGCAGGCAGTTTCTTGGAGGTGTACCTATGCCTCGTAATCTTTCGGCCTGGATAGATTTATCCATCCATCTGGTCGTGATGCTGGCACTGATTGGCGTACTTTATTTCTACAATGAATACCTGGCGGCAGGGGCCGCCGTGCTCTGGCTAGCGCTGGCCTCTTTTGCGAGGGAACGCTGCGCAGACCGCTCCCGCCGCTTTGCCATTTATTTCAAGAATGTCCTGCGCAACCTGGGCGTGATGCTCGCTTACGCAGTGGAGGAGCTGCCCCAGGCCATTGTCATCATTGATGCTTCGGGCCGTGTGCAGTGGGCTTCCCGTCGCTTTGCTGAGTATGTGGGCGCCGAGGTGGAGCAGGACACGGATGTGCGCGACATCTGGCCGGGGCTTATCATAGGCCCGGTCTGGGGCACGGAGGGCAAGTATGTCTTCACCCAGGAGGACAGCTATTACCAGGTTCACCATGTGCCCATCAAGACACCGCCGGGACAGGAGCAGTTGATGGCCCTGTATGTGCAGGATGTGTCAGGCTTCGAGCATCTCAGGAATGAGTACCTTATGAGCCGCACGGTGCTCTGCGCGGTGCAGATAGATAACTTCGAGGAGGTCGTGCAGCGCCAGACGGAGGCGGAGCGCACGGCGCTGCTTTTGGCGGTGAACCAGCAGCTTGATTCCTGGTCCCAGTCCCTGGGGGGCTATATGAAGCGGGTGGCAGAGGATCGCTACATCATCGTGCTGGAGCGTCAGGCCCTGGATCGGGCCATGGCTGAGAAATTCGAGCTTTTGGACAAGGTGCGCCAGCTTACGAATACGAACCGCCTGCCCGTCACTCTGTCCATCGGTGTCTCGGTGGCGGACAGCCAGACCATGGCAGAGCTGGGGGCCCAGGCCCAGGCAGGTCTTGACCTGGCCCTGGGCCGTGGCGGCGACCAGGTGGCAGTGAATATCGGCGGCAAGACCCAGTTCTTCGGGGGCCGCGCGAAGGCGGTGGAGAAGCATACCCGTGTGAAGGCGCGGGTGGTGGCTCATGCCCTGCGGGAAATCATGGAGGGGGCGGATGAAATCTTTGTGATGGGGCACCATAATGAGGATTTCGACTGCTTCGGCGCAGCCATGGGCGTGGCGAAGATGGCCAGGCAAATAGATAAGCCTGTGCATATCGTGCTCTCGGATATGAATGAGGGCATAGATAAATTTGCCGAGCTCCTGAAGGGCAAGGAGGAGTACGAGGGCATGTTCGTCAGGGCGGAAAACCTGGCCAATATGACGGTGCTCAATCCCCTGCTCATCGTGGTGGATACCCATATCCCCCATCTGGTGGCCTGCCCGGATCTGCTGGAGCGCTCCAAGCAGGTGGTTGTTATCGACCATCACCGCCGCAGCGAGCATTTTATCAAGAATCCCCTGCTGGTGTATATTGAGCCGGCTTCCAGCTCTACTTCCGAGCTGGTGACGGAGCTTCTGATGTATTTCGACGATAATCTGGTGGTCTCCCGCCTCGATGCAACGGCTCTGTATTCCGGCATAGTGGTGGACACGAAGAATTTTGCGGTGCAGACCGGAGTGCGTACCTTTGATGCGGCAGCCTACCTGCGCCGCAGCGGTGCAGACCCGGTGATGGTGCGCCATCTGTTCCGCACGGACTACGAGACTACCGTGGCCCTTGCGGAGGCCAAGGCAAATTCCAAGCTCTATCCGGGAGGGCTCATCGTGACATCCTGCCCGAATATCCGGGCCAATGGCCAGGTCATTGCCGCCCAGGCGGCAGACTCCCTGCTCCGCGTTGAGGATGTAAGGATGAGCATTGTGGTTTTCCAGAGAGATGAGGCAACGGTAGGCATCTCAGCCCGTTCTACGGGAGAGCTGAATGTGCAGGTCATCATGGAAAAATTTGGCGGCGGCGGCCATCAGAATGTGGCCGGTGCCCAGATTACCGATGAAGAACTGCCCAGCATCCTGCTCAGCGTGGTTGAGGTCGCGAGGGATTATATCGAGGAAGAAGACCGTGCCGCCGAGGAGGCGGAGGCTAAGGCCAAGGCTGCACAAGCCAAGGCGGTTCCGCCTAAGGCCAGTTAAAAGAATTTTTTTCCAGAAGGGAGTTTTTCAAATGAAAGTTATACTTACCCAGGATGTGAAGAAACTCGGTGCAAAGGGTGAGATTGTCGAGGTACAGGAAGGCTATGGCCGCAATTTCCTGCTGCCTCGCAAGCTGGCGGTACCGGCTACGGCCCAGACCCTGAACGTGGCCAAGCAGCAGGCCGGTTCCAAGGCCCGCAAGGAGGCCCAGGCTACGGACGAGGCCAAGCTGATGGCGGCGCAACTGGAGAAAGTGGAAGTTACCATCCCCGTCCGCATGGGGGAGGGGGGCAAGCTTTTCGGCTCGGTGACGGGCAAGGATGTGGCTGATGCCCTGGCCAAACAGAATATCACCGTGGACAAGAAGAAAATTTCCATTCAGGGGACAGTCACCGGGGCGGGCAGCTACGAGGCAGTAATCAAGGTGCATCCCGCCATTACTAGCAAGATAAAAGTCAATATTGTGGCAGAATAACAGAGTAAGACCATGAAATTCTTTGATAAGTTATTTTCGAGCAAATCCGAGCTGCCCCCCAGGAAGGATGTGGCAATGGAGCAGATTGACCGGCAGATCAACGCCCTCTACGCACTCCTGGTAGACCTGGTGGGGACGGAAAAGCTGGTCATCCAGGCAGGCAAGATGGAGGCCCTTTCCCTGATGCGCTCGGACAAGCGCGGGGAGCGCGTCCTGGCTCTCAGGCGCATCCTGGAGGAAAATCCCATGCTGGGGCCTGCCCCCAGGGATGGGGAGATCCCTGAGATACTGATGCAGTTGCAGGAACGGGTGGCGGATATCGTTGCCCGCAAGGACGTGGAAAGCAGGATAGAGAAGAAGGTCACGGAGAAGCTGGAGAAAGAGCACGCCGATTACGTGGATGATATACGCCGTCAGGTCATCAAGGAGGAAAAGCCTGATTTGGAGTCTCCCCATGACAAGGCGAAGCGTGAGGAACTGGAAAAGCTGGAAAGCGTCCATCTGACCCAGTCGGTTATGGAGCTTTTGCGCCCCCGGTCCTTTGCTGAAATCGTGGGCCAGGAGCGGGCAGTGAAATCCCTGATGGCCAAGCTTTCCTCCCCCTATCCCCAGCATTTGCTGCTCTACGGCCCGCCGGGGGTGGGCAAGACCACGGCTGCGCGCCTGGTGCTGGAAGCGGCCAAGAAGAAGGAAACCTCGCCCTTCGGGGCAGAGGCTCCCTTTGTGGAGACGGACGGCACGACCCTGCGCTGGGACCCCAGGGACATCACGAACCCCCTTCTGGGCTCGGTGCATGACCCCATCTATCAGGGGGCCTCCCGCGCCCTGGCGGACGCAGGCGTGCCGGAGCCGAAACCGGGTCTGGTGACGGAGGCTCACGGCGGTATCCTCTTTATCGACGAAATCGGTGAAATGGATGAGATGCTGCAGAACAAGCTCCTGAAGGTGCTGGAGGATAAGCGCGCCTTCTTTGAGTCCGCCTATTATGATCCTGATGATCCGAAGGTGCCGAAATATATCAGGCAGCTTTTTGAGGAAGGGGCACCGGCGGATTTCGTGCTGATCGGGGCGACTACCCGCGATGCCGGTTCCATCAACCCTGCCCTGCGCTCTCGCTGTGCGGAGATTTACTTCGAGCCGCTGACGCCTAAGCATATCCGCATCATTGTGGAGAATGCAGCCAAAAAGCTGGGGGCGGTCCTGGAGCCGGGCATTGCCGAGCTGATTTCGGAGTACACCATAGAGGGCCGCAAGGCCATCAATATCCTGGCCGATGCCTACAGCCTGGCCTTGGAAAAAGCCAGTGCCCAGGCAGAGGAAGCTGCCCCCTCCGAAGCTGAAGAAGTGCAGGGGGCGGAAGCAGGGGCAAGCCCTGCCGTCACGGTGAGCAAGGCGGAAATCTACGAGGTCGCCCAGGTCAGCCGCCTGTTCCAGTATGTGACGAAAAAAGCCTCCGACAAGCTGATTCAGGGCCATATCTTCGGGCTGGGAGTCTCAGGCTTTCTGGGCTCGGTTATCGAGATTGAGGCCGTGGCCTTTCCCGCCCATGAGAAGGGCAAGGGCACGGTGCGCTTCAACGAGACAGCCGGTTCCATGGCCAAGGACTCCGTGTTCAATGCAGCCTCCGTGCTGCGCCGGGTCACGGGCAAGGATATCCATGACTATGACGTGCATATCAATGTAATCGGCGGCGGCAAAATCGATGGCCCCAGCGCAGGCACAGCCATACTGGCGGTGCTGGTCTCCGCCGTCACAGGCCGCAAGATCCGGCAGGATGTGGCGGTCACAGGGGAGATCTCCCTGGCGGGCCGCGTGCGCCCCGTGGGCGGCGTCTTTGAAAAAGCCTACGGCGCCAAGCAGGCAGGCATCAAGGTCATGCTAATCCCCAAGGAGAATTCCAAGGATATCCCCAAGGAACATCTGGGGCTGGAAATCCATCCGGTCAAGACAGCCGAGGAAGCCTTTGAGTATATTTTCGCCGATGAGGAAGAAGCTCCCGAGGAGGAAGGGTAATGCCGCAGGATCGCATGCCGCCCCAGAATATCGAGGCGGAAAAAGCCGTGCTGGGCGCGATGCTCATCAAGAAAGAAGCCATTACCCAGGTCATGGAGATCCTGCATGGGGAGGATTTTTACCGGGAGGCGCACAGGATTGCCTTCGAGGCCATGCAGAAGCTGATCGAGAACGAGGAAGCCGTCGATATCGTGACCCTGGTGGAAGAACTCAGGAAAGAGGAACAGTTGGAGCGGGTCGGCGGCATTACCTTTGTCTCTGACCTCGCCAACACGGTGCCCACGGCAGCAAATGTCACCTACCACGCGAAGATTGTGCGGGAGAAAGCCGAGCTGCGTCGCCTCATAGATGCGGCCACGGCGATAGCGGCCGCTGCCTATGAGGATACCGAGGATGTCGAGGCCATCATGGATGAGGCGGAGAAGAAAATCCTTGCCGTGGCGGCGGGCCAGTCCGGCGGTGCCTTTGAATCCATGAAGGATATCCTGATGCGCACCTTCGAGCGCATCAATCTCTTATATGAATCCAAGGGCGGCCTGACGGGCCTGTCCACAGGCTTCAAGGATCTTGACACCCTCACCAGCGGCTTGCAGAAATCCGACCTGGTGCTGGTTGCGGCCCGGCCTTCCATGGGCAAGACCGCTTTCACCCTCAATATCGCCAGCTACGTGGGTCTCCACGGAGGCATCTGCGCCTTCTTCTCCCTGGAAATGAGCAAGGAACAACTGATGCAGCGCATGCTCTGCTCCGAGGGGGGCATTGATGCCCAGCATTTGCGCACCGGCCAACTGACGGACGAGGAATGGACGAAGCTGGTGGAGGTTGCCGACCGGCTGAACAAGGCTCCCATCTATATCGACGATACGGCGGGCCTCACCGTCATGGAACTGCGCTCCAAGGCGCGGCGCCTGAAGGCGGAGCACGGCCTGGATGTCATTTTCATCGACTACCTGCAGCTCATGCAGGGGCGTCCCAGCCGAAACTCAGACAACCGCCAGCAGGAGATTTCCGAGATTTCCCGCTCGCTTAAAGCTCTGGCCCGTGAACTGGATGTGCCCGTGGTGGCTCTCTCCCAGCTCTCACGCTCCGTAGAAAGCCGCCAGGTCAAGCGCCCCATGCTCTCTGACCTACGTGAGTCAGGCTCCCTGGAGCAGGATGCGGATATTGTCATGTTCCTCTACCGTGAGGATTATTACGACAAGGACACCGAGGACAAGAACATCACGGAAGTCATCATAGCCAAGCACCGTAACGGCCCGGTGGACACAATCAAGCTTTTCTTCCAGAGAGAGTTTACCAAGTTCCGGGATTTGCTCATACAGTAAAAAGCCGCCCGTAAGGGCGGCTTTTCGATTAAAAAATTATGCTGTCAGATGATGCGGCGTGCGCCGTAGTAGCAGGAGAGACGGTAGGGGCTGTACAGGGATTCGACCGTTACGCCGCCGGAGGTGGCGTCAACGAAGTTGCCGTCGCCGATGTAGATGCCCACATGGGAGGCACCCGGCGCATACGTCTCGAAGAAGACCAGGTCGCCTGGAATCAGGTCTTCTTTGGAGACCGGCGTGCCTATCTCGAACTGGTAATCAGCCGTGCGGGGAATATCAATGCCGGACAGGGCGAAAACATACTGCACAAAGCCGGAGCAGTCAAAACCGTATTCCGGGCTGGTGCCGCCGAAGACATAGGGGACGCCCACATACTGCAGGGCATCGGAAATCAGGCGGCGGGAGATGCTGGTAGTACCGCGGCTGACTTCCGGCATCGGCTCGTCGGTGCCGAACAGGGCGGAGTACGTACCCTGTCCCACAAGTCCATCTGCTTCCAGGCCGGAATCAGCCTGGAAAGCCTGGACTGCACTAGCTGTTGCAGGCCCGAAGCTGCCATCCACGGCAACATCGTAGCCTAAACTTGCAAGCTGTGCCTGAATCCTGGCCACGGCCTCGCCCTGATCACCCACACGGAAGGCAGATGCCAAAGCAAGGCTTGAGCAGCATGCCATCACCAGCATGGTCAACAATAATATACGTGTTACTCTTTTCAATGGAAATCTTCCTTTCGTTTTTGATGTCACTTGATACACCATTGCGAATTATAGAAGCTGATTCTGAAAAAAAGCGGGAAATAGTTGCGTGAAATATATGATAGCTTTAGCGGAGGAAATTGCCTTGAAGAAGCGGAAAAAGAAATCTGTTTGCCCCTTGACAAATATCCGGGGCTATATTAGACTATGAGTATGAAATTGGTTTCACATCCGAAAGCGGCAGGAAATTCCCGTTAAATGACGAATATGTCTTTTAACGGCTGAAAGTCAGGCCGCAGGCATTATTTTCCGTTTTACGGTATCGTTTCCATGTTTAGGGGAAAGGGGAACTAATCATGAAGGATTTGCGTCTGGACAGTCCGCTTTCCGGCAAGCTGATAGCTTTGTCGGAGGTCAAAGACCCGGCCTTTGCCAGCGGTGCCATGGGGCGTGGCGCGGCTGTGGCGGAGCCTGAGGGCAAGGTCTATGCGCCTTTTGACGGCGAGGTCACGGTGTTCTTTGAGACGAAGCACGCCATTGGCCTTCATTCAAATGATGGCGTTGACATGCTTATCCATGTGGGCCTTGACACGGTGAACCTCAAGGGCGAGCATTTCACTGCTCGTGTGGAGCAGGGGGCGGCAGTGAAGAAGGGCCAGCTCCTGCTGGAATTCGATGTGCCTGCCATTAAGGCTGCAGGCTATGATGTTACCACGCCGGTGCTGGTGACGAATGCGGCTGATTACGGCAAGATCACCATTGCCCTGAATGGCGCTGAGATCGTTTCCGGCGATGCAGAGGAGGGAGCGTCTTCCGGGTCGGCCAGCGTGCAGGAGAAGGTGGAGGCCGATGAGGCGGCCCTGTCCGACCTGCCGGCTGAGGAACGTGTGG
The DNA here is from genome assembly GCA_947167105.1 of uncultured Selenomonas sp. Taxonomy (GTDB): domain Bacteria; phylum Bacillota; class Negativicutes; order Selenomonadales; family Selenomonadaceae; genus Selenomonas_B. The sequence goes on along the minus strand of CAMVGU010000011.1, from coordinate 27,438 downwards.
CCAAGCTTATCGAGCGCTATGTGGGCGGCATGGATAATGTCCGCAGCGCAGAGCACTGTGCGACTCGTCTGCGCCTTATCCTGAATGACCGTTCCAAGGTGGATGAGAAGGCCATTGAAAATATCGACGGCGTTAAGGGGCAGTTCTTTGCGGCGGCCCAGTACCAGATTATCCTGGGCACGGGTTTTGTCGATAAGGTGTTTGATGTATTTGTGGCAGGCACGAATCTGGGTGCTGCCGGTTCCAATAAGCAGGAAGCCTATGAGCAGATGTCCCTGGCCCAGAAGATTTCCCGTACTCTGGGCGACGTGTTCGTGCCGATTATCCCCGTGCTGGTGGCAACAGGTCTTTTCATGGGCCTGCGCGGTGCCAGCCAGGCCCTGGGCGTCCAGTTCAGCGATAATGTGCTGACCATGAGCCAGGTCCTGACGGATACGGCCTTCATCTTCCTGCCTGCGCTGGTCTGCTGGTCTACCATGAAGCGCTTCGGCGGCACTCCGGTTATCGGTATCGTACTGGGCCTGATGCTGGTTGCTCCCCAGCTCCCGAATGCCTGGGCTGCAATCCCCGGCGGCGCACAGCAGCCGCTCCTGATGGATATTTTTGGCCTGCAGGTGCCGGTTGTCGGCTACCAGGGTTCCGTGCTGCCTGCCCTTGTGCTGGGCATTGTGGCTGCCAAGCTGCAGGCGGCTTTGAAGCAGGTCGTGCCTGATATCATCGACCTTATCGTTACCCCCTTTGTCACCCTGTTTGTCTGCATGTTGCTGGGCCTGCTCGTCATTGGGCCTATCATGCACGGTATTGAGAATGTTGTCTTCGGCGCGGTTGCAGCCTTCCTGGCTATGCCCTTCGGCATCGGCGGTATCATTGTGGGCGGCCTGCAGCAGGTCATTGTCGTGTTCGGCGTGCATCACATCTTCAACGCCTTGGAAGTCCAGCTCCTTGCTACGACGGGGGTTGATCCCTTCAATGCCATCATCACCGGCGCTATTGTGGCCCAGGGCGGCGCGGCTGTGGCGGTTGCAGCCCGCACGAAGAACGCGAAGAAGCGCGCTCTCTACATTTCCTCGGCAGTTCCGGCTTTCCTCGGCATCACCGAGCCGGCTATCTTCGGTATCAATCTCCGTTTCATGAAGCCCTTTATCTATGGCCTGGTGGGCGGTGCCTGCGCAGGCGGCCTGGCGGCCTTCATGGGCCTGGCCGGTACGGGCATGGGCATCACGGTTATTCCGGGCACGCTCCTTTACCTGAACCACCTGCTGGAGTACATTATCGTCAATGCTGTGGGCTTTGCCGTGGCCTTTGGCCTGACCTTCACTTTCTTTAATCCGCAGGAGTAAAATTCAAAATCTGTACGAGCCTGAGCGGGCGGCGTGGGATTACCCGCGCCGCCCGCATGTTTTTTGAGGAGTGGAATTTCTATGGAAGCTTTTGACAAGAGAGAGATTGACGCCAGGGTGCGTGAGGGGCTGCCCTTCCGGCATCGCTGGCATAACCGTTTCCATCTGGAGATGCCCTTCGGCCTGATCAATGACCCCAACGGACTTACTTATTTTGATGGTGCTTACCATATTTTTTACCAGTGGAATCCCCTGGGCACAGTGCATAAGAATAAATGCTGGGCACATACCTCCACCCGTGATTTCATCCATTACAGGGTGCCGGAGCTGGCACTCTGGCCTACGGATGCCCATGACAAGGATGGCTGCTATTCCGGCTGCGGTTCGGTGATTAACGGCCAGTTGAAAGCACTCTACACCTGCAATGCCAAGGATGAGGCGGGCGTGCGCACCCCTGCCCAGCGCTGGGCGACTTTGCAGGAGGATGGCACGCTGGCAAAGGGGGCAATTATCGTCGCGAAGAACCCGCCGGGCTATACAGGGCATTTTCGTGATCCTTATCTTTTCAGCCGCCACGGACGCCGTTATTTTGTTATCGGCGCCCAGCGGGAAGATGAGACGGGGACAGTCCTCATCTACGAGGAAACACCTACCGGCTGGCAGTGCAGGGGCGAACTGGCAAACCGCCTGGGCGAATTTGGCTATATGTGGGAATGTCCGAACCTGATTCGTTTCGGTGACTATGAAGCCTTGATTTTCTGTCCCCAGGGCCTGGAGGCACGGGAGCACGACAGGCAGAATCTCTACCAGGCCGGTTATGTGGCAGGCCATGTGTCCCTGGACGGCATGACCATGTTCCACGGCAAGTTCCAGGAGCTGGACAAGGGCTTCGATTTCTACGCCCCCCAGGTATTCCAGCATGAGGGACGCAATCTGCTGCTGGGCTGGATGGGTATGCCGGATAAGGACAGCGATTACCCGACGAAGGAGGAAGGCTGGATGTACAGCCTGACCCTGCCCCGCGAGCTGACTTTAAGGCAGGGGCACATCTTCTCCAAACCGGCCCGTGAGCTCAGGGAACTGCGGGTGCAGGAGAGTGCCATCACCCTGGACACGGATCTCACAGAGGAATTGGAAGCCGACCTTTACGAAGGTTCCGAGGTCTTGCTGGATATTACCCTGGGCGAGGCGCAGCGTGTACGCCTGGAGCTGGTTTACGGACTGGAAAAGGTTGCTCTGCTGTTTGACAGGACAACCCAGATGATGGTCATCGACCGCAATGGCATGAAGCTGGGCGGGCGTGGCAAGCGCCAGTTCCGCCTGTTCGTGGATCAGGTGCTGTCCCTGCAGCTCTTTGCGGACAAGACGGCTGTTGAAGCCTTCTTCCAGCACGGCGAGGAAGCAGCCGCATTCTTCGTATTCCCGGAGAAGAATATCCAGCCGGAGCTGAGGCTTTACTCAGATGCGCCCATGGAATCCATTTCCGGCAGAATTTGGCAGCTTGACAGCTTTAAGTTCAGGTGAATGGGCAATAGCATATGAAAAGAGGCACAGCTTTTTGATGGGCTGTGCCTCTGTTTTGTGGGGGTAGGAATTTTTAGCACAATAAATGTTTCTTGAAATGTTCCTTTGCATACATGCACATGAATTGGCTCCTTGCCATCGCCAATCCAGAAATTCTGCGTACATCTTCATGATATGATATTCCAGAATGAGCCCATCCTTGAATACTTCTCCGTACAGCATACGTCACCACATCCTTTCTATAATCATGAGTATATCGTATATTTGGACTTCTGCCAACAGCAAGGCAGCGTTGTTATTGTCCACAGCTAAAGAAAGCCCCGGAGCGACAATGCTCCGGGGCTTAAGTAGTTGCAGCCTGATATCAGTCGTTGACGGCCTTGTCTTCGGGGACCGGCCTCAGCGCGATGCGACGTACGCGCTCGAAGGGGTTGCCCTCGAAGGCGTAACGCAGGTCGAGATACGCATCAGAACGATTAAATGTGACTTTTTTCAATCTGAGCTTGCTGGACTTCTTTATCTGTTCGATGTAGTACTGCGCATCTTCGGCACTGAACGGGCCATTCTCAATGATAACTCTGACGTCATCAATAAGCATGGTGTAACACCTCCAATGTGTGGGGAACCGCTGTCCTGTTCCACCTGTAGGTAATTATACAATATGTGCCGTGATTGTCAAGCAATCAAAAAAAATAATCGTTTTTGGCAGGATTGGTACTGTTCATTGGCGAATCATATGTGTGCGCAGAAGGATTTGCCAATAAATTGCAGCAAGCGGAGGTACAAGGGCATGAGGATTTTGGTGGTGGATGATGACAGGCTGAACAGGCAGTTCCTGATAAATTTCCTGCAGGCTTATGGTACATGTGACGAGGTGGGCGACGGCCTGGCGGCGGTGGGGGCTTACCGTTCGGCGCTGGAGGAGGGGGAACCCTACGGGCTGCTGTGCCTGGACATAATGATGCCGCAGCTTGATGGCATGGAAGTGCTGCGCCGCGTGCAGGATGTTTACGCCGAGAAGGGGGAGGAACTGGCGGGGCCCAGGCCGAAGGTCATCATGATGACTGCCATCGAGGATATGCAGCATATCAATGCAGCCTTTGAGCTGGGCTGCGATGCTTACGCCTCCAAGCCCATAGATATAGCCAAGGTCAGAGAGGTCATGCACACTTTGGGGATAGAGCCATTGCAACCGGCCAAGGAAAGATAAAGAAGGAGGCTTCCTGCGCTGGGGGCCTCCTTTTGTGAAGGGGGGAGCTGTTCGTGAGGCAGATGTCATACTGGCTGCATGATGAGGCGGATTATTTAGCCATGCAGTGGGAGGTGCGTGTGGCGCTGGGGGCGATGGAGGAACCTGATGTCCTGATTCTGCTTTCCGGCATGGAGCGTGATGAAGGCGGCACGCAGGCCATGGCTGACCGGCTGCGCCAGGATTTCCCCCAGGGGAAGCTGCTGGGCTGTATGTGCGGCGAGTCCGTGGTGGATGGGCAGATTGCCTGTGATGGTGTGGTGGTGAGTTTCCTTTGTTTTGAGTGCAGCCATATCAGGCTGCTGTCCTTTGAGAGCAGCAAGTACACAAGCGCCGCCGCAGGGGCTGCGCTGAGGCAGGAACTTGCCGATACGCCGGATGCCCGTGCCGTGATGCTGCTGCAGGCGGATATTTCCCTGAATCTCACGGGTTTTCTGGATGAGGTGAGCCAGTCCGGGAAGGATATAGTTTTCTTCGGCGGTATTTCCGATGACGGCCATATCGGTGCCCAGGGCCGCGCCTTTGTGAATGATATGTCCCTGACCTCGGGCCTGGCGGCGGTTATCTTTTCCGGCAGGGATTTGCATGTGCAGGCCTTTACCAGCTTTGGCTGGCGGCCTTTAGGCAGGCGGCATGCCATTACGGAGCTGGAGTCGCCGTATGTCATAAAGAAGCTGGGGAGAAGGCCGGCAGCGGAAATTTACGAGCATTACCTGGACATACACAACGGGGACAGCTTTCTGTGGGATGCCCTGACCTTCCCTATCTGCGTGGAGCGTGACGGTAAGCTGCTGGCGCGTCATCCACGCAGCATCAGGGAGGACGGTGCCCTTGTCTTCGGCGCGGATTTCCGGGAGGGCGAGGAAGTGCGCCTAGCCTACGGTGATCCCTTGGGGATAATCCGGCATGCGCGGGTGCTGCGTCAGGGCCTGCGCGACTTCCGGCCCCAGGCAGTCTGCCTGGTTTCCTGTGTCGCACGCTGGCTGCTGCTGCAGCATGATGTGAAGTATGAGCTGGATGCGTGCCGCGGCCTGTCGCCTTCCTATGGCTTCTATGCCTATGGCGAGTATATCCGCGAAGGCGGGGAAGTGCAATTCAGCAATATGACGCTGGTGCTGGCGGCTTTCCGGGAGGGGGAGCCTTCCGCAAATGAGCTGCCTGAGCCTCTGCCGGAGCCTGTGCAGCTGACCAGCCAGACTGATATTATGCAGCATCTGGTGCATTTCATCAATGAGACGGCAGTAGAATTCGAGGATAAGAAATGAGCGGGGGGAGTGCTTATGTCGGATGGGATCATGTCGCCTGTGCTGAGGGATATCATGGTGATGATAACCCTGATTGTCAGCCTTATGGCCTTTATTTTTGCGGCCTATGCCTGGTCCATGCTGCAGAGCAATAAGCAGCATTTCACGAAATTTTATGGTTTTATGGACGAGTACGAAAAGCTGAAGGAAAATATGAAGGATGTGGAGAAGCGGCTGCACAAGGAAGAAATCAAGCTGAAGGCGACTATAGCGGCGAACAGGCTTGGTCGTGCCGGACTGATACCGAAGGATAACGCCAGCGAGGAGGAAATAGAGGCAGCCATCAAGCAGGCAGAGGAGGAAGCCGAAGCCGCCCAGAAAGCAGCCGCCGAAGGTGGGGCCGCTGCCGGGGGAGAGGCTGCAGATCCCGCAGCGGGAACTGCCCCGGCAGAAGGCGGGCAGGCAGCTGCCGGGGCCAGGCAAGGCCCTGCCTGGCAGGAATTCATAGATAAGTACAATGCGCTGGCCGCTAATATGGATGTGCCGCGGGTGATGGAAGTATGCGAGGGCTTCGTCAAGCAGAATCGTCTGGCTACGTTGGTCTTTGCGGAGCGGGACAAGCTGACAGACCAGATGAAATTCGCCATCGTGGAGAAGGTACCCCAGAGCGTGTACTGGGCCAAGATGATCGAGGGAGAGGTGGGGCGCTATGTGGTGGTGCCGAATCCCATGGTAAAGTATGACAACGATCTCCATGAGAACGGCGGCATGAAGGAAACCTTTGCGTCGAATTATGCGAAGGGCGGCCACTACAACAGATACCAGGTCAAGCTGCCAGCCCTTTTCCGGGCAAAATTGGGCAACTGGCGCATTGATAAGCCGGGGCTGCTGGAACTGGGCTGAGAACAGCATAGTGAGGGCTGTCGTACTTAGGTGCGGCAGCTTTTTTATGGAACAATTGGGATGTGTGCTATACTGACCTTGTCCCGATGGCCGCCTTTTGTTTTGCCCGGAAGTCGGAGGCGATAAGGCGGTGGTGGTGCAACCTCCGTTTTGTACTTTATGGATATGGTGATTTGTGGTATAATTCAGGCAAGAGGAAGGAGCCATCATCAATGACACAAAGTCAACCGCCAGCAGCAGAACTGCTTGGCTTCAATAATCCGCAGTATGACCTTGCCGCCAAAAATGTCTTGTCGGAGCGGTCTGTAGCGGCATACATACTGAAGGGAACCGTACCTGAGTTCAAGAACGTAAGCATTAATGATATAGCCGAGAAGTGCATTGAGGGCGATATTCAGGTCAGCAAGGTGCCGGTAAATCCAGGTAAGACGAATGCGGTGAAAAAGCCGAAGAAGATAAAGGGACTCCGCAATGAGGCAGGGGACGTAACAGAAGGCTGGATTACCTTTGATATAATCTTCCATGCCATTACGCCGGACAGCGGTGAGCGTATACGCCTTATTATCAACATAGAGGCTCAGAAGACCTTTTCAGAAGCTACGCTGAAGTATATCCTTATGAAAAGAGCACTGTTCTATGGCAGCAGACTTATCTCATCACAGAAGGAAACGGAATTCAGTGGTTCGGACTACAGCGAAGTCAAGAAGGTATACACCATCTGGATATGTATGGAATCTCCTACGGACAGGAGTATCATCAACCACTATCACATGACTGAGCACCATCTGGTGGGTAAGTACAAGGAGCCGCCAGAGAATTATGACTTGCTCAATATCGTGATGGTTTATTTGGCTTCAGGACCGGTGCGGAACCGGATGCTGTCAATGTTGCAGGTCATATTCCAGGAAACAGATAAGACGGCTGAAGAGAAAAGTGAAATCCTCAGGAAGAAGTTTGATATCGAGGTTACTGCTGAGATGGAGGAGGAATTGAGAACGATGTGCAATTTGAGCGAAGGCATTTATGAGCGTGGCATGGCGCAGGGGATAACGCAGGGCATGGCGCAGGGCATGGCGCAGGGCATAGCACAGGGCGAAGAGAATAAGACGATTGATATGATTAGAAATTTATGGAAAAAAGGTATGGATGTTGACTTCATCAAGGATGTTACAAGTTGGACTGAAGAACAGATAATGAAAGTAATCAAGACCAGCTGTATTTAGGAAGGTTTGGAAGTCGAGTGTGAAGTTGACGACAATATTTATGCAACTGGGGAAAACGTTTCAAAAGACGAATTTGCTCAAATTAACATCGAAAAAGTAGGATAAAATGAGTCCTGGAACTACATAATACGCGGTTTCAAAAATGTATATAATTTTAGGACGGTTCCGACGGTTGTAATTAGGGACACTTGAAAACACAGGGGTTCCGGACAGTCTTCAAGCGTAAAATAACCGCAAGCATGAAGATGCTACAAGAGCATCACAGGCTTGCGGCCTTTGTTATTCAGACGGCTACGGGCTTACTATATCTGCTTCGCATATTTTTCCTGTTCACTGGCAGGGATTTTCAACGCATCCATGGTCTGCTGGGCATCCCAGCCAGAGGTTTCCATCAGATTTTTAATGTTGCTGACCATTGCGGTCAAGTGGTGCTTATGGAGCTAATGCCGATTGTGATGAGGAATTAGATGAGGAATTGTTTGATATGAATCCAGAAGAAGTGTTGGAAGCCTTAAAAAGAAAGTGATGATGAATCTATGCCCTATATAAGACCGACATATTTCATGAAGAAGGACCGTGCTATTTATGCGGTCTTTTTTGTTATGCCATTCCGTATTGCTAAATCCTGAACAATGGCGTTATAATGAAGCATTATTGACATTGTAGCAGATGCAGGCGTGGGAGGGATATTTTTGCGTATTGTAATCGTCGGCGCAGGGCAGCTTGGCTACAGTATTGCGGAGCTCTTGTCCAGGGAGCGTTTCGAGGTCGTGGTGGTAGACCATGATGAGAGTCAGCTTGAGGCTGTGAAGAACACCCTTGATGTTCTGGCAGTTACCGCCAACGGGGCCAGCCCTATCACCATGAATGACCCGGATATCAAGGGAGCGGATATACTGATTGCCGTGACGAGCAGCGATGAAGTGAATATGGTGGCCTGCATACTGGCGAAGAAGCATGAGATCCAGCATACGATTGCCCGCATACGGGACATGCAGTTCATGAGTGAAGCCAAGGAGTATCTAAAGGAAAATTTTGATATAGATCTGATGCTCAATCCTGAGCTCATCACTGCCAGTGAGATCAACCGCATCCTGATGACGCCGGCGGCCCTGGATGTGGAGGATTTTGCCCACGGCAAGATTCGGTTGTTCGAGACTAAGGTACACAGGAAGTCCAGCCTGATACGGGTGCCCTTCAAGGATCTGCGCTTGCCCCCTGGGGTGCTGGCCGGGATGATCTTCCGTGACCACCGCATGATTATACCCCATGGCGACGACTGCCTGCTGCCCCATGACAATGCGTATTTTATCGGCATTCCGGAGGAAATCGAGAAATTCAGCAAGAGTCTTGTGCAGCGCGATGCGCGCAAGCTCCACCGGGTGCTGATTATCGGCGCGGGCCGCGCAGGCCGTGCCCTTGCCCCTATGCTGGACGCTCAGGGTGTGCAGGTGAAGATTATCGACAAGGACCGGGAGCGCTGCCGCATGGTGGCGGAGTTTCTGGAAAACGGCATTTCCATCTGCGGTGACGGCACGGATATTGATTTGCTCACCGAGGAAGGCATCAGCGATGCGGATGTGGTGGTCTGTCTGACCGAGGATGATAAGCTGAACCTGATGCTGGCGCTTTTGGCACGGCATCTTTCCGGCAATAAGTGCAGGACTGTCGTGCGGGTTTCCCGCAGCGAGTATGTGGAGCTGATGGAGAAGGTGGGGGTGGATATCGTGCTCTCGGCCAGGCTCCTTTCCGCAGCGGAGGTGCTGGCCTTTGCGCGGCGCGGCGGCGTGGTGGCTGTCTCCCTCCTGGAGGGGGCGAAGGCCGAGGCTGTCGAGGTCATAGTTCAGCCCGGCGCCCCGGTGGCCGGCAAAAAACTGATGGAAGCAAATCTGCCCCGTGAGTGCCTGGTCTGCGCCTATGTGCGCGGCGAGGAGGCCATGATTCCCAATGGGCATACGGTGCTGCAGCCGGGGGACAGGGCAATCCTCTTTATCCAGACGAAATTCGCCCCCGAGGTCATGAAATATTTTAAGTGAGGGTGGAGCCGATGGAACTTTTCTGGCGCATGATGGGGCGGATGACTCAGGTATATACGGCTTCCCTGGGCCTGCCCCTTCTGGCGGCCTGCTTTTTTCGAGAATGGCCGTCGGCGGGTGCGCTTTTTGTCACGCTGCTGGTATCTGCATTTGTGGCCAGGGGCTTTATGCAGCGCTCCCTGCTGTCAGACAGGCGGGGCCAGATGAGCACACGGGAGGGGGCTTTCCTGATAGTTGCCATTTGGCCCGTGCTGGGTGTGCTGGGGATGCTGCCCTATCTTTTGTCAGGGATTGCCCGCGACCCGGCAGAGGCTTTTTTTACCAGTGTTTCGGCGCTGACGACCACGGGGATGTCGGGCATGATGCTGCCCCGTGTGGTCTGGCCTAATGCCATGATTCTCTGGCATGGGGTGATGAGCTGGCTGGGGGGGCTGGGCTTTGTTGTCATCCTGGTCACGGTGCTGCCCCAGGTGAGCGGCTGCTTCGGCCTGACCTTATCTGCCAGGCAGATGCTGTTTTTCAGTCCGGTCTGGAGCAAGATGCGGGAGTCCCTGGAGCAAGGGGTGCGGGTTTACATATCCATGACAGTGGCCGCCCTGGCAGCCTTCCTGCTGGCGGGGCTTACGCCCTGGCGCGCTCTCTTTATGGCTTTGGTAACAATTTCTTCCGGCGGTGATATAGATACCTTTGCCCTGGCTCTGGGGGAGGGGCTGTGGCCGGAAATGCCGGAGCTGCTTACGGGGACGGGGGAGACGGCCATCACCTTGCCGGAGCCTTCCGGTGCCCTGTCCCTGGCGGCTTTCTGCGTGATGCTCTTTGGCAGCGTGAACTTCCTGCTCTGCTGGAAGGCGTGGACCCGCCGTAGCCTGCGGCTGCTGGTGACTGATACGGAGCTGCGGGTATTTATTATTGTCATTGTTGTGGCCACGGCGCTGCTGACGGTGACTCTTTCTGCAGAAGAAGTGTATGGCCCCTATGGTTCCGGACAGGCCCTGAGCGCGGCTTTTTTCCAGTCAGTCTCTTTTCTGTCCACCAGCGGACTTATCACGGCTCCGGTCTGGCTGTGGACGGATTTTGAGCGCTATGTGCTTTTCCTGCTGGTTTTTGTGGGGGGCTGCATCGGCTCGGCTACGGGGGGCCTGAAAATCATGCGCCTCGTTGTGCTCGCTCGTCTGGCAGACAGCGGCCTCAAGAGCGCCCTGCATCCCAGGGCAGTGACGGCGGTGAAGCTTGACGGTCTGCCGATTCAGGAGAAGATTGCCGGGCGGATATTGGCTTTTTTCTTCATCTATGTAACGGCTTTTATGCTGGGAGCCATGGTCCTGGCGCTAGCCATGCCAAACCTTCTGGATGCCCTGCGGCTTTCTGCGGCCTGCCTGACCAGTACGGGGGCGGTTGCAGTCCTGGGGCTGGTTTCTCCGGCGGAACTGCCGGGCTGGGCCCAGCTTTTCTGTACGCTCCTGATGACTGCGGGACGGGTGGAGGTGTTCTCGCTTTTGGTGGTCATCGGCATTGTCATACGCACGGCACGGGAACATTGGTGAGTTTTGGAGAAGGGAGGTGCTGCCCTCGTGCAGAAACGCGTGATTTTATATGTGCTGGGTCGCCTGATTCTGGCTGAGGCCGTTGTCCTGCTGGTTCCCTGCGGCATTGCCATCTACAATCAGGAGCATGATGCGGTGAGCTTCCTGTCAGCCGCCATGCTGGCAGGGGTGGCAGGACATGCCATGCTCTACCATGGCAATGTGCGCGTGGAGTCCCTGTCACTGCGGGAGGGCATAGCCATCACCGGACTGGGCTGGATTATGGCAACGGCCTTGGGCATGCTTCCCTATGTGAGCGGAGGCTATCTGGGACTTTTGGATGGCCTGTTTGAGAGCATTTCCGGTTTTACCGGCACGGGGGCTACCGTTTTTCCCACGCTGCAGGGCGTGCCCCGGAGCATCCTGTTTTGGCGCATGATGACCCATTGGTTCGGGGGCTTGGGCATCATAGTAATTTTTATTGCCATTTTGCCCCAGACAGGAGCCAGCGCAGTCTATATGTACAATGCCGAGGGGGCCGGCCCCACGGATGAGCGGGTGCTGCCGCGGCTGAGCGATATGACGAAGGCGCTTTTCAAGCTGTATCTGGTGTTCACTTTGCTGGCCTTCCTGGTCTATGTACTGTGCGGGCTCCGGCCCTTTGAGGCCCTGGCCCATGCCATGTCAACCATCGGCACGGGAGGCTTTTCCACCTATGATGATAATGCCATGCACTTCCGCAATGCGTGGCTGGAAGGCTGGATGACCTTCTTCATGATTCTGGCGGGAGGGAATTTCGCCCTTTATTACCGTGTATGGCATAAAGGGCCGCGGGTGCTCCTGCACAATACGGAATTCAAGGCGTATTTGGGCATCATCGGTTCGGCTTGCCTGCTGATAACGCTGAACCTGATATTCTCCCAAAACCTGCATCCCGCTGAAGCTTTGCGCTATTCCAGCTTCCAGGTGGGTTCCATATCCACCACGGGCTTTGTTTCTGCGGATTTTGAGCAGTGGCCCCCCTTCGCCAAGGGGGTGCTGCTGTTGCTGATGCTGGGCGGCGGCTGTGCCGGGTCTACCGCCAGCGGCATGAAGATTTCCCGCCTGGTGATGTTGGCGAAAAATGTCTGGTCCATCGTGCGGCAAAAAAATTCACCCCGCATGGTGGCAGCGGTGCGCATGAACGGCGTGAAAGTGGATGAGGGCATAGTGGAGCGGGCCTGCCAGTTCTTTTTCCTCTATATAATGTTCATTATGCTGTGGACTTTGCTCCTGACTGCCGATGGCATTAGCACCTTCGATGCCTTGGGCCTCTCCGTCACCACCATGGGCAATATCGGCCCTGCCTTCGGCATCGCCGGAGCAACACAGACCTACGCCGGCCTCTCGGATTTTACGAAAAGCGTTCTGTGCTTTTCGATGCTCTTTGGCCGCCTGGAGATTCTGACACTTTTGGTCATGTGCCGCCCCAGTTTCTGGCGGGCAACAACAAGATGGTAATATGGGCTTGCATGTCAGAAAAAATTGTGCTATACTGTAACGCATGCGGTTGTAGCTCAGCTGGATAGAGCATCTGCCTCCTAAGCAGGGGGTCGCGCGTTCGAATCGCGCCAATCGCACCATAGGTAAATCAAGGCTTCTCGGGGCTCCGGGAAGCTTTTTTTTGCGCCCCGGCAGCGCGCAAAAAAAGGGCGGGAGAGCATATCTCCCGCCCCTTTGCCAAAGGTCATATTTCGTAAATTTCATATAAGAATCATTCGTGTGCGTTCTGGAAGGAGGCCATGAAGTCTGCCAGTTTCTGCACTCCTTCGTAGGGCATGGCGTTGTAGATGGAAGCGCGCATGCCGCCGACGCTGCGGTGGCCCTTGACGCCTCCCAGGCCGATTTTTTTGGCATCCTCGACGAATTTCTTTTCCAGTTCCTCGCTGGGCAGACGGAAGGTGACATTCATAAAGGAGCGGCTGTCCTTGTCCGCATGTCCGTTATAGAAGCCGTTGGACTGATCAATCACATCGTAGAGCAGCTTTGCCTTTTTGGCATTGCGCTCTGCCATGACCGCAAGGCCACCCTGTGCCTTGATCCAGGCTGCGACCTTGCCCACCATGTAGATGCAGAAGGCAGGTGGGGTATTGTACAGGGAATCCTTTTTATAGAAGGTGTTGTAGCGCAGCATTGTCGGAAGCTGGTCGGCTGTCTTTTCCAGCAGGGATTTCTTTGCCACCACCAGCACGACACCAGCCGGGCCCAGGTTCTTCTGGACACCTGCATAGATGAAGTCGAATTTGCTGAAATCCAGGGGACGGGAAAGCATGTCGGAGGACATATCCGCGAAAAGGGGCACGCCGCTTGTTTCCGGGATGTAGTGGTACTCCGTGCCGTAGATGGTATTGTTATAGCAAAGATGCAGGTAAGCGGCGCCGGGGTCAATCTTCAGCTCGTCCTGCTGGGGGACATGATGATAGCCGCTTTCCTTGCTGGAGGCGGCTACAGTGCCAACGCCTAGGAGCTGCGCTTCCTTATAGGCTTTTTCTGCAAAGCTGCCGGACAGCACGTAGGAGCCGGGATGCTCCTTGGTGGCGTAGTTCATGGGCAACATGGCGAATTGCAGGCTGGCGCCGCCCTGGATAAAGAGAACTTCGTAATCATCGCCGAGCCCCATCAGCTCCTTGACATCGGCCTTGGCCTGGGCCAGCACGGCTTCAAATTCCTTGGCGCGGTGGCTGATTTCCAGGATGCTCATGCCGCTTTTATTGAAATTCAGGAATTCCGCCTGTGCTTCCTTCAGGACCTCCAGGGGCAAAACAGCCGGGCCGGGGTTGAAATTATAGATGCGCTCTGCTTCCACAAATAGGACCTCCTTATATATGCCGTAATTGTCTGTTTTTTACGGACTGCCTAACATGTTAATATTGTAACTTGAAAATTAGGGAAAAGCAAGCATTACAGTGAAACTTTGTTTTTCTTGGAAGAACACTTGACGGTTCAAAGGGGATGGTCTATAGTAGGTGATAGGTTTTTGGGCCTTATTGTGGATTAGACAGAGGAGAGATATGGCATGAAGGTATTGGCAGCAGATGGTATTTCCCCGAAGGGCATAGAGCTTTTGCAGAAGGAATTTGAGGTGGTTGTGAAGGATAAGCTGTCGGCGGAGGAACTGCTGGAGATTATCCCCGAATATGATGCGCTGATGGTGCGTTCTGCCTCCAAGGTCACGGCGGAAGTCATAGAGCGGGCCAAGAACCTTAAAATCATAGGCCGTGCCGGTGTGGGCGTGGATAATATTGATATTCCGGCGGCTACGGCCAAGGGCATTATGGTCATCAATTCCCCTGGGGGCAATACGATTGCGGCTACGGAGCATACCATGGCCATGATGCTGGCTATGTCCCGCAATATCCCCGTTGCCAATGAGACTATGCAGAAGGGCGAGTGGAACCGCAAGAAATATGTGGGCGTGGAGCTGAGGGGCAAGACCCTGGGCGTCATAGGCATGGGACGCATCGGCAGCGGTGTCGCCAAGCGCGCCCAGGCCTTTGATATGGAAGTTATTGCCTATGATCCCTATATAAATGAAGAAAGAGCACAGTCCTTGGGGGTGAAGGTCTGCACTCTGGCAGAAGTTATCAGGCAGGCGGACTTCATCACCGTGCATATGCCTCTCACGAAGGATACCAAGGGCATGATTTCCTATAAGGAAATGCAGCAGATGAAGCAGGGAGTGCGCCTGGTGAACTGTGCCAGGGGCGGCATCATTGTGGAGGAAGATCTGGCCAGGGCGGTCAAGGAGGGACTGGTGGCAGGTGCGGCCATTGATGTTTTCACTTCTGAGCCGATTCCGGCTGATCATCCCCTGGTGGGTGTGCCGGGCATTGTGCTGACCCCCCACTTGGGAGCCTCCACGGTGGAGGCGCAGATTGGCGTCTCGGTGGATGTGGCCGAGGGGATCTGGGCTGCCCTGCATGGGGAGCCTGTGGCAACGGCAGTCAATATGGCTCCTGTCTCTCCCCAGGCCATGCAGGTGGTGGGCCCCTACCTGACCCTGGCGGAGCGCCTGGGCGGCACCCTGTGCTCTTTGGCGGAAGGGCCGATTACCAGCGTTGAGGTCACATATAACGGTGAGATTACGGAGGTCAAGACCGGCATACTGACGACTGCGGTGCTGAAGGGCATGCTGAATCCCATCATGGAGAACGAGGTCAATTATGTCAATACGCCGAGCCTGGCGAAGTCCCGCAATATCAAGGTCACGGAAGTGAAGGATCAGCAGCCCATTTCCTATGCCAATCTGATTACGGTCAAGGCCAAGGCAGGCGGCAAGGAAATCTCCGTGAAGGGCACCCTCTTTGGCGAGGAAGCCCGTATCGTGCAGATTGACAAGTTCCGTGTGGATGTGGCACCTCACGCACGCATCCTCATCTGCCCGCATATCAACCGTCCGGGCATCATCGGCAAGGTGGGTACCATCATGGGGGCGGATGGCATCAATATTTCCGCTATGCAGGTGGGGGAGACTGAGACGGAAAGCACGAATCTGATGGTGCTGACCATTGATAACGAGCTGCCGGAGGAAACTCTGGCCAAGGTAAAGGCAATGGACGGCATCTTTGATGCCAAGCTTGTCAATTTTTATGCAGTGTAGATAAGTAAATAAACCATGGGGCAGGAACGTGAGGGCGTTCCTGCTTTTTTATTCGCCTGAAAGAAAACTGGAAAAATTCAGGTGTGAGAAGGAAAATCAAAAGCAGGGGCGAATAAGAAACATATGAGAGGAGGCTCGTCATCATTAGCATTATTGGAAAGGGAGAGTATCTATGGAAATGCTATTAGGATTCATTGTGCTCCTGACCTGCCTGGTGTTTGGCGTCAGGCACGGGGGCATTGGGCTGGCTGTCATCAGCGGCATCGGCCTCGTTATTTTTACCTTCGTATTCCGGTATCAGCCTGGCAAGCCGCCGGTTGATGTCATGCTCATCATCATGGCTGTTGTCACCTGCGCAGGCTTCTTGCAGACCTCCGGCGGCCTGACAGTCATGCTGAAGTACGCGGAGAAGCTCCTGAGAGGGCATCCCAAGTACGTTACGATCCTGGCACCCCTGACCACCTGGTTCCTTACCATCCTGTGCGGTACGGGACACGCGGTCTACACCTTGTTCCCCATTATCTATGACGTTGCCATCAAGCAGAACATCCGGCCCGAGCGCCCCATGGCGGTGGCTTCCGTGGCCTCCCAGATGGGTATCTGTGCCTCCCCCGCCTCTGTTGCGGTGGTTTCCATCGTGGCTTTCCTGGCAGCGGCAGGCAGTGAGTTTTCCTTGATTCAGGTGCTGATGGTCTCCATTCCCGCCACCGGTCTGGGCGTATTCTTTGCGGCTCTCTGGAGCTACCGGCGGGGCAAGGATTTGGCGGATGATGAGCGCTTCCAGGAATTCATCAAGGACCCTGAGAACAAGGCTTATGTCTATGGCGATACGGAAAGCCTTCTGGACAAGGAACTGCCCAAGGAGTACTACCGTGCCATGTATATTTTCCTGATCGGTATCCTGGTCATCGCCATACTGGGCAATGCCAAGCTGATCGGCAATTACATCGGTTTCTTCGCCGACCTGCTGCCCAAATTCCCTGATGCCAAGGGTGCCATGAAGGCGGTCTCCATGGTGCAGGTCATCCAGATGGTCATGCTCTTTGTGGCTGCCCTTATCCTTATCACCTGCAAGGTGAAGGCCAAGGATGTGGGCAATAGCCAGGTGTTCCGTTCCGGCGTCGTGGCCCTGGTTTCCGTCTATGGCGTGGCCTGGATGGCAGATACCTTCTTTGCCCACCATATGGGCTTTTTGAGAGAATTTTTGGGCAATGCGGTGCAGAGCTATCCCTGGGCCTATGCGGTGCTGGCCTTCCTCACTTCCAAGCTGGTGAATTCCCAGGGGGCGGCCATTGCCATTGTGGTACCCATGGCCCTGAATGTGGGCATGGACCCGATTCTTGTCCTGTCCTTCATTTCTGCCTGCTACGGCTACTTCTTTCTGCCCACCTATCCTTCCGACCTTGCCTGCATCGGCTTTGACCGTTCCGGCACGACGCGCATCGGCAAGTACATCCTGAACCACTCCTTTATGATTCCGGGACTTATAGGCGTCAGCAGCGGCTGCTGCGTCGGCTATGTCCTGGCACATCTTTTCTTCTGATACTACGGATAAACATAAAAAATAAGCACCTCGCGGTGCTTATTTTTTATGTTTCCGTTTCTTGCTTCCTCAGTAGCAGATCCTTGCAGAAGTCGATAAAGGACTGGGCGGCCCTGGAGATATAGCGATCCTTTTTCCAGGCGATGCCCACATCCACCACCATAGGCTCTGCCAGGGGGATGGCCTTGACACCGGGGGCACCATCCACCACCATGTCCAGCAGGAAAGCTATGCCTACGCCGGAGGCTACCAGGCCCTTCAAGGTGCCGACCTGGTTTGATTCCAGCACTATATTTGGTTTCACCCCTGCATCCTTTAGTTTTTGCAGCACGAGCTGGCGCAGGAAGGAGCCTTCTTTCAGCATCACCAGGCTGGCGGAGGCGATGTCGGAGAAGGTCAGGACAGTCTTCTTTGCCAGAGGGCTTGACTGGGGCACGCAGCAGACCACCTGATTTTTCGACATGGGCAGTAGCTGCAGGTTATGGGAGGCACCGGAAATAATGATAATGCCGAAATCCAGTTCATCCCGCTCCAGTTGCTCCCGGATGGACATGGAGGCTTCCTCATGCAGGAAGATTTCCAGATGGGAGTAGTGCTTCTGGAAGCTGGAAAAGATTTTCGGGAAAAGGTAGGCTCCCATCATGGGGGGGATGCCAATCTTGATAGTACCTTTCTGCAACTGCTTGTAGTCGTTGACTTCCAACACTGCGTCCTGGATATTGCGCAGGGCAAGCTCGATGCGGTTCAGGAAGACCGTACCCTCGGGAGTCAGGGAGAGCTGCTTCTGGCTGCGGTCAAAGAGCTGTATGCCCAGTTCCGCTTCCAGTTTCTTGATGGCAACGGTGATGTTTGGCTGGGAAACCCGCAGGCGCTCCGCAGCACGGGTGATATTCCGCAGACGGCTGGCCATCTGGAAATATTCGAGTTGTCTCAGTTCCATGTGACCGCTTCTTTCCTGGTTTTCTTAGATTCTTGTTCTTAGATTCTTGTGATAAATCATCTTTATTTTCATTTATTATATCATATTTTTGGTGCATGTATGATATAATAAGAAAAAATTATTATAGGTCTAAAAAATTTTTTCGGAATCAATGGTAGGATTTTTGCCGCTTCTATGGAATTATATGGAATAGGGTATGGAAACGGATTTTGGAGAAAAACCCTGCGAGACAAATCCACTCCATGGGAAGGGATTACAGATAGGAGGAACTTGCCTTGGAAATATCAACAGTCATAGGTGTGGTAGCTGGCTTTATTTCTGTCTTTGTCGGAATGGTCATTAAGGGCGCACCAATCAGTTCATTGAATAACCCCGCTGCATTCCTGATTATCATTGGCGGTACATTTTCCTGCCTTTTCATCGGTTTTAACATGAAGCAGCTAAAGACCATGCCCAAGCTGGTCACCATGACGTTCCATAAGCCTCCCCTCCATGAGAAGGCGGAGCTGCTGCAGATGTTCATTGAGCTTTCCCAGATTGCCCGCCGTGAAGGTATACTGGCTCTGGAGAGCAAGGTGCAGGAGATTGATGATCCCTTCTTCCGCACCGGGCTGGGCATGGTCATCGATGGCATGGATCCGGAATTCGTCAGCGACGTGCTGGACGCGGAACTGGCGGTGATGCAGGAAAGGCATTCGGTGGGGCGCTCCATTCTCACCCAGGCCGGTACCTACGCACCTACCCTGGGCGTGCTGGGCGCCGTGGTCGGCCTGATTGCGGCCCTGGGCAACCTGAACGATGTCAATAAGCTGGGCCACGCTATCGCGGCAGCATTCGTCGCTACCATCCTCGGTATCTTCTCCGCTTACGTTATTTATCTGCCCCTGGCCAACAAACTGAAGCTCTTGTCCGAGGCAGAGGTCAGCGAGAAGCGCATGATTATTGAAGGAATCCTGTCCCTGCAGGCAGGCGATTCCCCTACGGCCATCGAAGCCAAGCTGATGGTCTTTATCCCCCAGTCCGAGCGCGAAGGGCTGAAGAAGGAGTGATTGCATGGCCAGGAAGAAACGTGGCAAGCCCCATGAAGAAGAAAACGGCGAGGCCTGGCTCCTGCCTTATTCTGACCTGATGACCTTGCTTTTGGCCCTGTTCATAGCTTTGTTTGCTATTTCCCAGACGGATCAGACCAAGCTGAAGGCCATGTCCCAGGCATTCTCGGCAGCCTTCAATATGGGCGGCCCTTCCTTTTTTGACCAGATGGGCATGAATCCGGGCCGTATGGCGGAGATTCCCTCTGACGAAGATAAGGGCAATTCCGCTTATATCCAGGAAAACCAGGCCCTGACGGAGATCCAGAAAGAGCTGGAGGAATACATCGAGGCCAATAATCTCCAGGATCAGCTCTCCACGCAGCTCCAGGATGACGGACTGATGATCCGCATCAAGGAGCGGGCGCTGTTCCCCTCGGGCTCTGCGGAACTGGTGGGAGAGTCCCAGCGCATCGCCCCCGTTATCGCAGGGCTGCTGGCAACGATACCTGAGCGTGTGGTGGTTTCCGGCCATACGGATAATGTGCCTATCAATACCCCTCAGTATCCCTCTAACTGGGAGCTGTCCAGCGCCCGTGCGCTGAACTTTATGAAGTTCATCATAGCCCAGGACAAGCGGCTGGCTCCCCAGCGCTTCAGTGCTATCGGCTACAGCGAGTACCGTCCCCTGGCTGACAATAAATCGGATGCGGGCAGGTCCCAGAACCGCCGCGTGGAGGTATTTATTGCCCGCAATTACAGGTTCAATCCCAAGGAGGGCGTGACGGAGAATAAGAATGCAGATGGCACGGCTCCTGCGCCTACCCCCAGGGAAACAATCCAGAGCACGGGTACGGTACAGGGAACGGGCAGCGTGCAGGGCACCAGTGATAATTCCCAGCTTAATGCCACCGGCGGCCCCACAATGGGCGGCACGCCCTACACGATGCCTCCGGCGCTGGCATCTCAGCCGTCTCAGTGAGAGCCTGAAAACAGAAAATGCGGCAGATGCCGTGTGTGATAGCCGTAGGGGCGCGTGAAGGCGCCCCTACGCTTATGGTAAGGAGGAATTTTCTTGCTGCTGGGCGTTGGCACGGATATTGTGGAGCTGGAGCGGGTCAGGAAGGCCGTGGAAAATCCCCGTTTTCTGGAGCGGGTGTATACACCGGCAGAGCAGGAATACTGCGAAAGCCGCGGGGCTCAGCGGGTGGCCAGCTACGCTGCCCGCTGGGCAGGCAAGGAAGCGGTGCTGAAGGCTTTCGGCACCGGCCTGCGGGAAGGAAAACTGACGGACATAGAAATCCTGCCGGATGAGCTGGGCTGCCCTCATGTGAGCCTTGGGGGATGCTTTGCGAAAATGGCACAGGAGCGGGGAGCAAGGCTCCTTGTTTCCCTCAGTCATGCCAAAGACTATGCGACGGCACAGTGCGTGATGGAAAAATGAAAGCGGAAGGAACTGGTAAGAAATAAATTTTAGGATAGGACGCAGAATAAATCTTCATAGGCTAGGCGGAGGAAGGAGGCATAGTGGTGCTATGCCGACTGACGACAACGACGCATATGGAGATTTAGACAAGTCAAATCCAAAATTTATTTATGGACAGTTCCGAAAGGAGGGTCGTGCATGAAACTGGCAACAGCCGAGGATATGCGCCTGATCGACAAGGAGGCGCTGGAAGTATATGGTCTGCCTGAGCTGGTTCTGATGGAAAACGCAGGCCACAGGGTGGCAGAGGCGGTGGCGGAACTGCTGGGCGGGGCAGAGGAAAGGTCCGTGGTGGTGCTGGCCGGCTGCGGCAACAACGGGGGCGATGCCCTGGCGGCTGCCCGTCACCTGCTCAATATGGGAGCCAGGGTCAAGGTGTTTCTGACAGGTAATGCGGATAAATTAAAGCCCTCGGCAAAGACGATGTATGACATTTTGCAGAATATGGAGGCAGAAATCCATGGGCTGGAAGGAGGCCGTGACTGGGATCGCCTGCATCTGGCCCTGAAGTTTGCGGCGGGGGCGGTGGACGGCCTCCTGGGTACGGGCTTTCAGGGGGAGCTCAGGAAGGACATGCTGCGGGTGATCGAGGAGCTGAATGCCGCCCAACTGCCTGTACTCGCCATTGATGTGCCCAGCGGGGTGGAGGCGGATACCGGCACGGTTTCCACGGTGGCGGTGCAGGCCAGGATGACCGTGGCGCTAGGTCTGCCGAAGCCGGGGCATTTTTTCTCGCCGGGGGCGGATTGCACGGGCGAGCTGCTGGTGGATGATATTGGCCTGCCGAAGAAGCTCCTGGATAAGGACAGCCTGCAGATGCAGCTATTGGATGATAAGCTGGCCCTGGGGCTTTTGCCTCCCAGGCCCCGCTCCGCCCATAAGGGTGACTGTGGAAGGGTGCTGGTGGTGGCAGGCTCCAGGGGTATGACCGGCGCAGCTTCTCTTGCCGCCCGCTCGGCCTTGCGCATTGGCGCCGGGCTGGTGACGCTGGCGGTGCCGGAAAGGGTGCAGCCTGTTCTGGCCTCCCAACTGGCGGAAGTCATGGTGCAGCCCCTGCCAGAATCCGGTGCGTCGGCACTCACTGCAGATTTGCCGGAGCAGTACAGTGATGCCAGCCCGGAGGGAGTGCTGGGGGGCGAGGCGGCACTTGCGCGCCTGTTGGAACTGTCCCGTCAGGCCGATG
This sequence comes from uncultured Selenomonas sp., assembly GCA_947167105.1. GTDB lineage: Bacteria > Bacillota > Negativicutes > Selenomonadales > Selenomonadaceae > Selenomonas_B. Next base: position 5,577 of record CAMVGU010000011.1, on the reverse strand, counting down.
CGGTGCTGCTGGGGCCGGGTCTTGGCCGTGCCAGGGAGACCCAGGAGCTGGTGCGCCGTTTCGTGCAGGAGGCAGAATGCCCCCTGATTCTGGATGCCGATGCAATCTATGCCTTTGCGGGTAATCCCGATGTGCTGGCCCAGTGCCATCAGATGCCTGTCCTGACACCTCATCTGGGGGAGATGGCAAATCTTCTGGGGGTGACGGTGACAGAACTGCGTGAATCCCTGTTGCCCATGGTCAGCGAAGCAGCCAAGGAATACCAGTCTGTCTTTGTGGTCAAGAGCGAGTGTACTGTGATTGCCTATCCTGACGGAGATCTGTTCTTCACCACCAAGGGGAATGCAGGTATGGCCACGGCAGGCTCGGGGGATGTGCTCGCCGGTACGGTGGTGGGCCTTGCGAAGCAGACGGAGGCGGGGCTGGCGCCCCTCCTGGGGGTCTACCTGCACGGACTGGCAGGGGATCTGGCCTATATCCGCTGGTGCGAGGGGCTGATTGCCGGTGACATACTGGATATGCTGCCCCAGGCACGGCGTGAGCTGAAGGAATGCCAGCGCCGGGCCGCAGAGTCAGGGAGCAGCCGGGCAGTGCGCCCCGCCACGGCCTTGCCGGGCCAGAATGCCTTGGAGAGGCCCCGGCTTGACAAGTTTACACTTCAAGACTAGAATATGTAACTGTAAATTATACTCACTAAAGAAAAGGTATTCCTCAGAACAAAGAACCTCATCCACCGCTTACGCGGTCCCCCTTCCCCAGAGGGGAAGGCTTTTTCGTCAATGAGTATGGAACTGTATGTGATACAGAAAAGGAGCAATCGTTATGGCTAAGGCAGATATGGATTGGTCGCAGTTGGGATTCAGCTATCGTGTGACCGGTGAGCGTTATGTGGCAAATTACAAGGATGGCAAGTGGGGGGAGGGTGTCCTGACGGAGGATGCGAATATCACCCTCAATGAATGTGCCGGTATCTTCCAGTATTGCCAGGAAGTGTTTGAGGGCCTGAAGGCTTATGAAACCAAGGACGGGCATATCGTGACTTTCCGTCCTGACCTGAATGCCCAGCGCATGGTTGATTCCGCAGAGCGTCTGGAGATGCCGCCCTTCCCGAAGGAGCGGTTTCTGGAGGCGGTGGATCAGGTCGTGGCGGCGAATGCCGACTGGGTGCCGCCTTACGGTTCTGATGCTTCCTTGTATCTGCGTCCCTACATGTTTGCCTCCAGCCCCGTTATCGGCGTGAAGCCGGCGGATGAATACCAGTTCCGCCTGTTCGGCACGCCGGTTGGCCCCTACTTCAAGGGCGGGGCCAAGCCCATCACGATCTGTGTCAGCGATTTTGACCGGGCGGCTCCCCGCGGCACCGGCCATATCAAGGCTGGCCTGAACTATGCCATGAGCCTGCATCCTTACGTGCTTGCCCATAAGAATGGCTTCGATGAGAACATGTTCCTGGATCCCGCTACCCGCACTTATGTGGAGGAAACGGGGGGCGCCAACTTCCTGTTCGTGACGAAGGAGGGCGGCATTGTGACGCCGAAGTCCGATTCCATCCTGCCTTCCATTACCCGCCGCTCCCTGATGTACATTGCGGAGCACATCCTGGGCCTGAAGGTCGAGCAGCGTCCTGTGAAGTTCGCAGAGTTGAAGGACTTCGCAGAGTGCGGCCTGTGCGGTACGGCAGCCGTCATCTCGCCTGTAGGCAAGGTGGTTGGCAAGGAGGAGACTGTCGCTTTCCCCGCCGGTATGGAGAAGATGGGCCCTGTGACCCAGAAGCTCTACGACACGTTGCGTGGCATTCAGCTTGGCACCGTCGAGGCACCGGAAGGCTGGATTCGTAGAATCAAATAATTTGATATGCCTGGGACGCCTGCGGGCGTCCTTTTTAATATGTAAGTTTGAAAAAATTATAGCTGGTCACAAGGAATTGCTTGCATCTGACAAGAAATTTTATATACTATAATTATGTGTAATTTTCGAGTTGACTGTTGGGAGTTTTGTCTATGCCGCTGGATCTGTCCATTCCCTTTGGGTTTCATGGAATCCTGTCTACCATTGGGCCGCGTGATGTCATTGATATACTGATAGTGGCGGCTATTCTGTACAAAGTGTATGAGATGCTGCAGGATACACGGGCCATTACCCTGGTCAAGGGCATCCTGGTCTTGCTGGCCGTCACGGTCATCTGCAATGCCCTGGAACTGCATGTGATTTCCTGGCTGCTGCAGAAGTCAGTGACGCTGCTGTTCGTTGCCCTGCCCATCGTGTTCCAGCCCGAGCTGAGACGGGCACTGGAGCATCTGGGCCAAGGGAAGTTCCTGGGCTCGGCGGGGTTGCTGGATGATGCGGAGGCGCGCTCCGTGGTGAACGAAATCGCCAAGGCCGTGAAAAGCCTGTCAGCTACCAGGACGGGGGCGCTGCTGGTCATCGAGCGGGATATGGGCCTGAATGACGTTTCGGCAACGGGGGTGCAGATAGACGGGCTGATTACGGCGGACTTCCTGATGAATGTCTTTATCCCCAATACGCCCCTGCATGATGGTGCAGCCGTAGTCCGCGGCAAGCGCCTGATTGCGGCGGGGTGCCTGCTGCCGCTGACCGAGGATCGCTCCCTTTCCACCGAGCTGGGCACGCGCCACCGTGCGGCGATTGGCCTTTCGGAGCAGTGCGATGCCCTGGTTGTGGTGGTCAGCGAGGAGACGGGCACCATTTCCATTGCGGAAAATGGCCATATCATGCGCCATCTGGATATCGAGATGCTGAAGGAAATGCTGCGCCCCGCCTTTGCTGCGCCCCACGCTTCTTTTAAGGATATGGTGCGGAACTGGAGGAAAAAATCATGATCAGCCGCGTTCGTGATCTCTTTCAGCGCAATCTGCTGGCTAAGATACTGGCTCTGCTGCTGGCAATAGCGCTGTGGGCCTATGTGATGAACGACGAGAATCCGTCCATTGAGGGCAGTTTCACGGTGCCCCTGAAGCTTATCAATGCGCCGGAGGGCTATCAGATTTCCCGTGAAGTAACATCGGTGGTCATACATGTACGGGGGGCGCGCTCCCAGTTTGTCAACGTGGATGAAAAGCATTTCAGTGCCTATGTGGAACTTGGCAGCGTGAATGAGGGCAGCCAGAACTGCCGGGTGCATGTCATCATGCCCCAGGGCTTCGAGCTGGTGGAGGTGGAGCCGGAAGCAGCGGAGGTCACGCTGGATCGCATTGCTGCCAAGGATTTCCCGGCAGAGCTGATTGTCACCGGGGCCACGGCCCAGGGCACGACTGTGGCGAAGGTTTCCCAGTCAAGCCAGACGGTGACGGTAGAAGGGCCAAGCTCTTTGTTGTCCGTGGTGTCCCGGGTGATCGGCTATGTGGGGCTGTCCGGCAACAGCAGTGATTTTTCCCTGCAGGTGCCCCTGACGGCAGTCGATGAAGAGGGACATGAAGTGACGGGGGTTACGGTGAAGCCCGCTTCCGTCAAGGCGGATGTGCAGCTGGCCCGTGGCCTGACCAAGAAGGTGGTCAGCATCAAGCCGGTGGCAGGGGAGGGCCTGCCTCGGAATCTGGAACTGGTCGGCATGAGGGCTGATCCGGTCAAGATCGAGATTGCAGGCGAGGATAATATCATCAATGGCATTTCGGAAATCGAGACAGAGCCGGTTTCCTTGTCGGATGTCACCCAGAAGTCGGATAAGATCGTGAAGCTGAGCCCCCCCGAGGGAGTGACGGTGACGAACAGGGATGTCACCGTGCATATCGAGGTCAAGGCCAAGGCTGCCAAGTCCGGCAAGCAAAAAAGTTGATTTGGAGTGAAAGCCAGGTGCTCAGAATCAGGAATCTGCAGGTGCCCTTTGCGGATAGCACTTCTCTCAGGGAACTGGCGGCCAGGCGGCTGGGCCTGCCGCCGGAGGCTGTGTCCGGAGTGGAAATTGTGCGCAAGGCCATAGATGCCCGTCGCTATCATGGTGCGCCCCTGCTTTTCACCTATGTGCTGGATGTACGGGTGGAGCATGAAAAAAAGGTGCTGGCGGGATGGCGCAGGGATAAGAATGTGGAAATAACGCCGCGCCGACAAAAATCCATCTTCAGCGAGCTGGGGCAGGCGGCAGGAAGCAAGGAAAATCTCCCGCCTGTTGTGGTCGGTTTCGGGCCGGCAGGCATGTTTGCGGCCCTGGCCCTGGCCAGGGCGGGGCTATGCCCCCTGGTGCTGGAGCGCGGCCAGGATGTAGATACTAGGACCCGTGACATTGAAAGATTCTGGCGGGAAGGCCGCCTGCTGCCGGATTCCAATGTGCAGTTCGGCGAAGGCGGCGCGGGCACCTTCTCGGACGGCAAGCTGACCACGCGCATAAGCGACCCGCTGATGGCGGAGGTGCTGGACAGCTTTGTGGCGGCTGGGGCGCCGGAGGAAATCAAATATCTGCATAAGCCCCATATCGGCACGGATCTCCTGCGGGGCATCGTGAAGCAGATTCGCCTGGAGATTATCCGCCTGGGCGGGCAGGTGCGTTTCGGAGCTTGCGTGACGGATATAGAGCGTGGGGAGGAGGGCAGGCTGGAAGCACTGATTGTTGCAGGGGAGGAGCGCATTCCTTGCGAGGCGGCGTTTTTCGGCATCGGCCATTCCTCCAGGGATACCTACCGCATGCTGCTGAAGCGGGGCCTTTCCATGGAAGCCAAGCCTTTTGCCATGGGGGTGCGCATCGAGCACCCCCAGGAATTTATAGATAAGGCCCAGTACGGTGAGGATGCAGGCGATGAGCGCTTGCCCGCAGCGGATTATGCCCTGACTTACAAGGAGCCTGTGACCGGGCGGGGGGCCTATTCCTTCTGCATGTGCCCCGGAGGGCTGGTGGTGGCCGCCACCTCGGAAACGGGGGGAGTTGTCACCAACGGCATGAGCAATTACAGGCGCGATTCCGGGATTGCCAACAGTGCGCTGCTGGTGCAGGTCGGCCCGGCTGACTTCGGTAATGAGGTGCTCTCCGGCTTGGAACTCCAGGAGAAGCTGGAGCATCTGGCCTTTAAGCTGGGGGGCGGTGATTATCGGGCACCGGTGCAGACGGTGGGGGATTTTCTGGCGGGCACATCCGGCTCGGAGCAGTTCCTGACGCTCCCGACATACAGGCCGGGGGTCAGGCCCGCGGATTTGCACGGCTGTCTGCCTCTTTTCATCACACAGGCCCTTGCCGGTGCACTGCCTTATTTTGACAGGAAAATCCGTGGTTTTGCAGATCCCGGAGCCGTCCTGACCGGCATCGAGTCCCGTTCCTCCGCGCCCTGCCGTATACGGCGGGAGCGTGAGAGCCTGGAGGCGGAACACACGCCGGGACTCTACCCCATAGGCGAGGGGGCAGGCTATGCGGGTGGCATTATGAGTGCCGCCGTGGACGGCCTGAAAGCCGCCCTTGCATATTTGGGCAAAAACGTGCATACTACTAAGAGGTATTATATTCGTTAAAGAAAAAGCCTTTCCTTGAGGAGAGATTTTTTCGCTAACGGGCATGGTTCGTGGTGTTACTTTCTTTGTGCGGACAAAGAAAGTAACCAAAGAAAACCGCCGCCCTTGTTCCCTTCCTTGGAGAAC
>CAMVGU010000010.1 GCA_947167105.1 uncultured Selenomonas sp. | reverse complement strand
TTATATCACTAATATACACCTTTGTACATATAATCAGTTACTTAAAAATTTCTCCTTTTTTGTGGCATCGGCGGAAGAGCTGCCCGGCAAGACAACCTCTCCCGCTAATATTCTGCTGATATTATTGTTGTTTGCTGGCCAGAACGGTGGCGGCAAGACCCTTCACCCAGTCCTGATGCCCTTGGTTCATGACATCCGGCTTGGAATTGAAAAGATCTTTGGCGGGCTTGCCCTTCTGGGATTCCTGTGTCAAGATGCGGACACGCCCTTCGGGAAGGTTCTCCTGTCGTAATAGGTCGGCCAGATGCTGGTGTCGATCAGGTTCTCAAAGACATCCTTCGCCATGATTCCCTTAACGATGACCTCATTGGAGGCAAAATTGTCGGTAGTTCCCGGAAGATAGTCGTGCGGCCAGTTGATTTCGTTCAGCATGATAATCCCTCTTTCACTTATTCGCTCATAATGTTTTGGAATCCTGCCACGACATCAGCCGCTGTAGTGACAGCCCCTTGATTACAGTTTTATTTTATAGCAATCAAGACTAAATGAGAAGTACGCACTTTTAAGTAATATAGTACCCTAAAAGATACCATGTAAAAATCCACACTGCACATGGATGTACGCAACGAAAAAAATCGGCGTAGCCGAAGCCACGCCGATAATTTGTCACACTATCCGAATTGTCGTTCCGTCCTTAAATGTTACCTCGATATTCTCTTTGCTGTGGACGGTCATGAAATCCACCAAACTCCCCCACAGTCCCTCGTCAAATTCCGTGAGGATATTCTCCTGTTTGCGGAGTTCCTTGGAAAAGCTGTTCAGCAAGCTGTTCCTTGTCGTCATACATTCAATCTGCTCCATGGATGTAGAGTTCATCAAGGATGTCACAAAGTGGACGGAAGAAAAGATTATGAAGGTAGTCAAGAAGGATAAGAACTGATGATAGATGGCGCATGGTGCTATGCCATGTGTCTTTTTACAGAGACGCATGCGCTTCTGGAAAAGGATGTCCTGGCAGAGCACGATACATATATGAAGCGCCTGCTGGCGGTGATGGAGTATGATGTCCCCTACACGGCCAGGGAAAGAAGACAGTAAAAGCCCCGGACTTCCCTGCAGCATGGGAATCCGGGGCTTTTGTCTTGTGGTGGGATGGTGGCTGTTTCTTTAATTAAGGTTCTCCGGGCCGAAGCTGAGGGGCAGGAGTTCCTCAAGGGTCATTTCTTGATAGTCAGTTGGTGATTTCGCCATGATGACGAGCACTTTCTTCGGATCGCCGAATTCGCGCATCACCTGACGGCACACGCCGCAGGGGGAGCAATAGTCGGAGACCACTCCCTTGGGGCCTCCGATGATTGCAATGGCCTTAATCTGCCGCTCACCCTCGGCTGCCGCATGGAAAATGGCGTTTCGCTCCGCGCAGATTCCGGCAGGATAGGAAGCATTCTCCACGTTGACGCCGGTATAAATCTTGCCGGAGCCGCAGAGCACAGCCGCAGCCACGTTAAAGTTGGAATAGGGTGCATAGGATTTTGGCTGCACCTCAAAGGCGCGCTTGATAAGAGCGCTTCTGTCGATGTCCCTGAAGGCAGGGTCTGCGCTCTTGTCAGTTGGGGCGGCCAGGGCCGTAGCAGCAAAGGACATTATCACAAGGAAAGGAACAAGGCAAAACAACTCTTCCACATTACTATTCACCTCAAAAAGTAAAATACAAGCCCCTCCCATCACAGGAAACATTATTCCCACAGTATAACACAGAAAATTCCTACATGCAAATGGTCGTCCTGCATGGCTGCCCTGCTCCGTCAGCCTTATCCGCCCTTTACCCCAGCAGCCTCCCAGTCTTCAGATGTGAAGTCACTGTTGCCATAGTAGAACCTCCTTTTTTTGCGGTTGCCAGCCTGGCTGGAATGACCAAAACCGTGAGCCGCGCCAATGGCATGCTCACGGTTTTATGTTTTTTCACAGTCCCTTTATTTGATTTTCGACATAATAAGCTGATACAATTCCGTACCTGCTTCAATCCCTGTGTAGTGGGTAAGGGCTGCCTCTAGGCCGTGCTCTTTGAGGTAGCCTTGCAGCTCTACAGCTTCCTGGTCTTCGGCGCAGTCGAAGACCAGGGCGGCGGCTATGACCGTGGCCAGGGCTTCCGGCTTGTGGCCCCGCTCCAGGAGCTGGGTGGCGGGGGCTACCAGGCGGTCTTTGGCGCCCAGTTTGCGGATGGGGCCGCGGGCTACGCGGGTTACGTCGTCAGAGATATGGGGGTTCTTGAAGCGGCTTTCGATTTTTTCCACATAGGCCTGGTGCATTTCCGGGGCGAAGCCGTGTTTTTCGATGATAAGCTGGCTGGTTTCGGCCCAGACCTGCCGCACTAGCTTAAGGATTTCTTCATCCTGCATGGCGTGGTAGATGTCCTGGATGCCTTTCTGGTAGGCGGCGTAGGCGACAGAGGCATGGCCCGTGTTCAGGGTGAACAGCTTGCGCTCGATGTAGGCGGGCAGGTTCTCCGTCCAGGTGAGGCCGGCGATTTCCGGGCGCTCCCCCTTGACATGGGTGGAGTCCACATCCCATTCTGAGAAGGGCTCCACCTGCACCAGGAGTTTTTCCTCGTTGTGCTGGATGGGCACGATGCGATCCACGGCGGCATCCGGGAAGCCGATAAGTTCGTCTACCTTGGGCTTCGTTCCCTCGTCCAAATGCTCATAGACGAAGTTTTTCAGGACGGTGGTGCCACCCACCATGTTCTCGCAGGCGATGATGTTCAGGGGCTCGGTGTTCTCCTGCACCCTGGCAGTGAGCCCTGTGGCAATGTTGGGGGCGATAAATTTCAGGATATTGGGGCCGATGGCGGTGGTTACGAGGTCTGCTTCGCAGATGGCCTTGGTAAGTTCCTCCGGGTGCTCCTTGGAGTTGATGGCGGAGACACTATCTATCACTTCCGTTTCCGGGGTGTCGGAAACGATTTCGATGGTGTACTTGCCCAGCTCGTTGATGTCATTCACCAGCTCAGCATTCACATCCACAAAGGTCACATGGTAGCCGGAGCGGTGCAGAAGCTGCCCGATAAAGCCCCGCCCGATATTGCCTGCGCCAAAATGCACTGCCTTTTTCATTGTATATTCCTGCCTTTCTATACATCTGCAAATCATAAAGGGAAAACCGGCATGTTTTTTCTGCGTCTCCGCTAGGGCGCGTTGATTAAATGAGCTTAGTCCAGATTTGTGGGGATTGGCTGTCCATGCAAGGCGACAAACCGCAGGCATAGTGGGGCTATGCTGAGGATTTGTCAACGCAGCAGGGGCAGTCAAGACCCGTGAAGATGGGCTGAGCGAATTAATCAACACGCCCTAAACTGCGCCTCCGAAAAAACACGCCGGCTTTCCTACACATACATATCTATTGCAAATTTAACTTCTACCCGTTAAAGAGTAACCTCATCCACCGCTTGCGCCAGAAACATGCCACCGGCATGTTTCTACCCTTCCCCAAAGGGGAAGGCTTTTTCTTTCGTGAGTATATCTCATTATCCCTTGGTGAACATATCATAGACGGCCTGCAAGTCGCCGGTCTTATACAGTTCTTCCAGGCGCTCGTCGCTGCATTCTTCCATGGTGCTGGCGATATTGGCGAGGATGGCCAGATGGTCGTTGTCCTTGCCTGCAATGCCTACCACGAAATGGGCTGTGCCTTCACCGAACTTTACGCCCTCCGGGTACTGCAGCACCACGATACCGGTCTTTAAAATCTGCTCCTTCACAGCGTTTTCGCCGTGGGGGATGGCAATGCCCTTGCCGATGTAGGTGGTGATGTCACGCTCACGGGCCAGCATGCCTTCCACATAGGGCGCTTTCACATAGCCGCCCTTTACCAGCAGCTCACCGGCCCGGCGGATGGCATCTTCCTTGCTTTCGCTGGGAAGGCCCAGCAGCACGTTTTCCTTGTTCAGCACCCCTGCCTTGACCTGCTCGCTCTCAGCCGGGGCGCTGGTCTCGGCACCTGCGGACTGGAGGCGCTCCAGCACTATCTCATAGACGTTATTCTGGGTGAAATCCTTGACCCAGATATGCTCGGCCTGGGGGGAATCCTCCAGGGCGCGCTCCGCCAGCTTCTCATGGGAGACAACCAGTTGGGCCTCCTTGGGGATGCGACCGATGGCGGCGTTGGTAACGGAAATGTCATTGTAGCCCGCCTTGCGGAGCTTCTTGCGCAGGGCTGCCGCCCCCAGGGCGGAGGAGCCCATGCCAGCATCGCAGGCGTACACGATGTTCTTGAGGTCCTTACCGGCAACCTTAGTCTCACCGGCTACGCTCTGGCCTTTGCTGGCGGCCTTGCGGGAGGCCAGCTCTGCCTGGGCATCCTCCAGGTTGGCATCGCTGTCAGCGGAGGCTTTCACAAAGATGGAGGCGACCACAAAGGAGACTGCCGTAGCTACCAGGAAATCCGCGATATTGGCCAGGAAAGCGCCTTTCGGGGTCATGGCGAGAACTGCGAAGATGGAGCCGGGGGAAGCGGGGGCAATGAGGCCGCCGCCCAGGATGGTCAGGGTGAGGACGCCGCTCATGCCGCCGGCGATAACCGCAAGCAGCAGGGTCGGCTTCATCAGGATGTAGGGGAAATAGATTTCATGGATACCGCCGAGAACGTGGATAATCATGGCGCCGGGGGCGGAAGCCTTGCTCATGCCCTTGCCCACGAACCAATAAGCCAGGAGCACGCCGAAGCCGGGGCCGGGGTTCGCTTCCAGCAGGAAGAACATGGATTTGCCCATTTCCTCCGCCTGCTGGATGCCCAAGGGAGTCAGGATGCCGTGGTTGATGGCGTTATTGAGGAACAAAATCTTTGCAGGCTCGATAAAGAGGGAGGCCAGGGGCAGCATGCCCATGGCGACGATGCTCTCCACACCGGCCCGCAGGATGTTGTTGCCTGCCAGCACCACGGGGCCCACACCTGCAAAGGCCACCAGGGCCAGAAGGCCGCCTAAGATACCTGCGGAGAAATTGTTTACCAGCATCTCGAAGCCGCCGGGGATGGAGTCGGAGACGGCATTATCGAATTTCTTGATGCACCAGCCGCCGAAGGGACCCATAATCATGGCTCCCAGGAACATGGGGATGTCGGAGCCTGCGATAACGCCTGCGGTGGCGATGGCACCCACCACGCCGCCCCGGTGGCCGTAGACGGTGGAGCCGCCGGTGAAGCCGATCAGGAGAGGTATCAGCCATTTCGCCATGGGGCCGCCTGCCTGGGCTAAATACTCATTGGGCAGCCAGCCCGTGGGGATAAAGAGGGCTGTGAGCAACCCCCAGCCGATAAAGGCGCCGATGTTCGGCATGACCATGCCGGACAGGAAGCGGCCAAATTTCTGCATGACCTCCTGGGCACCGCTTTGCTTTGCACTCATTTTTCTTCCTCCTCTTGAATTGAAGAAAATAAATAAATATATGCGATAACTTCACTCTCCGGGGTGCATTTCCTCGTGTTCCCCTCGGATTGGTTTCAGTATATCCCGCACCCGGCCCCAAAGCAAGGGAAAGACCTTGTACTTTGTCCTGTTTCAATGTGGACAAGATTAAAGGGCCGCGTCAGTCATGGCTTCAGGAGGATTTTCAAATGAGCATAATTTTTTCTATACCTGCATTATGACGGAGGAACAGCACAGAAGGCTTTGGAACGGGATTAATTTTACATTTGATGGGAATGTGATGTGTGCGGGATTTTTATAGATTCCTTTTTCCCGTCACGGTTTTAAGTAGGATTTTTCCAACGAGCAAATGCTCTAACCCTTTGCATTTCTCAAGGGAATACTTCGGATATCCATAATGCTCAGTGATTCTGTGCAATCCGTGCGTCGGTGGCAGAGTTTGCCGAACGGCTTTTGGGAGCGATGGTGGACTATGTGACGGTGAGCGTGGACAAAGGGCTAACCGTAGTGTTCCGGGATCGGACGGCTGTGGGGGCAAATTTGTAAGCATAGCAACTAAAAAAGATAAAAAATTGCGTAGGTTGCAGGAATCAGCAGAAAAGTGTAGAACGTAGAACGATAACATGATGTTATATCAGTTTGAGTCAGTTTGAGGGCGATTTCGACAGGGGGGAGCCAGAAAAGCCGAAAGCCTGCGGCATAGAAACCGATGCGCCAGGAAGAAAAGGGGAGGAAACGCGATGAAGAAATTTTTAGCATTTACACTGATGCTCAGTGCTATGGCCTTTGGCATGGCGGTATGCCCTTCTATATCAGCAGCCGCCGCAGACGTAAGGGAAGTTGTCGATTATTCCCAAAAGGCCAACTGGTACCAGATTCCTAAGATTACCAAGGACGTGGACACATTCTACATTCTCGCCACAGAGTATATGGGCTTTAACGAAGGAGATCCCCCTTACGCAGCGATGGACAATCCTGAAATGGTAGAGGGTGCGCCGGTTCAGTACGCAATGAACGCAAGTGCATTTGAGGAATCGACCAATGTGTTCCTGCCATTTTATCGTCAATCCAGTTTAAAATATGCGGGAGAAACTTGGCGGAAAAATGGTAACATTAACGAAGTAATTTCCGGCATACCCTACGATGACATAACAGCCGCGCTTGATTACTACTTCAAAAATTACAACAACGGTCGCCCCTTCGTCCTTGCGAGTCACTCTCAAGGCTCGGCCATCGCTCAACTTGTGCTGAAGAAATACTTCAAAGAGCACCCCGAATATTACAAACGTATGGTCGCCGCCTATGTCATTGGCTACGCTGTCACGAAGGACTACCTCGAAGCTAACCCACATTTGAAGTTTGCCACCGGCGAGAGTGATACGGGCGTTATCATCAGTTGGAATACCGAAGGCAAGCGAAATATTGAGGAAAATGTCACAACCTGCGTACTGTTTCCCAACGCAATCAGCATTAACCCGATAAATTGGAAACTTGATGGAACTTATGCGTCTGCAAGCGAAAATCTCGGCTCACTCGTGCTGAATGAACAAACTCAAAAATTTGAAATTGCCGACGTTGGAGCAGACGCTCAAGTAATTCCTGAACGCGGAGTTATTTTAACAAATGCAAAAATTGAACCAATGCCCGCTGAACTTGCCGCCGTTGCAAGTGAATTTTTTGGTCCGGACGGCAGACACGAAAGCGACTACACTTTTTACTACAACAACATCAAGGACAACGTAGCCAAACGCATTGCCACATATAAAGCCGGCCGATAATGACAGCAAGATGACGTAAGTTGCCTGGCGTATGAACTTTTGGCGGCGGGGAAACTGGCCAACATAGCCGTGTTCGATTGCGACTTCCTGAAGGATGATTTCAAGGATATTGAGCAGGCTAAGTGTTTGGCTACCTTCGTTGATGGGGAATTGGTGTACCAGGCATAAGATAGCCGACGCCGGGGTCAAAATTAGTTTCGTTAAACGTAAGGGGGGTGCAAATGCACCCCCTTCTCTTTTCTTCAAAGCCTTGTCCCGTGCGGATTCCGTGGAATACCCGCTTAACGATAGGCAGGGGGGCACCGTTATTTCTATGGTATCATAAGACGTACTATGTAAGAGAAAACTGCGTACTTGTATTATCTATTGGACATGGTATGATTTGCCTATCGGGTCATTAGAAAGGAGCAAATACCATGGAAACGCAAAGCATTGTGAGTGCCTTTCAGAAAATAGTACAGGAAAATCCTACGGCAGCGGCGGTTTTTGACAGCAGGAGGCATCTGTCCTACGGGAAACTTGCCCGGCTGGCGGACAGTATAGCGGCCCGCTTGCCGGAGGGGGGCAGGCGCGTCGGCATCATCATGGATCATTCCGTCGAGATGATTGCCGCCATTCTTGCCGTCCTGAAATGCGGGGCCGCCTATGTGCCCTCCGAGCCGGGCTTTCCCAGGCAGCGCATTCGCTTTATGATGGAGGATGCGGGGGTGGAGGCGGTCATTACCCACGGAAAATACCGTGAGCTGACCAGGGATTTCCCCTCCGTTCTGGTGGAGCAGGGACAGGCGATTGAGGGCAGCGTCCCCGTGTTTGCGGAGGGCGGCAAGGACAGTGACCTGGCCTATATCCTCTACACTTCGGGGACAACCGGGAAGCCCAAGGGGGTGGCAGTGACGAATGGCAATGTGCTGCACTACATCCGGGCTTTCCAAAAGGAGTTCAGGCCGGGGCGGCAGGATACCGTGCTGCAATATTCCGTCTGCTCCTTTGACATCTTTGTGGAGGAAGTTTTCAGCGCCCTCCTGTCCGGGGCGGCACTGGCTATCCCTTCCCCAAAGGACAAGGAAACGACGGCGCGGCTTATGGCTTTCGTGGCAAAAAACCATGTTACCATCATCAGCGCTTTCCCCTATCTTTTGCAGGAAATGAACGAACTTCCCGCCATTCCCCGGAGCCTGCGCCTGCTCATCAGCGGCGGTGATGTGCTGCGGGCCTCCTATGTGGACAGGCTGATTCGACAGGCCACGGTCTACAATACCTACGGCCCCTCGGAGACTACCGTGTGCGCCTCCTATTACAACTGCTCGGCAGGGGCGCCTCTCGCGGGCGGCACCTATCCCGTGGGCAAGGCGGTGCAGGGGACTGAGATTGTGCTTTTGGACGAGCAGGGCAGGGAAGTGCCGAAAGGGAAAGTAGGCGAGCTGTGCATCCTGGGGGGAGGGGTCTCCCAGGGCTATATCGGCAACCGCCGGAAGGAAAACAGGGCCTTTGGGGCTCTCCCTGACGGGCGCCGTATCTACCATAGCGGGGACTTGGGCTACCTTCTGCCGGAGGGCGATATTGCCTTTCTCCATCGCAAGGACACCCAGATTATGATTAGGGGCAAGCGGGTGGAGGTCAGCGAGGTGGAAAACGTGCTGCTGCAATCCCGGCTGGTGCATCAGGCCTGCGTCTGCCCCAAGACCGACGAAAAACAGCTTGCCTATATGGTGGCCTATATCGTGCGGAAGGACGACAGCGTCACCCTGCCCCAAATCAAGTCCTATCTTTCCGACTACCTGACGGACTTCATGGTGCCGGAATTCTTCGTGGAGCTTGCCCAGCTCCCCCTCAATGCCAATGGCAAGGTGGACAAGGCCGCTCTCCCGGATGTGGACAGGAAGCGCAGGGCGGCATGAAGATGGAAATACGGCAGCTTCAGGAAAAGGATATGGAGACTTTGCTGGCTCTCCGCATGGAGGTGCTTTCCCATGTGTTCAACCGGGAGCGCGAAAATATGAGCGCTGCCGCCTGGGAGGAATTGCGGGAGGCAAACCGGCGTTACTACCTGCGGGAACTAAAAGGAAAAGGCCATATTGCCTGCCTGGCCCTGGCTGATGGGGAGATAGCCGGCTGCGGCGGAGTCTGCCTCTATGAGGAAATGCCCTCCCCCGATAACCCCAGCGGCCTGTGCGGTTATTTAATGAACATCTACACCCGTGAGAACCACCGCAGGCAGGGCATTGCCAAAGCTGTGTGCCAGTGGCTTATCCAGAAGGCCAGGGCACGGGGAGCGGGAAAAATCTACCTCGAAACTTCGGAATGTGGCAGAAACCTCTATCAGTCCCTGGGATTTCGTGAAATGCAGGATTATCTGAAATTGGAGCAGGATTAAAGCCTTCCCCTCTGGGGAAGGGGGACCGCGTAAGCGGTGGATGAGGTTCGATGTCGTGAGGAGTATTTTTAACGAGTCTGGTATGGAGGTGCATAATATGAGTGCAAGGCAAAAGGAATACATGAGCTATGAGGAATTTCTGGCGAAAATCAGGCAGGGCATCGTAACGGAAAACGGGCATTGCCCTGTGACTCCGCTCCTTGTGATGCTCCAGGGCCGCTGGAAGTCCCAACTGATGTATGAAATGTGCATCTATGAAAGCGTGCGTTTCGGGCAGCTAAAAAAAGACCTGCCTGGCATCACCAATACCATGCTGACCAAAAGCCTGCGGGAATTGGAGGAGGACGGCCTTGTGCACCGTGAGCAGTTTAACGAAATCCCGCCCCATGTGGAATACTCCCTGACGGAAATGGGCCGGGATCTGCTGCCCGTTTTCTATGCCATCATGAACTGGGGCTTCAAGTATGAGAAGGAAATTTTTGAGGCCAAGGAAGATAAATAAGAAAGAACGGAGGGAAGATATGGAACATCTGGAAGCGGCGGGAAAATCCGTGCATCTGTTCCCGTCCCAAGGGGAAAATGCGCCCCTGGTACTTCTGCATACGGTTAAAGATGAAGGAGAAGCGGTATACCGGGGGGTGCGGCAGAGGACGGACAGGGACTTTTCCTTTGCCGCCATCGGCGGTATTGATTGGGACGCTGAAATGTCGCCCTGGGAGATTCCGCCCATTTCCAAGAACGACACCCCTTGCACCGGGGGAGCGGATAGCTACCTGGGCAAGCTAATCCATGACATACTGCCGGAAATACAGGGGCGCGTCTCCGGGGCACCCGCATATATGGCCTTGACCGGGTATTCCCTGGCGGGACTCTTTGCCGTTTATGCCATGTACCAGACGCATATTTTCACGCGCATCGCCAGCGCTTCCGGCTCTTTCTGGTTCCCGAATTTTTTGCAATATGTACAGGCACATAAGCCAGAACGCCTGCCCGAGCGCATTTATTTCTCCTTGGGTGACAGGGAAGCAAAGACGAGAAACAAGCTCTTGCAGTCCGTGGAAGAAAACACCAACTGGCTGCAAAATTGGTATCGGGAAATGGGGATAGAAACCATCCTGGAAATGAATCCGGGCAACCACTTCCAAAATGCCGCCGGGCGCATGGCCAAGGGAATTGCCTGGGTCATAGATGATAAGGCGGAATAATCATACCGTAGAGCCCGCCGGACAAATTGACAAGGGGCAGAAATTTGCTACAATGGAGATGTAAGCTGAGAACGGAGGGCGATAGCATGGAAGAAAAAGGCAGGAGGCTTCCCATTGGTGTGCAGAGTTTTGCAAAGCTAAGAACAGGCGATTTCTTGTATGTGGACAAAACACGCTATGTATACGACTTGGTTCATGGCAGCAGCCAGTACTTCCTCAGCCGTCCCCGGCGCTTTGGCAAGAGCCTGTTCCTCTCTACCCTAAAAGCCTATTGGGAGGGCAAGAAGGAGCTTTTTGAAGGGCTGGAAATAGAGAAGCTGGAAAAGGACAATGGGGAAGCCTTTGAGCCTTATCCTGTCTTCTACTTTGATTTCAACGGGCAGAACTATCAGAAGGAGACAGCGCTGGAGGATGTGCTGGACGAAATGCTCAGGAGCTGGGAAGCAGAGTATGGCTGCGATGGGCAAGGAACACTGAGCGGTCGTTTCCAATCTTTACTGAAGTCTGCCAGGAAAAAGACCGGCAAGGGCTGTGTGGTGCTGGTGGACGAATACGACAAACCTCTCTTAGAAGTGCTCGAAAACGACCACCTGGAAGAACACAACAAGGCAGTTTTCAAAGGTTTCTTCGGCACCCTGAAAAGCTATGACGAGTATCTGCGCTTTGTCTTTATCACCGGAGTGACAAAGTTCAGCAAGGTCAGCATTTTCAGCGACTTGAACCAACTGAATGATATCTCCCTCAACGAAAAATATGGGGGAATCTGCGGCATTACGGAGCCGGAGCTCCTGGCGACCTTTGGCCCGGAAATAAAAAAGCTGGGGGAAAAAATTGGCACCACCAGCGAGGGCTGCCTCCAAGAGCTTAGAAAGATGTATGATGGCTACCATTTCGCGCCCCAAAGCCCCGGTGTCTACAATCCCTTCAGCCTGCTGATGGCCTTTGACAACCTGGATTTTGGTGCCTATTGGTTCTCTACGGGCACACCTTCCTTTTTGGTGCGGCGACTGAAAAATATGCAGTACGATATTAAAAAGTTTGAAACAGGGGAGATTTATGCCACACCTTTCTCCATCACCGATTACCGGGCAGAAAATCCTGACATTCTTCCCCTGCTCTATCAGACGGGTTACTTAACTCTGCAAGGCTATGATGCACGCAGGAAGCGCTATGCTTTGAAATTTCCGAATGAGGAGGTAAAGTATGGCCTGCTGGAGGGATTGTTGCCTGCCTATAGCCCCAGGGCCATACAAGGACGGGGGGCGGATATTTTTTCCTTGGAGGACTGCCTGGAATCAGGGGACACCGAGGGCATGCGGGATATCCTCACCGCCCTTTTTGCCAGTATCCCCTACACCGCAGATGATGCCCCCTTCGAGCACTATTTCCAGTCTGTGCTCTATATAGTCTTCACCCTGCTGGGCCAGTATGTCCACTGCGAAGTCCACAGCAGCCGCGGACGGGCCGACTGCATTTTGGAAACGGATAAGTTTGTCTATATCTTCGAGTTCAAGGTGGGAAAGAGCGCCAGGGAGGCTTTGGAGCAGATAGAGGCAAAGGGCTACGCCGCGCCATATGCCGCAGATTCCAGGCAGCTTTTCAAGATTGGCGTAAGCTTCGACGGGGAGGAAAGGAAACTGGCGGAGTGGGAAGTGAGGGAAATAATTCAATGACGGTTCCCGTAGCAACTTTGCCCGGTACGTTTGCGCCGGAACAGTGACAAAGATTGAACTCACGGACACCGAGCCGTTTCAGTTCCTTTAGCGTCCTGTCCATGCGTTCCTGCCCTTCGCCGTTCAAATGAATGCCGCCAATAATGCGTCGAACTCGCTGCCAATCACGGCCACATGATGAGTTTTTTCAGTTCCATAATGCTTTCTCTTGTGTACCTCTGTTTTACCCCAGAAGCTCCTTCTGCTTTTGGGCCTGGAATTCCTTGAAAATCCCCACTAATTCCTCCCGGATGCGCTCCGGGCTGCCTTCGTGGAGCACATTGATGAGGCCCCAGCGATCCAGCAGGATGGCAGAAAGATGCCCGATGGTTTCCAGCTCTATGGCGCTGGCTTCCTGGGGAGCCAGCATGACGATGGCGGTGCGCAGGAGCTCCCCGCCCTCCGCGGGATAGCGAAAGCCCGGCGCCAGGTGCAGGATGCCCAGCATGGGGCAGGGAACAAAGATGCTGCGGCAGTGCAGCAGCACCATCTGCTGGCCGCTGAGGAGAGTCCCCCCTGCCTCCTCCCTGGCCAGGAGCCCCTGGGCAATGCCTTTCTTGATGCCGGGCACAACACCCCTTGCCTGACGGAAGCGGGCATCCATCTGCTCCTCCGCCAGCTTCCCTGCCAGGCGGCAGACGGCGGTAATGTCCCCGGCATCTGTCCCGGCGGCGAAGAAGTGGGCCAGCATGTCCAGTATGGCGCGATTGTACTCCGTCACTTTGCCCAGGGCCTGGTCAAAGGGCAGGGAAGGCTCACTTGCTGCCCTTTGCGGCCCTGC
The DNA here is from genome assembly GCA_947167105.1 of uncultured Selenomonas sp. Lineage (GTDB taxonomy): Bacteria > Bacillota > Negativicutes > Selenomonadales > Selenomonadaceae > Selenomonas_B. The sequence goes on along the minus strand of CAMVGU010000010.1, from coordinate 77,594 downwards.
CTGCTCCTCCAGGGCCTTGCACTGGGCCTCGATAGCCGCCCGGCCCTTTTCATCAAGCAGGGGGCTTACCACCACCACCGGCACTGGCGCCTCGGGCAGGGGCACAGTGGCGATGACAAAGTCCAGCCCCAGACGCTCCGCATAGGCCCCATCCACGGTCAGGGCCGACACCTGATCCGCCACAATCACCTGGGGACATTCCCGGCGCACCGCCGCCGCCAGCAAGCGGCTTGTGCCCATGCCCGTGGGGCAGGCCACAGCCACACGCAGTTGCCGCGGCTCCCTGGGACGGGTCTCTGTGCTGGCTGCCCCCAGATGCATGGCGATATAGGCGACTTCTGCCTCCGGCAGGGGCTCTCCCATTTCCTGCTCAAGCCCCGCCAGGCACTGACGGGTAAAGGACATCAGCTCCGGGTAGCGCTCCCGCATTTCCTTCAGCAGGGGATTGCGTATATCCAGCCCCAGTTGCAGGCGCCGAAGTGTCGGCCCCAGATGGTTCACCAGCCCTGCCAGGAGCGCCTGGGGACGTGCGAAGGGAGTGCCCCGCAGCTCCTCTGCCCTGGCGATTACCCCCTTGGCCAGCTTCACCAGATGGAAATTGTCCAGGCGCAGGCCCGACAGATGCTGCTCATGGTAGCGGCTGCGGGCCCCCTGCAGGTGCATGGTGATATAGCCGATTTCCCCCGGAGGGATAGGCAGGTCAAAGGCATCCCCCAGGCGCGTGGCAAGATGAGCCGCTAGTATGAACTCCGGGCTGGCCTGCAGCCCGGACAGCACCTCCCCCGGCATCCTGATTTCCTCACCCTGGCGGATGCGGGTAACGGCCAGGGCCAGATGCACCAGCAGCCCTATAAAGGCATTGTCGGAAAGCTGCCAGCCCTTCTGTGCCCTCTCCTCCCGCAAAAGGGTCTCGATGCGTACCAGCTCATGGCGGCCCACAAGCTGCAGCAGCTCCTGCTGGGCGCGGGAAACGGCGGGGGAGGAAGTCTCCTGGGGGGCGGCAGGGTTCTTGCCTGCCACCAGCCCCAGCAGGGCTTTTTCGTCCATATGCTCGTAGAGGTGACGGATAATTGCACGCCGCCTGGCGTCCTCCGTGCCCTCAATATAGACCCCCAGCCCCGGACGGCGCACCAGCTTCAAATGCTGCTCCTGCAGCCAGCCGGTGATGCGGCCCAGGTCATTGGACACCGTGCCGTCCGTCACATCCAAATGGCTGGCCAGGGCAAAGAGCTTCACAGGCTCCGCCGCCTGCAACAGCTCCGTCAGGAGATAGGTACGCCGCTCCTCCGGCGTATATTCCTGCCGCCCCCGGTCAGGCTCCGCCAGCTCAAGGGCGAGGGCAGAGAGAGCCTCGCTGCCCCCTTCCAGCCGCACTCCGGCCCCTGCCTTGCGGGAGAGGGCCATGCCCCGCACAGCCAGCAGCCGCTCTACCTCCGGCAGCTCCCGGCTTACCGTCTTGGCGCTCACTGACAGCGCCTGTGCCAGCTCCCCTACCGGCACATACCTGCCCTCTGTCCGGCAAAGCTCCCGCAGAATCTCTGCGCTTCGTTTGCTGATAGCCATAGCCTGCTCCTTTCCTTGATTGCTTCATTTGATTTAAATCTATTTTACAGTAATCCGAACATGCTAACAAGTGCGCCATTTGTTTCCTCTCACGGTGATTGAGTTGCACCCTAAATATGACCTTCATCGGCACTGACGTAACAAATGTTACAGAAACCAGGGCCTGTCTGAGCTATACTGGAAGCATAGCAAATAAGACTGCATTAAAGGAGAGAGCTTTCATGGAAAATAAGATGTTTTGCTTCCAGTGCCAGGAGACGGCAGGCTGCAAGGGCTGCACCCAGGCGGGGGTCTGCGGCAAGTCCCCCGAGGTGGCAGGTTTGCAGGATTTGCTGATTTACGTCAGCAAGGGCCTTGCGGCGGTGACTGCCCGCCTGCGGAATGAGGGGCAGGAGGTTTCCCCCGAGGTGAATCATCTGCTGACCCTGAACCTCTTTGTCACCATCACCAATGCCAATTTCGACCGGGAGGCCATAGTCTCCCGCATAGAGAAATCTTTGCAGGTCAAGGCGAGCCTTCTGTCCCGCTTGGCTGACAGGCAGGGGCTGCCGGAAGCGGCACTTTGGGAGGCTGGAAAGCAGGATTTTGCCGCCAAGGCCGGGGCCGTGGGCATTCTCTCCGAGGCAGATGAGGATCTCCGCAGCTTGAAGGAGCTGATTACCTACGGGCTGAAGGGGCTCTCCGCTTACCTGCACCATGCCAATGTGCTGGGGCAGGAGGATGAAAGCCTTGATGCCTTCCAGCAGGAAACTCTGGCAGCCCTTCTGGATAAGTCCCTGGGAGCAGAGGAACTGACTGCCCTGGCCTTAAAGACTGGGGAGCAGGGAGTGAAGGCCATGGCCCTGCTGGACAAGGCCAATACCGCGGCCTTTGGGAATCCAGAGATTACCAAAGTGGAGCTTGGGGTCAGGCAGAATCCCGGCATACTCATTTCCGGCCACGACCTGCGGGATCTGGAAATGCTTCTGGAGCAGACGGAGGGCACGGGGGTGGACGTCTACACCCACGGGGAAATGCTGCCGGCCCACTACTATCCGAAGTTCAAAAAGTACAAGCACTTTGCGGGCAACTACGGCAATGCCTGGTGGCAGCAGAAGGAGGAGTTTGAAGCCTTTAACGGCCCCATCCTTCTCACCACTAACTGCCTGGTGCCCCCCAGGGAGAGCTACAAGTCCCGCCTTTTCACCACGGGAGCCGTGGGCTTTCCCGGCTGCCCCCATATTGAGGCAAAGCAGGGCAGGAAGGACTTTGGGCCCCTTATCGAGCTGGCAAAAAAATGCCAGCCCCCCAGGGAATTGGAGCGGGGCCAGATTGTAGGGGGCTTTGCCCATGAGCAGGTCTTTGCCCTGGCGGACAAGGTGGTAGAGGCGGTCAAGAGCGGGGCTGTGAAGAAATTCGTGGTCATGGCGGGCTGCGATGGCCGCATGAAGTCCCGCAGCTACTACGAGGACTTTGCCAAGGCCCTGCCTAAGGACACCATCATCCTCACTGCGGGCTGCGCCAAGTACAAGTACATCAAGCTGAACCTGGGGGAGATCGGCGGCATTCCCAGGGTGCTGGACGCAGGCCAGTGCAACGACTCCTATTCTCTCGCCCTGATTGCCTTGAAGCTGAAGGAAGCCTTTGGCCTGCAGGATATCAATGAGCTGCCCATTGTCTACAATATCGCCTGGTATGAGCAGAAAGCCGTCATAGTGCTTTTGGCTCTGCTGCACCTGGGGGTGAAGAACATTCACCTGGGCCCCACCCTGCCGGCTTTCTTGTCCCCCAATGTGGCCAGGATTCTAGCAGAAAACTTCGGTATCGGCGGCATCGGCACGGTAGAGGATGACATCAAGGCCCTGATTGGGTAAAATAACATAGAAAGCATAAACTCAGCGAAGGGCCGGAGATGGCTTTCGCTGAGTTTTTCGCACATGAGGGGGAGGTGGCTGACTTGCCGGGACTGGAAGAAGCAGCGGCAATTTTTCAAAAGTGCCTGCTGGGAGAAAATATGGATGAAAGGAGCGCCAGGGAATTTCTTTCCTCAAGCCAGGTGAAGATAAGGAAATATCCCAAGGGGGCGGTGGTGTTCCACGACGGGGACAGGCCCGAGTACCTCTATGTGCTGCTGGAGGGCAGGGTGCATATCCAGAAGGAAAGCTTCACCGGGCGGCGTATTTTCCTGTCGGAGATTGAGGAGCCGGGGGATGTGTTTGGCGAGGTCTACCTTTTGCTGGGACGGCCCTACGATATGTATGTGGAGACAGCCAGGGAAACCAGGCTGCTCCTGGTGGGCAGCAGGGCCTTTTCCCTGCAGGGTGGTGAAAGGGCCGCCCCCGCCCTGCAAGTGCAGCAGAACCTTCTGCGGGTGCTGGCGAGAAAAGCCTATTTTATGCACAATAAGCTGAAGGTGCTCTCCAGCGGCACCCTGCGGGAAAAGATTATCCGTTTCCTTTTCTGGAGCATGGACGGGGAGGGAACTTTCCGCCTGGACTGCACCAGGGAAACCTGGGCCGATTACTTTTCCGTGGCCCGCCCTTCCCTCTCCAGGGAGCTAAGTGCTTTGCAGGCAGAGGGGATCTTGCAGGTGCAGGGCAGGTTAATAAGGGTGCTGGACAAGGGAGCCTTTGAAGCCTATTTGTGAGAAAAGCCCGCAGCCTCGTGGATATTTCACGAGACTGCGGGCTTTGTGCCTATAGATGCTTTTCCTTGCGTTCCATGTATTTCCGGCGCAGGAGCAGCTTGCGCTGCATTTGGGCGGTAAATTCTGCGGCTGCGGCCAGGTCATTCTCATCCGGGTGGCTTGCAGCCCGCTGCCAGCGCTCCCTGGCCTCCGGGCCCCCATGGGGATCATCCGGGGCGGCAGCTTTCCGCTTTTCCAGCAGGGCAGGATTGATCCGCCCCTGGCAGCCGAAGGTGCCCAGGATCTGGCAGCCCTCCCCCAGCAGGTAAGCCGCCCTGGCATAAGCGGTCACAGCATGCTCGCTGCCGGGGTCTGTGCCGTGGGTTTCAAAGAGTATGACCGTAGCATGCTTCACCCTGGGGAGATACTGCATCATCTTAGGGTCAGGCCCCCCCAGCCGCAGCCAATAGCCCAGGGCCACCACCTCATAGGCCGACAAATCCTCCGGCATCTCCTCCACCGGCAGCAAATCGGCCTCTCCGGCAGCTGCGGCAATTTTCTCCGCTATCATTTTCGTATTCCCCGTGACAGAGGAATAAAACACGCCCCATTTGCTCATAGGCAGCATCCTTTCCTGTGTGTTGCTTGTTTGCTCTTTTACTTTCTCCTGCGTGATTTGGCACGAAATGCCTCTAGTTCCACCACCGATGTGCCTGACTTTTTTTCGCCTGCTCCGCTGCCTTCCGCTGCCTCTGGCTTCCGGCTCCGCTCGGCAGGGCTCCAGCCTCCCAGGTAAGGTGAGCGCACATGCTCACGCAGCCTCGTCACCAGATGCAGGATGTCCTTGCGGTTGCTGCGGCTGAAGCTCTGCCAGGGCAGGAAGGTGCTCATGAGTTCCTCCAGCTCATTATCCATGAAATCTGCCTGGCTTACAAAGGTTATGATGCACACAAACTGCAGCATGCACGCCTCTTTGTCCCGCAGTACTTTGCCCAGGATTTTCAGCAGACGCTGTCTGAGAGGCTGCCCTTCCTCGTCCACCAGCAGGCAGCTCTCGCCTTTCCGGACTTCCTTCGCACTGGGTGGCAGGTAAAAATCCTTGCGCTCGCAGGCGAAAATTTCCTCCAGCAGGCTAAGATCCTCCTCCGGATCGCAGCAGGTCAACTGCCCATCGGCCCACAAATTTACGGGCAGGAGCGCCGGGGGCAGACAGGAGGCCAGATCCCTCAGGTCGGTGCCCTGGGGCGGCATGAGCGCTGGCTCCAGGGCCAGAAGCTTCTCAAGCTGCCGGGGTGGGTACAGAATGTACAGATAGGAGGCAGCCTTCAGGCATTCATACAGCCATTCATATCTTCTGTGCAGATGCAGGTACTCCTCGCTGCCCTTGAGCTCAAGATAGCGCTCCTTGACTTCCAGAGGCACGATGGACACACCATCCGAGCGCTCATACATATAGCCGCAGCCATGCAGTATCTCACATTCATCGCTGTCCTCCTGCAGCCTGGTGCCGCCCTTGGCGATGATGCACTCCAGCACCTGCAATTCCCAGAGGGGCAGCATGCACAGGCAGGCATCCAGCCTTTCCTGCCGTAGCATCAGGCGCGAGGCGGCTTCCCTCAGTTGCCTGCCCTTCAGTCCCTCCGGCCCCGCAAGGCCCTGCTGCTCTGCCAACTGCCGCATCTGCTTTTCCGGTATGCTGGAGAGAATCTGCCTCAAGGGAACGATATTCCCGTTTACCTCGCCAGGCCCGGACACCTCCCTGGCGAGGGCTTGAAGTGCAGCCCTGAGAGTGCCCTCTTTCTGCATTTCCCGTACTTCGGACAGGGAATGCCCCCGCAGGCAGATAAGGCGCATATCCGGCCAGAGAGCCTTGGCAATATCCAGGAAAGCGCTCTCACGCTTGCGGCTGAGCTTCCAGTCTGCCGCAAGCTCGAGCAGCATCTTTTTCAAGGGCGCAAATTCCGTGTAGCTTTGTACTATCATGTGGAGAGTATCGAAGTATCTTTCCTGGCGGGTCGCATCGTTCATGGTGAAGCTCTTGATAAAATCCTCAAGCTGCCGCAGATGCTCCTGCCCCTGCCCGGTCACCAGAGGGCCAACATCAAGTGCCAGGATCTCCTCACGGCTGAGGGGATAGAAATCCAGCTCCCCCTGAGCTTTCAGAAGCATATCCTCCATGGACAGATCAAGGTCAATGGAAAGGAACCTGTCCTTCGGCAGACGATGCCAGTACCGCAAATGAGGCGGGATTTTCTTCTCCTCCCGGCGCACCCAGGCCGCATCTGCCCCTTTCAGTGTATCCTCCTCATGAATCATCTGCAGGAGAGGCTCCATGGGCATCAGGCCGTAAAAGGAACTGCCCGTTTCCAGGCAGCGCATGAGCCACTGGCGCTGCTGCCTGTGCAGGTAGAAATCCCGCTCCCTTCCGGCCTGCTCATAGGCATCTGCCAATTCCTTGGACACGAAGATTTCCCGCTCAATGCTGCGGATCAAGAGGCCGCCTCCCCGCAGATCCTCGAAATCATCATCGTCCTGCTCCACATAGCCCTTCTGCCCCAGGGCGCGCTGCAGGGAGGAAAAGGAGTCGTCGGTTATAGAGAGCAGCCAATCCCGCAGCAGCCCCTGATCCTCCAGCCTCTCTGCCAGCCCTCTGACCAACTGCCTCTTATTCCAGCCCGCCTGTCTTTCCCAGCCGTAATAATCGTAGATTTCCTTCAGAAAATCCTCCTCGTACCGGGAAAGCAGGAAACGCAGGGAGCCAAACTTCCGTCTGATATCGGGGGGCTCCAGCCCTTTGCCGCTCATCACGGATTTTATGGTTTCATATTTGGATTTGATGCCCAGCCATTTGCCCAGCTCGTTTATTGCTTCGCTGGTGCTCTGTTGGGGCTCCTTCTCCGGGCGCCAGTTGGCCGGGCGGCGTGCGAGCCTTATCCCGGCGATTGCCTTATTCAGCTCCGCAAGTTCTGCCTCCCGCAGATAGTCCGCCTGAGCAGGGGAAGCAGGCGGCAACTGCCATAGCCCTCCCGGCCCTTCTGCCGGTGCCGCGCCCCTGGCCTTCAGCACCACGGGAGGATTCATGCCTTGCACCTTCACAGTCTCCTCCACGGTGAGCTTCAGCGTGCGCTCGTTATCCGTCCTGTAGGCAAACCAATAACGCAGCCACTCGGCCTCATCGAAATAATCCCCCAGGCGCACATCCGGCGCCCAGGCCCGCTTGAAGCTAAAGCGCCAGGTTGGGGGTGGTTCCTCGTAGATTTGCTCGTCCGTATCCACTTCCACATCCTGATAGGGCAGAAAAAAGCAGGTCTTCCCCCCGCTCTGCCAGCCCCACAGAACCTTCAGCAGCTCATCCAGCTGCCTGAAATCCAAGAGCGACGGCAACAGGCAGCGCCGCCAAATGGGCGGCTTCGCACCCTCCAGCACGATTTTAACCTGATATGCTTTCATGGCATTTCACCCCGGTACATGACAGTATAGCAAAAACGGAGCAACACATAGCTGCTCCGTCCGCAGATTATCCGGCGTCGGGCTGAACTTTTCCGGCATTGAATACCTTGCCGTTGCTCTTTACCCCATAATATTTCTCGGCAGGATTCACCCAGTTGCCATCGGCATCATAATTCATCATGCGATTCTTGATTGCCGAAGGATTCGTATAAGCAATGCCTGTACTGGCAGTTGCAGCCATATCGGAAATAACAACTTGGTAGGCTTTGCTGTTGGTGTCAATTCCAGCCTCTTGGAGTTTCTTTTGTCCCTTCTTGCTGTCATACGGCTCACCCATCATTTGGTGAATGAAATCGTTCGTGTCCCTGACCATTAACATCGTCATCACCCTCCTTGGAACCCTTGGAACAATCCTCATCATATATATCGATAGAATTCGGAAAAACTTAAATCAAAAACAAAACCGATGAGGTGGCGAGCTGCACTGTACTATACACCTCATCCGTCAGCCTTTGGCTGACACCTTCCCCTCAAGGGGAAGGCTGCTAGATTCACGTTCTTAAGTTATACTCTTTAAAGGAAAAATGTTCCTCTCAAGATGCCACATTCTCCCCCCCACCACCCTCAAGAGGGTCCCCCGCCCCCAGTGGGGGCGGACTTTTGCTGCGCTGTGCAGAAAGCAACGGTAATCTCGCGCCCAGGGATGGGCGCTGCCGCCCTCGTTCTCCAAGGAAGGGAACAAGGGCGGCGGTTTTCTTTGGTTACTTTCTTTGTCCACACAAAGAAAGTAACACCACGAGCCATGCTCGTTAGCGAAAAAAACTCTCCTCAAGGGAAGGCTTTTTCTTTAACGAGTATAATGACATTGATTGATTTATTCACCATACAGCGCAAAAGAGCCGCCACCCTTTGCCGGATGGCGGCTTGTTTGCGCTTAGCAGCTCTTTTATCACTCCACCGTAACGGACTTGGCCAGGTTCCTGGGCTTGTCCACGTCGGTGCCGCGGGTGATGGCGGCGTAGTAGGCCAGGAGCTGCAGGGGGACTACGGTGAGGATGGGGAGCAGCAGTTCGTCTGTCTCCGGCACCTTCATCACGTGATCCACGTATTTTTCCAGCTCCTCGTCATCTGCGGAGGCGATGCCGATGACCACGGCGTCCCGGGCCTTGACTTCCTTGATATTGGAGAGGGTCTTTTCGTAGACGGTCTTCTGGGTGGCCAGGGCGATAACGGGGATGCCTTCGGTGATAAGGGCCAGGGTGCCGTGCTTCAGTTCCCCGGCGGCGTAGGCTTCCGCGTGTATGTAGGAGACTTCCTTCAGCTTCAGGGCGCCCTCCAGGGACACGGAATAGTCCAGACCCCGGCCGATGTAGAAGACGTCCTCGTTGAAGCCGTACTGCTTGGCAAAGGTCTTGATGGGCTCCACATCGGAAAGGGTTTCGGAAATCTGGGCAGGGACGTTTTTCAGCTCCCTGACCAGCTCCGCCACCCGCTCGGAGGGCAGGGTGCCTTTCAGCTCTGCCATGTAGAGGGCCAGCATAAAGAACAGCACAATCTGGGTGGTATAGGCCTTGGTGGAGGCCACGGCGATTTCGGGGCCTGCCCAGGTGTAGAGCACATTGTCTGCTTCACGGGCGATGGAGGAGGCGACCACATTGGTCAGGGCCAGGGTGGTCGCACCTAGGCGCTTGGACTCCTTCATGGCCGCCAGGGTGTCGCTGGTCTCGCCGGACTGGGAAACGGCGATGAAAAGGGTGTGCTTGTCCACAATGGGGTCGCGATAGCGGAATTCGGAGGCCACATCCACCTCCACATTCACCCTGGCCAGCTTTTCGATATAGTATTTGCCCACTAGGCCCGCATGATAGGCGGTGCCGCAGGCAACGATGTAAATCTTGGTGAACTGCTCCAGATACTCGCGGCTCCACTTCAGTTCCTCCATGCGGATGCAGGTGCCGTCCTTCGCGATGCGCTGGGAAAGGGTGTCCCGCACGGCCTTGGGCTGCTCGTGGATTTCCTTCAGCATGAAATGCTCATAGCCGCCTTTTTCCGCAGCCTCGGCATTCCAACTGACCTCAAAGACCTTCTTCTGCACAGGCTCCCCGGCCCGGTTCGTGATGGCAACGGAGTCCGCCGTCACCACGGCAAGCTCCCCGTCACCCAGGATGTAGTTCCTGCGGGTGTGGGCGATGATGGCGGGGATATCGGAGGCGATGAAGTTCTCCCCTTCCCCCAGGCCGATAATCAGGGGATTGTCCTGCTTGGCGCAAATGAGCATTCCCGGATGCTTGCTGGACATAAAGACCAGGGCATAGCTGCCCTCGATGCGCCGCAGCACCTCCCGCACGGAGGCTGTAAAGTCACCGTTGTAGACTTCCTCCAGGAGATGTGCCACCACCTCCGTGTCCGTCTCTGACTTGAATTCGTGGCCCTGCTCGATAAGTTCTTCCTTCAGGGTCAGGTAGTTCTCGATAATGCCGTTATGCACCACCACGAAATCCCCGGAGCAATCCGTATGGGGATGGGAATTGCGGTCGGAGGGACGGCCATGGGTGGCCCAGCGGGTATGGCCGATGCCCTGGGTGCCCACCGGCTCATTTTCCTCGATTTTCTCCCGCAGGGCAGCCAGCCGCCCCACGCTCTTTTCCACCCGGATCTTGTCATTTTCCAGGACGGCGATGCCGGCGGAGTCATAGCCCCGGTACTCCAGCTTGGAGAGGCCCTCCAGTAAGACTTCCGAGGCACGCTTCGACTTCTGCTTGCCAATGTAACCAACGATACCGCACATAATGGTACCTCCTTCGGGGGATCTCCCCCACACGCCTGCTGCGTCCCCTGCCCCCTTTGTCCCGCTCCTCGCGAAGCGGCTTTAAGGGGCATTTTTCGGGTGGACTGCCCGGAAGGCATCCGCTGACGGCTCGACAACCTTCTCCTCGTCTTCTCATGGAAATGAGAACCAGCGCTAAGATTTCTCTTTTCAGTACACCGGCACAGCAGGCAATACCCGCCGGTTTTACATACTTGCGGCTGTTTCCGCAATACCCGCATATTGTACCTTACCCGCCGTGAGAAGTCAATAAAATGAGATTGATTCAGTGGGAGTTTTAGCGCCCGTTACCATCTGATAAACTTCGCGTGAAACGGTGAAGCGGCAAAGGGGGTTCGCCCCTTGCAGGAGGACAAAAAAAGCCCCGCCAGCGAGGCGGGGGTCTGTGTCCAAAATGGTTTGGCAACGGTGTCGTGGATGGCTGCGGGGCATATGCCCCCTTCAAAAATAAAACTCGATGCGGCCCAAAATCCGCTCGGCATCCTCGCCTGAGCCTAAATCCTTGCCGCTGAAGTAGTGCGCGCTGAGGACAACATTCCTGAGCAGCGCATAGCTTGCGCCAAGCTCCCAGCCCTGCTGGCCGGGGCCTGCGCTCCCCCACAGGGGATCCACCCATATGTACCTGTCCTGATAACGATAGGCTGCATACAGCCCCCAGGTGCCGCGGATTTCAGGATGAGCGCCCTTGTAATTAAGCTGGGCTGCCCAGTCCTTGTCCTGCACGAAGCGGGCTCCGACAGATACGTTACGATTCAAGGGATAGGCCGGCGCTCCAGAGGGCGTGCCAACCGCTGCTGCTGCCTGGCCATAGCATCCGGCCAAGAGCGCCGCTGTCAGGGCAACTGCTAAAGATGATTTCATGAGCGTCCCCCCTTGTTTCAACTAAGGCTATTATAACGCATAGTTTCAAAGATTGCAACAACTTTTTTCATTTTTATTTCAGAATCCCGGAAAACCGAAAAGCCCCCACCTTTTTCGCAGGGCTGGAAGGATAAAGCTGCAAGGCCAAAGAATTATACTCGTTAAAAAGCCTTCCCTTGAGGAAAGTTTTTTTCGCTAATGGGCATGGCTCGTGGTGTTACTTTCTTACTACGAAATCTTAGCGAGTCAAGCCCGTAAGGGCGCAGGATCGGTTAGATTTCGTGTAAGGGCGTAGTGCGAAACACTGTTTCGCACGGAGTTTTGTGTGGACAAAGAAAGTAAACTTACTGGACACCTGCGGTGTCCACACGCCCTTACACGAAATCTAAGCTCCCGCTACGCCTACGGCTTGCGCTTGCTAAGATTTCGTAGTAACCAAAGAAAACCGCCGCCCTTGTTCCCTTCCTTGGAGAACGAGGGCGGCAGCGCCCATCCTTGGGCGCGGGATTACCGTTGCCTTTTGCGCAGCGCAGCAAAGGTCCGCCCCCCCCATTGGGGGCGGGGGACCCTCTTGAGGGTGGTGGGGGGAGAATGTGGCATCTTGAGAGGAACATTTTTCCTTTAAAGAGTATAAAAAGATAGTAGATAGGAGCGGATATATTTACTGACCAAATACTATCTGCTCTTGCCGCTGCAGGCAGGTAAGTAGGGTGTCCTTGCCTATAAGCGCAGAAAAAAGGGGGGGGCGAAGGCCCCCGGCACTCCTGGTTTATGGCGGGGAAATTATGCTGCTACTTAAAATATAGACAAATATGCCTATATCAAGATGTATCGCTACAATCTCACGATTTGTAGTTCCTTGTTCATCGTATCCGTTCTCGCCGTCCATAGGACAGGCTACTGACGTTTGCATGATACTCCGAAGGCGTAAATTCCCGACTAGCCATCGGTACATATCGACAGTATCTTGTTTGTGATATTCTGCCGATTACATCTAGTAGCTTTCTCCTTTCGTGATATTTTTTTTGCGTATAGGCTCGCCAGCCTCGCTTGGGTTTCGCATCTACCACTGTCCAACGGCTACCATCAGGGTGCTATCCCGTAGTTAGACGGACTGTTTCAACCGCCTCTGGTTTATTTCCAGCCATTCCGACTGCTATAAAGTCAGCACGAACTAACTCAATGGATTTTTTGAGTCTTTAGCATATTGCTACACATTTTTACATACTTGAGTATTCTTTCAGTTACTAAGCATTCACTCCTGCCATATAGACACGCTTGCCGCACAAGGCGATGCCGTAGCGCCAAATCTCTTTGACACCGAGCCTGGCCATCTCCGCCCCGTAAGCCTTTTCCTCAATCTGTGCCAGGGCTTCCTGGGCTTTGGTTTCCAGCTCATCTTCGGATTTTGCCCCTTTCAGCTCCAGGATGATTCCAGGGGCATTTTCCTTTTGCGGGAAAAAGGCAATATCAAAGCGCCCGTAGCCGCTCTCCTTGTTGGACTCCACCTTATACTTGCCATCCATTAGCACAGAAAAGCCCAATAAAAGCCCATGGTAGAAGCTTTCCGGCTGGGCGGCATCATGGTAGCTGACGAAATCCCGCAGAATATCCGACAGATTCTCTGCAAATTCCTGGGTGTCTCCCTCTGCCATGGAGCGCAGCATATCCCGCAGCAGTATCTCCCCCTGGCTGGGGACGATATTGTTCAGGATTTCTGTCTCATAGGCAAAATGCACTTCAAAATTGGGAATCTGGAGCCGTACCCAATCCTGGCGGCGGCTATCCTTCCACATTTCCACCGGCTTCAAGTAGCCCGTGGTCATCAGCAGCATAAAGAGGGCGTTGCGGTTTTCCCCGATATTCCCAAAGACAAAATTCTCCATGACGGGGACTTCCACCGGCCTCCCTTTGAGCAGCCCGTAAAGATCCCTCTGCCTGCGGCTGTCCACCCGCTCCAGGAGATCCCGCAGGATGGCATTGCCGGAGGTATTGAGCCAGTAGGGCTGGAACTTGCAGCCGTGGTCAATGAACTGGATAACTGACCAGGGATTGTAAATCTCCCTGCCGCCGATAAGATAGCCGTCATACCACCGGGCAAGCTCCGGCAGCCTGTCCCCCACGCCGCAATCCTCCATCAGCCGCGCCGCTTCCTCCTGGGTAAAGCCGAAGGCATCGCTGTACTTTTCCCTGAGGACCGAGCAGACATTAAGATTATTCAGCCCCGAGAAAATGCTCTCCTTGGAAATCCGCGTCACCCCTGTCAGCACGGCGGAGCCCAAGGCGGGATTGGTTTTAAGGGCGGCGCTGAGGAAGCCCCGCATAAAGTCGATACATTCCTCGTAGTAGCCCTTTTCCCAGGCAAAGAGAATGGGGGCATCGTACTCATCTAAGAGCAGCATGGGCTTTTTGCCGTGAAAATCTTCCAGGCATTGCATCAGTGTGCGGAGGGAGAAGCGCAGATCCGCCTCATCTCCCCGAAGTTCCAGCAGGCGGCGCAAGACTTTTTTGTCCTCCTCAATGAGCCTGTCACCTTCCAACAGATAGCGAAAGCGCTTGCACAATCCTTGCAACACTCTCGCCAAAAGCTCCAGCATCAGGCCCTTGTCTCCCGCCTGTACCTCCTTCAAGCTCAAAAACACCACCGGGCGGCTCCCCTGCTCCTGCATATACCGCTCCCCGGCCCTCTCGATATCCAGCCCGGAGAAAAGCTGCCGGTTTTCCTCCCCCTGCTCTGAGTCAAAGAAATATTGCAGCATGGAAAGGGTCAGGGTCTTGCCGAACCTGCGGGGCCGGGTAATCAGGGTGACTACTCCTTGGGCATCAATGTAATCCTTGATAAATCTTGTCTTGTCGATAAAGCAATAACCATCCGTGACCAGTCTCTTGAAATCTTCCACCCCCACGGGCATAGGCTTTCTCGCACTCTGCATTCCTGCCACCTCCACTGCGTTTGCTTTTTCTTTCATTGTATCACGAAAGGCCTATGAAAAAATCTGGAAAGTTTACCTGTAGACAGTCTATGCGGCAGAGGTGCAAAATACACGCAAGTGCCCGCCTTCGTCCTTAATGGTGAGATTGCGGCTGATGGATTCATCATCGGGGACGGTGATATCATGGCTTCAGGACCGAAGAAATTGTCCAGCTTTACCACGGGACGTTGGTATTTTTCTATCAATTTCAATGTCATCTGCTTCAATCATCGCCGCACTCCCAAATTAGCACTTGCCCATAAGGAAATGTTTCCGGTGTGGTATACGTCGTATATATATCCTGGCCGTCAATTTGCATATCATAAAGCTTGTCGGGGGTCTTATCGGTGTATTTTACCACCGCCGACACTACATTTGCGCCTCCCGGCTTGTCCCATTCCACCTCGCTCAGCCCTACCCACTGGTCGGGATAAGTTCTTGCAATCTCATCCCAGGTCATGCGCTTTGCCATGGTGAGCACTTCCTTTCGCAAAAATTCACGCATTTTCATATCTTCATCATAGCTTGTTTCCTTATGACTGTCAATCGAGAAACAAGGGCAGGATATAGGAGCAAATCTGAAAAAACCTGAAAGAAATAAGCCCTTTTAGGGGGAAAAACTCATCACTTTTTGGGAAAACTCGTCACTTTTTGGTTTCCCATTGAAAAATCAGCCGGGCCAATGGTAAAATGTGCTTAGAACTCTAAGAAAAATCAGATGACGGGAGGGAAGGACAATGAAGCAAAGACTGTCTGAGCATAATCTGTTCACTCTGCAAGTTCTCTTGCCTTCGGGGGGGGGACAGGCTTGTAGTCCTGCTCACGTTATCTGGGAAATCCATAGGAAATATGACCCGCAGGGGAACTGCGTCCAAGGGGCGCGGTCTGTCCTCTGGGGGTTATTGTGCTGTAAAAATGTAAGGAGCTGTGCGAAAATAATCGCTACATTATGCGCAGGATGAATTCGTCATGGCAAGGCGGAGGAGTGAGGCATAGTGGGGCTATGCCGAACGACGAGAACGCAGCCAGGGCGGATTCAGACAAGCAGGATGCAGTGATTATTGATGCACAGCTCCTAAGTCGGGGGGAAGGGCAGGCCGTGGAAGGAGTGCCTTCTGCCCCCAGGGGAAAGGACGGATTAAAATGAAGAAAACCTATCAAGGAAAACATTTGCGCCGCTTGGCAGCCGCTGTCTGCGGGGCGCTTGTAGCGGGGACGTTCACCCTGCTGCCAAACGCGGAGGCGCTGCGTGGGGGTGTTGCAATGCCCATCCTCGATGCAAAGGATGCGGCGGTAAGCATTGCAACGACGGACAATGTCACCATGAACATCACCAGTGGCGAGCTGAACAACCTTATCAAGTGGGTGGATTTCTCCATCGGCGCAGGTGGGAAGGTGGCCTTTGACGGAAACAACTACCTGAACTATGTCACGGGCAGCGCCCGCTCGGATATTCTGGGCACCCTGACCGGGGGCGGCAGCATCTATCTGGTGAACCCCAATGGCATTTTGATTGGGGACGGGGCCATTGTGGACGTGGGGAGTCTCCACCTCTCCACGAAAAACCTTGATGTCAGCCAGCTTACCGACTATGATAAGGGGCTTAACCTGCTGACCTCTGCCACGGCGGCGGGGGATGTTATCAATATGGGCAGGCTGAATGCGGATGTTATTTCCGTGGAGGGGAAGAATATCACTTTCAAGAATGTGGAGGATGTGACAAGCGGCGCGACCCTTGGGGATGACGGCACGCTGGCGGGCGGCACCCCGAATAACAATGTCACGCTGACCGCGAACAGCACCGGGGAAATTCATATCGGCTCGGCGGAGGGCGGCGCGTCGGGCTATACCACAAACGGCACAACGTACAACTACAAACTTGTCAGCACTAAAGAAGATTTGCAGAATATGAAAAATAATCTCGCCGGAAACTATATGCTGGCGAAGGATATTGATATGAGCGGTGTTGATAATTTCACGCCCATAGGCAACTCAACTTCATTCACGGGAAAATTCGATGGGTTGGGGCATACTCTGAGCAATCTCGTCATCAACAAGGAGAATGGTAATAACATTGGGGTGTTCGGCATTGTAGGCAGTGGCAGCGTAATCGAAAATCTGAAGCTTTCAGGCGGCAACATTAAAGGGCGTTCTTGTGTTGGGCTTGTAGGATATAATCTTGGCACGGTGCGACGGGTTTATAATGATGGGGTTGCAGTGGAAGGTCGGACAAGTGTTGGCGGCATTGTAGGCGAAAATCAAGGCATGGTGACGCAGGTTTGGAATAAGGGTGCAGTGAGTGGTACGACACAAGTTGGCGGCATTGTAGGTCTTAATAATGGAGGAACTGTTGAGGTTGCCTATAATGCTGGCAGCGTCAATGGCATTGCGGGAAGATATACTATTGGTTATATTGGCGGTATTGTAGGGCAAAATGTCAATGGCAGTGTCGAAAATGTATACAATACAGGAAATGTGAGCGCAGCAAATGGCTTAAATATTGGCGGTATTGTGGGGTCTAATACTGCATCGGCGGGGAAAACTGCAACAGTGAGCTATGCTTACAATACGGGAGACGTGAGCGCAGAAAATGGCTCAAATGTAAACGGTATTGTGGGGGAAAATTATGCAACGGTTGATTACGTTTACGACAAGCCAAATAATGCGACTGTTTTTAACGGTTGGACTATCGACAAAGACGGCACCAACAGTACGGCGGTATGGCGGCAGTATGGGAACAATCTGCCACTGCTCACGGCGTTCTTGACGCGGAAGGACAATATCACCTCGACGACGGAATACAACGGCAGCGCGGATGTGGGCGCGACTTATACGGCGACGACGTATAGCGGCACAGAAGCGCAAAACGGCTATAACTATATCAAGGACGTTTCCATCGTTACGCCGAAGGATTTGACTGTCAGCTTCGGTGCGTCTCCCGCTAAGACCTACGACGGCACCACGGAGGCCACGGCAGGGACGGCAACACTGGACGGCATCGTAAATTCCGACGCGGTGAGCCTTGCCGACGGCGTGACGGCGAATTTCGCCGATAAGAACGTCGGGGAAAACAAGATGGTCAACTATACGGGCCTTGCGCTGACGGGGGACAAGGCGAAAAACTACAATTTGGTCAACGCCGCCACCGCTACAGGCGCAGGCACCATCACCCGCCGCCCTCTCTCCCTGACAGCCGATCCAGTAAGCATCACCCAGGGCACGGCTATCCCCGCCTCCTTTAGTGGCACATTGACAGGCTTTGCGGAGGGGGAGAGTCTGGCGGAGGGGGACAGCTACGCCTTTAACCTTAGTGGCACCCCCACTGCCGTGGGCAAGTACGCCATCACGGGCACACTCTCCATAGGCGGTGGCGACCCGGCAGAGAGCGGCGACTACGGCACAAACTACACCTTCGCCAATGCGGCGGCAAACGCCACGGCCTTTACCATAGCGGCGAAATACGTCCCGCCTGCGCCGGGCGGCGGCGGTAGCAGCGGCAGCAGCGGCAGCAGCGCCTCCGGCACAAGCGGCGGCGCAACGCCTGCAGCCCCGATCACGCCTGTCAATCCGATGCCTGCTGTCCCTGTCTCCGGTGGCGCAACGCCTGCAGCCCCGATCACGCCTGTCAATCCGATGCCTGCTGTCCCCGTCTCCGGTGGCACAACGCCTGCAGCCACGGCCACGCCTGTCAATCCGGCACCTGCAGCCCCGGTTCCCGGCGGCAATGCCACGCCTGCCAGCCCTGGGGCGACACCGGGCAGTAATGACGGCAATGGCTCCGGCACAAGCGGCGGCGCAACGCCTGCAGCCACGGCCACGCCTGTCAATCCGGCATCTGCTGCCCCGGTCTCCGGCGGCAATGCCACGCCTGCCAGCCCTGGGGCGGCACCGGGCAGCAATGGCGGCAATGGCTCCGGCATAAATACGCTAATTGCGGCGGGAACAGAGGCGGCGCCCCTGCTCCTGGCAACAGTCACGGAGACGGAACATATCGCCGCAGCGGCTGCGGCAGGAGCCAGGGCGGAAATGTCCCAGGCAGCCGCTGAAGCTGCCGTGTCAGGCACCGGCACAGCGGCTCCCCGCCCCGCAGAGAGCGCAGCGGCAGCGGCGCCCCAGGGCTTAACCTGGACGGCGGAGGGCCTGATTGCCGTTGCCAATGATGTAAACCCCGCCCCCCAAGATGCCCTCAGCCCCCAAAGCCTGGGCCACGCCCTGAGCGCCCTCCAGCATGGAAGCGGTGAGGAACAGACCCCCAGCGAAAAGGGAGGCGCAAAGGGCCTGGAGGAAGCAATAGAGGCAGCCGACCTTGCCATAGGCACGGAAATTGCCGAAACTGACCGGGAAGGCAAGGCCGGACAGGAAAATCTCGCAAGGGATAACGGCAGCTCTGACGGGGAACAGGAGATGGCAGAGGAAAAGGACTAGCAGGAGCAGTAACGGCAGAATTAGCCTTCCCCTCTGGGGAAGGGGGACCGCGTAAGCGGTGGATGAGGTCTTATGGCAGCGCGTGCATTAAGACCTCACCCATAGCCTTTAAGCCTTCCCCATGGGGGAGACAAGGGACAGCAGACAAAACTCCTGCCCACGGGGTGAAGCCTCGCGAGCAGGAGTTTGCCTTGCTATTCACTTGGAGGCGGCTCCGAATGTTTCTGCGTGGACACGCTGCATTCTCGCCAGTTGCTCATCCGTAAGGGGGGGAATAATCTTTTTGCAAAAATTCTCGCATCTTCATCATAGCTTGTTTCCTTATAGCTGTCAATCAAGAAACGGAGGCATGATATATGTCATATAAATCCGCAGGCTTTGGGGGCTTGCTTTTGACCGCCGCCCTCACTATCCCGGCGCCCCTTTTTGCGGCTCCCGCCGTCCCTGCGCCGGGGGAGAGCATACCTGCCGGGGAGCCTGATACCGGGGCGGATATCCGGAGCAACCTGCCCACGGAGGAGGGGCGGCAGGGGTAGGAGTCCTTTACTATTACCTCCGTCCGGGTGGAGCATGAAGGGCTGCGCCTGCGGGATGAGAAGCTCCGGGAATTGCTGGCTCCTGTGACGGGGAGGGAAATAACCGTTACGGAACTTAGCAGGGGAATTGCCGCCCTTACCCGCTACGCAAGGGAGCAGGGCTATCCTGCCGCCGCTGCTTATATCCCTGCCCAGACTGCCCTGGAGGGAAGTCTTTTGGTACGGATTGCGCCGGGGCGGCTGGGGAAACTGCATATAGAGAATAGCAGCAGGCTGCGCGATACGGTGGCCAAGGGCATTCTGGCAGGACTAAGGGAGGGGGAGATTATCAGGAGCCGCACCCTGGAGAAGGCCCTGCGGAACCTTGGGACGCTGTCCGGCGTGGAGGCCGTGGGCGTCCTGTCCCCTGGGGCAGAGGAAGGCACCAGCGACCTGACGGTGAAGGTGGCTGATGGCAAGCGTAATTCCCTGATAGTCTACAGCGAAAACTACGGCAGCAAGTCTGCGGGCCGCTACCGCTACGGCCTGCAGGGGGAGCTGGGGAATCTCTTTGGGGGCGGCGAAAGCCTGACCCTTGGTGCCCTGCTCTCCAACCGCAGGCAGCACGGCTACAATATTTCCCTGGAAATCCCTGTGGGGCACAGCGCCACCAAGCTGGGCCTGGGCTTCTCCCGCTCGGACTATGAGCTGGGTGCGGAAGCCCAGGCGCTGGGGGCGGAGGGCATGACCAATACCTACAGCATCTTTGGCAGGACGCCCCTTATCAATACCTCCCGCAACTCCCTTGCCCTCACCTACGGCTACGACTATCGGGAGATTACCGACGAGCTGACCCGCTTTGACTTCTCCTGGGAAAAGCACAGCCATATCTTCCATGTGGGGCTGGAGGGCTTCTCCCGCGGGAAAAACCTCACCCTCAGCTACAGGGCGGGGCTGCACACAGGCACCCTGACCCCGGACTCCGAGGCAGCGGAAGCCCTGGGGCGCCTGGGAAGTACCACGGGACGCTTCACCAAGGGCACCTTGGACCTTACGGCAGTGCAGGGCCTGGGCAGGGATTTTGATATTATGCTGAAGCTCTCCGGGCAGATGGCAGCGAATAATCTGGACAGCTCCGAGCATATCTATCTGGGGGGCGCCCGGGGAGTCAGAGCCTATCCCCAGGGAGAAGCCTCCGGGGACGAGGGCCTTGTGGGGACCCTGGAACTGCGCTACCATACGCCGGTGAAGGGTCTGACCCTCTCTGCCTACTTCGATGCAGGCCACACCCTTATCACCAAATCCGGCGGCGACGGCAATATGACCCTGAAAGGCTGGGGGATAGGGCTTACCTACACCCGCCCCGGAGACTGGTTCGCGAGACTGGACTACGCCAGACCCATCGGCTCCGACGAGCTCATGAGCCGTGAGGCCGAAAGCCGCCAGAGAGTGTGGTTTATGGCGGGGAAGATGTTCTGACTGTTTATAACGCCATTGTTCTGGCTTTTCCTATGGCAAAGCCTGGACAATGGCGTTATAATTTACTTTGTTGCTTGGGGCGTGTCGATTAGTTTTTAACCAACACACCCAATACTCCATTCGGAAAGGAATATCATTATGCCAGAAAAAAAATACCTGAACGAACAGGCCCGGAACATTATCGCAGACAGCCGCAGGCAGGGGAATGCCAAAAATTTCCTGCTCTGGCTGGGGCCCTTATCCTGGGGGCTGTTCTGGGCTGGGTGGGGCCTGCTCCCTTGATTTCTTTTTTTGATTTTATCGCGGCAGTGTTCACCCGGCTGTTCCAATTTATCGCCGTGCCCACCATCGCGCTGGCGGTTATCACCACCCTGTCCAGGCTGGGGGCACAGAAGGAAACCCGCCGCATTTTCGCCCATGCCCTGGGCTATACGCTGCTGACCACCTTTTCGGCGGCAGCCGTGGGGCTGCTGCTCTATATCTGGATAGCTCCCGGCAATCTGCCTGCAGAGGCCATCGGGGCCGGAGCCAGTGCCGTGCCTCTGGAGAAGGTTGGCTCCCTTTCCTACTATGACCATTTATTGCAGGTCATCCCCAATAATGTGCTGCAGCCCTTTATTGCGGGCAATGTCCTCTCTGTGCTCTTTATCGCCGCTGCTGTCGGCCTGGGGCTGGCCTTTATGCCCCGGACGGAGAACCGCGCGGTGCTGCTCTCAGGGCTTGAGGGGCTGCAGGAGCTTTTATTCACCCTGATACGGGGGCTGCTGCAGGTGCTGCCCTTCGGTATTCTGGCTTTTGCCGCCCAGCTTTCCGCCCAGATTGAGGCCGGTGTCATTGTGGGCGCCCTGGGCAAGTATGTGGCTGTGGTTATGGGGGGCAACCTGATCCAGTTCTTTATCGTGCTGCCCCTGTTCCTGGCCCTGCGGGGCCTTAATCCCCTGCAGGTGCTGAGGAAGATGCTGCCTGCCGTGGCTGTGGCCCTCTTTACCAAAAGCTCTGCCGCTACCCTGCCGGTGACGCTGGCCTCCGCCGAGGAAAACCTGAAGGTCAATCCCAGGGTGTCCCGCTTTGTGCTGCCCATCTGCACCACCATCAATATGAACGGCTGTGCCGCCTTTATTTTGGTGACTTCCCTGTTCGTCATGCAGAATGCCGGTTTCGAGCTGACGCTGCCCACCATGGTGGCCTGGCTCTTTGTAGCCGTGCTGGCAGCGGTGGGCAATGCGGGGGTTCCCATGGGCTGCTATTTCCTGACCCTCTCGCTGATGTCCTCCCTGGGTGCGCCCCTGGGGCTGATGGGCATTATCCTGCCTATCTACGCGGTTATTGATATGATTGAGACAGCCGAGAATGTCTGGTCAGACTCCGCAGTCTGCGCCATGACCGACCATGATCTGAAAGACAGCCTGCCGGAGGCCGATGTTTGCCCTTCCGGCAGGGCTTGATGATAGTTTGCTGAAACAAAGGAGGAATTTATGAATCAGGAAGAACTGGCCCGTGCCATTTATGGGATAGTCGGGCCAAGGGAAAACATAATGCAGGCAACGAACTGCATGACGCGCCTGCGCCTGCATTTGAGAGAGCAAAGTCCCTTCATGCTGGAGCAGCTGCAGGGGCTGGAGGGTGTCGCCGGCATCCATGACAACAGCGGCGAGCTGCAGGTTATCCTGGGGCCGGGCCGGGCGCAGAATGTTACTGCGCTCTTGAAGGAGCTTATGGAAAAGGATAGCCAAAGCCGCCTGGATTTGGCGCGACAGGCCCAGGTGGGCGACGGGACAGAGCTGCACCAGGCCCTGCGCCGGAAGAATGATACGCCCCTCAATAAGCTGTTCAAGAAGATTGCCGCCATCTTTGTGCCGCTGATACCCGCCTTTATCGCCTGCGGACTGATTACGGGGGTGCTGAATATCTGCCTGAAGGCCGCCCCGGAGCTTAACGGGGGCGCTATTATTCAGATGCTTGCCATTATGGGCAGTGCCATCTACTACGGCCTGAATCTGTTCGTGGGTGTCAATGCCGCGAAGGTCTTCGGGGGCACGCCCATCCTGGGGGGCGTGCTGGCGGCGGTGATTACCAATCCTGCCTTAGGCAGTGTCACCCTTGGGGGGGAGCCCCTGGTGCCGGGGCGGGGAGGCATTATCGCGGTGGTGCTGGTGGCGGCCCTGGCCTCCCTGCTGGAGAAGAAGCTTCACCGCCTGGTGCCGGAAATGCTGGATTTGTTCCTGACGCCTTTGCTGGTGGTGCTGATTGCAGGCTTTGCCGCCATCTTCCTGCTGCAGCCCGTGGGTGGCATCCTGGCGGAGAATATCGGCCTTGCCGCGACGGCTGCAGTCCGGGAGGGCGGGGCACTCACCGGCTTTATCCTGGGGGGCTGCTGGCTGCCCATAGTCATGCTGGGGCTGCATCAGGCCATGACCCCCATCCATGCAGAGCTTTTGTCCCAGTACGGGGTGACTGTCCTGCTGCCCATGCTGGCCATGGCGGGCTGCGGCCAGATTGGCGCTTCCTTTGCCGTGTATCTCAAGACGAAAAACAAATTCCTGAAAAAAACGGTGCTGTCCGCCCTGCCCGTGGGCATTATGGGGGTGGGGGAGCCGCTGATCTACGGTGTCACACTGCCCCTGGGCCGTCCCTTTATCGGGGCCTGCATCGGCGGTGCCTGCGGCGGCGCCATCGAGGCCGCAGCCATGGTAGGGGCCAGGGCCATGGGGCTTTCCGGGCTGCCCCTGGCGGCGGTGGCGGACAATGCGCCCGTGTATCTTTTGGGCCTGGTCACGGCCTACGGCGCAGGCTTTCTCGCCACCTGGCTGCTGGGCTTTGATGACCCGGAGGAAAAGGCGTAAGGGGGTAAATTTGCATTTTTTTGCCGTACAGGGCAGGTAAATGCTTCTTTCTGCTGAATATATTATTTATCAGGTGCGGTACTCCAGTGAGTTCTGCATACTTTTGAAGGAGGTGACAATAAGTAACTGAAAGAATACACAAGTATGTAAAAACGTGTAGCAATATGCTAAAGGCTCAAGAAATCCGTTGAGTTAGTTTGTGCTGACTTTACAGCAGTCGGAACGGCTGGAAATAAACCAGAGGCGGTTGAAACAGTCCGTCTAACTACGGGATAGCACCCTGATGGTAGCCGTTGGACAGTGGTAGATGCGAAACCCAAGCGAGGCTGGCGAGCCTATACGCAAAAAAAATATCACGAAAGGAGAAAGCTACTAGATGTAATCGGCAGAATATCACAAACAAGATACTGTCGATATGTACCGATGGCTAGTCGGGAATTTACGCCTTCGGAGTATCATGCAAACGTCAGTAGCCTGTCCTATGGACGGCGAGAACGGATACGATGAACAAGGAACTACAAATCGTGAGATTGTAGCGATACATCTTGATATAGGCATATTTGTCTATATTTTAAGTAGCAGGCTTTAGTATGTCTAATTTCGTTTCCGGCGGCATTGTAGGCAAGAAATTCCGTGCCACCCATAGGATTTACAAGCGCAATAACCATTCCGAAGTGCCCGATGTCATAGGTTACTATCCCACAGGCACCATCTTCACGGCCCAGTCGGTGCGCGACTCCTCGGGAGATATAGATTATAACACCATCCAGGTGGTGGAGATGACGGAGGACGGCAGCGGCCGTCACGTCTGGATCGGCCTGGGAGCCTTTGCCCTGCTGTTTGAGGAAGTGGAGACCCGCGCCTGAGCAGGGGCACTGTGAATATGCAAAAAATCGCCACCCGGCAAGGGTTGGCGATTTTTTGCTTTCAGCGGCTGAAAGAGCGGTTCAGCCTGACCCCCAGATAGGCGGCGCAGGCTGCTTTCCCTATGTCACCGGGGATGTAGGGCAGGGCTGCAATGATAAAGGCTTCCCCGAGATTGATCTCCATGACCAGCATCATGGAGAGCAGGCCCCCGAGATAGGTTAGGGGGATGCCCACCAGGCAGGCCACAGCCAGATAGCGGCGGAAGGAATTGCCCTGCCCTTTGAGCAGGCTGACCAGGGGATAGGCGGGAAGGAAGGCCAGGATAAAGCCCCCCGTGGGGCCAAAGAGCCTGCCGAAGCCTGCCGTGCCCCCTACGAAGACCGGCAGCCCGGCACAGCCCAAGAGAATCCAGACCAGGATAACCGTCAGGGTCTGGCCCGGTGTCAGGATAAAGGCCGACAGATTCAGGGCCAGTGTCAGGGCCGTGACCATGCCCGGCGTGAAGGGCAAGGGGAAGGAGATATAGGCCGTGACGCAGAGCAGCGCCACGCAGAGGGCCATTTTCGTCATATCCCCGGTTGACCAGCGCCTGCGGTCAGAGGTTGATAGTCTATACATGTTAAGTCCCCTTTCAGATTCATACTCTGCTATCATTCTGCGGAAACAGCGGAAATCCTTCCCCGGGCACGCCCTAGGGCGTGTTGATTAATTCACTCAGCCCATCTTCATGGGTCTTGACTGCCCCTGCTGCGTTGACAAATCCTCAGCATAGCACCACTATGCCTGCGGTTTGTCGCCTTGCATGGACAGCCAATCCCCACAAATCTGGACTAAGCTCATTTAATCAACACGCCCCAATCCAGTAGACAAACAAAAATAAAAAGAGTACAATAAGGATAGTAAACAAGAGGAAACACGATAGGGAGGCTTAGATTGCATGAACATTCATGAGTATCAGAGCAAGCAAATCCTGAAGTCCTACGGCGTTGCTGTGCCGGAGGGCTTCCATGCCACGTCTGTCGAGCAGGCTGTCGAGTGTGCCGCGAAGCTTTCCACCAGCAAAGTGGTGGTGAAAGCACAGATTCACGCGGGCGGCCGGGGCAAGGCCGGCGGCGTCAAGGTAGTGGACAACAAGCCGGAAGCCGTGCGGGAGGCTGCCTCAAATATCCTGGGCAAGGTGCTTGTCACCCACCAGACCGGCCCGGAGGGCAAGCAGGTCAATAATCTCCTTATCGAGCAGGGGGCGGACATCAGGAAGGAATACTATCTTTCCTTTGTCATTGACCGCCAGACGGCCCGTATCGTGATGATGGCCTCCACCGAAGGGGGCATGGAAATCGAGAAGGTGGCCGCCGAGACCCCGGAGAAGATTTTCAAGGAATATATCGACCCCGCCATCGGCCTGGCCGCTTTCCAGACCAACCGCATGGCCTATAAGCTGGGCCTGCCCAAGGAAGCCATCCGCCCCGCCCAGAAGCTGATGAGCTGCCTGTATAATGCCTTTGTGGGCAAGGATTGCTCCCTGGCGGAGATCAACCCCATGGTGCTGACGGGTGACAACAATGTGATGGCCCTGGATGCCAAGCTGAATTTCGATGACAGCGCCCTTTTCCGCCATCCCGATGTAGTGGAAATGCGGGACGAGACGGAGGAAGACCCGAAGGAGCTGGAGGCGGCGGCAGCCGACCTTAATTATGTGAACCTGGGGGGCGACGTGGCCTGCATGGTCAACGGCGCGGGCCTTGCCATGGCTACCGTGGACATACTGAAATACTACGGCGGCAATCCCGCCAACTTCCTGGATGTGGGCGGCGACTCCAACCCCGAAAAGATTGCCAAGGCTTTCTCCATCATGCTGGAAGGTGGCCAGTCCAAGGGTATTTTCGTCAATATCTTCGGCGGCATCAACCGCTGCGATCAGGTGGCCAAGGGCATTATCGAGGCTGCAAAGCTGATCTCCGAGGACGGCAAGAGCCTGCCCGTGCCGGTGGTGGTGCGCCTGGAGGGCACCAACTCCGAGGAGGGCCGTGAGATCCTGAAGAACTCCCCCATCAAGAATGTCATCATGGCCCCCACCATGGAGGGCGGTGCAGAGACCGTCGTGAAGCTCGTAAAGGAAGCCGAGGCCAAGGGCTGAAGCCGGATTGATGACTGGGAAAATGATTGAGGGAGGCACATATAATGGGAGTTTTAATCAATAAGGACACGAAAGCCATAGTGCAGGGCATCACCGGCAAGCAGGCCACTTTCCACACCAAGCAGATGGTGGCCTACGGCACCCAGATTGTCGCGGGGGTGACTCCGGGGAAAGCCGGGCAGTTCGTGGAAGCCGAGGGCAAGAACGGGGAAGCCGTGAAGATCCCCGTGTTCAATACGGTGGCTGAGGCCAAGGAAGCCACGGGAGCCAATGCTTCCGTCATCTATGTGCCGGCGAAGTTCGCGGCGGACTCCATCCTGGAGGCCATCGACGCGGAGCTGGATGTGGTGGTCTGCATCACCGAGCATATCCCGGTGGAGGATATGGTGAAGGTGCGCCGCTATCTGGAGGGCAAAAAGACCCACCTTATAGGGCCCAACTGCCCAGGTCTCTTAACCACCGACGAGGCGAAGCTTGGCATTATCCCCGGCTACATCCATAAAAAGGGCCATGTGGGCATTATCTCCCGCTCCGGCACCCTGACCTACGAGGCTACCTTCCAGCTCTCCAATGCGGGCATCGGCCAGACCACTGCCGTGGGCATCGGCGGCGACCCGGTGAAGGGCACGGACTTTATCGACGCCCTGAAGCTCTTTAAGGATGACCCCGACACCCTGGCGGTCATGCTGATCGGTGAAATCGGCGGCAATGCGGAGGAAGATGCGGCCCAGTGGATCAAGGAGAATATGCCGGACAAGCCGGTGGCTGCCTTTATCTCCGGGCGCCAAGCCCCTCCGGGCAAGCGCATGGGCCACGCCGGCGCCATCATCAGCGGCGGCAAGGGCACGGCTGCGGATAAGATCAAGGCCCTGAATGCCGTGGGCATCGAGGTGGCGGAGACCGTCGCCCAGATCGGCGCCACCATGGTGGATACCCTGAAGAAGCATGGCATTTACGATAAGTGCCATACCTGCTGAGATAGAAATACGGATGCTGACGAACAGTAGAGCATGCCATCGGCCCCCCACCACCGCTTCGCGGTTCCCCGCCCCCCAGGGGGCGGACTGTAAAGTGGCATGGTCTGTTCTGTTGTGCGACGGTACGGCAAAAGTCCCTCACCTTTAAGGCGTGGGACTTTTTTTACTGTCGCTTGACCTTTTCCCAGAGGGGCGCACTGACTTTTCTTCCCGGAGGCTTTTCTGCCTGGGAGAGGGCCGGGGGCGGGGCAGCAGGGGGAGCGGCCTCTGCCCTGGGCCTGGGGGCGGGAGGAGCAGGGGGCTTGGCTGCGGCCTGCTGCAGCTCGGACCACTGCATGGGGGTGAAGGCAGGGGGCGGGAGGCTCCTGCCTTCTTTGGCTGCCGCCGCCTTCTCCCGCTGGGCTTGGATTTCCTCATGGGTGGGCACGGGGATGGCACGGGCCTGGCTCTGGTAAGCTGTCTGGTGCTGCTTCATCACATGGGAGCGGCGCTCCTCCTGCTGCAGCCCCTTGCCCAGCAGATAGGAGAGCAGGGCCTGTTGCTTTTCGTCCATGGTACTGTCCTCTAAAAATACCGCTGCGCGAAGGCAGCGGCGGATATATATGTAATGATTGCAGTCAGATGATGCTGAGGGCAATAACGGCGCCGAACTGCAGGCTGGCGCTGGCAGCAGCCGGGTCCCCGTCCAGCACCTCCTTGCGGACATGCTCCAGGGCGGCCTCATCTGCGTGAACCTTGCCGGCAGCAATTTCCTCCTCGATTTTGGCCAGCAGTTCCTTGCGAGCCTTCTTCGTGTCGCCGTAGACGGTGTTGTTGTACATCACGTTCATGGATTTCGGGTCTTTCTGCTCATCGCAGTTGAAAAAGATGTACGCCTTCTTTTCCTTCATGTATGCTCCTCCTTTGAAATGAAAGATATGGGTGGTTGTCGTAAAACCTTAACCATTATAGCATATAATCAATACAATGGTAACTGACATAAAGCAGGAAATTTTCCGCAACTGTGCCCCCCAAGGCAGGAAATCCTGCCGGCCGGGGCGAAGTAGAGAGGACAAGGGAAAACTGCCAAGTGACTGAGGAGGGTGATTATCATGGCTGTGGATATACCGGGCTTGTCGGATATGGAAGTTATTACCCACGAGAAGTACAGCATTCCCTATTGGGAGTTTGCCGAGCCTGTGCACGGCGAAGGGGAGAAATTCGTGATGTTCTGGCGCAGCCGGCCTCATCCCGATGGCAAGCTGGCGGAGGAATGCCTGTCCCCCTGGTTCGAGCGCAAATTCCAGGCGGACGGAGTGACCTATTCCCTGGTGGAGCAGTATATAGTGGCCCAGAAGGCCATGCTTTTCGGGGATCGGGCCAATTTGCGCAAGATCAGGGTCAATACGGACCCTAAGGATCTTCGGGTCATCAGCCTCCGCATTCAAGGGGTGGATAATGCCGTTTGGCAGAAGTTCAGCCACAGCATTTCCTGCACGGGCAATTTCCTGAAGTTCAGCCAGAACCCGGATATGAAAGCCTACCTGCTGGGCACGGGGGATGCCACCCTGGTGGAAGCCAGCCCCTACGACAGGACAGGGGGCATCGGCCTGGACAGGCTGGACGAGGATGCCACCCACCCGGACAGATGGCTGGGGAGGAACCTTTTCGGCTACGCCCTGATGCAGGTCAGGGAGAAACTGCGCAGTCTGGAGCAGTAAGCACGGCAGGCAGCCCCCGCGGGGGCTGCCTGCTTTTACTTGTCCGCCCCCTTGGGGGCGGGGGACCGCGATAGCGGTGGTGGGGGAGAGTATGCAGGAACACGAAGTTTTGCGCGTTTATTTAAGTTCTTGGTAAAAATCTACGATATATGGCTATGAGCGGATATGCAATATTTCATCAGGGAATCATCAAGGAAGGTGAGGAGCATGCGTATTCTCCAGAACATGACCAAAGCGGAGCTTGATTTTTACAGCAAGCAGCCCACAGCCAAGGCACTGCATGAGCGGATTATGAAGGATGCCGTGTATATCCCCGAGGGGGACAGGGACGCCGCCGCTGCCTATGTTGCGAGGCGTAGCAGCGAGAGGGCGGAAAATCAGAGGGATAAGGTGGAGATTTCCCCCGCCGGACAGAAACTCAGCCAGGCAGAGCAAAAGGCCGCAGGAAAATCCGGCGGGCAGGAGCCTGAGATAGAATTCAGCCTCAGACGCCAGGGGGATAGCAATCGCTTTTCTGTTTCCTTCGGCAACGGGGCCATGCTGCAGCGTGCCATAAAGCAGGGCTATATCGAGATTGGCGGCAGGCAGGTGGAGCTGGCTGATGATGTGAAGAAGCAGCTCCTTGCCGTCAATAAGCAGATACAGGATGCCAAAAAGGCTGTTTCCCTGCACAATATGCTGCTGCATGAGGCCGCCAATGCCCGCCAGAGCAGGGATGCCATGCAGGAGGCCAATGACAAGATGTCCCGCGCCATGACCACGGCCTCCCGCATTATGCACGGCAGGAAGGTCTCCCCCGCGGATGAGAAAGAGCTGATGGAGTTCAATAAGGACCTCTACGCCATGGCCAAAAGCGCCGCCGCCCTGGCGGAGCACCGGCGCAGGAGGGATGATAAGGAGGATGAGAAAATCTCGGCGGCAAACGATGAAGCCAGGGCAAGGGAAGCGGAGCCGAAGGACTACAGCGTAGAGGAAACTCCCCTGCCCCAGGGGGAAGTGCAGATGGATATATCCTTTGAGGGTGAAGCGCCCCAGGTGACTGCCGTGGGGGCAGGGGTGCCTTTTGAGTGATGGGCTTTTAGCCTGTCGCTTGCTCCCACTGCCATAGCTCCCCCCCCCATCCTCAGGAGGGTCCCCCGCCCCCAAGGGGGTTCCCCCCCCCCCACCACCGCCTGCGGCGGTCCCCCGCCCCCAGGGGGGCGGACATAAATAAAGAGAATCCCATTCGCAGGCTTGTGCGGATGGGATTCTCTTTTTTGGGGGCATTTAGGGCGTGTTGATTAATTCACTCAGCCCATCTTCATGGGTCTTGACTGCCCCTGCTGCGTTGACAAATCCTCAGCATAGCACCACTATGCCTGCGGTTTGTCGCCTTGCATGGACAGCCAATCCCCACAAATATGGACTAAGCTCATTTAATCAACACGCCCTAACCCCCGTTTTTAATTGGACAGGTCTTTGCCATTGGTGGCGATGACTTTTTTGTACCAGTGGAAGGACTTCTTGCGGGAACGGTTCAGGGTGCCGTTGCCCTCGTTGTCTTTGTCCACGTAGATGAAGCCGTAGCGCTTCTCCATTTCGCCGGTGCCAGCGGACACCAGGTCGATGGGGCCCCAGGGGCAGTAGCCCATAAGGTCTACCCCGTCTTCCTCTACAGCTTTCTTCATCTCGGCGATATGGGCCTGGAAGTAAGCGATGCGGGCATCATCGTTGATATTGCCCTCAGCATCTGGGGTTTCGTGGAGGCCGATGCCGTTCTCCACAATCATCAGGGGCACTTCATAGCGCTCCTGCAAGAGGTTCAGGGTATAGCGCAGGCCAACGGGGTCAATGGGCCAGCCCCAGTCAGACTCCTCGATATAGGGATTCTTGACTCCGTCGAAGAAGCCTCCCTGGAGGTTTTCCTTGCGGTCTTCCACAGAGGTGGTGACATGGCTCATGTAGTAGCTGAAGGCGCAGTAGTCCACGGTGCCCTCGGCGAGAATCTCCAGATCCCCGTCCTCCATCTCGATCTTGTAGTCCTTGAGCTCCCATTCCTTCAGCACATAGCTGGGATAGTGGCCCCGGATATGCACATCGCCGAAGAAGTAGCTCTTGTCCATTTCCTTGAGGGCTGCCATCTGATCCATGGGACGGCAGGTCTCAGGGTAAATCGGGCTCATGGCCAGCATGCAGCCGATCTGGAAGTCAGGATTGATTTTGTGGCCTTCGATGACGGCCTTGGCGGAGGCCACGAATTCATGGTGGGCCACCTGGTACATGACAGCCTTCCTGTCCTCCCCTTCCTTGTAGAGAACGCCGGAGTTGGTGAAGGCGGTGAAGGGCACGTTAAGCTCCCGCTGGTTATTGATTTCGTTGAAGGTCATCCAGTACTTGACCTTATGCTTGTAGCGCTCGAAGCAGGCCTTGGCAAAGCGGAGGAAGAAGTCCACCAGCTTGCGGTTCCTCCAGCCGCCGTATTCGGTGACCAGATGGTAGGGCATCTCGAAGTGGGACAGGGTGATGACAGGCTCCATGCCGTACCTGTGCATTTCGTCAAAGAGGTCGTCGTAGAACTTCAGGCCCTCCTCGTTGGGCTCAGTCTCATCTCCCTGGGGGAAAATGCGGGTCCAGGCAATGGAGGTGCGGAAACACTTGAAGCCCATCTCTGCCAGCAGGGCAATGTCCTCCTTGTAGCGGTAGTAAAACTCAATGCCCTCATGGTTGGGGTAGTTTTTGCCGGGAAGCACGCCCTGGGTGATTTCCCTGGGCACCCCGTGGCGGCCTGCGGTCATGACGTCAGCCACGCTGACCCCCTTGCCGCCCTCCTGCCAGCCGCCTTCCAGCTGATGGGCAGCCACGGCGCCGCCCCATAAGAATCCTTTGGAAAAAGCCATTATATAAGTCTCCTTAGTTACTGCCGATTTTCTCGAATTTCTTGTAAACGTCGATGAATTCCAGCGCGATGGTCTTGAAGCCCTCGGCGCTCATAAGCTGGTCTTCTGCGTGAAGTATCAGCAGGGAAAGGGTGCTGCCGGGGCCGCCTTCCGCTTCCTGCTGCAGGAGTCCTGCGTGGGCATTGTGGCCCTCCACAAACATCTCGTCCCCTTCCTTGATGAGTGCTTCCGCCCCTTCAAAGTCCCGGGCCTTGGCCTTTTGGATAGCCTCGATATAGGAGCTGCGGGCGGTGCCCACGGCGGAGATGATCTGAAATGCAGTCAGTTCCAAACCTTCCATTGTGTGCTTGCCTCCCCGCTCAGTCGCCTATGAGCTTTCTGGCGGCAGCCAGTACCCCTTTGCCGTCCATGCGGCCGTAGAGCTTCATGTCGATGGCTTCCACGGGAATGCCGGGGCAGGCTTCCTCCACCTTGCCCTTGGAGAAACGCACCTGGGGCCCCAGGAGGATCACATCGGCATCGGCAGCCTTGTCCTTGGCCTCAGAGGTGGGATAAGCGGCGATTTCGCACTCGTAGCTGTCCGCAGCGGCAGCCTCCTGCATTTTCTTCACCAGCATAGAGGTGGACATACCGGCGGCGCAGAGAAGAATGATTTTTTTCATGGTGATGCACTCCTTTTATATAACAGTTATTCAAAGCCGGGGGGGGGAGGCTGTTACTCAGCCTCGGCCTCCTGCTCCTCTTTATAGAAAGCATTATCCTGGGCTTTCACGAAGGGGAAGTAGATGGCGGTGGCGGCGGCCAGGCCCAGAATCTGTACCACAGCCCCCTGCCAGCCGTTCATCAGGAAACCGGCGATAATGGGAGGCGTGGTCCAGGGCACCTGGATGGCGCTGAAGGGAGCCATAAAGCCCACTGCAATAGAGCCATAAGCAATCAGCATGGTAGCAAGCTGGGCCAGGCAGAAGGGAACCAGCATGTAGGGGTTGAACACAATGGGCAGACCGAAGATGATAGGCTCGTTGATATTGAAAAGACCGGGGACTGTGCCCAGGCGGGTGATGGTCTTCATCTGCTGGGAACGTGCCACCAGATAGCTGGCAATGAGGAGGCCGAAGGTGGCGCCGCAGCCGCCGGGCTTCATGATGGTATCGGTGATCTGGATGGTGAGGATATGGGCATCGGGGTTGCCGATGAGGGCGAGACCCGCATCAAGGATTTTCTGGTTGTCCAGGGAGTTGGCAATCATCAGGGGGTTCAAGATGCCACCCACCACGTTGGGGCCATGGACGCCGGCCCAGAACAAGAGGGTCATGAGCATGGAGAAGATGGAACCACCGATGACCGTATCGGAAAGGCCCTGCAGAGGGGTCTGCACTACCTTGAAAATCAGCTCCGGGAAGGTGGTGGCTCCCATGAAGTGGCACAGGCCGTAGATCAGGGAAGCCGAGGTAAAGAGGATGACACCGGGGGTCAGGGCCTCAAAGGCTCTGGCTACGCCGCCGGGCACCGCCGCAGGCATCTTGATGCCCACATGGTTCTTTTCGCACCAGCAGAACACATAGGAGGTAAAGAAGGAAATCAGGATGGCGGTGATAACGCCGTTGCTGCCGCCCCAGAGTTTCGGGATTACGTTGTCGGCCATTCCGCCGCCCTCCACGGCTACGGAAGCAGGCATGACGATGACGAAGGCAGCCAGGGCCAGGATGGAGGCCATAATGGCATCACAGCCCTCGGCTTCTACATATTTATAGGTGACAGCCAGCACTGCAATTATCCCCAGGATGTTGAAAGTACCGCCTGCCACGGCATTTAAGGGGTCTGTCCAGTGGGGGCCGAATATCCCTGCCATAAATTCGGGATAGCCCGGTATGGGCAGATTGGCAATGAGCAGGAAAAGGGAACCGCAGATAGTGAACGGCGTGGTCATGATGAAGCCGTCGCGGAGGGCCGCCACTGCCTTGTACTCGGCGAAGCGAGCCATGAATTCGACAAATTTGTCGAACATCTCTTGTTTCGTCATGAAAAGTCCTCTCTTTCTTAAAGATTGTCGGGATAAGTTCATGTTCCCCTGCGCGCCGGGGAGGATCTTCCTTGGCATGGCCACAATATAGCACAGGAATTTCCTCCCTTCAAGAGATTCAGACAGTTCTGGAATGACGTTTCAAAAGAAACGAAAAAAAGCGGAACAGGATAAAACGCTGTTCCACTTTGGGCCGATTATTATTGTTTTGTCCGATGCTACCACAGCCTGTCCCTGTCCTCCGAGTGGCCGATATTATTCTCGAAGATGCAGTAGAAGTCTTCTACTTCCCGGTAATGGCGGGAGAGCAGGATGCCCACCAGCACGTCGAAGTAATAACGCAGCCCCACGCTGAAGATATTGCCGCCGCAGTCAAGGTACTCAAAGGTATTGGCCACATAGAGGAATTCGTCGCAGAGGGGGGCGATAGGTGCGTCCTTGGCCCTGGACAGGAGGACGGTGGGCACCCGCCTTTCCTTCAGGATTTTGGCGGTGCGCATGAGCCGCTGGTTTTCCCCGGAGCGGCTGATGATGATGGCCAGATGGCTCTTGTCTGCAATCAGGGCCTGGGAAAACTGGCTGTTCATGGCATTATGGGCCACGGCGGTTTTCTTCACCTGCAGGAGGTTGTACACCGCCGTTTCCGCCAGGGCAAAGTTCTGGTCGTAGGCGTAGATGTCGATAACGGCAGCCTTTTCCATAAGGTCTGCGATGCGCTCAAGCTGCTCCATGTCCATTTCGTTGCGGGTTTCCTCAATGGCCTCAATTTCCAGGGCCGCCATTTTCCGCACGATGTCCCGGACAGAGTCCCTGTCGGTGATGGGGCGCTTGATGATGGCCGACACGGAGCCGTCATGGGAGGCACGGCTCATTTCGCTCATAAAGCGTATCTTGAACTCATTGTATCCCTTCAGCCCGAATTTCTGGCAAAGCCGGAACACCGCCGCCGGACTGGTGAAGGTGCGCTCAGCCAGCTCCCGGATGGAGAGGCTGCCGATTTCCTGGGGATTTTTCAGCATATAGTCAATGACGGACTGCTCGGTAGGGGAGAAGCGCTCTGCCTCCTGCATGGCCTTCAGTAGTCGCATGGGCAAAACTCCTTTGTCTGGGTGGACTTTGTGCAAAACATTTTGAACGGCGCAGAGGGTGATTGACACTTGTTTACAGTTCTCTCCATGGCAGGAGAAATCCTGCCGGAAAAATGAGAATTTAAGACCCTGTAATCCAGCGCCCACCACTAACTTACCTCGCCAGCCTCTTACTTACATCGACAAACCATAGAACCTGCCATTCCCCCCACCACCCTCAAGAGGGTCCCCCGCCCCCAAGGGGGCGGACATATAACGAGGCAAAGGATGTCCCCCACTTCTACAAGTGGGGGTGGTACATCTAAACAGGCGGGAGCATATCTCCCGCCTCGTGCGACGCGAAGCTAGTCCCCGTGGCAAAACGCCGAGAGGAAGCTTTGTCTATCGACAAAGCTGGAACAATGGCGTTATAAATTAGGTCCTTTCCTTGTATTTACAGATGATAGCAGATAGTATATAAGGGCCATTGTTCTAGATTTGCCACTGGCAAAACTTGAATAATTGCGTTATAATGGGGCACGATTACAAGAACAAGGGGGGCGGCAGTGTGCCGAAAAGGATTATTGTGCTGGCTGCGGGGCTGATGCTTCTCTTTAGCTCCCTGTGCCATGCTGAGGATATGCGCTTTGTGGACGCTAACGGGACAACGGGCTATTATGTGGATGCGGATACGGTGGTCATTGGGCCAAATGGTGCCCATCCCAATATTTCCAGGGCAACTGTGGCGGTGGTGAAGGCCAGGGCCAATCGCCGCTATCTGTACCAGATACAGTTCGACCGGGGCCTCTACACTTATCAGATTTTCCATACCACCGTCCAGGTCTATGATACGAAAAAGGTGCTGGAGTCCCGGCCTGTGCAGGAGGCTCCCCAGGGCTACGGGGCAACTTCCCCCATGAGCGCGGTGGTGGCTTTTATCTATGAGCTGCAGGCGGAGAAGGCCAGGCAGGCTGCCAGGTCTTATTGAGATTGCACCACGGGGGGATGCTTATGACAGAGAATGACCGCTTGAAGCGGCAGACTGCAAGTCTATCCATTGCCTCCAATACGGTCCTGGTGCTGGCCAAGCTCCTGGTGGGGCTTTCCATTGGCGCTGTCAGCCTGATTTCCGAGGCCCTTCATTCCGGCGTGGATCTCCTGGCGGCCCTGATCGCCTGGCTGGCTGTCAGGAAGTCCGTGGAGCCGCCGGATATGGAGCATGATTATGGCCACGGCAAGTTCGAGAATCTTTCGGCGGCGGCGGAGGCCCTGCTGATTGTGGGAGCCGCTTTCGCCATTGTCTGGGAGGCCATTGAAGCTTTGCTGCTGGAGCCGGAGGTGCCGAAGGGGCTGGGCTACGGCGTGGTGATAATGCTGTTTTCCATCATCATCAACCTGGCTGTATCCCAAAGGCTGCTGAGGGTGGCAAGGCTGACGGGCTCCCAGGCCCTGGAGGCGGACGGGCTGCACCTGCGGGCGGATATCTGGACTTCCGTGGGGGTGCTGGTGGGCATGTTCGCCATGGAGATCACCGGCTGGGCCCCGCTGGATGCGGTTATCGCCATCTTTGTGGCGGGCATTATCTTCCGGGAGGGCTGGCATATGGCCAGGAGGGCCTCTCTGGAGCTGACGGATGCCAGCCTGCCGGAGGAGGAGGAGGAGCGCATCGGCGAGATTTTGAAGAGCGCGCCGGAGGTGAAGGGGATTCACTGCCTGCGTACCAGGAAGTCCGGTTCCTGCAAGCTGCTGGATGTGCATTTGCTCTTTGATGGCAGCATGCATCTTGCCAGGGTTCACGCTGTCTGCGATGAGTTGGAGGAGAAAATCCGTGCTGCCTTCGGTACTTTCGATGTGGTTATTCATCCTGAGCCCTACGAGGGACACAGGCCGGAGACTAAGGCTATGCTTTATTTGGAGAGCCGGGGTGGGGAGGTGCAGTAGGCGGGGCTAGTGGTGTTACTTTCTTTGTGTGGACAAAGAAAGTAACCAAAGAAAACCGCCGCCCCGGTGTCCCACCTCGTTCAGATACGCAAAAATAATTGTTCGAGATGTGGTCAGATGCAAGGAAGAGGAAGGAGCCATAGCGGGCTATGGCGACTGACGATGACGCAGCAGATGGCCGCATATCGGGCAATTATTGCGGATATGAACGAGGCGGGACACGGGTTCCCTTCCTTGGAGAACGAGGGCGGCAGCGCCCATCCCTGGGCGCGGAGTTTGAGGGAGCTTTATTTCAGTACATTGAGAAATAAGGAACATTTACAGGAGTAAGGCATGTAGGTATTGGAGGGGATAAGCATGTTGAGAAAATTCATTAGCGTGCTGCTGTGCGCTGTGCTGTTGGTGACGACGGCGGGGCTGGCGGCAGCGGCGGTGCCGGAGACGGTGCAGGACAAGCTGAAGCTGATTGAGCAGGACACTTATGGCATGGAGCAGACGGGGGCCTTGCTGGAACGGCTGAACAAGCTGGAGAAGGATTACGACGGCAGCCACCGGGAGGGCAGCCTGATGGCCCGGGTGGATGCCCTGTACGGGGAGCTTTATGAGAACGGTGGCAAGCCCTCGGTGATGGCGGAGATGAACGCCATCGAGTGGAATATGGGCCATGAGGTCAGCATGAAGCCGGTGCTGGAACGCCTTTCCGATATAGAGATGGCTATTTTCGGCAAGACCGGCGAAGGGACTTTCCGCAGCCGCATTGCCGCTGTCTCCAAGGCTTCCTTCGGCAGCGAGACCCTGCCCCTGGCACGGATTCCCGTGCCGGCCAATACCCTTATAAAGATTGCCCTGGTTGACGAGGTGGATGCCAGGGAGATCAAGGTGGACGATGTGGTTCGCATCAAGGCCGCAGAGGATGTGGTGCTGGACGGCCACCTGATCCTGGCCAAGGGAGAGCCGGGGGAAGGGGTGGTCACCATGGTGCGCCAGGCCCGCAATTTCGGCCGTGATGCCAAGGTGGAAATTGACTTTAAGCAAATAAAGTCCATCGACGGCACGGAAGTTGATACCTTTATCGGTGACGAGGCCAAGCAGCAGTATGCCAGCTACGCCAAGGCGGCAGGAGCCGGCGTGGCCGGGGCCCTGCTGCTGGGGCCCATCGGCGTGGTGGGGGCGGCCTTCGTCAAGGGCAAGAATGTGAAGCTGCCTGCAGGCACGGAACTTTACATCCAGACAAAGAAGGATGAAATGCTCTACGGCGTGGCCACGACGGGAGCAGAGTGAAATATAGTAACGGGGGGACGCTCAGGCGTCCTCTTTTTTTGCCTCTTTTTTGCCCTAAATTCCGGTTTGATAAACTGCGCTAAATGTTGTACTATAGAGTAAGCTTTGGAACAGCAATGAAGTTCCTTATTTGAGAACAGGAGATTTTGCCATTGAATACGAAATTTAAGGTACAGGCGGCAGCGCTGGCCGTGCTTTCGGCCTTGTCGCTGCTGCCGGGAACGGCTATGGCAGAGACCGTTTACAAAGCGAAGACGGACACGGGAGCTGACATCCTGGATTTTATTGAAAACAGGCGCCGTGCCAGGCTGATGAACAAATTGACGGAGGAGCAGGAGGAGCTGGTGCGGGTCACCGAGGAAATGAAGCAGCGCCTGCGCCGGCCGGTGGATGCCACAAAGGCTGTGCCCACTTCCTTCGAGGGCGATGAGCTGACCTATGACCAGAATACCGGGGAGTTCACCGCCCGGGGCAAGGTGCATATCGTGCAGATGGACGGGCACCAGTTCGATGCCGTGGATGGCCTGGTGACGGGCAATACCCTTAAGCAGGAGATTGCCGTGCCCGGTGAGGCCCATATGCTGCAGATCACCCCCGGACAGGCCCGCATTACCCTGGACGGCGTCAATACCTTCTACCGCTACGGCGAGCGGACAGGCACCATGGAGCTGGCCAAGGGCAAAGTGGACCATCAGTATGTGTCCGGCAAGAAATTCGAGTTCTACCCGGATAAGATCATTATCTATGAAGGCACCACCACGAAATGCGGCGCGAAAAAGCCGGATTATCATGTGAGCGGCGATAAGATTACCATCTATCCCAATGACAAGATGATAGTGGAGAACGCAAAATTCTGGGCGAAAAACACGGTCCTGTTCACCCGCAAGCGCTACGAGCAAAGTATGGAGCCGGGAGCGAAGAACAAGGACAATTTTCCCAGCGTAGGCTACTCCAAGGGGGAAGGTGTCTGGATCGCCCAGAATCTCCGCATTCCCCTGGTGGGGGGGCTGTACGGCAGGGCTCATCTGTACGCCAGCAGCAAGCATGGCATGAGAAGCCGGGGCACACTCAATTACAACTGGGGCAAGGCCAACTTTGAGGTGGCATACGGTTATTATAAGGACGGTGAGGATCGCTGGCTGAAGCGGGAGCCTTCCTTTATCTACTCCTACGGAGGCCCGGTGGGTTTCCGCTCCCACCTGAATTATACTCTGAAGGGTGAGCTGGGCCGCTGGTACAAGAGCTCGGGCAATGTGAGAAGTATGCACCGCTATTACCGTGCCGAACTCTCCCGTGATCCCATTACCCTGGGCAAGAATTGGTGGCTGGGCCTGAATGTGGGCTACTCCCTTACCCAGGAAACCTACGATGATTCCCAAAACAGGGGCTTTGACTGGTCAGCCACCACCGTCAAGGAATTTGATGACCGCTGGGCGGTTTACGGACGCTATTCCTATTCCAATAAAAATACCAAGAATTCCCTGTTCGATTACGACCTGGACGATTTTTCCCGCAAAGTGGATACGGGAGTCAGCTACCGCGTAGATGACAAGAATAGGTTCCTGGTGGGCTTGCGGTACGATATGGATAAACACAAGCTGAATGAGGTGGACTATTACTGGTTCCACGATATGCACTGTTCCCAGCTCGTCCTGCGTTATCGGGGCAAGAGCCATAATTGGAGCGTTACCTGGGATTTCCTGCCCTGGTAGCAGGATAGGGAGGCTTTTCTGGCATGAAGCAAGAAATGGAAGCATTGGTCTCTGAAATTGAGGGCTGCCGCATTCTGGTGGCCGGGGATGCGGTGGCGGATATCTACCTGATGGGACGCATCTCCCGCATTTCCAGGGAAGCGCCGGTGCTGGTGCTGGAGCAGGCGGAGAAGCGCATCGTGGCCGGAGGCGCGGCCAATGTGGTGAACAATATAGCCACCCTGGGGGGCACGCCCTTTGCCCTGGGGCTTCTGGGCCTGGATGCCAACGGCAGGGGGCTGAAGGAGGTCCTGGAGGGAAATGGTGCCGTGACGGAGGGGCTGCTCTGCGACTCAGGGCGCCCCACCATCTCCAAGACCCGCATTATCGCAGGGGGACGGGCCACGGTCAGCCAGCAGATTGTGCGGGTGGACAATGAGAGCAGGGAGCCCCTCTCCCCTGCCCATGAGCGGGAACTGCTGGGCTATGTCAGGGAGGTGCTGCCCAGGATGCAGGGCATTGTCATCAGTGACTACGGCTCCGGCACGGTGACGCCCAGGCTCCGCTCCCTGCTGCTGGATTATGCCAGGGAGCATGATATTCCCAGCATGGTGGACTCCCGCTACGATGTGAGAAGCTTCAAGGGTGTGGGCTATGTGAAGCAGAACGATGCGGAGCTGGCTGCGGCCCTGGGGCGCAGCTTCGAGTCGGAGGAGGAGCTGATTGAAGGGGGCCAGGAGCTGCTGCAGGAGCTTCAGGCGGAAGGGGTGCTGGTCACCCGGGGGGAGCAGGGCATGGTGCTGCTGGAAAAGGACGGCTCTGTGCATGTGATACCCGTGTCGGACAAGAGCGAGGTCTACGATGTCTCCGGCGCGGGAGATACCTGCGTCGCCACCTTTATCCTGGCCCTGGCCGCCGGAGCGGAGCCCGCCCAAGCGGCGGAGCTGTCCAATATCGCCTCCGGGATCGCGGTGAGGAAATTGGGCACTGCCACGGTCAGCAATAAGGAACTGGGCAGGGCAGTGCTGCGTTAAGGAGAAAAATCATGCTGATACCGGCTGACAAAATAGAAAGCTTTTGCGAAACCCTGCGGGAAGCGGGGCAGAGGATTGTTTTCACTAACGGCTGCTTCGATATCCTCCATGCGGGGCATGTCCGTTACCTTGCCGAAGCCCGCGCCCAGGGGGACTGCCTGGTGCTGGGGCTGAATACGGATGCTTCCGTCAGGCGGCTGAAGGGCCCTTCCCGCCCCGTCAACACGGAACTGGACAGGGCGGAGGTAGTGGGGGCCCTGGCCTCGGTGGACTATGTGGTGCTCTTTGGGGAGCAGACGGCGGAGACACTGATAGCTAAGGTAAAGCCTGCTGTCTACGTGAAGGGCGGCGACTATACCCTGGAAACCTTGCCGGAGGCGAAGATCGTTCAGTCCTACGGCGGCAGCGTCCACTTCATAGAGATGGTGCCGGGCCGCTCCACCAGCAAGGTCATCGAGAAAATCAGCGGGGCAAAGGGGTAAGCGCCATGCAGAATATCCTTGTCGTCAAGCTCAGTGCCATCGGCGATGTAATCCACGCGCTGCCCGTCAGCTATGCCATTAAGGAGACTTATCCCAAAGCTCATCTGACCTGGGTGACAGAGCCCCCGGCACGCCCCCTGCTGGAGCTGAACCCCTGCATTGATGAGCTGATTACCTTCCACAAAAAGGAATTCAAGAGCCTGCGAGGCTTTGCCCGGAATTTCCTGCCCTTTCGCCGTCTTATACGCTCCCGGCGCTATGATGCGGTGCTTGACTTGCAGGGCCTCTTTAAGTCGGCAGCCATTGCAAGGCTGGCCAAGGCACCCCTGAAGCTGGGCACCTGCAATATGCGGGAGGGCTCGGACAGGGTCTCCCGCCCGGTGTGCGGCCCCCATGCCCAGGGGCATATCGTGGAGCGCTATTTGGACGTGGCGAGGGCCCTGGGCTGCCGGGTGAAGGAAGTGAAATTCCCTTTGGAAATACCGGAGGATGTGCAAGAGTCCTGCAGGGAGCTGATTCGCGAGGCAGGGGCAGATCCTTCCCTGCCCTACGCAGTCCTGGCACCGGGGGCGGGCTGGCCCAACAAGCGCTGGACCCCGGAGCATTTCGCCCGGCTGGCCAACTGGCTCTATGATAGGCAGATTATCCCCCTGCTGGTGGGGGGAGGCGTGGTGGATATGCGCCTGGCCGCAGAGATCGGCGAGGAGATGGGGGTGCCTCCCGTTTCCCTGATCGACAAGACCACTCTGCCTGAGCTGGCCGCCCTCCTTGCAGGGGCGCGGCTGGTGGTAGGCGGCGATACGGGTCCCGTGCATCTGGCGGCGGGACTGAAGCGGCCCACCATCATGCTGATGGGCCCCACGGATGCCAATCGCAACGGCCCCTACGGGCAGCAGGAGAATGCCATTGAGGCCGAGCACCCTTGCAAGCACTGCTGGAAGCGGGCTTGTCCTTACGGGCGCGACTGCCTGCTGGCAATCAGGCCGGAGGCGGTGGAGGAAAAGGCGGAGAGGCTTTTGGGGCTGTAATTGTACTCGCTAGCGAGAAAGTATTCCTCTGGAAGGGAGGTTTTATCGCTAGCGAGCAAGGCTCGTGGTGTTACTTTCTTTGTGTTGACAAAGAAAGTAACCAAAGAAAACAGCCGCCACGGTGTCCCACCTTGTCCAGATACGCAAAAATAATTGTTCGAGATGTGGTCAGATGCAAGGAAGAGGAAGGAGCCATAGCGGGCTATGGCGACTGACGATGACGCAGCAGATGGCCGCATATCGGGCAATTATTGCGGAGATGGACGAGGCGGGACACGGGTTCCCATCCCTGGGAACGAGTGGCGCGGCGCCCTTCCCTGGGCGCGGAGTTTGGGGGAGCTTTGTTCCAGCTTATTGGGAATGAATCGCATCTATGGAAGTATACTCATTGACGAAAAAGCCTTCCCCTTGAGGGGAAGGTGTCAGCCGTCAGGCTGACGGATGAGGTGGATGAGGTCGTGGACATTTCCTCGTGTTATGGAGAGATTTTTACATGCGTTTAGACACCTACTTCCGCAATATCCAACTGGATCTGCGTCTGTTCCTCTTTCTGCTCTTGACTCTCTGCGCTTATCGCTTGTTTTTCATGCTCTATATGGACAGCTATCAAGGCCCCGATGTTACCTCTGCGGATTTGCTGTTGGCAAATTTTGCGGGGCTGCGCCTTTCCCTGAAAAGCGCCGGGGCCTTTACGGCGTTTTCCTTCCTGCTGGCCACACTGCCCTGCTTTGTGCGCCCTGGCTGGAGCCGGGCTTTGGGCAAGGTGCGGCTGGCGGTGGGCACTTTGGCCAGTTTCCTGCTGGCAGTCCTCTTTATGGCCCGCTTCCCCTATTACCGTGAGTTTGGCCAAACCTACGGCTTGCAGGTGGCGGCGGGATTGGCGGATGACAAGGGAGCCATCCTGGGGATGATGCTGGCGGAGTACGGGCTGGTCTGGCGCTCGGTTGTGGCCCTGCTGCTGACCTTCTTCGCCTTCCTGGCGCTGAGGTGGCTGTTGCGGCTGCCGGCTGCCGGGGTGCCCCAGGGCAGGCCCTTGGCCTGGGGGCTGGGGCTGTTCCTGTTCACGGCTTTCTTTGGCCTCTTTGTCCGCTTCGGCGGCGGGGTGAGCTACGCAACCGGGCTGAACTGGGAGAATGCGGCCATCACCCGTGACGATTTCCTGAACGAATGTATACTGGATGATGTGCAGGCCCTTTATCGGGCACACTCCATGGAAAAGAAGATGGCGGCAGGGGATATTTTCGGCGTAGACAAGGAGGGAGCAGCGGGCTACCTTCCCTATCTGGAGCGCAAGGCTCCCGGACCCAGGCTTGCCAAGCCCAGCCATATCTTTATAGTGCTGGGGGAGACCTGGGCCAACTGGCCTTTGCTGGATAAATATGCAGATTTGCATTTGATGGAAGGGCTGAAGGAGCTGGCCCGGTCGCCGGAGGGCTGCTATACCAGGCGCTTTATGCCCAACGGGGACTTTACCTCCGTGGCCATTACCGGCCTGGTGACAGGGCTGACGGAGGTGAATATCCGGGCCAATTACCAGCCCCGCTCCTTTACGGAAGCCTATCCCACCGCCATGGCTCCCCAGCTGAAAGCCTTGGGCTATCAGGTGGATTTCTGGTACGGGGGCAGTCCCGGCTGGGATCAGATTGGCCGCCTGGCTCTGGCCCAGGGCTTTGATAACTTCTACGGCTATCCCGACTACGGCGCCCCCAAGGTCAATGCCTGGGGCACCGACGATGCTCGTTTGCTGGAGGCCCTGGCGAGAGACTGCCGGGAGCATCCGGAGCGGCCCACCGTGGCCCTCATTATGACCACTTCCAACCATCCCCCCTACAGTATCGACCTGGGGGCGGAGGGCTTTGATGTGGCAGCCTGTGCAGAGAATATCCGCCGTATCATTCCCGAGGCGGAAAATCCCGAGGAACTGGCGGTGGAGTTCGGCCATTACTGGTATATGGACAAGGTGGTGACGAACTTCGTCCGGGAAATGCAGGCCCTCTATCCTGACAGTCTTTTCGTCATCACCGGGGATCATGCGGTGCGTTCCGACCCCGGCCCCCATCCCACCCTTTACGAGCACCAGAGCGTGCCCTGCGTCATTTACGGC
This sequence comes from uncultured Selenomonas sp., assembly GCA_947167105.1. Classification (GTDB taxonomy): domain Bacteria; phylum Bacillota; class Negativicutes; order Selenomonadales; family Selenomonadaceae; genus Selenomonas_B. The sequence goes on along the minus strand of CAMVGU010000010.1, from coordinate 32,846 downwards.
AAGGGCGTTAGCCCCAAGCTGTGGCCGGCAGATGCCATCGGCGGACATACCAGCATTGTGCCCACCCTGATTGACCTGATTGCCCCAGCAGGCTTTGCCTATCAGGCCATTGGCCTGCCCCTGGGGGAGGGCAGGGCCGCCTTTAACCGGGATGTGTTCCTGGCGGATAATGTCTGCGGCAGGGTGGAGCGGGCAGAGGAAACAGAGCTGATTCCGGGCTTTGCCGGCAGCCCCGACGGGGAGGCGGCGCGAGCCGCCCTGCTGCCCCAGCTCACTGCCCAGCGCACCCTGGCCTGGTATCTGCTGACCCAGGGGAAGGAGTAAGCTGTGTACAAGAATATTCTCGTCATCAACCTCATGCACTTAGGCGACCTGCTGCTTGTGACCCCTGTGCTCCGCACCCTGCGCGCCGCCTACCCCCAGGCCAGGCTGACCCTGCTGGCGGACGGGAAGCTGAGAGACATAGTGGAGTACAATCCGCATCTGGATGCCTGCCTTTTCCTGGACAAGAAGGGGAAGGACGATAATCTCTGGCACCTGCTGAAATTCATCCGCCGCCTGCGCAGGCAGCAGTTTGATTTGGTTATCAACCTGCACCGCAATGAGCGGGCCTCGGCCCTGGCGGCTTTCTCCGGAGGCAGGCGCATCGTTGGTTATGCAAAACCTGGCTTTGGTGCCTTCTTTACGGCGGTTATGCCCAACAGGCATTTTGCCAAGCACCAGGTCTATGCCCATTACGATGTGCTGCGGGAGCTGGCGGGGGTCAGAACCATTGAGGACCGGGGGCTGGAAATGGTGGTGCCTCCCGAGGCCGCAGCTAAGGGAGCCGCCCTTTGGCAGCGGGAAATCCCGGCAGATGCCAGGGTTATAGCCCTGAATATCGGCGCTTCCTGGCTCACCAAGCGCTGGCTGAAGGAGTATTTTGCCATCTGCGCAGACAGGCTCCTGGCCGAGGGCTACCATGTGGCCTTCTTCGGGGGACCCATGGATGAGGAAATCGTGCAGGAGTGCCTGGGGGATATGCAGACGGAGGACAAAGCCCCTGTGCATGTCTTTACGGGACGGGTCAGCCTGGGGGAACTGGCAGAGCTCCTTAGCCGCTGCCTGCTCTTTATCACCACGGACTCCGGCCCCATGCATGTGGGGGTGGCCATGCATGTGCCGGTAGTCACCATGTTCGGCGCCTCCCCCGTCACCGGCTTTGCCCCCTATGACAGCCGGGCTATCCTGGTGAAGACGCCGGAGCCCTGCCATCCCTGCCGCATCCACGAATGCCAGCGGCAGGGGGCGGAGCATCTGGCCTGCATGAAGCATATCACCCCGGAAATAGTGCTCCATTACGCCCATAAGCTGTTGCAGGAAAGCGGCGGCAGGCCGGGGCGGGAACTGCCCGCTCCAGCTTCCTTCGACTGCCAGGTGATTGACCTGGCCCGCCCGGAGGGACAGCAGCTTGCCCGTCCCCAGGATTTTGCCATGGATACCACGGACACCAATCCCGTGATACGTTTGAAATAGCTGAAAGGAAAATTCCCATGGATACAGAGACCAAGGAACTCCTGCAGGAGTTTGTCGCCCAGAAGACAGGCAAGTGTACCGTCCTGGTGCTGGGGGATGTGATGCTGGATAAGTATTACTACGGCGAGGTCAGCCGCATCTCCCCGGAGGCTCCCGTGCCCATCACCCATGTGACCGGCGAGAAGGAGACCCTGGGGGGCGCCGCCAACGTGGCCCACAATCTGGCCCTCCTGGGCTGTGAGACCAGTATCGCAGGCTATATCGGCGATGACTACCATGCGGTGAGCCTGACGGAAAAGCTCACTGCCAGGGGCATTGACTTCAGGGGCCTTGTCACCACGGAGCGCCCCACCACCACCAAGCTGCGGGTTATCGGCGGGCACCAGCAGATGCTGCGCCTGGACTTCGAGGATGATGACCCCATCGAGCCCTTTTACGCTGCCCGCCTGCAGAACTACGTGGAGCAGAAGCTCTCCGAGAGCCTGGATGCGGTGGTTATCTCCGACTACGGCAAGGGAGCCTGCACGGAGGCCTCCTGCCAGATGATTATCAAGGCCTGCCATGACCACGGCGTGCCGGTGGCCATCGACCCCAAGGGCACGAACTGGGCCAAGTACGCCCATGCAGACTACATAACGCCGAACCTGAAGGAACTGAATGCGGTGCTCCTGGACAAAATCAAGAACGAGGATCTGCCGGTGGAAAGGGCGGCCCACTACGCCATGCGCAAGTACAAGGCCAAGAACCTTATCGTCACCCGCTCCGAAAAGGGCCTGTCCCTGGTGAGGGAGGAGGAGACGGTGCATATCCCCACCAAGGCCCAGGATGTCTTTGATGTCTCCGGCGCCGGGGATACGGTCATAGCAGTCTTTGCCATGGCCCTGGCAGGGGGCCTGCGGCCCGAGGCGGGGGCCTACTTGGCCAATCTGGCGGCCAGCGTAGTAGTGGCCAAGCTGGGCACCTACGCGGTCAGCAAAGAGGAACTGCTGGGCGTGCTGAAGACAGTGGCAAACGAATAGGGAACTGTAGCGAAAGTTCCTGACGGGCATGGCTCGTGGTGTTACTTTCTTTGTGTGGACAAAGAAAGTAACCAAAGAAAACCGCCGCCCTTGTTCCCTTCCCTGGAGAACGAGGGCGGCAGCGCCCATCCTTGGGCGCGAAGTTTGTGGGCCTTTGTCAGCCTATTGGAAATGAGCTGCATTTATAACGAGGCAAGGGATGCCACCAACCTCTGTAGGTGGGGGGCGCAGGCAATCACATGAATGGAGGAAGGCAAATGATTATCGTCACCGGCGGCGCCGGCTTTATCGGCAGCAATATCGTGAAGGAGCTCAATAATCGCGGGCGCACGGATATCCTGATTATAGATGACCTGAAGGACGGGCTGAACTACAAGAACCTGCGGGGCCTGCAATTTATCGACTACCAGCATAAGGACGACTTTTTGCAGACCATCGAGGATGATGATTTCGACGGCGCGGATATAGATGCCATCTTCCACGAGGGCGCCTGCTCCGATACCATGGAGTATGACGTGAACTACATGATGAGGGTGAACTACGAATACTCCAAGAGCCTGCTGCACTTCGCCTTGCAGCACCGCATCCCCTTCCTCTACGCCTCCTCCGCCTCCACCTACGGCAGCGGCAGGCACGGCTTCCGGGAGGGTGACGAATGCGAGGACGCCCTGAATCCCTACGCCTACTCAAAGCTGGCCTTTGACCGCTATGTGCGCCAGGTGCTGCCCGAGGCCAAGAGCCAGATTGTGGGCCTGAAATACTTCAATGTCTACGGCCCCCAGGAGCACCACAAGGGCAAGATGGCCTCCATCTTCTACCAGCTCTACCACCAGATCAAGGAGACCGGGGCGGCCCGCCTCTTTAAGGGCACGGATGGCTATAAGGACGGGGAGCAGCGCCGGGACTTCGTCTATGTCAAGGACGTAGTGAAGGTGAACCTCTGGTTCTGGGAGCACCAGGGCCCCTCCGGCATCTACAACTGCGGCACCGGCAAGGCCCACACCTACAATGAGGTGGCCCAGGCCGTAATCGCCGCCCTGGGCACGGGACATATCGAGTACCGGGATTTCCCGGAGGTTCTCAGGGGCAAGTACCAGAACTATACGGAGTCCGACCCGGCAAAACTCCTGGAGGCAGGCTATGACCAGGGCTTCCACAAAATGGAGGATGCGGTGAAGGAATACTGTGATTTCCTGGACAAGGGCGGTTATTTTGAATATGGCAAGTAAAGGACGCCCTGCGGTCTTTTTTGACCGGGACGGCACACTCAACGTGGATACGGGCTATCTCCACGAAACCGCCAAACTCCGGTGGATGCCGGAGGCGGCGGAGGCCGTGAAATATGTAAAATCTTTAGGCTATCTGGCCATTGTCATCACCAACCAGAGCGGCGTGGCCAGAGGCATGTTTCCCGAAAGTGATGTCCTGGCCCTCCATGACTATATGAATGAGAAGCTGGCGGCCATAGGCACCCGGATAGATGCCTTTTACTACTGCCCCCATCACCCGGAGGCGGCTGTGCCGGAATACAGGCTCGCCTGCGACTGCCGCAAGCCCAAGGCGGGCCTTATCGAGCGGGCCTGCCGGGACTTTGCCATCGACCGCAGCCGCTCCCTGATGATAGGTGACAGCCCCAGGGATGTGGAATGCGGGGAAAGGGCCGGTGTCAGGGGGGTGCTGTACCAAGGGGGCAGCCTTTTGGAGCTGGTGCGGCAGGAGCTTAAGGAGAGGCGAGATGAAGGAGTACAATAACATCCTGGTGAATGCCCTGGTGAACCTGGGGGATGTGGTGCTGACCACCGGCGCCGTGGCCCTCCTGAAGCGGGCCTGGCCAAAAGCCAGGGTGACAATGCTGGTAAAGCCCGCCTGCCGTCAGGCCGTGGAGAACAACCCGGTCATTGATGAGGTGATTGTCTTTGGCTACAAGCCTGGGGAGAATTCCTTCGGCCTGATGAGGAAGATGGTGCAGGAGCTGAAAAAGCGGCACTTTGACCTTAGCATCTCCTTTGACCGCAAGCTGAGGCCGGCGCTGCTGGCCTGGCTGGCCCATATCCCCGCCCGCATCGGCCCCGACCGGGTCTTTGACGACAAGCCCAGCCGCGTGACCTGGCTCTATACCGAGACTGTGCATATCACCCACGACCTGGACGGAACCCTGCAGGCGGAGACCTATCAGGCCATTGTGCGGGGCGTGACGGGCCAGCCTCCTGGGGAAAAGGCGGAGCCGGTCTTTGCCAGGGTGACGCCGGAGGCGGAGGAAAAGGCGGAGGCCCTGCTGGCCCGCCTGCCTGCCGGCTGCCATATCGGCCTGTGTGTGAAGGGGACCTTTCCCCTGAAGACCTGGCCCAAGGAATATTTTGCAGAGGCTGTGCAGGAGCTTTTCGCAGAATACGGAGCCAGCTTCTATATCACGGGGGGGCCTGGCGACAGGGAGTACGCCGGGGAAGTCCGGGCCTCCATCCTGGAGCGCTGCGGCAAAGAGGCCCCGACGGTGCTGAACTTCTGCGGGGAAACTGATCTGGTGGAACTGGCGGCTCTCTACAGGCGCACGGAACTCTTGGTCACGGTAGATACCGGCGGCGCCCATATCGCCGCCACTACGGGGGTGCCCATGGTGGTGATGTACGGGTGCACCCTGCCGGATCGCTGGCATCCCCTTAGCCCCTGTGCCCGCGTGCTGACCCTCCGGGAGCCTTGCTGCCCCTGCAGCGTAAGGCCGGAGGAATGTCCTGACTGGCCCCGTCCCAAATGCCTGTGGGGCGTAAAGCCCGAAGCCGTATTGACTGAGTGCCGCAACCTGCTGACAGGCCAGGAATAAAATTCCCCAAACTCCGCGCCCAGGGATGGGCGCCGCCGCCCTCGTTCTCCAAGGAAGGGAACAAGGGCGGCGGTTTTCTTTGGTTACTTTCTTTGTCCACACAAAACTCCGTGCGAAACAGTGTTTCGCACTACGCCCTTACACGAAATCTAACCGATCCTGCGCCCTTACGGGCTTGACTCGCTAAGATTTCGTAGTAAGAAAGTAACACCACTAGCCCAGCTTTTCGCCTCGTTATTGCCTGCCACCATTAAATATGATATTATTCAGGAAGGTAAATTATTGCATAGCAGGAGGCAGGCATGGGCATCAGGCTGTCGGTGCTGATACTGGCGAAAAATGAGGAAAAGAATATCGGGGACTGCATCAAAAGCGTGCTCTTTGCCGATGAAATCATTGTTATAGACGATTTCAGCACGGATCGCACCCGTGAAATAGCGAAGTCCTTAGGTGCCAGGGTGGTGCAGCATGCCCTGGAAGGCAACTGGGGCGCCCAGCAGACCTTTGCCATCGGCGAGGCTCGCCATGACTGGATCTACTTCCTGGACGCAGACGAGCGGGTGACGAAGGGCCTGGCGGCGAAGCTCACGGAGCTGGTGGAGGCCGATGACCGGCGCTATGCTTACTGCCATGCCCGGCTGAACTACTTCTGGGAGCAGCCCCTGCGCCACGGGGGCTGGTTCCCGGACTATGTGGTGCGCCTGCTGCCCAAGGCCGGCACCTATGTCACGGGCTTTGTCCATCCTGCCTTTCACCATGACTATGAGGAAGTGCATCTGCCCAAAGACCTGTACATCGTCCACTATCCCTACCGGGACTGGAACCACTACCTCAGCAAATTGAACTTCTACACCGGCCTGGCTGCCGAAAAGATGCACAAGGCAGGAAAGAAAGCCAGCCTCCTGGACTTTATCACCCATCCCTTCTGGGCCAGCTTCCGCATGTATGTGCTGCGGGGAGGCTGGCGGGACGGGCGCATCGGTTTCGTGCTGGCGGCCTTCCACTATTTCTACACCATGGCCAAGTACGTCCGCCTCTATTATCTTGACAAGACCAACGGCCACGTGGCTGACGGGAAGGAGTGAGGGCCTTGCGCCTGGCTATCTTTGAAAACATTATGACCCCCGGCGGCCATGAGGTGGACTTTGACCGCATTATCGTGGAGGAATTCCAAAGATTGGGGCATGAAGTCAGCTTCTATGTGCCGGAGGGCTTTCGCTTCAGCTTTGTTTACGGGGTGCCCGTGCATTATTTGCATGAGAGCGTAGTTACCTACAGCGGCGTAACGGGGCTGAGGAAGCTCTATCGCACGGTTTTGCGGGAAAAGCACCGCCAGAGCTGGTACAGGGAACTGCAACGGCGGGGGGAGGCAGGGGAATTCGATGCCCTGATTGTCCCCACCTCCACCTGGCGCTATCTGCGCGCTCTGAAATCTAATCCCCTGCGGCTGGCCCCTGTGCCGGTGATTTTTATCCTCCACGGCATCAACCCCGGTGAGGCACCGAAATTTTTGCGGGCGGCGGACAAGCTCGCGGGCTGCCCCAATATCCGCCCTGTGGTGCTGACCTTCGGTGACAGCATCTTCGGGGAGCGGCGCAAAAATATCCGCACCATCTATCCCCCCACCTATACCCCCAGGGATTTGGAAGGCTACTGCCCGACCTCTCCCGCGCCGGATAAGCCCCTCGTGATCGGCTTTTTCGGCCAGTACCGCCGGGAGAAGCGGCTGGAGGATTTCCTGCAGGTCTTCCTCCGGGCCAGGCAGGATTTCCGGCGCCCGGTGCAGCTTCTGGTGCAGGGTGCCACCATGCACCCGGAGGATGCAGAGGATTTCGAGGGCATCATAAAGAGGTACAGCGGTGAGGAGGACATTAAATTCCTTCACAAAGGGCTGATAGGCCGGGCGTGGCAGCAGGCTCTCTCTGGTATTGATGTGCTGCTGCTACCCTACTCCGCTCCCCGCTATTTGTATCACTGGGGAGGCATGCTCTTTACGGCTATCGGTTTCGGCAAACCGGTGATAGCCAGTGACGATATGAATCCCGAAGTCTTTGCTGCCTCCAGGGTGGGCAGGACTTTCAGGAGCGGCGATTTGCAGGATCTGCAGCGGGTGCTGACGGAGTTCATCAACAGCTACGATGCCGAGGCCCAATCCTATAGGGAGGGGCTGGCTGAGGCAGCCCGCCTGTACGCCCCGGAAGCCTTTGCCCGGCGTCTGGAGGAAATTATCAATGAGAGAGAGAATCCATGCTGATACTTGAGGACAGGCTCTTTATAGGCCAGGGCCTGCACAAGGCTGCCTATATCTATCCGGGTCAGCCGGACAAGGTGGTGAAGGTGCCCTTTGACCCCCACGACGGTGAGCTGCGCCATGAACTGGCCTATCGCCGCTCCCGCCGCCTGCGCAAGCTGGACTCGGAGCTTCTGGCCCGGTACTACGGCACGGCAGAGACAGACAGGGGCAGGGGCTATGTCTTTGAGCGGGTGATAAACGCCGACGGCTCTCCCTGCGAGACCATGGCCGCCCGCCTGCAGCGGCTGGAGCAGCAGGCAGGCGAGCTGCAAATGCAGGAGGCTCTCCATTCCCTGCGCCGGGAGACCGGGGAATGGCTCAAAGACTTTGCGGAGCAGATGGCAAGAGAGCGCATCCTGACCAACGACACGGACTGCCAGGACAACTGGGTCTGGCAAATCTCAGAAGGAAAAGGACGCTGGCGGGTGATAGACAATATCGGCAGCCCCGTGGCCATCCCCCTGGTATACTATTGGGACTTTATGACCAGAAAGCACATCAGCCGCTGGCGCAGGCGTCTCCAAGAGAGCCTGGCGGTGCAGTATCCCTGCCTTTTGGGAGGGAGCGACAGGTGAGTTTATTTAAACCGGATAGTGTCTGCACCAGGCTGCAGAGCCTTTTAAGGGAGTATCACAGCTTCAGCAAGGTAATGCTCTTTGGCTCCAGGGCCAGAGGTGATTGCACCGAAACCAGCGACTACGACCTGGCAGTGTGGGCAGAGGATGAGAGCCAGTCCGGGGCTTTTCTGGCAGCTTTGGAGGAGTTGCCTACCCTGCACAGCTTTGATGTGGTCTTTATCAGGCCGCGGCATCTGGGGACGGCCTTGTATGACAGCATCCTGGGTGAGGGAGTGGTTCTGATGGATAAATTCGCCCATAAGCTGGGAAACTTCCGGCAGGCTCTGAGCCGTCTGCGGGAAGGAATTGCCGATGCGATGCAGACGGGGAACCTGACCATGCGGGACGGCGCCATCCAGAGGTTTGAATTTACGGCAGAGCTGGCCTGGAAGACGGCCAGGGAGTACCTGCTGCAGCAGCAGGTGCAGGACATCAATAATCCCAAGGCTGTCATGCGCGAGGCCTGGAAGAACAAGCTGATTGCAGATGAGGCGGGCTGGCTGCAGCTCCTGCAAGACCGTAATATTACTTCCCACATCTACGATGAGCAGGATGCAGATGCAGTTTTCCGGCGGCTGCGGGAGCGGCATCTCCGCTTGCTGGAGGAGCTGGCGGAGGTCTTGCAGGATAAGGCGGGGAACACAGGAGAGTAAGATATGCACATAGGTCTGTTTGTCAAGGATTTTGCGGCAGGCACCAAATTCAACAAGGACGGGCTGCCCACCAAGAGCGGGGCGGAGTTCCATGCGGAGAATCATGCCAGGGAGCTGATAGCTCTGGGTCACCGGGTCACGATTTTTGCCAAGAAGCGCTTCTTCCGCACCGCCGGCCGGGAGAATCTGGAGGGCATTGACCTGGTGCGGCTCCACGAGCCCTGGCGGGGGGGCGAGATTCTCCTGCGGCTTATGACCACCCACCGGGATATTGATGCCTTTTACATCATCGGCAGGCCCCCCTTCGCCGTCTGGGCCATCCTGTACGCAAGGCAGACTGGCAAGCCCGTGACCCTGGCCCTGACGGGCAAGGCAGAGCTTTTTCGCCGTGAGGAAAACTGGCGCACGAAGATTTTCGCCTCCTGTGACCGCTATGTGGCGACTACCAGGGAAATCGCCTCCGGCTTTGCCGCCCTGGGGGGCATCAGCCCGGAGCAGGTGACGGTGCTGGCCCATGGCATTGCCACTGCCCGCTATCCTAAAACCGACAGGCAGGAAAAGGCCAGGCTGAAAGCAGCCCACGGCCTTGCTCCTGAGACTCCGGTGCTCCTTTTCTGCGCCAGGGTGGTGCTGAACAAGGGCATCGACACCCTGCTGAAGCTCTGGCCCCTGGTACACGCCCGCCGCCCGGAGGCCCGCCTCTTTGTGGTGGGGGGCGGCAAGCATGAGCTCCTGGCAGCTCTTAAAGAGATGGGAGAGCAGCAGGAGGGCAGTGTCAGGGTGTGTGGGGAGCAGGAGCACCCCCAGGAATTTTACCGGCTGGCGGATGTCTACATCTTCCCTTCCCGGCATGAGGGCCTGCCCACCTCCCTGCTGGAAGCCATGTGCAGCGGCCTGCCGGCGGTGGTTTCGGATATCGGGGGCTGCGAGGATCTGATTTTTGACGGGGACACGGGCTACAGGGTGCCGGTGGAAGATGCGGCAGCCTACGCCGGGAAGGTCCTGGAGCTTTTCGCTAGCCCCCAGGAGGCGGAGCGCATGGGGGAGGCAGGTGCCCGCTACGTGCGGGAGCACTGCGATTACAGACAGGTCATTCCCCGCCTGGAGGCCATTATCGCCGAGGGCACGGGGAAATGAGAAACCGGACGGAGATGTTGTATTTTGGCTAAACTGCAGCTTACGGATGCTTTATTCCTGGGAGATGGCAATCACAAGAAAGTTTGGATACACCCAGGGGACGAGCATCTTTGCGTCAAGGTGGTCTTTCGTGAGCCGGATGAGGATCTGGAGCGGGAATTTGGCTACCGCAGGGCCCTGGGCAGCAGGGCGGAGCAGATGCCGCTTCTGACCAAATACCTGGGGGAAGCGGATACCTCTGAGGGCCGGGGCTATATCTTTGAGCGCATCATTGACTATGACGGCAGCAGCAGCCCTACTCTCCTTTCCCTGCTGGAGCACTGTGCCGGGGAGGGTACGGAGAAGGAAAAGAGCCGCCTGCTGCGCATCTTGCAGGACTTCCACCGGGAATTTTTGGCGGAGCGGTTCTTCGCGGCGGGCATGGACCCGGATAATTTTCTGGTGCAGCGTGTCTCTCCCACGGAGGACAGGGTGCGCATCATAGATAATATCGGCACCTCCGCCAGGCTGCCTCTGGAGTATTATGTGGACTTCCTGGCCAGGAAGCGGGCGGAAAAATATTGGCGCATCTTTATGGACGAGCTGTGCCGGGACTACCCGGAGCTGATGACAGAGGCATGGCAAAAAGAGCTGCGATGATAACTTTTGAGACTGCGGGGGCTAAGAATGTTAAAGGAATGGCAACGGCTGGGGAGGCAGATATACGACCTCTCCAACTGGCGGGAAAAGCGCAGGTATTGGACTTTCTGCATGAGGGCCCTTCGGCACCAGCGCAGGATGCAGGCCCTCTATGACTGGTTCCTGCAGGACGAGGGGCGGGCAAAGATACTGGCGGATAATCCCTTTCCCATAGAGCAAGTGACCCGTGGCTTTTTCTACGCCGGTTCCTCCTTTGAGGAGAGAGTTGCCCTGGTGAAGAATCATTTCATCCTGCTGCAGCAACTCTTTAGGCCCGAATACGCAGTGAGACTAGGCAAGCGCAACGGGGAATACATTATCTGGGAGTCTCCCTATGAGGACATTAGCTGGAAGGCCATGCTTAACTTCGAGGACGGCCAGCGCAAGGAGGGGCTGATGACCCTGAAAATGACCCTGGAGAGGGAAGACCTCTACCAGATGATGTTCTGGCTAGGCTTTGACGAGCAGGGGGACGCTTCCCTCTATATCGGCGCCATGCAGGGCCCCAATATGGAAAACGCCCGTGATGTGGTGAAGGAAATCACCAAGCGTTCCCACCGCTACCGTACCAAGAACCTTATTCTCTACATGACCCAGGCCGCCGCCAGGGCCATGGGAATGCAGCATATCTACGCCGTTTCCAACCAGGGCTATTATGCCAATAATCACCTGCGCCTGGATCGCAAGCTGAAAACGGACTTCGGCGACTTCTGGGAAGAAGCGGGGGGCCATGTGACAGAGGACGCAAGATTCTACGAAATTCCCCTGACAGAGACCCGCAAGACCGAGGAGGAGATTCCCACCCGCAAGCGGGCCGTCTACCGCAAGCGCTTCGCCTTCCAGGATGAAGTGGACAGGCAGATACAGGAAAAAATCAGCGCCATTTTGAAATAAAAGCCTTCCCCTTTGGGGAAGGGGGACCGCGTCAGCGGTGGATGAGGTCTTTTGGCAGTTCGTGGAGTTAGGGCGTGTTGATAAACGGAAACTGTGCGATACAGCGAGACAGTTTTTCGTATGGCAAGGAAGTGAAGCCGCAGTCGTAGCGACGCAGAGCTAGTCCCCTTGGGGGCAGGGCTACGTCAAGGTTTCACTGACGCAGACAGGCGGAAAAATGGCCGCTGTGGCGTGCAGGTGGAGTTTTTCAACACGCCCTAGATGGAGGACCAGACTTTGGCTAAGAGCAGCTTCTTGCACAAACTCTGCAAGCGGGTGGCCTACGGAGTGGCCATCAGGCCCCTGGGGGCGGAGGATCAGCCCTTTCGGGTGAAATATCCCAGCCCCCTGAAATGGTACGCCGACCCCTTTGTCTGCAGCGAGGGGAAAAATACCTATGTTTTCGTGGAGCTTTTGCACTCCTACCATGTGGACGGGGAAATCGCGGTAGCCAGGGTGGAGCAGGGGCGCATAGGGAAATTCAGGACGGTTATCAGAGAGCCCTTCCATATGTCCTTCCCCAATGTCTTTCAGTGGCAGGGGGCCTGGTACATGCTGCCGGAGACCTGCCAGAGCGGACAGCTGCGGCTCTACCGGGCCCGGAGGTTCCCCTATGACTGGGAGCTTAGCGGGGTGCTGCTGGAGGGCAGGGAACTGGTGGATCACGCCCTCTATCCCACGGAAGACGGCTTCTTTATCCTCACCTACGACCAGACAGAGCCCCAGGACTCACGCAATCGCATCTTTCACCTGCACATGGACTCAGGCAGGCTGGAAGAAATCTTTCCCCAGGGCAACTGGTGCCGGGAGCGTCCCGGCGGCACCTTCTACCGGGCGGGGGAGAAGTGGCGCCATGTGGTGCAGGAATGCAGGCAGGGGGTCTACGGTGAGTATCTGCATGTCTTTGAAGTGGAGCATTTCGACCGGGAGCGTTTTGAGGAAAGGGAAATCCGCCAGGTTCGTATGCAGGATCTTGAGGTCAGCCCCGACAACGGCAGGCTCCAGTACCTCCACACCTACAACCGCAATGCAGACTACGAGGTCATAGATGTGCGCTATGACAAAATCTATCCGGACAAATTCTTTATCCACCAGTGGGAGGAAATCCGCAAGCGGCTAAAGAAAAGACACAGAAGATAGGCTCGTGGTGCCTTTTGCGTGGCGCAGCAAAAGTCCGCCCCCATTGGGGGCGGGGGACCGCGAAGCGGTGGTGGGGGAGAATGTGGCATCTTGAGAGGAATATTTTTCCTTTAAAGAGTATAACAGTTCAGCGGTACAGGAGAGGTGTCTGCCATGTCAGCCCGGCATTTGCAAGGCAAGAAAATTTTCATAGACGGTGATCGGGGCATCGGCGATATGCTGGTGCTGACACCTGCCTTCAGGACCCTGAAGGAAATCTGCCCCTCCTGTGAGCTGACGGTGGGGGCTTACGAGCTGCCCGCCCTCCAGGCCCTGGAGAGGCTGCCCTATATCGACCATGTGCGGAAAATGGAGGACAGGGGCCTGGGCAGCAAAATCCGCACGGCCTGGCAGCTCCATAGCTACGACTATGTGGTTCTCACCGGCTACCGCCCTGTCCTGGCAAGATTCCTCCACTATTTCGGCGTGAAGCACCTTTCCGGCACGGGCAAGGAAAAACAACTCCGCAAGGGCTGGTTTGAAGTCATGACCCCCCAGTCCGACGGGAAAATTGCCCGCAACGTGGTGCGGGCCAGTTGCGGTGATGTCTTCCGCTCCCTGCATCTGGATAGTGAAGCAATCAGGGATTATGCCTGTGACTGCTCCCTGCCCACGGTAGAGGAAGAAAAGTCCCTGCATGACAAAATCCTGCGGGCGGGGGGGCTTACGGAGCTGTCTGAGTATGTGGTTATAGCCCCGGAGGGCTTTACCGCCCTGAATATCCCCTATCGGCTGCTGGAACCACTGGCTGCCTATTTGCAGGAGCGGCTGGACTGTCCCCTGGTCTTTATGGGCAAGGACACCAGGGCGCTGACAGCTAAGCTGAAAGAGGCAGTGCCAGAGGCACGGCTGATAGACCTGTCCGGCCAGACAAACGTGATGGAAATGTTTGCCCTGCTGAAAAATGCTGCTTACGCCATCACCGTGGACAGCGGCCCCATGCACATCGCCTGCGCCCTGGGCACAAAGACAGTGGCCTACTTCACCACCTCACCCCCCGTAATGTGGGCGCCGGATAAGTGCTGCTATCCCGTCAGCGCGGATGTGGACTGCAGCCCCTGCAAAAAGGGCGGGCCCCAGTACTGCAGTGACCGTAAATGCGAGAATCTGATTGACTGGGCTGTATTTAAGAAGTCCGTGGAGGAAGCGTTGAGGTGAATAAATATCTTGCCGCCGGCCTGGCCAGGGTGATATACAAGGCGGAAAAAGGCAGGCACGGCTCGGAGAGCAGCCAGGGGACGCCCCAAAAAATACTTGTGCTCAGGACAGATGCCATAGGGGATATGGTCTGCACTACCCCTTTCCTGCGGGAGCTGAGGCGCAACCTGCCAGGGGCCTTTATCACCCTTATTTGCGACCCTGGGGTGTATAATCTGGTGGAGCTGTGTCCCTATGTGGATGAGATACTGACCTTCAAGCCCCCCGCAGGCTTTCGGGCTGCCCTGAAAGCCTGCCGCGCCTTTGCCAGGAGGCATCTTAGCAGCAAAAATTACGACCTGGCCCTGTATCTGCCCTATGCCGCCCCGGAATACTTTGCCGCCTGGCTGAGCTTTTTTTCCGGCGCCAAGCGGCGCCTGGCCTACGCCGAGGGGGTCTGCATACACAAGCAGAGGGCATATGTCGGCGCCAAGGACATCTATTATACGGAACTGCTGCATAATGACGACCGCGCCATCAGGCACGAGACGGAAAGCGCCCTGCATTTCCTGAGCTGTCTGCAAATGACTGCCTCAGATGATGCCTATGAGATTTGGACGGATGAGGCGGATGCAAGGCGGGTGGAGGAGCTTCTGGCTGAAGAAAAAATAGACCTGCAGGCCAGAAATATCGTTGTAAACCTCAGTTCCAGCGAAAAAAATAAGGACTGGCCCGTAGAGAATTTCGTCCATGTCTGCAAGGAACTGGGCAGGCAATACGGAGCCTCATTTATCCTGATAGGCGCAGGCGCTGCAGCCCGTGAGTACAGCAGGGAGTTTTGCCGGGAGCTGCCGGAGGCCCATGATTTGACGGACAAGACCACCATCCGCCAGACCTATCTGGTTTTAAAAAAACTTGGCATCTACCTGGGGGTGGACACGGGTCCCCTGCACCTGGCAGCGGCGGCGGGCTGCCGCGGGGTGGGCGTATATTCCGCCCCCAGGGACAATCCTGACCCGCCGGAGAATTCCACTATCTGGTTTGCCCCCAGAGGCTGCGGCATCAGGATTGTGCAGCCCGAGCATCTGCTGCCCGGCTGCCATAATAAATGCACCCGCCCTTATGCCCATTGCATCAAGCAGGTGCCTGCCGGGGAAGTGTTGAAAGTCATGGAAGGAATACTAAATGCTTAATGTACTGTCAAGGGAAAAGCAGGCAGCTTTAGCGGCTAAGGGACAGCCCTTTGCCTATATAGTGCTGCTGCTCCTGTGCCTTTCCTGCGGGGTGTCCGAAGCCCTGGCGAGGAATCTGGTGCGGATTTTGCTGCTCCTGTCACTGCTGTCCTGCTTCTTTCTGCCTGAATTCAGGCAAAAGCTTGCCCGGCAGAAAAAATTGCTGCTGGGCTTTGGCAGCATCTATCTGTTGCAGGCTGTGTCCGCCTTGGGCACGGGGAAGTTTATGGAAACCCTGCTGACTAACGAGGTGTGGTACTCCTACAGCATCCTGCTTATGTTTATCCTGCCCTGCCTGGGGCTTTCGGGCAGGCAGCTCAGGCGTTGCCTATACATGCTCTGTGCCATGCTGCTGCTCAACGATATAATGGTTGTGAAGCAATTCCTGTCGGGCCTTGCCAGGCCCACCGGCTTCCAGAACGGCGTGGGAGTCATGACTGCCGTATATATGGCGGTGACACCGGTTTTGCTGGTGGCCTTTTTTAACCCCGTCAGCAAGCGGGAGAAGCTTGTCCTGGGGCTGAACCTTGCCGCAGCAATGCTGGCAATCTTTTACCTGAATACCAGGGGTGGCTGGATAAGCATAGCCTGTATAATTGCTTTCCTGCTAATCTTCTACAGGCATAATGTGAGCTGGAAAAAACTGCTGGCCGTCATGCTGATAGCCCTGGCAGCCCTTTTCGGCATCACCCAGTTCAGCCAGACCCAGCAAAGCAGAGTGACCTCCCTGGTGGAGTCCTTTACGGGGCAGCGGGAGGACGGACGCATGGTTATCTGGCGCGGCACCGTTGCCATGATTAAGGATCACCCGCTCATGGGGGTGGGCCTGCACAGATTCCATGAAGAGCTGTACGGCAATTATCTTGATGTGACCAAGGTTCAGGAAACCCACCACGAACATGCCCACAATATCATCCTGCACCTGCTGGCGGAAAACGGCATTATTGGCTTGGCCCTGGTGGCCTCGGTGGTGGCCTATCTGCTGAAGGAGCTTTGGGGCAGGCGCCGTAATACCTATGCCATGATGGCCTTTGCGGCGACCCTGGGATTGCTGCTCTACGGCATGACGGACTATCCCTTTAAGATGTTTGAGGCTATGCGGATCTACTGGCTGTGCATGGGACTCTGCTTTGCGGGGTTGGTACTAAATTCCTCGGCTTCCGAGCGTTGAAAAAGGAATTGCAGCTTCAGTGACTTTTCATCTTTGCTTGATACTATGAAAGATATGTTAATGTGTAAACAAAGATGGAGAGTGGTATATATGAAAAAATGGGGAGCAGGATTGCTGCTGGCTGCAGCCCTGTGGGCAGCGCCCTTGGGAACGGGGGAGGCCGCGCCCTATTTGCCGGAGAATATATTCCAGTGGGTGCAGTCCACGGCGCGCCAAAGCTATTACTTCAACAAGTCCCAGATCTGCTACGGGGTGAAGCCGGATGGCTATATCGACCTGAATAAGCTGATCGTGCCCACCGTCCGCATGTACGACGCCGTGCAGATCCAGGATGTTATCTCCAAGCGCCGCTGGAACGGCCTGCCCCTGCGCGGCTACACGAATCTGTCCGGCAGGGCGGATTATCTGGAAATAGATCTGGCTGCCAATACGGTGCAGGTGACGGAGCATGTTGACCTGGACAATAAGCTGGGCACCCTCTCCGATGAGAAGAACAAGCCCGGCGAGGGCGTGATAGACCTCTCGAAGCTCTCGGACAAGGATGTGGACGGCAAATTCTACCGGGCGGTCATTGACTATGCCGCCGCCCATCAGGACGAGCTTATCGGGCACACCAAGGGCGTCCTCTCCAGGGAGGATGACCTGCGCATCCACATGCCCCCCATGACGGCGGAGCAGTTGCTGGAATTCCAGAAAAACCAGGAAAAGATGCTGGCCAGGGCAGAAAAGAAACTCAAAAAGGCACAGCGGGCTGCCGAGAAAGACCGGGCAGCAGCGGATGCCGCCGAGCTGAAAGCCCAGCAATCGGAAGAAGCAGCCGCCCAGGCCGCCGCCGAGCTGGCAACTCTGCAAGCGGCAGCAGGGATTCATTGAGAGAATTAGATTGATTAGTATTCTAGCATGTGGCTGCATAGTTGGCGCTATGTGGCTTCCTGCCAAAAGGGCCGCTCCGTTTGGGGCGGCTCTTTTTGATGCAAAAAGGCAGTCTGCCTGCCTTTATTTATTCGATTTCCAGCAGCAGGGTATCAGGAGATTGTCTTTTTTTCAACTCTGGCAGCAGGCACATCCTGCTCATAGTAACGGTCAACAAAGGCGCAGATATCCTCCTTGTGGATATCCGAGAGGCAGCGGAAACGCTGCAGCAGGGCACGCTCCTGGGGGCTGTATTCCTTGAACTCCCGCCTGTCTCCCAGCAGCCAGGGAAGGGAGACATCCTCCGCCGCTGCCACCCGGACAAATCCCTCTGCATCCGGCTGGCCCTTCCCTGCCAGCCAGCCCCGCAGGGCGCTGCGGGTGGTGCCGATGCGCCGGGCGTAGCTTTCCAGTGTCAGCCTGTAATCCCTATCCTTCGCCCGCTCCCATAGCTCATTGATCCTTTGGTGAAAAACATTTTTCCATACCATTACCATTCTCCTTTGGCAAAAAGAATAGCATATGGGGTTAAATTTTATCCTTGTATGATAATAAATAACTTAACGTGAGATAAATTATCTTAATGCAGTATACTTAGGGCGAAGTATGTAATGAAGGGACAGATTTTATGACCATTCAGGAGTATGAGCGCCGCTTAAAGATGGAAAGGGATTTCCTGGGCTATCTGCGATTGCTGAAGGCAGGGCTGCAGCATTATCTTGTCATTATCACTGTGGCGGATACCGGGGCTGCCCCCTACTTCACCCCGGAATGTGCCCAGGCCATGCTGGACTTGGGACTGCAGGTGAATATGCTGGAAAGATACCGCCAGCCCTATATTGCCATTATAGATTATGGCAAGGTAGTGCGGGAGAAGGTTTCGGAGGATTTGGAAAAGCCTTTGGTTATCAAGGGCAAGCTGAATCACCATGACCTGGCTATTTACAGCGCAGGCTTTATGTATATGCACGGCATTGGCTACGGGGCTATGGTGCTGATTGATGGGGTGAATTATTCCACCGAGGGCAGAGGGTTTAACTTCTTTGTGTTTGACAGAATGCAGGAAAGGATTATTGATACCTGCTGCTTTGATACATATAAAGGCAGGAACGGGGGACATCGGCTTAATGACCTTGAACCTGCTCTATTAACGTTCAAAAAGAAATTTCAGGATGTGATACTTTTTACGCTATCGCTTCCGCGGCTTCCTTCCAAATACAACCTTGATGCCTCTGAATATGAACGATGGATAACGAATAATTCTGATAAAATAAAGGAAATGTTTGACGATAAATATACCGATGAGGAATATATGAAATCCCTCTTTGCGTCCAAGCAATTTCCTTTTTGTAATGATTATAGCAACTTTGATGAATTTTTTGACGCATTCAAAGTCGTTGATAATTTTTTGGAATTAGACGGCTCAAGGCGGTTCACTGATTATGAAGGGCCTTCGATGAATACAAGAGATGGCATCAGGGTAACAGTAGGAAATCCGATAAATGCCAAGCGCTCCATTTACTTCATAGGCCCATCATATTTTGTCGGCTGGGGCGCGGTTGATGCCAAAACCATAGAATCCTATCTGCAAAATTTATTGAATATCAATATGCCTGATAAGGGCTTTGCTGTCTATAACTACGCAATCAATGACATAGATCATAGCAGGGATATTGCAAGGTTGCGTTGCTTGCCAATAAAAAAGGGAGATATTGTAGTTTTCCATTCTTCACCAATCTGGGGACTGCCCTGTTGTTATCTCAGTTTGAAATCAGTACGTCCCCACCCATATGGTGAAATATTTACAGATGGTCACTACACTCACAGCGGCAATCGCATGATAGCCGATGGTATTTTTGAGTTTCTGCAAAAACATAATTTCTTTGAGGATAACCTGCCTGCCGATGTGGGTGCTCCTATTCCCCTCAATCGGCTGCAACTGGAGGATGAGGACGAGGAGCTGCATAATTACAAGGGCAGGCTGGAGAACTTTTACAAGCGCACCATCAGCCCCAGGATTGGCTCCATCGTTATGAACTGCAACCCCTTCACCCTGGGGCACCGCTATCTGGTGGAGCAGGCTTTGAAGCGCTGTGACCATTTGATAGTCTTTGTGGTGGAGGAGGATAAATCCGTCTTCCCCTTTGCCGAGCGTCTTGAGCTGGTGAGGAAGAATCTGTCGGACCTCAAGAATGTTTCCGTTATCCCCAGCGGGCAGTTTATCATTTCCTCCCGCACCTTCAAGGAATATTTCAATAAGGAGAGCCTGCAGGAGCGCAAGGTTGACACCTCCCTGGATGTGAACCTGTTCGGCAAGGAAATCGCTCCCTGCCTGAATATCTCCATGCGCTTTGCGGGGGAGGAGCCCTTTGATAATGTCACCCGGCAGTACAACGCCAGCATGGCACGCATTCTGCCCCAGTACGGGGTGAAATTTATCGAGATTCCCCGCATGAAGTACAAGGGCAGGCCCGTCAGCGCCTCCGAAGTCCGCCGTCTGGCAGAGGCGCGGCAGTTCGATAAGCTGAAAAAACTGGTGCCGCCCCTGACCCTGCGCTACCTGCGCAGAAAGGTGCCCTGAAAACAGCCCCCTGGGGTCTTTCCCCAAGGGGCTTTGCTGTGCTTCTATGCAGTAGCCTTAATTTTGCCTATATGCTATACTATATTCGTATGAAAAGCCTTCCCCTCTGGGGAAGGGGGACCGCGTTAGCGGTGGATGAGGTCTCTGCTGTAAAACAGTTTTGGAGGAACAGGCATGGAAGCAGACAAGGAAAAATCCCCGGCAGACAGGGGCATGGAGGGACTGACGGTGCTGCGCCCGGTGCTTCTGGGGGTTACGGGGGCGAAGGCCCAGAGTAAGTTCCGCCTGAAGCCCACCCAGACCATCCTTTTGAGCTTTGTGATGATGATTGGCATAGGCACGCTGCTCCTGATGCTGCCCATCAGCTCTGCCAAGGGGGCGGGCATTCCCTTTATAGATGCCCTTTTTGTTTCCACCTCCGCTTCCTGCGTCACGGGGCTGACGGTGGTGGATGTGAAGAATGACCTGACCTTTTTCGGCAAGTGCGTGATGCTGATGCTGATACAGGTGGGGGGCTTGGGGATTATGACCCTGGGCACAATGGCGGCTCATGCCATGGGCTATCGTTTCCGGTTGAAGGAAAGCCTGGTGCTGAAGGAGTCCCTGGGCCAGAGCGGCAGGGCGGGGCTGTTTGGGCTGATACGCCGCATGCTGATTTACACCTTTACGGTGGAGGGCATCTTCGCCCTGCTGCTGACGGTGCATTTCTACCCGGAGTACGGCTTGGATGCCCTGGGCTACGGGATTTTTCATGCGGTTTCCGCCTTTTGCAATGCGGGCTTTGACCTGTTCGGCAATTACGAGAGCCTCTGCGGGCGGCAGGAGGATTATTTTCTCATGGCCTGCCTGGGGCTGTCCATTGTGCTGGGGGGCATTGGCTTCACGGTGATGTATGATGTGATCCACCTGCGGGGCTGGAGAAAGTATTCCCTCCATACGAAAATCGTGCTGGTGAGCAATGCTGTCCTGATTATTGTGGGCACCCTGCTGATTTTCGCCCTGGAGGCGGAGAATGACAGCACCTTGGGCAGCTTCCCTGCGGGCAAGCAACTGGCCCACGCCGCCTTTATGTCAGTTTCCTGCCGGACGGCGGGGTTCAACAGCTTTGACCTGTCCCAGACGGTGCAGATCACTCAGCTTGTCATGATTATTCTTATGTTTATCGGTGCTTCTCCCCTCTCCACCGGAGGGGGCATCAAGAGCACGGTGTTTTTTGTCATTCTGCGCTCCGTGTGGGCGGTTTTCCGGGGGGAAAGCCAGATTACGGTCTTTGGGAAGGCCATCAGCAGCCAGCTCAGGGATCAGGCTTTCGCCATCTTTACGGTGGGCACCGTCTGGGTTGTCTCCATGGGCATGTTGCTCTCTGTCCTGGACGGGGAGGTACATGAGCTGGAAGAAGTGATTTTTGAGACGGTGTCCGCTTTCGGCACCGTGGGCATGGGCATCGGCATCACCCTCACCTGGGATGACTGGGCCAAGGCCCTGCTGTCTTTGACCATGCTGCTGGGCAGGGTGGGCATTATGACTTTTTTGATGTCCTTTATCCAGCAGCGGCAGTCCGTGGTGAAGTACCCGGAGAAGGATATTATGCTGGGATAGGGAGGAAGCTATGGGAAAGAAGAAACAGTTTGCCGTCCTGGGGCTGGGGCGCTTTGGCCTCAGCGCTGCCCTGACGCTGGAGGAAATGGGCTATGAGGTGCTGGGAGTGGATATGGACCCTGGCCGCCTGACTGAGGTTTCCGAGTCCTTGTCCCAGGCGGTGTCCTTTGATATGAGGGATGCCAGGGCCATGGATCAGGCGGGTATCGGGGAATTTGACACGGTGATTATCGCCTCCAAGCATCTGGAGGCCAGCCTGATGGCGGTGATGCTGTGCAAGGAGAGGAATGTGCCGGAAATCGTGGTGAAAGCCATAGATGAGCGTCACGCCGAGATGGCCCGCCGTCTGGGGGCCACCAAAATCGTCTTCTCCGAGCGGGATATGGCCCGCCGCACGGTGATGCATCTGGTGAGCGACAATGCGGTGGACTACATAGACCTGGCAGGCAGCATCAAAATCATCAATGTGGAGGTGCCGGAGTGGCTGCGGGGGAAGAATCTCATCGAGGCAGATCTCAGGGGCCGCTTCAATGTGGCGGTCATAGCCATCCGCCACGGCGGGGAGCCGCAGGTGAATCCTGACCCGGCCTATCGCTTTGCCCCAGGGGATGATATTTTCCTTATTGGCACGGAAGGGGCCCTGGCAGAGTTTGAGCGCAGCCTGTGAAATGAAACATATGGAAACACATAGAAACATATAGACCCGAAGGAGGCGGCTTATGTTTCAGAGCGAAACAATCAGCGCCATAGCCACTGCCCCCGGCGCGGGAGGAATCGGCATTGTCCGCATTTCCGGGGAGAAGGCCCTGGCTGTGGCGGAGGCGGTCTTCCGCAGCCGCAGCGGCAGGAGCCTGGGGGAGCTGGATAGCTACAGGGCGGCCTATGGAAAGCTTTTGCGGCCGGACGGCTCCGTGATAGACGAAGCCATCGCCCTGGTGATGCGGGGGCCTCACAGCTACACCACGGAGGATGTGGTGGAGCTGCAATGCCACGGCGGTTCCCTGCCCCTGCGGGAGACCCTCTCTGCCACCTATGCGGCAGGGGCCAGGCCGGCGGAGCCGGGGGAATTCACGAAGCGGGCCTTTCTGGGAGGGCGGCTGGATCTCTCCCAGGCCCAGGCGGTGATGGATGTCATCAATGCCAAGACCGGCAGGGCGCTGAAGGAGGCCCAGGGGCATCTTTCCGGCAGATTCTCCGGGCCCCTGAAGGAGGCACGGCAGGAGCTTCTTGCCGCCATTGCCCATATTGAAGCCACCATCGACTTCCCGGAGGACGGGGTGGATGAGGTGGTGGCGGGGGAAATCCGCGTGCAGGTGGAGAAGATGCGGGCAGGTTTCGCCGGGCTTCTCGCTGCCGCCTCCACGGGCCGCATCCTGCGGGAGGGACTGATGACGGCTATCGTGGGCAAGCCCAATGTGGGCAAGTCCAGCCTGTTGAATGCCCTGCTGCGGGAGGAGAGGGCCATCGTCACGGACATTCCCGGCACCACCCGTGATGCCATCGAGGAATATGCGGATATCAACGGCGTGCCCCTGCGGATTATCGACACGGCAGGCATCCGGCAGACCCTGGACAGGGTGGAGCAAATAGGCGTGGAGCGGGCGAAGGAATATATAGGCAAGGCCCGGCTGGTGCTGGCCCTCTTTGACGGCTCCCGCCCCCTGGAGGGAGAGGACGAGGCCCTGCTGGAGCTGCTGCCTTTAGAGAGAACGATGGCCCTGCTCACCAAGCAGGATCTGCCCCCCGTCCTGACGGCAGCAGAGCTTACAGCCCGCCTGCCAGGCTGTCCGGTGCTTTCCCTCAGCCTGCGGGGGGGGGACGTGCAGGGCATGGAGCAGCTTACCAAAGCCATTACGGATTTCGTATACGGCAGCGCCGACCCCACGGGGGAGCAGACCTTCCTCAGAGACGAGCGGGAGGCCGACCTCCTGCGCCGGGCCGATGCCCATCTGGCCCAGGCCCTGGGCACCATAGACTCCGGCCTGGGCCTGGATTTTTTATCCATCGACCTGCGCTCTGCCTGGGAGACTTTGGGAGAGCTGACGGGGGAGAGCATCGGCGACGATATTGTGGATAAGATTTTCTCCACCTTCTGTATTGGGAAATAAGAAACTATGGACTTCAAGGCTGCCTATGTTATGAGATGTTAAAAATTCTCAAAAAACCATAAGCAGGGCAGGAATTTCCCTGCTCTGTGTCGAATGGGAAGGGCAGACCCGTTGATTCGGGATTTATATTCTCAATCGAGGAGGAATGTGCAATGAAGTTTTTCAAGGTGTTTGCTCTGCTGCTGGCAGGTCTTTTCCTGACAGTGGGCGGCAGGGCCTTTGCCGCTGAAGCGGATATGCAGGCTTTCCGGGCTGCATACCTGCAGGGCATGACTTTCGGGAAAGGCTATCATCTGGAGCTGATGTTCCACGGGCCCACCTTCCAGTCCAATGTCATTGCCGATGGCTACCTGCAGGGGAATGGTGCCGCGGTGGCAACAGGGAGACTGACCTGGGGCTATACGGATCTGACTGCCGGACAGACCCAGCAGCATGAGATGCCCTTCTATGCGGAGCGTTCCGGGGATGCAGTGACCTTCTACGGCCAGCGTAACGCCGTATGGGAAAAGGAGAGCATTCTGGGCAGCCTTTCCTGGATACTGGATGCCGTCAGCTCAGAGGACAGCAACACGAAGCAGAGCTATGCCGCCGCCGTCAAGGACGTGCAGGTGTCAGAGACGAAAAACGGCCAGCAGCGCATCAATATCACCTTTGACGGCCAGGCTTTGTCCGCCGTCAAGGACAAGGCCGTGAGGGATCGCATTGCCAACATGAGCGATGCAGACCGCCAGGAGGCCCTGGTCTCCCTGGACTATCTCAACAGAGCCCTGGCTGCAAACAATCTCCAGTGCACCTGGACCATAGATAAGGCCACAGGGGAGACAGCCATGCTGACGGCAGATCTCACGGAGGTCATGCGCAGCTATGCCAAGGCCGTGCTGGAGGATTCCTATCAGGGCAAGATTTCCCTGAGCCAGGAAGAAACGGATTTCCTCGCCTCCATCGGCTATTATTACAACCTGCAGCTCTACCTGACGAGAAAAGACACCCCTGCCCAGCAGGTGGTCATTCCCGCCGGTGTAAAGAGCGGCGCCCAGGATAACGATATCTTTGCAGACATTGAGAGAGAAGTTATTTCTGTAGCGAAAAAGTAATGTATTTACATATGTTCACGCCCCCGCTTCACGGAAGCGGGGGATTTATTTTCCCTGGATTTCAGCGCTGCAAGACCGCAGCCAGTTGCCAGCCCAGGTACACTGTGCCCAGGGCTACGACGATGGTGCCGATGATATTCAGTCCTGCCAGAAGCAGGCTGCCTCCCCGCAGCAGGGCAAGGGTCTCCAGGCTGAAAGCGGCCAGGGTGGAGAAGCCGCCCAGGAAGCCTACGCTAAAGAGGAGCCGCAAATGCTCCGGCATTAGGTGGAGACGGTGGGCCAGGGGCAGCATAATTCCCATGACCAGGCCCATCAGGAAGCAACTGGCTGCGTTGACCGCCAGGGTGGCAAAGGGAAAATGCAGGCCGAAGCGCATGCCGATGGCAGAAATTATAGCATAGCGGCACATAGCCCCCAGGCCGCCGCCTATAAAGACGTATAGGTAATTCACGTTATCATCTTCTTTACACATATTAGGAACGCATGGAAACGAAACAGAGCACCATACCATATTGTAACGCTATTGCTCAAATTTAGCCATAGGGACTGGCAGTGAGGGAGGGCACAGTCTCAATTTTAATTGCTTTTTGTCTTATTGAGTAGTATAATCAGTCGTAAAAGAGAAAGGACCTATTATACTATGGAATTAGACAACAATAACCATTCAGTGTTCTTACTCTATTATCATCTGGTTTTGGTAGTGAAGTATCGTCGCAAGGTATTCTCTGACCGAATGAGCCAATATGCTAAAGATATTTTTGTTCGTATTGGCTCATCATACAACATTACGTTGGAGGAATGGAATCACGACCAAGACCATGTGCATATCATGTTCCGTGCTCATCCTAATACAGAGCTGTCGAAATTCATCAATGCTTATAAAAGTGCCAGCTCTAGGCTAATCAAAAAAGATTTTCCAGAGGTTAGGCGCAAGCTGTGGAAAGAAATGTTTTGGTCGAGAAGTTATTGCCTGTTGACAACAGGCGGTGCTCCTATTGAGACAATTAGGAAATACATAGAAAATCAAGGCAGGTGATTATAGTGAATAAGGCATACCGATACAGACTCTACCCAACAACTGAACAAAAAATTATGTTTGCTAAGACTTTCGGCTGTGCCAGATTCATCTATAACAAGATGCTTGGTGACCGCCTTGACTACTACAAAGAGACAGGCAAGAAGCTGAACAACACTCCCGCACAATACAAATCTGAATTTCCTTGGCTAAAGGAAGTAGACAGCTTGGCTCTTGCAAATGCTCAGCTAAACCTGAATAAGGCTTACAACAACTTTTGGAATAATCGCAGGCACTTTGGAAAACCACGCTTCAAGTCTAAGAAAACGGGGCATTGTTCGTACTCTACGAACAATCAGAAAGGCTCTGTCCAATTAGATGGTAATAAGGTAAAACTGCCGAAAGTTGGTTGGGTAAAATTATGCCTGCATCGCCCGCTGATGGAAAATAGCACTATTAAGACTGTAACCATAAGCAGGACACCAACAGGAAAATACTACATCAGTATTCTTGTAGAGTATGAAAACCAAATACTCCCCATAATACCGAAGAACTTTCTTGGGCTGGACTTTGCTATGCACGGTTTGTATGTTGCTTCCGATGAGGATGATGCGGACTATCCAAATTTCTTGAGGAAAGCCGAGAAAAGATTAGCCAAGGCACAAAGAAAACTTTCTAAGCGGCAAAAGGGAAGTCATAACCGAGACAAACAAAGGTTGCGTGTAGCTAAGTTACATGAAAAAATTGCCAACCAACGCCACGACTTCCTTCACAAAAAAGCCCGCTACTTGGTAGACCGCTATGATGCCATAGGCATAGAAGATATTAGTGTCAAAGCTATGGCGAAACATAAGAAAGGCGGAAAATTCAGCTTTGGTAAATCCGTAGCCGACAATGGCTGGAACATGTTCACAAATATACTGGAGTACAAGCTTGCATGGCAGGGCAAACAACTTATAAAGATAGACAAGTGGTATCCAAGCAGTCAATTATGCCATATTTGCGGCTACCAAAATGACGAAACTAAAAACTTGTCTGTAAGAGAATGGGATTGTCCCGCTTGTGGCAGTCACCATAACCGCGATAAAAACGCTGCAATAAATATTCGAGAAGAAGCTAGACGAATATCTGCCTAACTAATCTCGTAAAATACCGTGGGTCGCACGGGAATCTACGCCTGTGGAGAGAGTGTAAGTCGCTGCAACTCTTCGGAGTCAGTGGTGCTGTTCTCGTGGAAGCAGGAAGCTCCCGCCTCTATAGGCGGGGGTACGTTCACTATCCGGGCTATAAACTTGACCATAGCAAGGCAAAGATAGCAGAAGGAGTGAAACTTTATGAGAAAGAAACTTTTATTGGCAGGAATTATGGCCGCTGTGATGGCTATGGGCTCTGTACCTGCCCTGGCTGCTGTACATTCCCAGGCTGGTTCCGCCGTCCGGGAAATGGGGCAGAGTGCAGATACAAGGCACCAGGGGCAGCCGCAGATGCAGAGGGGTGAGCAGTCCCAGTCGCCACAGGCTCAGAAGGGGGAGCAGCCCCCTGAGCCGCCCAAGGATGAGAATGGCAATCCCCTGCCACCTCCCGATGGCAAGAACATGGAAGGGCAGGGGCAGAATAGCCCTAACCATGACGGCAAGCAGCCCCCGGAGCCTCCCAAGGACAAGGACGGCAAGCCGGTTCCTCCCCCGGATGGCTTCCAGCATGGACAGGATAACCAGCAAAGGGCAAAGTAAGGAAGTTATAGCAAAAGAGAATCCCATTCTGTGAGCATTACGCTCTGGATGGGATTCTCTTTTTTTCCAGGGGAATATTTATCCTTCGCTTACATAGCTGCGCTGCTCCCTGGGTATATCCTCCCAGCGCAGGGCATTTACCTCTATGCCGTGGTCGATGGCCCAGGCGGCGGCTATGCCTGCGGCTTCTCCCATGCTCATGCAGGTGGGCTGGATGCGGAAGGAGGCTTGGGCGGCGAAGCTGCCGCTGGCACAGCGTCCTGCCACCATGAGATTGGAAAGCTCGTTTACCACCAGGGCATCGTAGGGAATCTCGTAGTAATCCCCCTTCTTCAGCTTCTTCTGCAAATCCAGGGCCACATCATGGATATCTATGGGATAGGCGGTGCGGCACACGGCGCCGGGGAAGTGGCGGGCCTTGAAGTAATCATCCGCCGTCATATAGTATTTCCCCTTCACCCGCCAGGATTCCCGCACCCCTACCTGGCTGGCCATGCGGCTGATCTGGGCCTTTTCAAAGCCCTTGATATGCTTCACGAAGAAATCCGCCAGCCGCCGCTGCATCCTCATGCCGAAGCTCACGGAGCGGGACAGGGACAGGGCATCCGTGGAGCTGAAGCGCAGGGGCGGCAGCTCCGGGCAGTTCATGGACATGGTGCCGGGCTTGCCGATGATGGCGAAAGCCTGGATATAGAGAATGTCATCCTCCGTCAGCTCCCCGCTCTTTACGCCGCTTTTGAAAAAGTCCTCCGTCTTCTTCCACTTGGCAAACTCAAAGAAATAGGAGGGCTGCTCCAGGGACCAGGTGTCCTTGAATTCCTCTTTGAAGAAGCGGTGTGCCCTCTGCACGTCAATGCCGCTCATCTCAAAGCGCAGGCTCATGGGCTGGTTGCGACCTGTCTTTTCCGCGCCCTTTTCCACGGGGACGCCTGCGAAGCGGGAGAGCAGGGCATCCCCGGTGGCGTCAATAAAGACCTTGGCATTGATGAGCCCCAGGCCCGCCACGGTCTGCACGATGCAGGAGCGGATTTTGCCCTCCTCCACTATGGCCCCTACCAGGGAGGCGTTGTAGAGAATCTCCACCTCCGCCTCGGCGCACATCTCGTCATAGGTATAGGAAAGATAGTCCGGGGAATACTGTCCGGCACCGCCACCGTAGAAGGTGGGAGTCTCCACCCCCAGCAGGGGGGCAATGCCCTGGCCTTCCATACGCTTGTTGAGATCCGTGATATAGGGCGTGTCGCTGCCATAGGCAAAGGTGGGCATGCAGGGATAGACGCAGCCCTGGGTGGAAAGCCCTCCCAGGGCAATGTTTCTCTCCACCAGCACCGTCTTTGCACCTCTGCGGCCTGCCACCACTGCCGCTGCCGTACCTGCGGAGCCGCCGCCCACCACGCACACATCCACATCCAGGAGCACCGGCAGCTCCGTCTGGCTAAAATCCGCCTTGGGGGTGGGGGCAGCCGCCCCTTCAGCCTCCGGCACCGCCCCTCCCAGAGCAGCCCCGGCCATCGTCAGCCCTGCCAGCTTCATAAAGTCACGGCGGGAAATTGGAATGGAAAATAATGGTTCCATGTAGACACCTCCATAATTTTTTCTGTTGTATGTAGATACTTCGCTTAGAACTGTTTTTTTTCCTTCCTGGGGAGGCATAAAACTTTTTGGCAGGAATCAGCAAACTAATGTTGAACTCATACATGAGTGCATTACGCAAATGTAAAAAACAGCTAACTGATGAGAAATTAAGGAGCGGATTCATGATGAAGAAAAAGATTCTGGCTGCAACCTGCGCCGCTGTGGCACTGCAACTTGGCAGCGCCCTGCCCGTAACTCCCTGGGAGGCTGCCTGTGCCCCCCAGCCTGTGCTGGCAGTGCCCGTGGCCGAGGCGGCAGCGTCCTGGCATGAGGATATCGAGGAGGCCACCAAGGACGATACCATGGCCTTTGGGATTTACATTGGCAAGCCCCTGCAAACCTTTATAGATGATTTTACCAGCAAGGGCTGGCAGCGCAGCAATAATTACGGCAAGACTATTGCCTTTCAGAAGGATAGGGGGGCTTATCTCATTGCCGTGGTTGTTCATCCCCATGAGAACAACAAAAATCTGGTAGGCGATTATAACATCCGCTTTCATATCAAGGACCGGAATACTGCCGATGAAATGTATATGATGGCCGAGAAGAATTTTTCCTACAATTTTGGCCGTCCTAACGTCAAGCGGGGCAACGATAACAGGACCTGGTTTATTAACGACACTTTTTCCCTGCTGATCGAATATAACGAATACGACCCTCGCATGTCCCTGGTGAAGAATTTTCCCTATGAAGTTGTGGTGAAAAGGCAAATGGGGGACTTTAAGAGATTCTTCCAGGCAAAGCAGTTAAGGAACTGAATTATTATTCGTTAAGGGAAAATTGTTCCCACTTATTAAAGCCCTCCCCTTTGGGGAGGGGGGACCGTCGAAGACGGTGGGTGAGGTCTCAGGGCACGTACTGCCATAAGACCTCATCCACCGCTTCGCGGTTCCCCTTCCCCATGGGGGAAGGCTTTTTCTTTCGAGACCATATCTATTTTTACTGTTCAGCCGTATCCATGCTCAGGCTTGGGGGAATTTCAGGCCGGCGCTTTCCCTGGCTTGTTCCAGAATGCGAACCACTGCCAGGGTTTCTTCGCTGAGCCTTTGGTACTCTTTGCGGTGCTCCGGGCTTTTCCCGTCTATGATGGCCGCAAAGTCCAGGAATTCCTGGGTCATTCTGTGGGGTACGGGGCGGGGCTCGTAGGTTTCGGTGAGGGTGGAGCGCACCATGGCTCCCGAGGCATCCCTGACAAGGGTGCCGTCCGCCTCATTGACGTAGACTGTCACCAGCCTTGCGGGGGAGTTGGGCTTGCCCTCCAGGCGCATCCAGCCCTTTTCTCCCTGAATCTGGATAAAGCAGGGGCTGTCTGAGTCCTTGGCACCTGTGCAGACGGCGTAGAAGCCGGGATAGGTGAGAACCAGGGTGCCGGAGGTGTCGATGCCGTTGAAGCCGAAATTGGCATGGTAGGCCGCTGCCTGGGATGTGCCAAGGAGGGTCAGGCAGTAGTGGATGTTATACACGTTGATATCGTAGAGGGCGCCGCCGTAGTATTCCGGGTCAAAGGCATGGGCGGCCTTGCCCAGGAGGTAATCATCGTAGCGGCTGGAATACTGGGAGTAGTTGCAGAGAGCCATGCGGAGCTTGCCCAGTTTGGGCAGGTTCTTCTCCATCTCCCTGATGATGTCGCTGTGCAGCACCGTAATGGCCTCGAAGATGCAAAGGTCCCGCTCTTTGGCCAGGGCCATCAGTTCCTCCGCTTCCGTCAGGAAGGGGGTGAAGGGCTTTTCCAGAATGACGTTCTTGCCCTGCTGCAGGGCTTTTTTTGCGTAGGGATAATGGGCGCTGTTGATGAGGCCGATGTAGACGGTGTCCGCCTGGGTCTTTTGCAGCAGCTCATCGTAGTCCGTCCACACTTCTCCTATATTATGCTCACGGGCCAGGGCCTGGGCCTTCTCCAGGCTGCGGGGACGGGCAAAGACAGCGGTCTTTTCAATCTGCGCCTCATCCTTTACTGCCCCCAGGGCATCGTGGACGATTTTTCCCGTTCCGATAAAAGCCAGTTTCATCGTGCATCCTCCCTTTCTGCTCGCATTCTCTTCTTATCCTGGTACATGCAGCTGTCTGCCTCATTGAAGACATCTACCACTTTTTTATGTCGCTCCGGGTCGTAGTGGCAAAGGCCCATGGCGCAGGAGATCTGCTCCCAGGGGGGCAGGCTCTTGTCCTCTCCCAGCCGTGCCATATTTTTCTTGGCCTTTTTCAGCATTTTCCCTGCCTGGAGGGAGACTGCCCCTTTGAGTATAATGACGAACTCGTCCCCGCCGATGCGGAAGATTTCCCCGCCGGGGAAACACTGCTTCAGGATCTTGTGCAGGCCGATGATGTACTTATTGCCGCAGTCGTGGCCGTAGTTGTCATTGATGCGCTTCAGGTAATTCAGATCCGCCATGACAAGGGTAAAATCCCCCTTGCCCCTTTGGAGCTCCAGGGTCAGGCGGGCGGCGCTGCGCTCGTAGGCGGCCTTGTTGCCCGCTCCCGTCAGGACATCCCGGTAGGCCAGATAGTCCATTTTCACAAAGCTCTCCTGCAGCTCCCCCACCTGCTGGTTGGCGCGAATCAGCTTGTCTGCATAGCCCTTGATTTCGTTGCACATGGTGGCAACCGCCCTGGAAAGATCCTCCAGTTCATCATTGGTGCGGATGCCCGGGTCCTCGAAGGCAAAGAGGGTCAGGGCGCTGCTGTTGTGGCATTTGGCCGCCATGGCCTCGGCGGAATTCTTGATGCGCTCGATGGGCCGGGCCACCCGCCGCCGCAGCCAGTAGGACATTGCCGCTACCAGCAGGACAGCCAGGAGCAGGGCCAGGGCAATGCTGGCCAGGAAGAAGCGCCTGCGGCCCGTGTTGATGTCATCCATCAGCACATCGGCGCACAGGACGGCAATGGGACGGCCCTGGCTGTCAAAAATGGGACGGATGGCGGTGTAGATATCGCCAAACTCCGTATCGTTGGGAAAAAAGGTGATTTCAGGATTCCTGTCCATCCTGGCCAGGTACTCCCTGGCTACCTTCGGGGGATAGGCGTCCCCGGTAAATTTCCCCAGATCCGTCAGTTCATCGAGCTCGGTCTCCTTCTCTGTCTGGGTATAGGCCGCCAGTACATCCATCATATTGTCCGGGGGCGTGTCGGAGATAGGCTTGATTATATAGAGAAATTCCACATCATGGGTTTCCTTGAGGGCATTGGTGAGCTCCTGGAGCCGGTGGTATTTTTCCGACTTCACCCCGGTCTCCATGCAGCGCTCCAGGTCGTCCCCGTCAATGGCGGCGGCGGTGTAGTTCAGGAGATCCCTGGTATAGGCATGGTAGCGGGCCATCATGTCCTGTTCGTAGAGGTAAGAGCTGACCAGACCCGTGGACAGGGCAAAGAACGTGGCAAAGAGAACGCAGTAGATGGTCATGACCCTGGATAAGGGATTTCTGCGCCGTGCAGTAGTATCGTTCATTCCGAATCCTCCGTGTAGGGAAGTTTTCTTAAATAGTAGATATTCTGCAAGAAATGGTATTTTCCTGCTTTTTGTTGTTAGTCTGTGATGTGAGCCATATCGGCACGTCACAGCTTGTGCCAATCTAAAATGTCCGCCCCCCCTGGGGGCGGGGAACCGCGAAGCGGTGGTGGGGGGAGTAGTAATGCTTTCGCGTTGCGAAATCACTCTATTCAGCGTTATGACATGCTTTGCCTGTTGAAAGGCCTACTGGAAGACTTTGCCTATGGCAAAATTAGAACAATGGCCTTATAACGAGGCAAAGGATGTCCCCCACTTCTACAAGTGGGGGTGGTACATCTA